>PAAJ01000022.1 GCA_002702575.1 Phycisphaerae bacterium | reverse complement strand
TCCGTTTTACGTGTCGCGATGCTCCACGAAGGCGCAACGACGAGCCTTCCCTGCCCGGTCGATACCATTCGGCCCCAGATGTCAAAGAGCGACAGTCATGGCAGGCTCAATGACCTGCCAATCGATCATTATACCGGCCAAAGGATGTCACAAAGGAGGCAAGTGCTAATTGCCGAATGGATTCCGGATCGCACCCTTGGCGGCGGGCATGATGGCATTGAGGATGTTCTGCAGGATGTCGCCCGGCAGTCCGATGGCATCGATCTCCACGATCTTCGAGGCGTCGTAATGATCGAGGACCGGTCGGGTTTCGTCCTGGTAGACCTGAATGCGTCTTCGAATGACTTCCTCATCGGCATCATCGGGTCGATTCTGCTGCTCGGCCCGTTTCTTCATCCGAGTGACCAGAGAATCGCTGTCCTTGCAGACGAGATGGATCACACGGAGGACCTCGATATGGTCTTTGAGGATCCGGGCCTGTTCCACGCTTCGAGGAATGCCATCGAGCAGGAGCAGATCCGAATCGGGTTTGTACTTGTTGGTGTCGATGAGTCCCTGGACGTACTGCTGCCAGAATCGACAGGTCAGTTCATCTGGGACCAGCAGGCCCTGGGTGGAGTACTTCAGGAACTCCTGGCCCAGTTCCGATTCGCGGTCGAGGCCGCGGAACATGTCGCCTGTGGCAAGATGGACGAAGCCGGGCACGGATCCGATGATCGTGCCCTGAGTGCCCTTGCCGACACCTGGTTGGCCGAAGAGCAGGATGGTCTTGAGTCGTTCTGGCATGGTGTATTGGCCACCCGGTTGAGATGGCAGGCGTGCAGTATCGCAGGACTGACGAGGTTGGCAAGCAGGCACCTTTTCGGGGCTGGGGATGGGCCGTGGAACTGGCTTGAAGGCTGATGGAGTCGTACCCTGCTGATGTGAAGGGACTCACCAAGAGATGGCGACTACCCGGGGCGACCCCGGAAGGCATGGAACTCCGTGACCGGATCCTCCAGGCCCGGGGTCTGACGGATCCCGAGGCGATCGAGGCCTTTCTCTCGCCTGATCTGCATGAGGTGACCGAGCCTGCACCGCTGGCCGGCATCGAAGAGGCCGCCCGGATCCTGGCTGATTCCCTCGAGGCCCATCGTCCAATCGTCATCTATGGCGATTACGACGTGGATGGCATTACGGCGACCTCGATCCTGTGGCATGTCATGAAGACGATCGATCCAGAGGCACCGGTTTCGAGTTATGTGCCGCACCGACTGGAAGAAGGCTATGGACTGAACCCCGAAGCGATTCGATCGCTTGCCGAGGACGGTGCCAGGACGATCATCAGTGTCGATTGCGGGATCACGGCAGTCGAGGAAGCGGCCCTCGCCAGGGAACTCGGCCTTGAACTGATCATCACGGATCACCATCGAGCTCGTGATGATGGACGACTTCCAGACGCCGCCGCAATCGTGCATCCCGGTCTTCCCGGGCAGGAGCATGACTTTCCGGAACTGGCGGGCGCAGGAGTGGCCTGGAAGGTGGCGCTTCACCTGGCACGACACGTGAGTGGATCAAGCGATGTGGGGGCGTCACTGAGGAACATTCTCATGGACGGCTTGTGTCTTGCTGCGATGGGAACCATTGCGGATGTGATGCCTCTCTACGGTGAGAACCGGGTCATTGCGCATTACGGCCTTCGTCACATGGAAGGATGTCGGAACACGGGTGTGCAATCCCTGCTGGATGTCTCGGGAACCGGAAGCGGCAAGCAGGATGCCCAGGTTGTCGGTTTCCGCATGGGGCCTCGGCTCAACGCAGCTGGTCGCATGGGTCATGCACGGGACGCCATCGAACTCTTCACCACCGCCGATGGGCCTCGGGCTGACGAACTCGCCAGGACACTCTCGAGTCTGAACCGAAAGAGACAGGAAGTCGAACGTTCGATCCTCGAGCAGGCCAAGGAGATGGCGGTCGAGCAGGGGATGACGGAACCGGGACGGCATGCCATCGTGCTGCGTCATCCGGACTGGCATCCCGGTGTGGTGGGTATCGTCTGTTCCAGACTGGTGGAACTCTATGGAAGACCGACGATTCTGATGCAGGATGATGGTGGGCAGTGTCGAGGCTCGGCTCGAAGCATCAACGGCTATTCCATTCACGGTGCATTGGCTCATTGTGAAGAACACATCGTCACCTATGGCGGGCATGACATGGCTGCCGGCATGACGGTTGAAAGCAATTGCTTTGATGATTTCGCAGAAGCGATCATCTCGCATGCCAGTGAGCACATTGCACCACAGGATCTGATGCCGGAACTCAAGATCGATACGGAAATCATGCGACTGGAAATCACGAACTCCGCCATCATGCAGTTGACGGAACTTCGGCCGTTCGGTCGTGGAAACCCAGCCCCTCGTGTTCTTCTCCGCGACATGACCATCATCCATGCCGTGCCGTTTGGAAAGACCTCGGATCATCTGAAGTTGAAGTTGAAGGATGAAGCCGGCGCGGCTCCGCCGCTTGAAGCCATCTGGTGGGGGCAGGCGGAGCGTTGTGATGCACTTCGCAGCCGACAGGTGAATGTGGTCGGAAAGCTCGAGATCGACGATTACAGCCGGCGACCCTGTCTCGTGGTGGATGACCTGGCCTGCGAAGGAGGAGTCTGATCATGTCTCTGTTGTGTCTGATCCTGTTGACAACCATGGGATCGCTGACGATGAAGTCGCTGGACGCACCGGTCACGATCGAGATCGATGATCGTGGCGTTCCAACGGTCATGGCAGCCGACATGCTTGATGCCTATCGAGGCGAAGGGTATCTCCACGCCCATGACCGTTTCTTCCAGATGGACATGATGCGACGCTATGCGGCTGGAGAAATCGCGGGACTTGCCGGGAAGCTGATGGTGAGCACGGATCGGAAGAACCGGATCTACCGCGGACGAAGTACCTGCGAGGCGATCTTCAACAGGCTTTCAAAGGAAGAGCAGTCCATTCTCGAGGCCTATGCGGAAGGCGTGAATGAAGGTCTTGCGAGTCTGGAATCGGTTCCGACCGAGTATCTCATGATGCGCGTCGAACCCGAGCCATGGACACCGGTGGATTCTTTGCTCGTGAATCTCAGCATGACCATGACGCTCACGAGAAGTTCACGAATCGAACTGCAGCGTTGGATTCTGCATCGCGATGCGGACCCGGCGTGGATCGACTTTCTGCTGACGGCCAACGACCCAAGGGATCGTCCCATGCTCAAGGCGACTGAGGGTCCCGAAGCCATGCCGCCGCTGCCGTCGCCTGCTGGTGAAGGTGACGGTCCCGGAAACCTGGATGACTTCGATGATCCGCCCAGCGGTGAACAGCCCGGTTCGAACAACTGGGCTGTTGCAGGTTCGCGAACGGCCAGTGGAAGCGCGCTCTTGGCCAATGATCCGCATCTCATGCTGACACTTCCCACGATCTGGTATCGAATCCGGATCGAATGGCCGGATGTGGAGATGACGGGGTTGTCGCTTCCTGGTCTTCCCGGCGTGATCATCGGTACCAACGGTTCCGTCGCATGGGGCTTCACCAATGCGACCATCGATCGGCAGGACTATGTCATCATCGAAGTCGACCCGGACGACCCGACCAGATATCGAGTACCGGACGGCTGGGAGCCGTTTGTCGTCCATGAGGAGATGATCCAGATCGCCGGTGGCGATCCGGAAACACTGGAGACCACCTGGACCCGATGGGGCCCGGTCGTTGACGAGGATCACGAGGGACGACCCATCGCCGTCTCATGGACGGCACTTCTTCCCGAAGCGACGAACATCAACGTCCTGGGAATGGCGAACGCGCGAAGCGTGCAGGAAGCCGTCGACATCCTTCGTGGCTGGCATGGTCCTCCGCAGAATGTCCTGCTGGCCGATGATCAGGGGCAGATCGGTTGGATCCTCACCGGTTGGCTGCCCTCGCGTCGAGGTTTCGATGGTCGTTATCCAGTGTCCTGGGCGGATGGTTCACGAGGTTGGGACGGGCCACTTGATGAGTCACTTCGTCCAGTGATCATCAATCCTGAAGATGGCATCCTCTACAGCGCCAACAATCGAACGGTTTCGCTCGATCGGGGGCGTCTGCTTGGTGAGGAATGGGCTTCGCCGGATCGGGTCGAACGCATCGTCGAGTTGCTTGGTGATCGAACCGGTCTGGATGAATCCGACATGCTCGCGATGCAGCTGGATACGCGGGTTCCCGGTCTGGAGCTCTACAGAAATATTCTGCTCTCGGCCGTTCCGGAGAATCATCCGGATGAGCGTGTCCGGATGGCTCGATCGATGGTCCAGGACTGGAATGGTTGTTCCGATGCCGATCAGACCGGAATCCGTGTGCTGATCCGTTATCGAAGACAACTGGATGCGGCTGTTCGAAGACATCTCATGGATGCGGCCGGTGTACAGGCCTCGGGATACTCCTTGCCCGAGGCGCCCATTCGACATGTCCATGAACAACTTCCGGTTGAACATGTTCCAGCCGGCTACGAGTCCTGGCAGGACCTGCACCGGCGTCTCTTCGAGGAGACCGTCGTATCGATGGCCGCCGATGAACAGGGCTTCGACACATCATGGGGTGAGCAGAACACGTCTGAGATCAATCATCCGCTGATTTCCGCACTGCCGTCGTTCATGAAGAATTCGATGTCGGTGAAGCTGCCGCAATCCGGCTACTGGGGCTCCGTCCGCGTGACGGGCAGGCAGTTCGGTGCCAGTGCCCGGATGGTGATCGATCCGGCCCATCCGGAGCGTGCCATTCTTCAGACACCCGGTGGCCAGAGTGGTCGACATGATTCACCGCACTGGATGGATTTTCACATGGAATGGCATCGGGGAGACCCGACTGCCATGCAGCCCGGTGAGGCCGTTCGCACGATCGAGCTGGTTCCCGGTTGATTCGATCTACCAGGCGGTCAGTTCACCGATGAGAACCTCGACCAGATCCTTCATGGTCACGATGCCGCGGGGCTCATCGCCATCCTGGATGATCGCCATCGATGCCTGATGATCACGCAGATGAGCCATGGCTTCCTGGACGGTGAGTGTCGTCGCGATCACGACCGGTCTCTGCAATTGATCGGCGACGCTGTGGTCGGGATTCAGCAGCAGGTCGATGATCGAGATCACACCGGTGACGTGTCCCTTTTCATCCACCACCGGAAGTCTCGTGTGGGACTGCCTGGCGGCCAGTTTGGAACGTGTTGACGCATCTGCCAGTTCTGGAATCGTCTGGACGTCATCCCATGGAATCATTTCATTGATGACGGGTCGATCTCTCAACAGGAGTGCACGGTCGACCAGTTCCGTCTGGGATTCCGAGAGCACCCCGATCGACATCCCTTCACGCAGCAGATCCGCCATCCGTTGACGAGCGGGCACGATGGTCGAGTCTCCATGTCCCAGCTTGCTGCCAACGGCAGCGACCAGTGGCGCGAGACCGGTCCATGTCAGGATTCGACGAGTTCCCTCAATCAGGCCGGCGCATGAGTAGGACCATCGATCCGTGTTCTGTCTGAAAAGATCCTTCGGCAGCACTTCGCCGAAGACGAACAGCAAGGGCACCAGGATAATCGCGTTGATCACGACGCTTTCACCGGGGGTGAATCCCGAGGCGTCCAGCATCCCGGCGATTCCGTAACTTCCAAGGTAGTTGCAGATGTTGTTCGCAAGCAGAAGGACGGCCAGCATGAGGGCCGGTCTCGAAACCAGTCGCTGCAGCGAACGCGCACGACGATCGTTCTCCGATGCCCGGACATCGAGGCGAACCCGGCTGAGCGTGTAGAGACCGGTCTCCATGCCGGAATACAGCGCACTGCCGACGACGCCAAGCAGGACGAACAGGCCCATGAGTATCCAGCCACCCGGGGTCATGATGCATCCTCCGGGTTGCGATGGGACATGATCACCGAAGTCACATGGCCATCTTCGGCATGGTTCACATCGAGCGTGAGTTCTCCGATGATGACACGGTCGCCATTCTTCGGAAGGTGACCGAGCTTCGCAGTGATCAGGCCGCCCAGTGTTGCGGCATGCGTATGTTCCGGCAACGGGCCCAGCATGTCCTGGAGATGACGAATACCCGTATCCCCATCCACCATCCAGCGGCCGGGTCCGATTGGACGTGGGGGCATGGACAGGGAGGCGCCCGGTTCGGCGATGTCACCGATGAGTTCCTCGACGATGTCCTGCAATGCGATGACACCCGCCGTGCCGCCGTACTCGTCGACGACGATGGCGAAGACAATGCCGTTTTCGCGGAACATTTCGAGCGCCCGTTCGAGGGTGACGACTTCCGGAATGAAGACGGGTTTCACCATCACGTCTTCGAGTGATGTGCCGTCGGGTGCACGAAGCCAGTCCTTCACGGGAAGCACGCCTCTGATGTCATCGAGATCATCGCCATGAACGGGAATTCTCGTGAAATGGTGGCGTGTGATCAGCTTTCGAATCTCTTCGTGTGATTCATCGACATGAATGGTGATGGCGCGGGTTCGTGGAGTCATGGACTTCCGCACGGTCATGCTGCCGAGTTTCAGGACATCGGAGAGCGTCTGCTGTTCCTCCCGATTCACGACACCGCTTGCGGAGGAATGCGCGAGGAGTTTCTCCAGTTCGCTGGCGGTCAGGCCTTCGGCTTGATTCGCCCCAGTCGTGATGCGACTGATGGGTTTCACGATTCCAGCATTGACCGCGACCCGAAGTGGCATGATGAATCGATGGACGATCATCAGGATGGGGGAGACGAATGAAGAGAACCTTCGGGGTGCTGCGGAAGCCGCCATCTTGGGAAGGACCTCTCCCAGAACCACGATGACCAGCAGTGTGCCTGCTGCGATCGCAAGCTTGGCCACCCAGCCGGGCGAGTACCACATGAGCAGTGACGAGCTGATCACGAAATAGAGGACGTTGGCGGTCATGTTTCCAAGCAGCAGCGTGATGAGCAGCATGCGAGGTTCCTGCAGCAGACTCAATGCCATGCGCGCGCCGCTTCCACCGGTCTTTCTCATCTCCTGCCGCTGGGAAGGATTGAGAGAGAACAGCGCGGTCTCGGATCCGCTGAAGAAGGCACTCATCACGAGCATCAATGGCAGCAGGCATGCGAGAACGACGACGGTCACCTCATCCGGGCTTGAATCCGTCACTGCCAGCATGGTGTTCAATGTCATGGTTGCGGGATCAACTCCCCGGGGTCATCGAGTCAGTCGCTGACCATCGGGCCGGAACTGTTCGAATCCTCATCATCCGCGATCGAGGAACGCATATCGGTATCGGCAATCACGTTCTTCATGCGGTAGTAGTCCATGATGCCCATGTTGCCACCACGGAAGGCATCCGCCATGGCCTTGGGAATCTCGGCTTCCGCGAGAATGACCTGGGCCCTGTTCTTCTGGGCTTCCGCCTTGAATTCGGCTTCCTGGGCAACAGCCATGGCGCGACGCTGCTCGGCCTTTGCCTGGAATCGCTTGGTATCCGCGCCGGCCTGGTCGGCCTGGAGGCGGGCACCGATGTTCTCGCCCACATCGATGTCGGCGATATCGATCGAGAGGATCTCATAGGCCGTTCCGGCATCCAGACCCTTCTCGAGCACGGTTCGTGAAATGTTGTCGGGATTCTCGAGCACGGCCAGGTGGTTGGCTGCGGAACCGATGGTCGAGACGATGCCTTCGCCGACACGGGCGATGATCGTCTCTTCGGTCGCACCACCGACCAGCTGTGCGATGTTCGTTCGAACGGTGACGCGGGCACGCGCCTTGAGCTTGATGCCGTCTTTCGCGACGGCATCAATGGTGGTCTTGCCACTTTCAGGACTGGGGCAGTCGATGACCTTCGGGTTCACGGATGTCCGCACGGCTTCCAGAATGTCGCGGCCTGCCAGATCGATCGCCGTCGCCACCGGCCAGGACAAATCGATTCGTGCCTTGTCGGCTGCAATCAGAGAGCGAACCACGTTGGTGACGCGTCCACCGGCGAGGTAGTGGGATTCCAGCAGGGCGGTCGGAAGATCGATCCCCGCCTTCTTGGCGGTGATTCGATTCTCGACGATGACCCGTGGTCGGACCTTCCGGAAACGCATCATGACCAGATCGATGAAGCGGACCGGTGCACCGGAAATCCAGGCCTGGACATAGAGGCCGATGTACTGGAAGAGGAAGAGGACGATGATCAGAAGAACCAGACCGCCGACCGAGATGCCCACGATGGCCCATGGGGTCATCGCCAGAAAGGTTGGTGGAGTGTTGATCATCATGTTCATGGCTGTTCTCTCCTCTGGACCCATCAAGCAGGTCCATCACGTCATTCTATCCCAACTGGCAGACGGCCGAGCGGGGTGTGCATGGGGGCATTCGAGAAGGGTGCTAATCCTTCGAGGGCCTCACCTTGAGTTGATTGTCCAGAGCCTCCGTGACGATCACGGTGGTGCCGGCTTCGATGATGCCATGCTCTGAAAGAGCCTGCATTCTTCGGTCACCGATTCGCACGACCCCAACGGGTCGCAATGGCGTCTCCGCTACAGCCGACGCGCCGATCAGATCCTGATTGGCGGAAGCCCGTTCCTTCTGGGCATGGGCTGATGCGGAATAGGACTCTTCGGGGCTCTGCCCGAGATCCATGTCGTCACCCCCCAGAATCATCCGTCGGCCGATCGGGGAGTCCACCCACCAACGGAAGACCAGCCACGCCAGCACTGGACCGAACACGATCCCGATACCCAGTGCGACCAGGCCGATCGACGTTGAATACAGGAAGAAGCAGACCAGGGATCCCACGACGGTTGCCGCACCGACGATGGCCAGGATGCCACCTGATGGAACGAACAACTCCATGAAGAGAAGGAACAGGGCGATTGCCAGCAGAACGAATGCCCAGAGCAGCATGCTGTCATCGCCATCTGTTGTTGCGGCCTGTGCCAGGATGATCGATGTCATGAATCCGTGGCCTCCACTTCAAGCACCAGCCCGGTGCCGACGACTCGAACTTCCGAGCCGGCTTCGATCCAGCGACCCAAGGATACGGCGTCGAACAACTCGTCGTCGAAACGAACGCGTCCCGATGGTCTGAGTGAGGTTTCGGCAATGCCGGTCGTCCCGACCATGATGGCGTTGCCGGTCGGCTCGACAGGGGCCACGTCGAACCGACCCTCGTTCAATTCGGTTTTGAGAATGATGCCTCGTGCAAACCGACCCCGGTCGATGGTTCGCGAGATGAGCCAGATGATCAAGACGGAAACAAAGGAGCCGACCAGAATGACCAGGATGCCCTGGACGATTCCGTTCTGCATCTCCTGATCGGTCATGTCTCCGGATATGAAGGTCCCGATGATGCCGATCATGAGCAGGATGGCGCCCGTGATACCGGCGATGAGTGTTCCTGGAACCAGCAGGATTTCAACGGCGACAAGCGCAATCCCCATCAGGACGGCCAGCAGATCCCACCACTCCGCCATGCCCGCCAGTGCAGGGGCTCCGATCAGCAACGCGAGCGAGAAGATCGAGCCGGCCGCGAAGAGGCCTGTTCCCGGGAAGATCATCTCCACGAACAGGCAGACCAGAAAGATGACGACCAGAATGATTCTGGCAGGCCAGCTGACGAGCAGTTGCACAAGGGATTCGGACCACGTCTGGTTGTAGACACGGATGCTGGATGCACCAAGAAAGGTCTCGAGTGCCTGACGATCCGCGACGATGCCGGCGGCCAGGCCGTAGTTGAGCGCGTCTCCGGGTTTCAAGGTGAGCAGTCGGTCATCGGCAACGACCTGCCCAACCAGTTCCCATGCGGCAGCCGACTCGGGGCCGAGTCGTTTTCGAGACGACGGAAGCAGCTGTTCGGTTGCGATCGAATCCACGCCAGGGTCCTCACCGGGTGTCGCAATCGCTTCGAAGAAGGGGGAGAGCACGGGCGCTTCGCCGAGAGAGGGTGAAGAGACGTCCACCATTTCCTCTGGAGGTGCGGTGCCGTAGATCCTCTGGTACTCATTGGCATCGACGAAGATGATCTCGCCTGTCTCGGTGTTCTTGAGCAGCCAGAGTTCGACACCGACGCTCACGAACGCCTGGACGATCTGTTCGTCGTAGTGTCGTCGTCTTGCGGAGTCGATCACTTCGGTGAGGATGGGTGATTCCAGTTTGGCGCGTTCGGCTTCCGGAATCGGACCCAGTGGGCTGACCGGAGCACTGTCACCGAAGGTTGCGTCTGGAGATACGACGATTTCCCGACACGCGAGCGCAATGATCGTTCCGGCCGAGAAGGCGAACGGATGGATCCAGGCGACGGTGTTGGCGGGAGCGTCGTACTTGATGAGCCGGCAGATTTCGAGCGTCGCCATCAGTTCCCCGCCCGGGGTATCGATCTCGAAGACGATGGCTTCGGCTCCGTCATCGACGGCTTCCTGAAGACGACGCTTGATGGAGGTCGCCGTGACCTGATCGATCGGGCCGGTGATCGGCAGGATGGCGACCTGGCTGGCTTTTCGCCAGGCAGGAATGGTCGTCATCGACTGCTGGGCCGCTCCGAGGCACGCCATCGGGACCAGAAGTGCCAATATCATGACCAGCCATCGAGATCTCGATGGGCGTGGTCGTTTCAGTATCTGTACCTGTGACATCACTTCGTGTCATTGTAGGACACGGTCATGGCGATGCGGCAGGCCGTTCCTAGTCGAAGAGCGGCCTGTATTCGATGTCACGTGGATTGGTGGGGGAATCGCTGTGTTGCTCGGCGACATTGACATGCGTCAGGAAGGCGTCGCGGCCCAGCAGGGATCGATCGGCATTCCAGCTGCCTTTCGCCTCGGTCTGTGCGGCGAAGATGTTGTCAGCGGAGTAGGTCGTGTTGCCGCTGGAATCGGTGACCGAATACTGGGCGGCTACAGGCCAGAAGTTGTTGCTGACTTCGACATGGCCATCAGCGAAGACGATGATGCCTCGCCATTGACCTTCTCGACCGAAGAAGCCGGCGGAATTCGAGTCCTTGATGTTCTGCTCGTCACCATCTTCGACACCACGGGTCCCGAGGAGGGCGAAGCTTGAGCTGGCCTGCTGATCCCATGCGATCTGTCGCCGTTCGCCACTGATGGGCATGATGGCGTAGGAATTGTGGCAGCCCTGTTCTTCTTCAGCTTCCCCGTTCTCATCGAGATTGAGGTTGTTGGAGTACGCCTTGTCCCAGAACACACCGGGGCCCCCGCTGGTTGGATAGGGGTCGTATGCGTCGAAGTTGTAGTTCGTGTAGGGGTAGACGTTCACATTCGTCTCCGAATCCGAATACGTGGTATCCGCATCGAAGAGACGTTCCATCACGCAGAGCGAAAGCATGGCACCGTGGTCGTTGACTGAGCCGTTTTCGCGACCCCGTCCCTCGATGTAGCGTTCGCTGTCTCCAACCGTGACGGCCTGCCGCTGCACCAGGCCCGGTACCGGTTTACGGAAATCATGCGAGGCGGCATAGGCCGCGAAACCTTCGACAATCGTCTTGGCCTGCTTCTGTTCTTCAAGAAGCCGGGCAGAGTTCCTGGCGCCTGTCAGAGCAGGAAGCAGGATGCCCATCAGGATGGCGATGATCGTGATCACCACCATGAGCTCGACAATTGTGAAGGCTGGGCGTTGTGCCTTGAATCGCATCAATATCCTCCGGTCAACGGGCCTGGTGCAAGCAGGAAAACCTGTCAATCAAGCGGGGTGTTCGAGATCAACCTTCTTCCAGTGGATCGAAGGTGACTCGGACGAACGTGCTGTCATCATTCGGTGGAAGGAGCCATGTGTAGCCCATCCAGATGTCAGCCTGCTTCATTGCTGTCTCATCGCCAGGCGCGCCGGAGGCAGGCCAGTCGTTGAACTCGCAGTTGAACATGTTGTCACGCTTGTAGCCCGGGGAGCCGAGGCCCTGGGTGTCGTAGCGAGCAACGTCGGGGACGAAGTTCTTGGTGACGAGAACAGCACCATCGGCGGTCACGAAGTGGCCGACATAGGAGTTGGGAGGACCGTGCATGAGCAGGGTCGGGCTGAACTTGTAGTCATCAAGGGTCATGTCGCCGTTGAGCGTGCCGCGGGTGCTCCAGCAGATGGTGTCGCCACCGGCGGTGTCATTCCAACGTCCACGACGGCCTGCACCGACCAGGGTCAGGTTGCAGAAGCTTGCGTGATCGACTTCATCCTCGGTGTCGAGGTTGGTTCGGAAATTCTCATCCCAGTAGGTGCCTTCAGTTGGCTGATACGTGGTGTAGTCATAGCCGACAGGCTCGCCACCGCTCTCGGTGATCTGACCCTTGACGCCGATCTGAGGGGAATTCTCTGCAGGGCTCACCATGATCTCCGGCTCGGCATACTTGTGCGAGATCAGAGCGGAGCAGATGGCGCCGGTGTGGTTGAAGTAGGGGTTGGTCTCGCCAACGCCTGGGATGTACTGGCCGCTGACGGACTTGCGATCGATTTCGCCTGGCATGATGAATTTGCCGTCGTTCTCACTGGCGTACACACCATTGGTCTGGTGGAGGCCACGAAGCTGGACCATCTCCTTCTTGGACTTTGCACTTCTCATGGCTGAGGAAAGTGCAGGCAGCAGAAGGCCCATGAGCAGGGCGATGATCGAAATGACGACCATCAGCTCGACAAGCGTGAATGCTTTTCGTTTCATTTGACTGGTTCTCCCAATGTCTCTGTCTGTTTGAGTGTTCGAATGAATAGATGAACATGAAGACGGATCGGCAGCCCCCCGTCACCGTGACGGAGGTCCGATTCGATTTAGAAGTCGAATCACTTCGATCGTTTCGCAGATATCACCCGATCGGTTGCCGCATGTTGCAACAAGCCTTCCAGGCCCTTACTCGACGATCCATGAAGCACAATCTGGATTGGACAAGGGGTTCCATGGAGTCCCCCGGGGCCATCCAGTGCTTCAGTTCGGGTTGTCTGCCGTCGAGTCGCAAACAGATAAAGTCAATGAGAACGGTTCAATGTGGGCGTATGATCCGCTCGACGGACGACCGGCCCCACGTGCCGGTACTCTTAGACTACCGTGGAGCCACGGGAGGTCAAGATCAACGGCCAATTGGCCGTTGCTTTCTGGGAATCTATGAGCGGAATACAGAATCAACTCGACCAACTGGAAATCATCCTTCCTGAGGCCCCCAGGCCCGTTGCCAGCTATGTTCCGGCCAAATTGGTCGGTGACCTCCTCTATATAAGTGGTCAGGTCCCCTTTGTAGATGGAAAAATGGCCTTCACGGGGTCTGTACCCTCGAAAACAAGCCCTGAAGACGCCGCCAAGGCAGCCAGGCTGTGTGCCCTGAATGCCCTGGCTGTCGCCAGGGATGCTCTGGATGGGGATCTGGATCGAATCAAGCAGGTTGTGAGAATCGGGGTCTTCGTGGCCTCGGACCCAGATTTCTTTGGTCAGCCGCAGGTGGCGAATGGTGTCAGTGATCTGATGGTCGAACTCTTCGGTGAGGCCGGGCGTCATGCTCGGGCAGCCGTTGGATCGGTTGCCCTGCCACTCGATGCGGCCGTCGAGGTGGAGATGATTCTTCAGGTTCGGACCTGACGGACATCACCCGTCCATTGAATTCATCGAGATCAGCTGGTTGCCAGAATCGCAACGACGATGATCGCCAGCACGATGTTGATGCCGATGCTGGTGATCAGCAGGGCACTGACATTCGAACGGCTGTCACGCCTGGGAACCGCCGCGGGAATCTCGGCGGATGCGGAATCCGGCGTGATGTTCACGGCCAGGCTGCTGAGATCCACGGCCGGCTTGGCGAAATGAGGAGAGTCGCCACGCTGGACCAGTTCGAGGTCCTCCAGCAGATCCGTCATCGACTCGTATCGATCGGAAGGATCCTTCGCCAGCATCATTTCAATGACCTGACAGAACCCGGGTGACAGGGACGGGTTCAGATCATCCGGTCGAGTGAGCGGAGCCTTCAGGTGACGGCGCATCACCTCACTTGGATTCTTTCCGGTGAACGGCACGCGGCCCGTGACCATGTGGTAGCAGGTTCCACCCAGGCCATAGATGTCGGCTGAGGGCCCGATGTCCACTTTGCCTCGGATCTGTTCGGGACTCATGTAATTGGCGGTCCCATACGCTCGTCCAGCCTCTTTTTCCGCCATTTCAATGTCATCGACGCTTCTGGCGAGGCCGAGATCCGCCACTTTCACCGTGCCGTTTCTGGTCAGCATGATGTTGGCAGGTTTGATGTCGCGGTGGATCAGTCCCTTTGAATGGGCATGTTCAAGCGCCTTGGCGGACTGGATCATGATCTCCAGTGCCTTGTCCTCGGTGAGTCTCTTCTTGTCCTTGATCTCCTGACGGACATCGGAGCCTTCGACATATTCCATGACGAAGAAGTGATGTTCGCCGGCCTGCCCGACTTCGTAGGCGTGCACGATGTTGGGATGGTTCAGCTTGGCGGCAGCACGCCCCTCGTCGTAGAACCGGGTCTTGAGATCCTCGGAGAACTTCTGCGGCAGGATCTTGATCGCCACCTGTCGCTTGAGACTCTTCTGCTCAGCAAGGAAGACCGTCGCCATGGCACCGGCACCCAGCTTCTTCACCATTCGATATCCGGGAATCTTGAGTGACGACTTGGTGTCTTCGAATTCCTTGCGGAGTCGATCCAGTTGTCGTTGGGTGACGAAGTCATGCGTGATCAACGCCTCTTCGAGCGTATTGACTTCACCATCGGCACGCGCCGCAAGCAGTTCGCTGTTGCACTGCAGCAGTTCCTCATCGGTGATGAGTCCCTGATCAACGACAAGCTTCCCGAGCATCGTTTCGAAACCGCTGCTCTCGGGGGCTGATGACTGATTGGGGTCGGGCTTGCTCGACATGTCGGGTGGTGGGGCTCCAAGCGGCGTGGGGGAATGAGTCCTGAAGTATGAACGATTCGAGGCTGGAACGCGACTCAAGTATCATGAACCATCAGCCGCGATGAGCAAGCATCCCCCGGGGAGATCGGCATGAAGGGGCATTGGACACCACGGAGGATCCTCCTAGTACGACCCAGTGCCCTGGGTGACGTCTGTCGGACCGTCCCGGTTCTGGCCAGTCTGAAAGCCGCCTGGCCGGAGGCGTCGATCGCCTGGGTCGTCCAGGAGGGCTTCGAGGATGCCATCCGGTGTCATCCCGCCCTCGATGAGGTCGTCGTCTTTCCACGAAAATCGTTGTCGAAGTGGGCGACGAGGCCATGGGTTATGGGGCGTTCCATCAAGTGGTTGATGTCGCTCAGGCAGGGGGGATGGGATCTCGTCATCGATTGCCAGGGTCTTGTGCGAAGTGGGCTCATGGCCTTCGCCAGTGGCGCGAGCGTTCGGATCGGAGATCGTCACGCACGAGAGGGCGGCTGGCTGGCATACAACCATCGCGTATCGACCGGTGTCGATGCGCACACCGTCGATCGCATGATGTCGCTTCTGGATCCACTGGGCATCGAGAAGATTCATGACATGCAGCTTCATGTGCCTTCCGAGTCCCTGGAACAATGGGCATCACTTCGTGATCAATTGAACATCGACGGGCCGTATCTTGCCATGGCATCGACGACTCGTTGGCCCAGCAAGGCATGGCCGGATGATCATTGGGTCTCGCTTGCCAGATCGCTTGATCGAAGCCAGATCTCCTCCATCGTGATGATGGGCAGCGGCTCCGAGCGTGAAGAGGTCGGCCGATTGGCTGCAAGACTTCGTGATGAAGCCGACTACGAGGTGCATGATCTTTCCGGTCGCACCACGATCGGCGAGATGATGGCCATTATCGACTCGGCGCGTCTGACAATCGCAAACGACACGGCCGCGCTGCACATGGCTGCTGGTCTTGGTGGTCGATGCGTCGGTTTGTATGGGCCGACGAGTCCCGCTCTTGTCGGCCCCTATGGTCTGGACGACCAGGTGGTTCACGTGCCGCCGTCATCTCCCGTGAACTATCGAGATCGATCACTGGGTGATCGCGTCATGCGGGGCGTTCCGGTCGATGGTGTCCTTGAGGTCGCTCGCCGTGTTCTGGCCAATACGGTTCAGGCATCCTCCGGAGGTGATCGTTGATCTGGCCCGAGCCATTCATCCTCGCCAGCGGATCAGCGAGACGGAAACAGCTTCTGGAGTCGGCGGGCCTGGACTTCTCCATTCAACCAGCCCATGTTGACGATGGACAGTTGGACAGTCGGTGCATGACGGCTCGTGCATGGTCCGCGGCCATGGCGTGGTTGAAGGCACGCTCGGTGATGTTGCAGGATCTGCCGGCGGATCAGAGGGCCGGGACCGTCATCGCGGCCGATACCGTCTGTGAACTTGATGGAACGATCATCGGCAAGCCAGCAAGCAGGGAATCGGCAAGGGACATGATCAATCGTTTTCGAAATCGTTCGCATGGTGTCACGTCAGGCGTCTGTCTTCTGCGTGCCGATGGCAGCGTTCGTCGGATCTTCACGGATACCGCCTGCGTGACTCTGGGTGATCTTTCGGATGACGATCTGGAGGCCTATCTGGCGACGGGTGAATGGGAGGGAAAAGCGGGTGGCTACAACCTGATGGATCGCGTGGACAACGGTTGGCCCCTGACCTGGTCAGGTGATGAAACCACGATCGTGGGACTTCCGATGAGGCAGCTGCTGTCCATGCTCGAATGTCCGGATGAAGAGGTGTCTTCTTGAGTGGTCCGCTGGATGCCGCCCGGTCCGTCGCGTCTCGCGCCTATTCGGCTGCGATTCATTGGCGCAACCGTCGCTTTGATCGCGGCAAGGGTGTCTCCCGCGTGGATCGATGCGTGATCTCCGTCGGCAACCTTTCGATGGGGGGAACAGGCAAGACGCCCATGGTGCGATGGTTGCTGGAGCAACTGGTCACCATGGGATCCCATCCTGCGGTCGTGACACGCGGCTACGGTGCCCGGAACGGTCAGGACGCCGATGAAGTACTTGAATACCGTGATGCGAATCCCGATATTCCGATCTTCGTCGGAGGCGATCGGGTCGCCGTCCTGAAAAGCGAGCTGCCCCGACATCCGGAAGTCGACTGCATCGTCATGGATGACGGATTTCAGCATCGTGCGTTGCATCGTGATCTCGACATCGTGCTGATCTCGGCGCATGAGCCGATCGGGACCGATGTCGTTCTGCCGGCCGGCCGATTGCGCGAGCCTCCGGCATCTCTTCAAAGGGCCGATGCGGTGATCGTCACGGGTTCACGAACCATCGACAGCACACTGGCCGCTCGCATCGAGTCCTTTCATGGTCAGAAACCACTGGCATGGTGCAGTCACTCATGGTCGAGTCTGACCATCATCGATGCCAGCGGATATCGGGAAGTCGAGATCGACTGGCTGCATCGTCGTCGTGTTGTCGTTCGACTGGGCATCGGTTCTCCGGAAACCGTTCGTTCACAACTCCGCGTGCTGGGTGCGGTCATCGCCAACGAACGACCTGCGCGAGATCACCAGCCCTTCAGTCAGGCTGAAGCGACATTCCTTTCCGATGTCCTGGATGCGGATGCGATCCTCATGACGGCAAAGGACTGGGTGAAGGCTCGTGACGTGCTAGACTTGAACCGCCTGAAGGTGCCGATCGTGGTACCGCGGCTCGAACTTCGATTTCTGGAGGGCGAGGCCGCACTCGGGCAGTTGGTACATGATGCGGTTGCCGACGATGAAGATCGAAGTCTGCAGGACATGAGCTCATGACGACGCTACTGGACAAGGTTGCCGGTTTCTCCTCCTTCAGAGCATTGCTCGTAGGCGACTTCATGCTCGATGAGATCGTCCACGGCGACGCGGGACGACTGAGTCCGGATGCGCCGGTGCCGGTGCTCAAGGCGGAGCATGAAGAACAATCGCCGGGTGGTGCCGCTCACGTTGCACGTTGTCTGGCGGCGCTCGGTGGAGACGTGATCTGTTGCGGTGTGGTTGGTGCGGATGCCGCTGCCGATCAGCTCCGTGCAGCACTGGTCGAGCAGGGGATCGACGCCGAAGGCTTGCTGACGGATTCAACTCGGCCGACGACGGTCAAACGCAGTCTCGTAGGGCTTGCTCAGCATCGGCATCCACAGAAGATGTTCCGTCTGGATATCGAGTCCAAGGCTCCCTTGGATGATGCGCTCGAGCAGTCCCTGATCTCGATGATCAAGGCACGCCTCGATGGTGTCGATGTGATCTGCATCGAGGATTACGACAAGGGCGTGTGTACGCCTCGTGTCTGTCAGGCCGTGATTGAACTGGCCAGGGATTCAGGCGTCGAGGTCCTTGTGGATCCCGCACCACTCGAGGACTACACGAAGTATCGCGGGGCGACTTCCATCACGCCGAATCGCACCGAAGCCGAACTGGCAACGGGTGCGCCGGCTTCGACGGTCGAGGCCGCCAATGGACTCGCCGAACAACTCGAGTGCGAGGCCGTGATCCTGACGTTGGACAAGGACGGTGCCTTGCTGCTGGTGAAAGGTGAATCCCCGGCCGTGATTCCGACGGAAGCCCGTTCCGTCTACGACGTGACGGGTGCCGGTGATGTCGTGATCTCGGCGCTGGCCGCTGCTCGAGCCAACCGCATGGGCTGGCATGATGCGACGCGGTTCGCGAATGCAGCAGCCGGTCTCGAGGTGGCCTGCTTCGGTACGAGACCGATTCCACTGGCCGAAGTCCAGCGAGAGATCCTCCGTCGCCAGAAGCCCCTGGATGACAAGGTTCGTGCCGATGAGGAGCTGGCCGTCGAGCTGGCGGTTCATCGACAGGCCGGGCATCGAATCGTCCTGACAAACGGTTGCTTCGACGTGATCCATGCAGGGCATGTGGCGTATCTCCGCGATGCGAAGAATCAGGGAGACGTCCTGGTCGTCGGCATCAACGTCGATGAGCAGGTGGCGGCGATGAAGGGTGAAGGTCGTCCGGTGTATGCCTTGTCGGATCGCATGGCGATTCTTTCCGAACTCGGTTGCGTCGACTACGTCATCGCATTCGAGGAACCGACATCCCATCGCCTCATCGAATCAGTCAAGCCCGATCTCTTCGTCAAGGGTGGCGACTATGCACCCGAGGAAATCAACGAGTATGAACTCGTGAAACAGCTGGGCATCGAATGTCGCGTTCTGGCGCATCGACCAGGCCTCGGAAGCAGTGACATCGTCGAACATCTTCGTCGTACGTGAGGTTCAGGCATGTCCCGTCCGTATGACAAGGAAAGAGACTTCGAGCATCATTGCCGGATCTGGAAGGAAATCGGCTGGTGGATCGAGGGCGATCGCGGCAAGAAAGCCTCATCGCTTTACTGCGATACCTGCGACACGATCGTGGAAGAGGTCCATGGTGAGATGGAAGTGGGCGCCAGTCGATGCCCCGCCATCTTCTGGCATCAGAAGGCGTCTCTTCCAGCAGTCCTGATCGTCGGCGTCTATGCCGGTCGAGTCGGCAGGCAGAACGGTCATGCGTTGGCACTGACGGCGGAATCGATCGCTCTGGCGGTCGATGAGGGCGCCTGTATCGCTTCTCTTGGAATTTTCGATCAGGGGTTCTACGACCGTATCGGCTTCGGGATCGGGTCCTACATCCGTCGCATGACCGTCGATCCCAACTCACTGCAGGTGCCTTCACTGGAACGTGCACCTCATCGCCTGGGTGTGGATGACTACGAAGAGATGCATGCCGCTCGCCTGAACCGGAGACCGGTTCATGGTCGGGTGGATATCGTGCCTCCGGGCATCACTGGATTGGACTGTCTGGAAGCGGATGGGGGATTCGGGCTCGGCTTCCGGAATGCGGATGGTGTGTTGACCCATCACATGTGGCTGGACTCGAATGACAAGAATGAATTCGGTCCATACTGGGTCGAGTGGATGGTCTGGAACACACGATCCGAGTTCATGGAACTGCTGTCTGTTCTGAGAAGTCTCGGAGATCAGGTTCGAGGCGTTCGAATTCCGGATCCACCGGAAGTCCAGATTCAGCAACTGCTCTCGCGCCCGTTTCGCCAGGCGGGTCGGGTTCAAGGCAGTGACTACGCGGTGAAGAACACATCAGCTGCCTATCAGCAACATCGCATCTGTGATCTTCCTCGTTGCGTCGAAGCCTTCAGTCTTCCGGGTCCGGAGGTGCGGTTCAATCTGGAACTTGAAGATCCCATCCAGGCCTATCTTCCGGAGCATTCGAACTGGAAGGGTTGTGGTGGTGACTGGATCATCACGTTGGGGGACACGTCATCCGCAGTGTCTGGACGCGATTCGGATCTGCCCACGATGAAGACCACTGTCGGCGCTTTTACTCGTCTGTGGTTGGGTGTCAGTGCTGTTTCAGGACTGGCGATTACCGACAGCATCGATGCGCCTGGTGAACTGTTGGGCAGACTCGATCAGCTCATTCGACTGCCGCGTCCATTGACTGACTGGGATTATTGAATTCCCAGCAGGTGGGAGACGGCGTTCTCGACGTCCTCCGTCTCCTGAACCATGGAATCGAATGGAAGTCGAACGACGTCGAACTTCGCACGGATGTCAATCCCACACGGATCGATTCCCACGAGTCTGGGATCTTCCGCTTCGATATCAAGCAGCCGAACGACCGTCGAGAGGATCGCATTGCCGTGTTCACGATTGATGCGGCCACAGAGGGCCGGTTCGATCTCCGTGAACGGATTGGGTTGCTGAAGTGCTTCGCCATCGATCACCATGCCATGAAATCGGGCGAGATCGATGTTCATGTATGCCCAGTGAACATCCGGCGGATCTCCGTGATAGATGCGCCAGCGGTCGGCCAGGCGGCCATCGGGCCCCTCCTCGTCGAATTCCTCGAGGGTCACGAGCAGTTCCATGGCCGTATCGTCCGCAACCGGCACATGAACGACCGTTTCCGCAGCCTGGAGCATCGCCACCATCATCGGTGCGACCAGACGTCCGTCCGGTGCGAAGACGAACCGGATGGGACGGATGTGTTCATCGAACCTCAAGTCGCCGCTGGTCCATGTATGAAGATGTGCGTTGGCCTGTTCGAGAAAGGCTGATTCGTCGTCATGCATGATGAGGAGTCTATGTCGGTACCATTGGGCCGTGTCGCTGATTGCGGTTTCCATCATGGTCGAGGATCCGGTCGGGGTCGAGGCTGCGCTCATGGCGGCCGGCGCCGCAGCACAGAACGGCGCCAATCTCGTCGAGTGGCGTGTGGATCCGCTCTGTGAGGACGAAGCGGGTTTCTGTGCCTGTCGGACCCTGATCGAGCAATCACCCCTTCCATGCATCCTCACCTGTCGAATTCAGGAAGAGGGCGGTCAGGCATTCGGCATCGAACCGGATCGCCCGGGTCTGTTTCGTTCACTGGTGACCGCCGGCGTGGTGCCACGCTACGTCGATGTCGAGTCAGCCGCCTGGCGATCGGATCGCGAACTCAGAATCGCAGCCGGTGAACTGCTCGGTGCAGGTGAGTGTGGACTCATTCTCTCTTCACATGATTTCGAAGGGCGGCCGGCCGATCTGGCGCGACAGCTGGATGTGATGTGGGCTGAAGATGATGTCTCCATCGTCAAGATGGCCTGGCGTGCCCGTTCGATCCGGGATTCACTTGAAGCATTCGATCTTGTCGAGGATGCCGGAGGTCCCATGATCGCCATCTGCATGGATCGGTTTGGCGTGATGACACGTGTGCTCACCGGCAAGTTCGGTGGTCTCCTGACATTCGCATCTCCCGGATCCGATCAGGAAACGGCACCGGGTCAGCTGTCGCTGCAGCAACTCAGAGACACCTATCGATTCGATGCGATCACGTCTTCCACCAGAGTCTTCGGAGTCCTCGGTGATCCCGTCGAACATTCCAGGAGCCCATTGCTGCACAACACCGGTTTCAGTCATGTCGGCTTCGATGGCGTGATGGTTCCGATGCCCGTTGTGGATGGATGGGAATCCTTCAAGGCATCACTGGCGTGCATGCTGGATCATGAGACGCTCAATCTGTCGGGCCTGGCGGTAACGACGCCCCACAAGGAACATCTGGCGAGATTCGTCGAGGAAGTCGGTGGAACGCTCACCCCCATGGTGCATCGATGTGGAGCCGCCAACACCTTGGCGGTGCTCCCCGATGGTTCTCTGGTTGCTGACAACACCGATACCGAGGGGGTCTTGGCGCCTTTGCGGGGGGTCATGCCCATCAAGGATTCGAAGATCGCCTTGCTCGGTGCCGGCGGGGCGGCACGAGGTGCCGCGATCGGTCTTTTGATGGAGGGTGCGGAAGTCGTCGTCTTCAATCGTTCCGAGGACAGGGCGATGGAACTGGTGAAAGACGTCAAATCGCGAATGGACGATGCCGTATCAATCGAATACCAGTCGGGCGGACCGCAGGCTGACGAAGGATTCGATGCCGTGATCAACATGACCACGCTCGGCATGGAAGGTGGTCCCGGACCCGACAGATCGCCCCTGGATGAGCTGGGTGGTTCGCTGGATGTCCTGAGTGACACGGTCGTCGTGTTCGATGCGGTCTATGCACCTCTTCAGACACCCTTGATCAAGCAGGCTTGCGACAGAGGTGCCAAGGTCTTGACGGGTGATGCCATGTTCCTGGCTCAGGCAGCCAGGCAGTTCAGGACATGGACGGGGCAGGATGCGCCGATGGACGCCTGGGCGTCCCTGATGCGATGAATCGTTCGGCCTTCTAGAGAACGAACCGGCCGAGGTCTTCGTCCTGCAGCAGCGGTGCGAGTCGTTCCCGCACGAACGATTCCTCGATGACCAGCGTGTCATGACCCTCTGCAACACGTTCCGAGGCATCGAAGGAAATCTCCTCGAACACCTGTTCCATCACCGTCATCAATCGTCGGGCGCCGATGTTCTCCATCGTGGCGTTGGCTTCCGCCGCCAGATCAGCCATGGCATCGATCGACTCGGGGGTGAAGGTGATCGTGAGTCCTTCGGTATCCAGCAGCGCGATCTGCTGTCGAGTGATGGCGGCATCGGGTTCCGTGAGGATTCGCTTGAAGTCGTCCCGCGTGAGTGCCGCGAGTTCCACACGAATCGGGAAACGTCCCTGGAGTTCGGGCATCAGATCGCTGACGGAGGTGCCGTGGAAGGCGCCGGCCGCAATGAACAGAATCTGATCGGTGTTGACGACGCCGTGCCGCGTATTGACAGCGCTTCCCTCGACGATGGGGAGCAGATCCCTCTGGACTCCCTGGCGACTGACGTCGGCGTTGCCCTGTCGGTCATTTGCCGCGATCTTGTCGATCTCGTCGATGAAGACGATGCCAGCGGTCTCGCTCCGCTCGATGGCCTGTTCGATGATCTTCTGCTGATCGAGAAGCTTTTCGGTTTCTTCATCCAGAAGCAGTGTCCGGGCGCGATCAACCGTGACACGTCTTCGGCTTCGACGCTCCGGGACGAGATTCTCGAGCAGAGAGCTCATGCCGGAGTCCATCTGATCCATGCCGACCATGTTGATCGCAGGCATCGGTGTGTTGTCGCGGACACTGATCTCGATCTCCCGGTCATCCAGGCTGCCCGAGTCGAGTTTCTCCCGCATTCGTTTTCGAACGAACTCATGGGAGTCGTCCGTGTTGTCATTGGATTCATCGCCGAGCAGGAGCGTGACGAGGCGTTCTTCAACGGCGGCCTGAGCGGTCACTCGCACGGACTCGGCGTGCTCCTGTCGCACCATCTTGATGCCGATCTCCAGCAGGTCGCGAATCATCGATTCGACATCGCGGCCCACATAGCCGACTTCGGTGAACTTGCTGGCCTCGACCTTGACGAAGGGTGCCTTCACGAGCCGGGCGAGCCGCCGGGCGATTTCGGTCTTGCCGACACCGGTCGGTCCCACCATCACGATGTTCCGGGGGACGACCTCCCGACCGAGCTCCGGGTCCAGTTGACGACGTCGCCATCGGTTGCGGACGGCGACCGCGACGGCACGTTTGGCCTGTTCCTGGCCGATGATGTGCCGGTCGAGTTCGGAGACGATCTGGCGTGGTGTGAGATCTGACACGCTGGGATCATAGTCATGTCGGGTTCAGGCGGCTTCGGGAGCCCGTTCATTCACATGCGGTCAGCGGTGGTAGCATGCACACTCACATGACCACCTTGAACTGCGTGACCACCGGTGAATCCCACGGCCCCTGCGGCCTGGCGGTCATCACGGGCTTTCCCGCCGGCCTGGACCTGGACATCGATTTCATCAACACCGAGTTGAAGCGTCGACAGGGCGGCTATGGACGAGGTGGCCGACAGCGGATCGAAACGGACACGGCGACGTTTCTCGGTGGTGTTCGATCGGGGCAGACGACCGGTGCACCTCTGGTCGTCCAGATTCCGAACAAGGACAGCCGGCTGGACGATCTGGAACGAACACCGCCGGTCCACAGGCCACGGCCCGGACACGCCGATCTGGCGGGCAGCATCAAGTGGTTGACGGACGACTGTCGAAACACGCTGGAACGTGCCAGTGCGAGAGAAACGGCAGCTCGAACAGCAGCCGGGGCCGTTGCGCGTTGTCTCTTGCGTGAAGTGGGGATCGAGGTCTTCGGTTTCGTCCGCAGTGTCCAGGAAGTCGTCACGGATGTCGTGGTCGAACCAGCCAATGTCGATTCGCTTCGTGCCGCACGAGAAGCCTCCGAGGTCTACAGCCCGGACGACGCCGCGACGAAGAAGATGATCGAAGTCATTCGAGCCGCCAAGGTCGACAAGGACACCGTGGGTGGACTCTGCGAGGTCCATGTCTTCGGGTGTCCGGTGGGGCTTGGCAGTTGCGTCACGCTGGCGGACCGTCTGGATGCCCGGATTGCCGCTGCGGTCATGGGGATCCAGGCCTTCAAGTCCGTCGAGATCGGCATGGGGCGAGAAGTGGCATCAAGGCGAGGCTCGGATGTGCATGATCCGATCGCGTACGACGATTCCCTGAGAGACACCCCGCTGCTCGGGTTCATGCGTGAGCGAAACAATGCTGGTGGTATCGAAGGTGGCATGACCAATGGAATGCCCATTGTGGTCACGGGTGCCATGAAACCGATCAGTACGTTGCTTCGGGGGATGCCCAGTGTCGATCTGAGGACCAAATCCTCCGAACACAGCGACTACGAACGCAGTGATGTCTGTGCCGTGTCCGCAGCCAGTGTGGTGATGGAGAATGCGGTCGGTTTCGAGATCGCCGGTGCCCTGCTCGATAAGTTCGGCGGTGATACGGTCCGTGAACTGCGAACGTCGTACGAAGCGTACCTCTCGGCAGCACGCGGTCTCTGACTACTCTTCTTCCTTGACGGCTTCGAGTTCACCCTCGCGGACAGCGGGGATGTCCGGAGTCATCATTCGGGTCCACGCATACTCCATGCGGGTTTCCCGGAACGGACAGTCATCCTTCTTCAAGGTGAACAGAAGGGTGTCTCTCGAGAGCTCATACCCATACTCACCGATGATGCCGGCACAATCGCCTTCATCCGACTGGAATGAAACGGTCTTCCAGGTCGCTTCGAAAGAACCGGGCCGGATGACGGGTCCATCCTCGTTGATGAAGAAGTAGGTCCACTGGCCGTCCGGGAGAAGGTGTACCCGGCTTCCATCCAGTGCACAGGTCCATTGACCCGCCAGCCGTTCGGCAGGTGTGAAGGCGGGTTGCGTCGCACATCCGGTGAAGGCCAGCAGTGGAAGGATCGTGAGCAGTCTCATGATCGCGATTGTAGGATCCCGTCCGATTTGATGTGGAGTCGTCTAGGTGGCAGCCGCCGACCTGGACTGCGGGACTTCATGTCTCTTGACGTTGAATGTGCACTCGCCGTTCTCCGCACCGACGACCACGGTGTCGCCCGGAAGAACATCTCCGGAGAGGATGCGGGTTGCGATGGCGTTTTCAAGCTGCTTCTGCATCACCCGCTTCAGCGGCCGTGCACCGAACTGGGGATCCCAGCCGGCTTCCGCGATCATGGTGATCGCATCCTCGCTGATATCCAGTTCAAGACCCCGCTGGGACAGTCGATCCGTGAAGTCCTGAAGTTGCACTCGGACGATTTCGCCGAGCATGTCACGATCCAGCTGATGGAAGACGATGGTTTCATCGATTCTGTTGAGCAGCTCGGGTCGGAGTGATCCCTTGAGGATCTCCAGCATCCTGTTTTCAATGGACTCCTGGGAATCACCTCGTTCAGTCATCTCCAGCAACTCGTGTGAGCCGAGATTGCTCGTCATCACGATGATCGTGTTCGTGAAATCGACGGTGCGACCGTGCCCGTCCGTCAGACGGCCATCATCCAGCACCTGGAGAAGCACATTGGATACATCCGGGTGTGCCTTCTCCATTTCGTCGAACAGCACCACCGAATAGGGGCGTCTTCTCACCGCTTCGGTCAGTCGACCACCTTCCTCGTAGCCGACGTATCCGGGAGGTGCTCCGATCAGACGCGCCACGGCATGCTGCTCCATGTATTCGCTCATGTCGATGCGGACCAGCGAGTCCTCCGTGTCAAACAGGAACTCGGCCAGCGACTTGCACAGCTCGGTCTTGCCGACACCAGTGGGTCCGAGGAACAGGAACGAACCGATCGGACGGGAGGCTTCGTCCAGACCAGCACGGTTGCGACGAACGGCATCACTGACAGCCGTCACGGCCAGTTCCTGTCCGACCACACGCTTCCGCAGTTCATCCTCCATGTTCAGGAGACGGGCCCGTTCACTTTCCACGAGCTTGGCCGCGGGAATCCCGGTCCACTTGCCTACGACTTCGGCGATCTGTTCCGAGTCGACTTCCTCACGGACCAATGCCTTGCCTTCGGATTGACGAGTCGCCAGCGTCGTTTCGGCCTCGTGCAATCTCGCGTCGAGCTCAGGCAGCGTTCCGTACTGGATTCTTGCGGCTTTCTCGAGATCGCCGACCCGCTGGGCCCGTTCCAGTTCGGTTCGTGCGGCATCCACCTCTTCCTTGACGAGCTTGATCTCGTCAAGCTCGGACTTCTCGACTTCCCATCGAGCTGTCAACGCATGGTTCTCCTCCTCGAGGCTGGACAGCTGTGATTCCACCTGATCCAGACGTTCCTTGGAAGCGTCATCCTTTTCCATCTTGAGTGCTTCGCGTTCGATCTCCAGTTGCATGATTCGTCGTCGCAGCTCGTCCATTTCGGCAGGGACGGAATCATTCTCGAGCTGCAGCCTTGAAGCAGCTTCATCCAGCAGATCGATCGCCTTGTCCGGAAGAAAGCGGTCCGAGATGTAACGATGGCTCATCGTGGCCGCCGACACGATGGCGCCATCCTGGATCCGGATGCCATGATGAGCTTCATACCGCTGCTTCAGACCTCGCAGAATCGCGATGGTGTCTTCGACGGAGGGTTCATCGACAAAGACCGGTTGAAAGCGTCGTTCAAATGCAGCATCGGATTCGATGTGTTTGCGATATTCATCCAGTGTCGTCGCACCGATCGCATGCAGCTCGCCTCGAGCCAGTGCGGGCTTCAGGAGATTCCCCGCCGAGACGGCGCCTTCGGCAGCACCGGCTCCAACGATCGTGTGCAGTTCATCGATGAACAGAATGATGCGGCCTTCGCTTGCGATGACTTCGCGCAGAACGGCCTTGAGCCGATCTTCGAATTCACCTCGGAACTTCGCCCCGGCGAGCAGCTGCCCGACATCCAGCGCGATGATCCTCGATTCCCGGAGTGAACTCGGGCAGTCGCCATCGACGATTCGCTGTGCCAGTCCTTCCGCGATCGCCGTCTTGCCCACGCCGGGTTCACCGATGAGTACCGGATTGTTCTTCGTGCGGCGACTGAGGACCTGCATGCATCGTCGAATCTCTTCGTCGCGACCGATGACGGGATCCAGCTTGCCGGAAAGCGCCTGGGCATTCAGATCAATGCCGTATTTCTTGAGTGCTTCGAAGCTGGATTCGGCTTCTGCATCGTCGATCGATTCGACGCCGGATGCTTTTCGAATCGAATCGACTGCGTCACGAAGCGAGCCGGTGTCCAGTCCGACGGACAGGATGGCATCACGCGCTGGCGATGGGACATCGCTGAGTGAAAGGAGCAGATGTTCCTGCGAGGTGTATCCGTCATCCATTGAGGCCGCGAGCTTGCGGGCCTCATTGAGCACGTTGATCAGCGCCGGGCTTGTCTGCGGTACGTAACCGGTATTGGAGCTGACCCGGGGAAGTCTCGACAGTGCCGCATCAACCACGTCCGAGATGGCCGCCGGTTTTCGTCCGGCGTGTTCGATGATGTCCGTCGCAATGCTCTTGTCATCGGACAGCATCGCCGCCAGGACGTGCAGCGGGGACAGTTCGGAATGCTGTGAATCGATGGCCAGCGTCTGCGCTGTGGAGAGGGTCTGTCGGGCCATCGTTGTGAATCGATCCATGTTCATCGTTCGTGAACTCCTGACTGGGGGGAGCGTATCTGGATGCAGCCCCTGGGCCCCATCTGAAGGATGCAATCCGGATGCCAGTTCGATCGCCCTTCAAGGGCCCTTCAGGGGGGCAAGGCGATTGAACGACTGCCATCCCGGCAGTCCCTGCGAGACTATCATTCCTCCCACGCATGTCGACTCCAGCCACTCAACATCACGGCAGACGCCGCCCCTTGGCAGGGCTGATCGTCGTTCTCGGGCTGGCGGCGCTGGCCATTCTGGTCTGGCTTGTGATCCAGATGATCATGGCACCGCCTCTTTCCGGCAAACGTCATCACGACTTCGGAACCATTCTGCTCAGTGATGTTCCAACGCATACGCCGGCTCACATCTTCAAGTTGAAGAACAAGACGGGCGAGCCTCTGATGATTCGAAAGGTCACCGCCAGCTGCGGGTGTACGGAGATCACGCCGTACGAGAAAGCGATTCCAGCGGATGGCTATGCGGAGATTCCCGTTCGAATGAGTCTGAAGCGTTCGACACGGGAGAAAGCGGATATCACGATCACCTTCGAGGAGGCGTCGCCGATGCGGCTGAGTGTCGAGGCGGCCGCCCGGCTGGTGAATCCTCTGATCGTCGAGCCAAGAGGTCTGCGGATGCGACCCGGTGAGACCCGTCCGGTCACCCTGGCCATGGAGCAATGGGATGATCAGCCACGTCTGGTTCCACGAATCGAACCCCCGGATGGAATCGAGGTCGATGTGGCGCCCTGGAAACAGGTTCGGGCGGCCAATGACGCGCGCGGTCTTCCAGCACTCGAGCGAACGACACTCAAGGTGACGATTCCCGATGACGCCGAGTCAAGGGAAACCATGATCAAGGCTGTCCTCGGTGAGGAGGTCATCCGGATCCCCGTCGTGATCAATTCCATCAAGGACTACAGGCTTCCGGAAGCGGATCAGGGCAGCAATCGGAACAAGACGTTCAATCCGCTGCATCGAGGCGAACTGCGGGAAAATTTCGAGGACGAAGATCTGGACGATCCTGGAGCCAACTCGTCATCCATTCCATCGCATCGACCAGACGTGTTCCGGGTCGACTGAACATCGCGTTGCCATCAACCAGCATCACCTGATTGTCCTGAACTGCCGGCAGCAGCGACCACCAGCTTTCCTTTTGCAGTTGGGCGGCATCCTGTGCGGCTTCTTCCAATGTTCTGCCACACGGGCAGATCACGACTCGTTCCGGAAGATGTTCGAGCAGATCTTCGGGACTGATTCTGCGGGAGACCTCCCCGGATCCGTTGATGGCATGTTCTCCGCCTGCAGCCACAACGATGTCCGGTGTCCAGTGTCCTGCGACATAAAGCGGATCCGTCCATTCGATGACAGCGACCTGGGGTCCATCGAGATAGGCATTCACGAAATCCTGGGCGTTCCACCATCGTTCTCTGAGCGCAGCAAGCGATTCCCTTGAGTGTTCTTCAATCGCACAGACTTTGCCGATTCGCAGGAGATCATCAAAGACATCTTCCATGCACCTTGGATTCAGGCTGAGGATCTGGGGATCGCCCGGAAGGGTGCGGGCAACCTCGCGGACACTGTCGAGATCGATCGAGCACACGCCACAGAGATCCTGGGTGATGATCACATCCGGTTGCAGTGATGAAAGCAGTTCGACATCGAGCTCATAGAGAGACTGGCCATCCTCTCGAGCCGTTGACACCTCCGAATCGATGTCAGCGGGTGCGCTGGCATTGATGCGAGGCGCCGTGAGGATCGGTCGATTCATGATGGTGGCTGGCCAGTCGCATTCATGGCTTCTCCCGACCAGCAGATCCTCTCCACCTGCGGTGCAGAGCAGTTCAGTTGCGGATGGGACCAGTGAGACGACGCGCATTGAAGGCTCCGGGCACGAGGTACGAATCACTCTGGAATCGTGAGATTGAAGAAGCGTGCAGCGTTGGCATCCACCATGGCTTCGAAGGAGTCATAGTCAACACCCCGAAGCGATGCGAGAAAACGCGCGATCAAGGCGACATGGGCAGGCTCGTTCGGCCGAATCTTCCGGACGGGTTCGGGGCTGAGAAACGGACTGTCGGTCTCGACCATCAGGCGATCAAGTGGAACCAGCTTGGCGGCTTCGGCCACTTCCGGCGCCGATGCGAAAGTGACCACGCCGGTGAAGCTGATCCACGAGCCGAATTCGATGATGGTGGCCGCTTCCTCGGGTGTTCCTGTGAAGCAGTGAAAGACAAAGCGATCCGGTGGGAGGTCTCGTTTGCGGAAAACCTCCAGGAGATCATCGAGCGATTTTCGGCAATGAACGACGATGGGTTTCTCCAGTCCGTCATCCCGTGCGGATTCGATCACGTCCAGGTGGGCTTCCAGGCATTTGATCTGGTCTTCCCGGGGGGGGTCTGGGTAGTGCCAGTCGAGCCCTAACTCGCCCCAGGCAACGCATTTAGGATCTTCTGCAATGCGGCGGATCAGATTCCAGTCAGCGGTTTCACTCGCCTGATGGGGGTGGACGCCACTGGTACACCAGACCTGGGGAAAACGGTGGGCGAGGTCCAGGCAGCTGGGAGCATCATGGCAGCCAGTGGCGACGGTAATGGCCCCCAGAACGCCTTTTTCCCGAGCCCTGCTCAGGACCGCCTCGACCTGCTCGTGCAGATCTGGAAAGGTGAGATGGCAGTGAGTATCAAACATCGAGGCGAGATCATATGGCTTTCAAGCCAAGTGGCTCTGGTGTATACTTTTCGCGGTATTGAGAATCAATCTCAAGTAGAGACTCTGCACCGACTTGCAGCATTCCTTGTCGGGGTGGGGCATACTTGACTTCCCGTCCCATGGCACCGAAACTATGTCTTAGCAACTTCGTGATTTTTTTCACAGGATGTCCGGACAGGTCTCCGGGTTCAGCATATGGGCCGATACCACTTTGTCTTTCCGCGATGGTCAAACCTGCTTTTGCCGGCGATCATCGTATTCGCCCTGACGGCGCCACCATACGTCGTCTTCATGGTTGCATGGGGTTTCAGTCCCAGGACAACCGACGTTGGTTACATGCCGACACAGCCCATTCCATTCAGTCACGCTGTACATGCAGGTGAACTCGGAATCGACTGCCGGTACTGTCACAACACCGTTGAACACTCCGCTTATGCAGCGATCCCACCGACTCAGACTTGCATGAACTGTCACCTCCAGGTGCACCCGAACAGCGAGAAGCTGAAGCCGCTCTATGAGAGTTATGAAACGGGCATGCCGGTCGAGTGGATCAAAGTCCATGATCTGCCTGATTACGCGTATTTCAATCATGCAGCGCACGTCAATCGAGGCGTCAGCTGTGTTGAGTGCCACGGTCGAATCGACACGATGGAAGTGGTTCACCAGGTTGAGCCATTGAGCATGAAATGGTGTCTCGACTGTCACCGCGAACCCGAGCCACATCTTCGAGATCCGGACCTGGTGACCCAGTTGGAATGGGGATGGGCCATGACGGATGCCGAGCGGATCGCCGAAGGCACCAAGTGGGCTGAGATCAATCAACTTCAACCGTCACAGGACTGCTCAACATGTCATCGCTAGGCAATGGCAACAACAACGGCCAGACCTACTGGCGCAGTCTGGACGAGGTGGCGGACACTCCCGAGTTCCGCTCATTCATGCATCGAGAGTTTCCCTCCGGTGCTTCGGAACTGCTTGATGGCGGCGATCGACGTCATTTCCTCCGGATCATGGGTGCGTCCATGGCCCTGGCCGGGATGGGCATCGGTGGTTGTCGTCGATGGCCCGAAGAGAAGATCGCTCCGTATGCGAATCGTCCGGAAGGAACGATGCCTTCAGAGGCACGCTACTACGCCTCGATGCTCGAGCTTGGTGGTGTGGCCTCATCCATTCTGGTGACGAGCTATGACGGTCGTCCCACGAAGATCGAAGGCAACGATTCCGATCCCAACATTCTCGGCGCATCCACGTCCTTCACGCAGGCGTCCATTCTCGATCTGTATGACCCGGATCGAGGTCGCAGCGTCATCGATCGACTGGAACACCCCGAAGAACCGAAGCCATCCAACTGGAAGGCTTTCGATTCATGGGCCAAACCGCATTTCGACGGGTTGGCCGATGTGGATGGTGAAGGTCTTTGGTTCCTTTCGGAAGCCACGACTTCACCGAGTATCGAACGACTGCAACGACAGCTTCGCAAGCGCTATCCCAAGGCGACCTGGGTCACCTGGGAGCCCTTGGCGGATACCGCGGCGTCAGCCGGCCTGGATCATGCGTTCACAGGCAACTGGCGTGCAAGGCATGATCTTTCCCAAGCCGATGTGATCGTCTCCTTCGACTGCGATTTCCTTGGACAGCATCCTGATGAACTCAGGTTGTCAAAGGAATGGGCGAAGGGCCGTCGTCCGAAGATGGAAGATGGTCATGCGAAGATGAACCGCGTCTTCATCGCCGAGCCGACACTCAGCATCACGGGCTGCAGTGCGGACGAGCGTCTGGCGCTGTCGCCCGATGCCATCACGGTTCTCGCAGCACGTGTCGCGGCTGCCATCACTGGCAACCAGTCCATTGCGGCGCCATTCGAATCCTCCGGAATCGAGACTCCACAGGTCGACACCATCGTGGCCGATCTCAAGTCGCATGCCGGTTCATCCGTCGTGATGGCCGGGTCACGTCAGCCTCGCTTCGTCCATCATCTCTGTGCGTTGATCAACGAGTCGCTCGGCAACGCCGGCAAGACCGTTTCGTACATGAAGCTGTCTCCGTCAGCCATGACGACCGCATCGCTTCCGGAACTTGTCGAGTCCATCAAGGCCAAGCGCATCAAGACACTGGTGATGATCGGCGGCAACCCCGCCTATGACGCACCTGCTGAACTCGATTTCGCAGCTCGCCTGGGCGATGTTCCCACCACGATCCATCTCAGCCGTGAGGACAACGAGACCTCGCAGTTGTGCGCCTGGCATCTCAACAGAACCCATCCACTTGAACAGTGGGGTGATGGACGAGCATGGGATGGCACCTACACCATCTGCCAGCCGCTGATCCTTCCGATGTTCGAGGGTCGCAGCAGCATCCAGTTCCTGGCCATGCTCGCTGGCGAGCCGCTCACCGACGGTTTCGACATCGTCCGTACGACCGAAGCAGAGCTCTCTGGATCCAAGGATCAATCGGCAGGGTTCTCTCCCCGTTGGCGATCATTGCTTCATGACGGTTTCGTCAAGAACAGTGGCTGGGCCATGGAAAGTCCACGAGTCGACGGCAGCAAGATCTCCCGTGGAGCGGAGGTCACGGCCGAAGGCTTGCAGAAAGGATCGGATGCGACGGCTGTCTTTGCATCGGATTACAGCGTCTATGACGGTCGGTTTGCCAACAACGGCTGGATGCAGGAGTTGCCGGATCCCATTTCGAAGCTGACCTGGGACAACGCCGTCGTCATCGGTCCATCCCATGCCAAACGTCTCGGAATCAAGACCGGTGACATGGTTCGTGTCGTGGTCGGTTCGGCTTCGGTCGAAGCCGCAGCACTCGTCGAGACCGGTCAGGCAGCTGATGTCATCACGCTGCCGCTCGGGTACGGCCGTCGTTTCCAGGGAAGGGTCTGCTACGACTCGGGCTTCGATTTCTATCCATTGCGACGCAGCGACGCCATGTGGTCGGCACCGGCCCGCGTCGAGAAGATCGAAGGCAGTTACATCCTCGCCCGGACACAGAATCACTGGGCGATGGACAAGGTCGATGGTCGTGGCATCGAAGAACGACTGCCCATGATCTTCCGTGAAGCCGATGTGACGACCTGGGAAAAGAATCCCGGTTTCGCCGGTTCCCTGGGCCACAAGATCCATTCGCTTTCACTCTGGGATGATCAGCTTCAGTATGAAGGTGCCCGCTTCAAGTGGGGCATGTCGATCGACCTGGGTGCCTGTACGGGATGTGGCGCCTGTGTGGTTGCCTGTCAGGCCGAGAACAACATTCCAATCGTCGGCAAGGACCAGGTCCGGATGGGCCGTGAAATGTCCTGGCTGCGAATCGATCGGTACTACCGGTTCAAGGAAAGCAGTGCCGGCCAGTTCGAGACTGATCAGCCCGAGCGCGTCGCCATCCAGCCGATGTTGTGCCAGATGTGCGAGAACGCTCCTTGTGAGCAGGTCTGTCCCGTCGCCGCCACGGTCCACGACATGGACGGCCTCAATGTGATGGTCTACAACCGGTGCGTTGGCACGCGGTACTGCTCGAACAACTGTCCTTACAAGGTCCGGCGATTCAATTACTTCGACTACTTCCGCAGGGAGCCGCTCCGTGAGACCGGAATGCTCCAGGTTCAGCCGAGTTACTACCTTCGTCGCCAGAGTGGGAACGATCCACTTCGACGCATGCAGTTCAATCCTGAAGTGACTGTTCGCATGCGTGGTGTCATGGAGAAGTGCACGTTCTGCACCCAGCGAATCGAAGCCGCCAAGATCAAGGCCAAGAATGCATGGGTCAAGAAGCCGGAGGCTGAAAAGGCTTCTGGTATCCGGCTCTCCATCCCGGACGGCACGATCACTCCAGCCTGTGCACAGACCTGTGCGACGGATGCGATCGTGTTCGGCGATCTCATGGATACGGAGTCCAAGGTCTCGAAGGCTCATGCTGACAGTCGTTCCTACGAACTGCTCGGTGAATTGAACATCAAGCCTCGAAATCGGTACCTCGCCAGGGTCTACAACGCGGTCGAAGGCGAGCGTTATCCGGATGATTTCCATGGGCACGGTGGTCACGGCCACGGCAGCCACGGCGGATACGGAGGACACGGCGATCATCATGATGATCACCATGGGGATGATCATGGCCACGACCACTCCGCAGGGAGCAAGGATCACTGATGACCACACTTCCTGTTGACAACACGACTGTGGATCAAACCAGTGGGCGTCCGCCTCTGGTGCTGAATCACACGTCCTTCGATACGGTGACCTCGGAAATCTGCCGAGTGAACGAGGCGAAGAAGCCGCCGTTCGCGTGGTACGCAACCATGGCGATTTCCTCCGCACTCGCGGGCATGCTGGGTCTTCTGATCGGCTATCTCATCTTGACGGGTGTCGGTGTCTGGGGAAACAACAACCCCGTCATGTGGGGTTTCCCGATCGTCAACTTCGTCTTCTGGGTCGGTATCGGCCATGCAGGAACCCTGATCTCCGCCATCCTGTTCCTGTTCCGTCAGAAGTGGCGAACCTCCATCAATCGATTTGCAGAGGCCATGACGATTTTCGCGGTCATCTGCGCCGGTACGTTCCCGGGAATCCACATCGGTCGTGTCTGGCTGGCGTACTGGTTGTTCCCGATTCCAAACCAGATGTCCATGTGGCCGCAGTTCAGAAGTCCGCTGCTCTGGGACGTCTTTGCCGTGAGTACCTACTTCACGGTTTCAGCCGTCTTCTGGTACATCGGAATGGTTCCTGATCTGGCGACCCTTCGGGACCGTGCCACCAACAAGATCAAGGCCGTTGCCTACGGCGTCTTCGCACTGGGCTGGCGCGGCAGCATGCGTCACTGGCACCGTTACGAGCGTGCCTATCTTCTCCTGGCCGCCCTGGCGACGCCGCTGGTGCTTTCGGTTCATACGATCGTTTCATTCGACTTCGCTGTTTCCCAGCTTCCCGGCTGGCATACCACGATCTTCCCGCCCTACTTCGTGGCCGGTGCGATCTTCAGTGGTTTCGCCATGGTGTTGACGCTGGCCATTCCCGCACGAGAGCTGTGGGGACTGAAGAACTTCATCACGCTCCGCCATATGGAGAACATGGCCAAGATCATCCTCCTCACCGGAACGATGGTCGGTTACGCCTACGGCATGGAATTCTTCATGGCGTGGTACTCCGGCGAGGTCTACGAGCAGTTCGCCTTCATCAACCGGGCCTTCGGACAGTACGCATGGGCGTACTGGATCATGATCTCCTGCAACGTCATCACGCCCCAGATCTTCTGGTTCAAGTGGTGTCGACGAAACATCTGGGTCCTCTTCTTCGCATCTCTGCTGGTCAACATCGGAATGTGGTTCGAGCGGTTCGTCATTGCGGTGACGTCGCTGGCCAACGATTTCCTTCCCAGCAGCTGGGGCTGGTTCGAGCCGACATGGGTCGATGTGCTGACCTTCCTCGGAAGCTTCGGTCTGTTCATGACCCTCTTCCTGCTCTTCATCCGGTATCTGCCGATCCTGGCCATTGCCGAGATCAAGGCCGTCATGCCGGAAGCCGATCCGCATGCAGGACATGATCACGACCACGACCACGGGCATGAGGAGGTGAAGTCATGACAACGTCTCCAGCCAGAACAGAGGCCATGCCAGACGCGATGGTCATCGATGACATGAGTGTCGAGACGGAAACCCCGAAGCTCTGGGGGCTCTCCGCGGAGTTTTCTTCGCCGGCTGCGATCATGGAAGCCGCCAAGAAGGTCAATGCTGCCGGGTATCGCTGGTGGGACTGCCACACGCCATTCCCCGTCCACGGCCTCGACTTCGCGATGGGTATCAAGCACACCATCCTGCCGATTCTGGTCTTCTTCGGAGGACTGACCGGCATGTGTGCCGCCGTCATTCTCCAGGTCTTCACCAACTCACTGGAGTTGAACATCTGGGCGATCGTTCCGGTCGTCGGATATCAGTTCGAGGTCAGCGGCAAGCCGCTGCTGTCATTGCCGGCCTTCGTGCCAGTCATCTTCGAGGTGACGGTGCTTCTTTCGGCATTGACGACTGTGGGAGGCATGCTGCTTCTCAACAAGCTGCCATGTCTCTATCACCCGGTACTCAAGTCACCCAAGATGAAGCGGTTGACGGATGACCGTTTCTATCTGGTGATCGAGAGTCAAGATCCGAAATTCGTCCGCCCGAGAACCGAGGAGTTCCTCGAGTCCCTCAAGCCGGATGCCATCATCGAGTTGGAGGCCTGAGCCGTGTCGTCCGGACCCAAGCGACAATCCGACTTCCTGCTCTGGAAGCTGCCTCGCGGCTTCTTCTACGTGGCCATTCTCATGACGTGCGTGGCGTTGATTCCGCCGGCACTCATCATCCGTGCCCGTTCGACCCCTCGGGATTCCCGCCGGATCCATCTGATCCAGAACATGGACAATCAGCCGAAGTACAAGGGGCAGCAGCAGAACATCCTGTTCAAGGATGGCCGCTCCATGCGACAGCCTGTGCCAGGTACGGTGGCTCGAGATCAGATGATCGGCGATACCCACTTCCACCTCGGTACGGTGGATGGGGCGTACTCGACGACGTATCCGTCACAGGTCAGCCTGGACATGGATCTGCTCGAGCGTGGCCGGGAACGCTACATGATCTACTGCCTGCCGTGCCATGGCGTCACCGGAGAGGGTGATGGCCTGGTGCATCAGCGTGCGATGAAACTGCTGAACCTGTCAGCCGACATCAACAACGGTACGACCTGGGTACAGCCGAAGAACCTCCATGAGGAAGCCATCATCGACCAGCCGGTCGGCCAGATCTTCTACACGATCAGCAATGGCAAGAACAACATGGCGGGGTATGCCTCCCAGATCGATGTCGCCGATCGTTGGGCCATCGTGGCCTATGTCCAGGCGCTTCAGGTCGCAGGAGATGCCAGTGATGAATCCGTTTCCGGAGCGGACTCGCTTCCGGAACGTCGGATCAAGATGGAAGACGATCTTGAAGGTGCCGATGGCGGCAATGATGGAGAGGGCGGCCAGTCATGAATGTTGCCGGCAACAGCATGAATCGAATGGGTGGTCTGGCGCCTGCCGGAGTCATCATCGGAGGTCTTGTCGGTCTTGGTGGCATTGCAGCCACCATCGTGCTCGGTGAGGATGAAAGTGGATGGACCAACTTCTGGATGTCCTACCTCTTCGCCTTCATGGTCATCACCGGGATCTCACTCGGTGGCCTGTTCTTCGTCATGCTTCAGCACATCACTCGAGCGGGATGGTCCGTCACGGTCCGTCGCCTGGCCGAGGGTTTCGCAAGCAATCTGCGATGGCTCTGGATCGCATTTGTTCCAATCATCATTCTTGTATGGACAGGTGATGGGGCGGTTCTGTATCCCTGGGCGGATCCAGCCGTCGTCGCGCATGACACCGTCCTTCAGAAGAAGGCCGGCTATCTGGATCCAACCTTCTGGTCCATTCGAGCCATCTGCTATCTCGTCATCTGGGCAGCACTGGCCCAGTTCTTCGTCGGGCAGTCAATGAGGCAGGATGGGGATGGCGATCCTGCCAGATCCCGTCGAATGCAGGCTGCGGCTCCGGTCGGCATCCTCCTTTATGGCCTTTCCCAGACGTTTGCGGGTGTTGATTGGGTCATGACACTCCAGCCAACCTGGTTCAGCACCATGTTCGGTGTGTACTGGTTTGCCGTGAGTCTGACTGGATTTTTCTCCTGTCTGATCCTGTTTGGCTGTTTTCTGCAGTCCACGGGGCGGCTGCAGGGAATGATTACTCGAGAGCACTATCAGGACCTCGGCAAGCTCCTCTTTGCATTCGGAGTCGTTTTCTGGGCCTACATCGGCTACAGCCAGTACATGTTGATTTGGTACGCGAACATCCCGATTGAAACAGGTTGGTTCCTTCCCCGTCAGCTCGGGGCCTGGAAATGGGTATCACTGTTGCTGATTCTCGGGCACTTCGTGCTGCCATTCCTTCTGCTGGTGTCCAGATGGCCGAAGCGATGGAAGAACATGCTTGCTGGCATTGCGGTCTGGATGCTTCTGATGATGATTGTGGATGTCTATTGGCTCGTGATGCCTGCGATGTCTCCACAGGTCGTGCATGACGCAACCTCACTGCAGGAGCTCGTTGATGGCGTGGATGCCGGGACCATATCCGTGGGCTGGAACCTGACGGTCACCAACTTCACGGCACTCGCTGGAATGATCGGACTTCTGATCGCCGGAACCTGTATCGGTCTGCGGCGGTGTTCCCTGATTCCATCATCGGATCCGAGACTGGATGAAGCATTGGCTTTCGAAAACATGTGACCCTGGCACCAGGGTGGAGTAGATCGACATGGCACACGCCGAACTCGACAATCAACTTGATCCGCTGGAAGGCGACACCGAGGATCCTCGGGGCGGGCCGACCTGGGTGATCTGCATTGCCAGTTCGATCCTGGTCTTCGTGACCTGTGTAGCAGTGGCGGGTCTCTACTACGGTGCCGAACGCATCGAAGCAGATTCGAAGTTCATCTCCGTGACGTCCCAGGCGAGCGAGACCCGTCGTCTGGCGGAAAAGGACCGGCTGATGCTCGAGGCCCATTGGGAAACCTACACGGATGCCGGTGGGGACCTCGTGATCGATCGCAAGCTGAAGCTGCCGATCGATGAGGCCATGCAGATCATCGTCGATCGCAACGCACAGCAGGGGGCTGCAGCAAAGAAATGAGACGGCAGTCAGGAACAATCCGGTCACTGTGTACTGCAGTCACGGCTGCAGTGACCATGGCCGTCTGCGCGCCTGCCGCGACCGCTCAGCTCCTGGCAGATGAGCTGCCGACCGAGTTCCAGGGTGTTGGAATCGTCCAGAGACTGGATGAACAGGTTCCCATGGACCTGGAGTTCACGGATTCGAACGGCAAGAAGGTCCAGCTGAAGGATCTTGTCCGGGAGGGCCGTCCGGTCATTCTCACGCTCAACTACTACCGTTGCCCGATGCTGTGTTCATTGACACTCAATGGCATGGTTGATGGGCTCCGTGAGATGGAATGGTCCGCGGGTGAGGAATTCGACATCATCACCGTCAGCATCAATCCCGAAGAAGGTCCCGAGCTGGCAACTCAGAACAGGACCGGCTATCTCACCAGTTACGGCCGAGAGGGCGCCGAGTCCGGCTGGCACTTCCTGGTCGGTGAGCAGGATCAGATCGAGACCCTCGCGAAGACGGTCGGGTTCGGCTATCGATATGACGAGCCGAGTGGTGAATACGCCCACACGTCGAGCATCATCTTTCTGACGCCTGAAGGTCGGATCTCCAAGTACATGAACGATGTCCGCTTCAAGCCCAGGGATCTGAGATTCGCACTGGTGGAGGCATCGGAAGGTGGTATCGGTTCTCCGATGGACACCATGCTGCTCTTCAACTGCTTCCAGTGGGATCCGGAACGCGGCTCCTATGTCGCCAGTGCCTACAAGATCATGCGACTTGGTGGTGTCGTCACCATCATCATTCTCGCGATTGGAATTCTGGTGCTTTCTTCAAAAGGACCTCGCGGTCGGGGTCCCGGGGATGGTCAATTGGAAGTTGATTCCATGGGCCTTGAATTGAGCCAACCCGTTGGAGGCAAGGCATGACTGCGTTCGTGACATACATGCTGATGACACTGCTTGGAACCGTGATGCCGGGTGCCGCGGAGGACGCGACTGCCCGGACCTTCTGGATGCCCGAATCGGCATCGGCCCAGGCGCCATTCGTTGATCATGTCTTCGATTTCATCAACGTCATCTGCTACATCTTCCTGGTGCTGATCACCATCATCCTCGTCTACTTCGCGATTCGATATCGTCAGAAGAAGAACGAGGTCAATTTCTCTGGTGATGGGCCGGTTCACAGCACTCCGCTCGAGCTGACCTGGACGATGGTTCCGATGCTTCTCGTCGTGGCGATCTTCTACCTCGGCATGGTGGGCTATCTCGATCTTCGTCGTTCACCCGCCAACGCATACGAGGTCTCAGTCACTGCTCAGAAGTGGACATGGTCATTCGATCATCCGGAGTTCGCAGTCAATCAGGGCGGTGAGGTCTACGTGCCGCTGGGTCGTCCGGTCGAGTTCCTCATGACCTCTGCGGACGTGCTGCACAGCCTGTTCATCCCCGCATTCCGCGTCAAGCAGGATGTGGTTCCGGGACGCTACAGCCGCCTTTGGTTCGAACCGACCAAGCCGGGCACCTATCAGCTGTACTGCACGGAGTACTGTGGTCGCGACCACTCGAAGATGCTTGCACTCGTCCATGTGCTCCCCGAGGACGAGTTCCAGGCAGCCATGGGCAAACTGGCTACGGAGTACATGGATCTTCCCGAGCATGATCTGCCGACCTATGCCCTTGATCGTCTCTACAACAGGTGTTCTTCCTGTCACTCCCTCGATGGAAACATGGTCGTGGGGCCGAGCTTCAAGGGACTCTGGGAACGGACGACAAGTGGTGAGACCGCTTTCACCAACGGCCAGAAGCTGTCGGATCTCGTCGGCCCAGGCAAGGAATTCGAGACCCCGGAGGATTACATCCGGGATTCAATCGTGAATCCCCAGCACCTGATCGTCCAGAACTATGCGGGCGCGATGCCCAGCTTCCAGGGTCAGCTCAAGGAGCGCCAGATCACGGCCCTGATTCTCATGATGAAGTACCTCGATCGTCTCGTGGATGAAAACGGGAATCCGATCGAGTCGCCTGATCTCAATGAATTGGATGCGGGGGATGGCTCCGGATCGCCAGCGGAAGAGGCCGGCTCGGAAACCGGTACTGGCCAGTCGAAGGACAATGGTGAGTGACATGACCACGCTGACACCCGATCAACCCATTCTGGTTCGAGACAACTACCTCACGCATTCGCGTGGGCTGCTGTCATGGTTGCTGACGCTCGATCACAAACGAATCGGGCTGATGTATCTGGTCTCGGTTCTCGGCGCGTTCTTCATGGGCGGTGTGTTCGCCCTTCTGGTTCGAACGCAGCTGCTGACGCCTGAAGGCACCATCATGGAGCAGGACCAGTACAACCAGGCCTTCACCCTGCACGGGGCGATCATGGTCTTCCTGGTCATCATTCCGAGTGTCCCTGCCTCGCTGGGCAACTTCATCCTGCCGATCATGCTGGGTGCCAAGGATGTGGCCTTCCCAAGGTTGAATCTGTTCTCGTACTACCTGTGGGTCATCGGAGCGATTTTCTTCGTGCTGGCCCTGTTCACCGGCGGACTGGATACCGGCTGGACCTTCTATACCCCGTACAGCACGGATACCAACTCGGCCATGGGTGGCGTGATTCCAGCGCTCACAGCCGTGTTCATTCTCGGTTTCGCATCGATCTTCACGGGCATGAACTTCATGGTGACGATCCACAGGCTTCGCCCGCCGGGAATGACGTGGTTCCGTATGCCACTGTTCCTGTGGTCCATCTATGCAACAGCCGTCATCCAGGTGCTGGCCACTCCGGTTCTGGGGATCACCCTGCTGCTGCTCATCATCGAGCGTGCTTTCGGAATCGGCATCTTCAATCCGGCATTGGGCGGAGATCCCGTTCTCTATCAGCACTTCTTCTGGTTCTATTCCCATCCAGCCGTGTACATCATGATTCTGCCGGCCATGGGCATCATCAGTGAACTGATTTCGGTTCACAGTCATCGCCACATCTTCGGCTACAAGTTCATCGCTTGGAGTTCGGTGGCCATCGCCGTCTTCTCGTTCCTCGTCTGGGGCCATCACATGTTCACCTCGGGGCAGTCCGCTCTGGTGACCGTGATCTTCTCGGCCATCACCTTCTCGGTCGCCATTCCTTCCGCAGTGAAGGTCTTCAACTGGCTGGCCACGATGTACAAGGGACATATCAGCTGGAATACGCCCATGCTCTATGCCATGGGCTTCCTGTTCATCTTCACGATCGGTGGACTGACCGGTCTGCATCTCGGAACCCTGGCGACCGATGTGCATCTCCACGACACCTACTTCGTGGTGGCCCACTTCCATTACGTCATGATGGGCAGCGCGTTGCTCGCATTCATCGGCGGTATCCATCACTGGTGGCCCAAGATGACTGGTCGGATGTACAACGAGAACGCGGGCCGGGTTGCCTGGTTCCTCGTTTTCGTCGGGTTCAACGTCACGTTCATGAGCCAGTTCATGCTCGGAAGCCAGGGCATGCCTCGCCGGTATGCCACCTATGAGGGACTTGAGCAGGAACTCTTCCAGTTCTATCACGTCATCTCGACAATGGGTTCCTATGTCATGGCGATCGGCTTCCTCATGACGGCGGTCTATCTTCTGCTGTCGCTCTTCAATGGTCGTCGTGCACCGACGAACCCGTGGGGCGGCCGAAGTCTGGAATGGCAGTGTGCATCGCCTCCGCCTCATGACAACTTCAGCGAGCAGCCAGCCGTCGGCGACTGCTATGACTTCACCGTGCTGGAGTGGAGCGAGAAGGAGCAGGGGTACGTGTGGCGTTCCGACGTTGCACGACCTGAGCCACAATCATCCGAAGGGGGTGACTGATCGTGTCCCAGATCGAAGTCAGTGCAACTCACGCCCACGATCATGATCATGATCATGATCATGACCATCCGGCGCATCTCGGTCATCACTGGGAGAACTCCACGCAGCAGTTCGAGGCCGGCAAGCTCGGCATGTGGTTGTTCCTCTGCACCGAGATTCTGCTCTTTGGTGGCCTGTTCGTGGCGTACGCTGTCTGGCGAGCGAATCATCCGGAAATCTTCCGGTACGGCGCCCAGTTCCTGGATACGTTCTGGGGCGGCCTGAACACCTGTGTTCTTCTCACCAGCTCCATGACGATGGCCATGGCGGTGACTCTGGCCGCCCGTGGCAAGATGGTGGCTGTCACGATCTGTCTGATCCTCACGCTTCTCGGTGCCGGTGGCTTCATGGTCATCAAGTACATCGAATACAACCACAAGATCCATGAAGGGCTTCTGCCCGGCATGGCCTTCTACGAAGAGCCTCATGCGTCCCATCTCTGGTTGCCATTGGATGAACTGGGGAAGGAAGAGCAGGCGAAGGCTGCGTTGAAGGCCGAGCAGGATTCGGCCGCCTACGTTGCGGCAACTCAGCTGGAATCAGAGCTCCCGCCGGCACCTGCTGATGCCGTTGTCTGGAGCAAGTCGCCAGCGGCAACTGGTCCAGTCGGGTTCACGGACAGTGAATTCAAGATCGAGACTTCCGAGCTGAGGATGTTCCTCCCGGACTCCGTCATCGCAAAGGTCGAAGACGCCTCTCCAATGCTGGAGTACGCCGAAAACCATCAGCATGGCGAGCTTCCACACCTGGCACATCCACTTCAGGACCCTGAACGTCCTCCGAATGCACAGAAGTTCTTCACCATCTACTTCATGATGACCGGCCTTCACGGTGTCCACGTCATCGTTGGTGGTATCGTCATTCTCTGGCTGATCTATCTGACCATGCGTGGCCGCTTCAGCCGCGAGTACTACACCCCGATCGATCTCGGTGGTCTGTACTGGCATATCGTCGATGTCATCTGGATCTTCCTCTTCCCGCTCTTCTACCTGATCTGACGGACGCAAAGCAATGGGTAAACATGAACATGGTGCCGTCGATCACATCGTTCCCATCAAGATGCTGGTGGGAACCTGTCTTGCACTGCTGTTCCTCACAGCCGTAACCGTCTGGGTGGCGGAGCTTGACTTCAACATCATGAACATTCCATCGATGAACCTCATCGTCGCGCTCTCCGTAGCGAGTCTGAAGGTCTTCATCGTGTCGATGATCTTCATGCACCTTCGCTGGGATCGGTCCTTCATCGGATTCCTGTTCGTGGTGTCATGTCTGCTGGTTTTCCTGTTCATTGGCTTTGCCTTGACGGATACCGCGGAAAACGAGCCGGACATCATTCCGGGCGCTCCGGGTTTCCCCATCAAGATGCAGCTCGAAAAACTGGCTACGTCGGCTGCGGAAGCGACTGCCGCAGTCCAAAGCGAAGCTGGCGATCCTGTGGCCAAACCCGGCGACGGCGACAATCACTGAGAAGCCGGATCCCGGCCATGGCGACCGCTCGGTGTATCGCACCGAGGGTGAGCGATTCAGCGCAGGTCGATTTGGCATGATCCTGTTTCTGGGTTCATTGGCCATGCTGTTCGGAGGCACCATTCTGGCCATCCTCGCCATCCGCCTCGACGACAATGCGTGGCCACGCAACCTGCCCCAACTGCCGTCCGCAGTCTGGATCAGTACCGGGTTCATCCTCCTGAGNAGTGTGACACTTCAATGGGCGGTCTTTGCCTCCAGGCAGNGCGAGGTCACCCTCGTCAGGATCATGCTCAGTCTGACGCTGCTGTTGGGAATCGTCTTTCTGGCATCACAGACCGTGGCCTGGTTGGAATGGAATGAAGCGATCCAGAGGCTCGTCGAGTTGGATCAGGCGGCCGGCATGGCGGTGACCGGCTTTCATGTCCTGACGGGAATCCACGCGCTTCATGTTCTCGGTGGGCTGATCCCACTTGGATTCATCACGATCATGATCCTTCTGGGGGCGTGGCAGGCAGGTCGAACACGAGGCATTCATTACACGGCGATGTACTGGCATTTCCTCGGAGCGGTCTGGCTGGCCCTCGTGATCACACTGGTTCTGGTGCTGTAAACCGGCCTGATGTGAAGAACGCCTCGGTCTGCCATCAATTGGGTGATATGCGTTCCGATGCGGATTGAAGGACAGCCATGGTTCCATCCGGATACACGTCTGCGCTGAGATCATCCACTGTCCCCGGAGTCTCATCCGGGCCATCACTGATGATTCGGGCAATGGCATCACCCGGCGCCCGGTCACCTGGAAGCATGATCAGGAGCATCGGTCTGTTCCATCCATCAAGCGGGTGACTGTCATCGGCCGCATCCTGTTGTTCAGCGATCCTGACGGCCCATGCCGAAGCGACTTTCTCCGTTTGCGAACGGGCCTCTTCGTACCTGGCCTCCCGCATCGGATTGGTCCTGGTGGAATCGGGTCTGAGTCGGAAGCGATTGGAATCAACCAATGGCGGATACGTGTTGTCGGTACGGTCCACATCCGCGATTTCATCATTGGGATCGAGCGTGACCCGTGCAATGGCTTTCGGCCGAATCAGCATTTTGGACGTGTTGCGATGATCCGATCGCCAGAGGTCTGCAGGAAGAACGAGTTCCTCCTGTGAACCATCCTCGTACTCGATCAACAGTGGCAACGGCATGACCTGGGCACCATTGGTCGAAAACCTGAGGATGTGAAAGTAGTCGTCCGTTTCAAGCAGTGACTGATCTGCCTCATCCAGCTGTTCGAGGAGCCTCTCTCTGGCCCGCTCGTCGGCCGGTGTGACGGCATGTTCGTCGTAGGTGCTGTAGAAATCGATCAGTTCCGGATACCGGTCCGTCCGACGGGCAATGCCGGTATTCCGCTTCTCGGTAATAGGGGTCGGCGCCGCTTTGGCTTCGTCTTTCCGATCCTGCTCGTTTTCAACAGCAGGTCGTTCGCTGTGGACACGCCATGTTTCGACACCGACAAGTCTGATGTCGACCGGCTGCGTCGAGTAGAACCAGCCTCGCCAGAACCAGTCGAGATCGTCTCCGGATGCATCCTCGATCGAACGGAAGAAATCAGCGGGCTCCGGTCTCTTGAAAGCCCATCGTCTCGAGTAGGTCTTGAATGCATGGTCGAACTTCTCGCGGCCCACGACCGTCTCCCGGAGAATGTTGAGTGCCGTTGCCGGTTTGGCGTAGGCATTGGGTCCGAACTGGAGTACGGATTCGCTTGCCGTCATGATCGGCCGCTGTGGTTCACTCGACATGTAGCCTGTGATATCTCGTGGAAGTCCACGTTCTCGAGCGTAGTTCTCTTCCCATTCCCGTTCCGCCAGGAACTGCACGTATGTGTTCAGGCCTTCGTCCATCCAGGTCCACTGTCGTTCATCCGAATTCACCATCATGGGAAACCAGAAGTGTCCGACTTCATGGATGATCACGGAGATCAAGCCGTACTTGGTTCGTTGGGAATAGGTGCCATCCTCCTCGGGCCGCGGGCCGTTGAAGGTGATCATCGGATACTCCATTCCGCCCCCGATCGGACCGTTGACCGAAATGGCGACCGGCCATGGGTAGGGGAACACATGCTTTGAATACTGTTCGACACCATGGGCGACGGCATGTGTGGAGTACAGATCCCACAGGGGATCGCCTTCTCTTGGCCAGTAGGACATGGCCATGGGAAGGTTGTCGGTGTCCTCGAGTGGCACTGCCATGGCATCCCACGCGAAATCAGGAGAGCTGGCCCATGCGAAGTCACGGATGTTGTCAGCCTGGAACCGCCAGGTCTTCGTCCCTTCGGAAGACGCATCACAGAGTGCCTGGGCATCCTCGCGAGTCACGATCATGACCGGCCGGTCGGATTCCTGAGCGGTCTCCAGTCGCTGCATCTGGGTGTCGGTGAGGACATCCTCGGGATTCATCAGGGCGCCTGTTGATGCGACGATGTGGTTGTCCGGCACAGTCAGAAAGACCTCGTAGTCGCCGAATTCAAGCGTGAATTCTCCTCGCCCGAGGAAGGGNCGNGTCTGCCATCCGTCGTAATCGGTGTACGCGGCCATGCGAGGNAACCACTGNGCGATCTGATAGACGGATCGTCCATCGTCGAAGATCTCATAACCGCTGCGAGCCCGGAACTTCTCTCTTGGAACGATGTGGTGCGTCCAGTCGATCGAGAAGGCGAAGACATCACCTGGTTCGAGCGCTGTCGGGAGATCGATGCGCATCATGGTGTCGGAGATCATGTGCTCAAGAGGCTGACCCATCGAATCCAGAACAGAGGAGATCTGGAATCCGCCTGGAAAGGTCTCCTTGCCCAGATGAGAACGGAGCGCGTCGAAGCTCATGCCATTCTCGAGATCAGGTGCCGGCTGTGACATCTTGCCGCGCGAATCGGGTCGAAAACGGTTCTGGTCAAGTTGGACCCACAGGTAGTCGAGCGTGTCCGGGCTGTTGTTGTGATAGGTGATGTGTTCCTTGCCGATGATCTTGTGATCTTCGGTATCCAGAATCGCATCGATCCTGTAATCGACCTGTTGCTGCCAGTAGTCCGGTCCAGGTGCTCCGGAGGCCGTTCGGAAGCGATTCGGAGTCGGCAGTGCGTCGTCATCGAGACGGGCAAAGGGATCTTCGCGAGGCAGTTCCTTTTCGGGTCGCCAATGATGGTGATCAGGATGCCAGGCAAGCACTGTCGTCGCACACAGTCCGATGAGCAGGATCGATGTCAGGATCTTCATGAAAAAACCTCCCGGGCAAGTGCCCGGGAGGTGATCGTAGCAGTAACAGTCGGAGGCTTCAGCAGTCTCCGAAGTTCGACAGGAGTTCCAGGACGTCATTCACGTCCAGGGTCCCATTGCCATCCACATCACTCGGGCAGCCATCGCAATCGCCGCCCCAGGCTGCCAGCAGCAGGAGGATATCGTTGACATCGACGGTCTCGTCGCCATTGATGTCACCGGTGCAGTCCGGGGTATCCGGTTCGCAGTCAATCGAGATCATGGTGACATTGTCGATGGCGGCCTCGACTCTGGATGTCTGGTTCAGATCCGATGCGATGAAACGAATACGGAACTGATCATTCGGAACAAAGCTGGGGAAGTCGGCGAAGAATCGCTGCTCTGTCGCCCAGGCGCCTTCGGTTCCTGCGCCGAAAGGTCCGACGGTCTGGATGTTCGTCCAGGTTGCGCCGTCATCATCCGAGATGTCGATCTTGAAGACATCGTCTTCGACATTCTGTCCACCACCGATGTTTCTGTACCAGTAGCAGTATGAAACACTGCCGACCTGTGTGGCATCGATTCGTGGTGAGGTGAGAATCGTCTCACCGCCATCGACATCGCCGCCGCCACCACTGGTGTTCTCGGTGATCCAGCACCATGAGAGCTCTGAATCACAGTCCGTCGTAGGACGGTTGTTTCCTCCGGCGGGAATGCCACGTTCCCAGAGGCCATCGGAGGCATCGCCCGAGATCGTCCATCCGGGATCGGTCGAGCCGTCATCCTCGAATGCCACGACAGGTTCGCTTTCTGCGGAGATGGTCGAGTATCTGGTCGTTGGAGCACCTTCGGGAAGGAATTGCAGGTTGTTGTCCGTGGACCGTGCGGCGATCCAGAAATCGACCGGCTCGGCACAATTGGATTCGCTGAAGACCGCGGTGTATTCGCCATTGCCTTCATCGACGAGTGGAATGATGTCGAATACGCCATCAACACCCATGTAGAGCTTGGCAGTCCCATCCTGATAGCCACTGATGCCATCCTCGATGGTGACCCGCATTTCGGTACCACCGGAGGTCTCCACATAGGACGGAATCCCATCCGGAAGGGACATGCTCAGCCAGTCCAGCTGAGGTGCGTCCATGTCGTGAAGTCCGAAACCCCCTGCAATTTCGTTGTAGTTCGGAGTTCCATTGCCGATGTCTCCGTCATCGTCATTGAGGGTGAGGTAGTCGATCGTGATGGCGGGATCGATGCTGGTGCCGGTATGCAGAAGCGTACTGTTGATGGCAAGGTCACGAATGAGTTGTGGTGCCGCCAGAGGTGAAGAGTCAAGAAGATTGAGGTACGTGTCGTAGACACTGCCCGAAATCAGCTGGCCACAGGAGTGGATTGCGCTGCCGCAGCTCGAGCAGCCTGACTGGAGATACTGACACGTGTTGTCCGCATTGCGAAGGCCGGTGACGCAGTTGCCCTGGAAGAATCCTTTCGCCAGAATCGGATCGAATGTCATGACGAGAGCAAGCACATCGCTCTGACCCTCGCCGTATTCGTTCTGTCCAGAGCCGGCACAGGCGATCATGTGATGCCCGTACTCGTGGTGCGTCACGGTACCGAAACCGGTGTTGTTGCATCCGTTTCCGCTGGAGAAGAAGTTGATCGACGAATAGTCGTAATACGCATTGCAGGTATCCGAGAGATTCACGTTGATCGGCCAGTCGGTCTGGCTTGCGATCACTGGATACTCGGAGTTGGATACGAGGATGACGTCCCGTACTTCGTTGGCGGCAATGTAGGTGTCCACCTCGGCAAAGGTGAATTCGGTTGCATCCTCGTTGTGCATGATCGTGATGTCGTCACCATCGCTGACAGTGCGCTGGATTTCTGAATTACTTCCAGCCTGATTGTTGACGAAGAAGAACTGGCCTTGGACAAGTGAACTCAAGTTCACGTTGCTNCCGACGTCATCGGGGATGTTGAACTGACCGATTGCATTGGCGAAGTAGGAACTGCCATTGACTGAGATTTCCGCATAGGGCATGCCCAACTGTGCTTCTGGATCACATTCCTCTGCACTCCAGCCATCGCCTGCATAGGCTTCGATCGTGCCGCTGACACTGCCCAAAGCCATGTTCGAAGCGGTCTGAACTGCCGAATGCTGTGCCATGCAGTTGAGGACTCGATTCTCCTCGTAGAGCACGGTGCCATCGGAGGGGTCCACGACATAGAGCATCTTCTTGTAGTCATTGCCATCCCGATTCGTTCCGATACGGGCTTCGAGTTCGATTGCCGTTCGTGGTTCGGTCATCGCTTCGGCGGTGCCCGCAAAGACGACTGCCTTGGGTGCCTTGTCGACGACGGCTTCGGAACCCATGAGTGCTTGTGCGATCGCCGTTGCAAACTCGACGGTCCTCATGGAATTGGTGACCGTCTCGGGCGTGTAGCCGTCGATCGCTCTGAGGTCCGAGGACGCCAGGACAAGTTCATGGCGGTCGGAGTTGCGAACAAGGAGGCAGAGGCTGGATCGCCAGACTGGAAGGCTCCCCGCATACTGGGTGTAGTAGACCCCCGTGAAACGGAAGCCAATCGCATTCCCATCGGAGTCCCGCTCCGGCATGATGGGTTGCAGATGTCTCCCATCGGGAAATCTGCCGATCGGTGCCAGTTCGTCTGGCGTCACTCCCCAGACGCCGGCATGCTGCTGGACGAACGTGTCAGCGGACTCCTTGGGGCTGCTGCCCGTGGACATCGCAGTTCCGTAGAGGCGATTGATGTGACCGTCCTGATTGGTGTGCGTTCGAAGCGCAGGTACCTCTGAGCGGAGATCGTTCATGGCGGTCTGCATCGAGTCAGCGGCTGCCACTGCGGCNGGCACGATGGCCATCGTGAGTCCTGCGATCGTTCGAATATTCATAATGCTCCTCAGATACCCGTCAGGGTGGTTCAATCGACTCAGGTGACCACTTCCAGACACCTCGTCCATGCACTCAGAGGGCCTGCAAAGGCCCTNAACCATTGTTCAATATAAGCGTTTCCGGAAGGAAACCATCATTAGAAAGGACACCAGTGGCTGGAAATCAGTCCATCTGGCTTGAAGATGGCTGTGCCGGGGCAGGAGGGCCTGCCAGAGGTGCAAGGGCGTGCCCGGAAATCCACAGGATTCGCATGGCCTGAATCCCATCTGGTGGGTCGATCAAACGCGCGGCAGCGGGGTCCGCTGTCACGGCCAGCTCCAGAGTCGTCTCGGCATGATCGACGCTGGCCTTGCCGGTGCTGCCGGCAGTCTCGATCAGGTCATCCATCGAGACGAACGTATTCACCCCATTGCCTCTGATCCAGAGCATGTGCGTCTTGGGCGATGGTCCGATCTCCGGAACCGGCGTCTTGAACATCAGCCGATCGGATGCGAACCAGGTATCCGGCTTGCCCTTCTTGTAACGGTTCTTGAGTTCGGGTCTGGCGGCGATGACCGTCGTATTCGGGTGGCGTTCCGACCAGTCCGACCATGGAACGACTTCATGTGGAACAAGCTGGAATTCGAGTTCACTGCCCGTGATCGACTGGCCCAGTGCCTGGGAGACAAGGGGCTCTTCACCNCGTTGCGTATCAGTCCTGATCGGATAGAGGAGTTGATTACCGCCCGATACGAGTCCACTGACGCCCAGTTTCATTTCATTGCCGTCGACGCGACGATCNAGGACCTGGGTGGCGCCGGAAGGCCAGTGCCATGTCACTGCCAATGGGACATCGCCCATGCGGTCGTTGATGACCTCATGCACATTGAGGATCTGNAGTGGGTAGGCCCGTGCCTGTCCATCGATGACAACGCCGATGACGAGATCGTCCGAGACGAGATACTTCCTGCGGCCCTCATTGGCCTCGACCATTTCATCCGGCGACAGAATGATCGGTTCCATTTCAACTGGCACCATGTCCCGATGCAGCATGGAAGGCTCGATCGATTCAAGTGATGTCCTTGGATTCGAAAGATCGAACGCATAGCTCTCAATGTCCTTGCCGTTNCCCGGAGGACGATCGACCAGTTGCAGCAGCGCCGGTGCCAGTCCCCATGCCAGCAANGCGAGCGCCACAAGAAGCGTCAGGAGCAGAAGCCATCCNCCTTCCTTGAAGCGTATCGGTCCCTTGGGAGTCGACCTCAATTCACCTGCTTGTGAGGGTCCATCATTCATCGTCAGGGTGTTCCTGGATGATCGCACCGGGGTTCATGTCGACACTGATGGGGCCTTCCTGTGACACGATTGAACGATCGGCGACCATCGCTGCCAGGAGTACGGGCAGGTACAGCAGACTGAAGAGGAAGGTCGAGCGGGCAGTCGGACGGTCTCTTCGCATGAAGAAACGAAGTGAGTACCAGGAGAAGGCCAGGCCAAGCAGCAGTGAGACGATGGCGTAGATGATTCCGGACATCCCACTCATGGTGGCGGCCAAACCGAGAGGAATGAGCAGCAGAGTGGTCAGAAGCGTGACTTCAGCCGTGAGATGGTCACCACCCTTGACGACCGGAAGCATTCGAAAACCGGCGCCTGCGTACTGATCCCGGTAGAGCCAGGCCAGAGAGAGGAAGTGGGGGAGTTGCCAGACGAACAGGAGGCCGCCGAGCACAAAGGCAGGAACGCTGAGCTCATTTTGAACGGCAACCCATCCGATCAACGGTGGAATGCCCCCGACGATCGCGCCTACGATCGTATTCAGCGTGCTTACGGGTTTCAGGGGGGTGTACCCGAGCAGGTACAGAAGAATGGTCAACAATGCCAGGCCGGCGGCGGCAAGGTTGACCAACAACGCCAACAGAAGCAGGCCGGCATAGCCGATGAGAACCGCGAACACGAAAGCGTGTCGAGTCGACAACGCACCGCTGGGTGTGGGCCGCCCGCGAGTCCGCTCCATCAGCTTGTCCCGATGAGTCTCGAAGACCTGATTGAGTGCGTTGGCGGACAACGCGCAGGCCATGGTTCCGATGACGGTCCAGAGCAGCTTGATCCAGTCGATTTGATCACCACTGGCCATCACGAAGCCGACCCCCGTCGTGATGACGACGAGCGTGCTGAGTCGTGCCTTTGTCAGGGTGGCGTAGAGCCTGGGAAGATCTGTTACCCGCGTCTCCGTGATGGTTGGGCTGTCTATGGTCACGGTCGGGGTCCAGCAAACATGATTCCGAGGTTTTGGCGGTCTGAGCACGCTAGTATAGTTCCCCGCGCGATCGAATTTCATGGTTGCCGGACGGAGTTTTCATGGTGACGACAGCCAGCCTGACATCCCCTGATGAACCCTGTGCCCAGAGGGCCGCGAGGATTCTGACATTCGGTTTCGGTGCCACCACGGTGATGTGGATGCTGTGTTACGTCGCGATGCTTCAGCCCGGCCAGATCGTCGGTGAAGCCCTGTTCGTCATGGTGGTCCTTGCGCTGGGCCTGGCCGGGGTTCTGGTGGGGACAACTGCCGCCACGGGGTTCGAGGCGGCCTTCCGTGGCGCACTTGTGGGTTTGGTGAGCGCCATCATCAATCTGCTGTTGATTCTCAGTCTCGTCAAGGGTGCATCTCAGGCGGCCTTGATGGGCTGGTTGCTCGGCCTCTTCCTGGGATCCATGTTGATTGGAGCCGTAGGTGGGTTCATTGGAACCAAGGTTCGAATCGGGCCTGCTGAACGCTTCAGTGGAAACTGGCTCGGGTCCTTGGCCTTCGTCGCGGCCTGCATTGTCTTTCTGATGATCATCACTGGAGGGATCGTCACGGGATTCGAGGCGGGACTCGCCGTACCGGACTGGCCCAATTCATATGGTCACAACATGCTGCTGTACCCACTGTCNGAGATGATCGCGGATCTCGACAACGGCATCTTCTACGAGCATGCCCACCGGTTGACCGGCATGTACGTGGGGCTCACGGTGTTGACCCTCTTCGTCATGCTCTGGTGGGGCGACAAGCGGGCATGGGTTGGCATTGCCGGGACCGTGATCCTGCTGATGGTGATCGCCCAGGGAATTCTTGGCGGTCTTCGAGTCACCGGACGATTGACGTTTTCCGATGACCCTGCACTCCTCTCTCCTCAGACCGGGCTTGGAATCGTGCATGGCGTCTTCGGCCAGATCTGCTTTGCCGGTGTGGTCATGCTTGCGGCCGTGATGACGACGCGATGGTCGAAGGGGCCTGAGGCCAAGCCGACGCTGTCCGGCGGAACGGATCGGATTCTGGGTGTCTTTCTGGTGATCGCGTTGGTCATCCAGCTGATCATCGGTGCGTTGTATCGGCACCTGACCGCCGAAATGGGGGCGCAGTCGGAGCAGCCGATGCTGATCCTGATGGGTCACATCTTCATGGCGGTATTCGTGACGGCGTTGGTGCTGCTCAACGGACTCCGCGCGGCCAGTACGCATCGTGATCTTCCGGTTCTGAAGCGGATCGGACTCATTCTTCTGATTCTCGTCGGCGTTCAGCTTGTGCTCGGTGTCCTGGCAACAGTTGCCGTCATGATGCGTGGTGACGGTGAAGGCATTCCTGTTCTGGAAGTCCTCACGACCAGCGCCCATCAGGCCAACGGCGGCCTGCTTCTGGGTGGTGCNACCTTGCTGGCATGCTGGTACTTCCGTCTGCTGCAGCCGGTACCTCAGTCCGCACTTGAACCTGCGGATTCCTCCATCGCCTGATCGTCCGCATTCACGGTTTGGGACATGTCGTCGATGATCNTTTGGCGAAGGTCTCCGAACAGGATGCTCGAGTGATCTCCCGGCATCATCTCGATGACCGCATCGGAGTCGAGTTCCTTCATCTGTTCTCGAAGTCTTCGTGTGGCTTCATCGAGGTAGAAGGTGTCCTGCTCACCCATGTAGACGTGAATCTTCCCCTTCAGCTTCGGACCCAGGGTCTTCCAGTTCTCCTTCAGAACACGTGCGATGTCGTAGGCCTTCCACGCCTCGGCTACTTCGGGATCAATCTCGCCGTTCGTGCGATCGAACAGTGGGCGAGGTCGTCCGTCGAGGCCTCTGGGCGAAAACACCCATTCGAAGGATCGAATCTGACCACCGTCGCCGATCGCTTCTTCCATTGCACAGAAATCATCCATGTAGAGCGCGGGCTGGCCATCTCGTCCACGTGCGACGGCGGTTCGGGAACCATCCGGGGTCCGGTAGGCATTGGCCTCTTCGGCATAGATGTCGATCATCTGGAAGGCATGGAAGTCAACGGGATCAGGTGCGGTCGACCACGTTCCGCCAAAGACCTCGGGGTAGGTGATCTGAAGCCAGAGTGAGGACCAGCCTCCGGATGAATGGCCGGTCAGCAGTCGACCTTCGGGACCTGGGATGAGCGGATAGGTCGATTCGAGCCATGGAATGAACTCTTCGACCAGTGCCTGTCCCCGAGGCCCGTTGTTCTCCGAATCCGCAAAGACATGATGACCACTGCCACATTCGCCTTCGATGTAGATGATGACGAGTTCCTGATCTCTGTCCGGATCGCCCCACATCATCTGAGACATGCCAGCTTCCCGGATGGCGCCCGGGAAACCTCCGATGACGTACAACACCGGCCAGTTGCGATCCGCTTCAGGATCGAATGCCTTTGGAAAGAAGGCCATGGCCCGCATGGTGATGTCACGACCATGAAAAGTGCTGAGCAGTTCACTGCGATGACTCAGGAATTCAGCGCCCTCGGGTTGATAGGGTGGTCGCCTCTCCTGAAGCTGGTCGATTGTGAGCCTGGCTGGCCAGGCGTCAGCTTGACCGTTGTTCACCGTGATGATCTCACTCAAGGCAGCATGCCCTTCTGCAAGTGAGGACAGGTCGGGGTCCATTCTCATGATGGCCTGTAGACGCCAGGCGCCGTCGTCGAGTTCGCCGAGCATCGCAGGAAAACCGGTTGCGTCGCTGTCCAGTTCAAGAGGTTCACCAGGGTTCCAGTTCACGACGTCGATGCGGTAGAGCGGTTCCGGTGCAAACCAGTTCATGGAAGTGGATGGCGGTCTTCGACTGGATCGCGTGAATGCGACGTAGACCGGACCCGTGAAGGTATCCGTGATCGAATCCGTGTATTCCAGAATGACTGCTGGTCGATTGGATGAGGTGCTTCCATCGACCATTCCCAGNCAGGTTGCAAGCGCGATGGCGGCGATCATGGTGAAATCTGCTCCGTATTCATGGGCCTTGGCTTGAGAGTTTCCTCGATCGCCAGCAGTGAGTAGATGGTGGCCAGNTCAGGGTTGCCCTCGAGCCATCGATCCTGTCGATTGATCCATGAACCATCCGGGTTCTGCCGCGAAAGAATGGCCGACATCATTTCGGCACGCCAGTCGTGTTCAACGCCATCCGGCCCCACGATCACATCGCGACGAGAAGCGTACAACGCACGTGCCATGGTGTAGAGGTAGTAGTAGTAGCCTTGTTGGCCCAGTCCCGGGTTNTCGTCCAGTGTCCAGTAGCGACTCAGCCATTCAAGGGCTGCGTGCACTCTGGGATCCTCCGGACCAAGGCCGGCATACAGCAGGCTCTTGAAACCGGCATAGGTCATGGATCCATAGCTCCTGAGGCGGACCGGTTGTCCAGGTTCCAGATTCTGGTCACCTCTGCGACCGTTGCCGGCGGCTTCGGAGGCAAGGGACTCTCCACCATTCGCCGGTGTGTAGACAAACCCACCATCGTCGCCAGCCCAGGCAGCAGCATTGGTAGCGTTGAGATTCTGGCATCGTGTCAGAAACACGACAGCTCTTTGAAATGCGATGTCATTCGATTCCACTCCAGCGTCATAGAGCGCGTCGAGCATCATCTGAGTATTCGAGAGGTCTGGTCTTCCCCGGTTGCCGTACCCGGCACCTCCATACCAGTCCTGTGCCATCGTCAGGCCTTCATTGGCGTCCCATTGATTCTTTCTGAGTGCCTCGACACCATCGGCAATCAGATCCTCAAACGCGGGATCCTCAAGACTGGCCAGTCCACTGGTGATGGCGGCCAGCACGTAGTTGGCCAGAGGGCCGTCATCAATTCCGAAATCCTGTCGTCTCGCCATTCGCAGCCTCTGTATGGCAGGATCGAGACGATCGCGATCGACGAGTCCACTCTGCGCAACGGCCATGATGCCGAGTCCTGTGATCGCAGCCGATGTCGGTGTGGGTGGTGCATCAGGATCATTCGTAGGAGATGACGAGGTGCCACCACCCCAGCCACCACCGGGGTCCTGATGTGACATCAGCCATTGNATGCCACGTTCAAGGCCGCGCTTTGCCTGAAGTCTCTGGATCTGTGACAGGGGTGTGGCCATGCCGTCCGTTGCAATCCGATGGACGGGAGGCGGTGGATTCTGGAGCGTCCCTGCTGGTCGGGTCGGTTCAAGCAGGGTGATCCTCTTCGGGTCGATTCGACTGTCCAGACCGGAATCGGGAGTCNGTTCACTGCTCTGGATGAGCACTGTTGATGCAAACATGCAGAGGATGTGCAGAATCATGATCGGATCCTCGGGGAAGTCCACNAATCGGACTGGTCTGTCGTATCTTAGGATCTCGAAGGCTGCGTCATGACAGGGAGAAGGGNCCTGGTGGCAGGATCAGAATCACAAGATGATCTGGGAGGAGGCTATCCGCTTGAAGGTGGTGTGCCTGTTGAACGTCCGCCCCTTCCAGGGCTGGTCGAGATTCCGGAACGAGGAGAGGATGTTCTGGATCTCCTGACGGCGGATCTGCTTGTGCAGGCGCTCGACTGTACGCATCGCTTTGGCAGTTTTCATCTTGCGATCAGTGGCAGTGATGGACTTGATCCACTCTGCAGACGAATGATGTTCGATCCGGATCTTCGACGGTTTCCGTGGGACCGGACTCATCTCTGGATCGCCGATGATCGATGTGTCCCAAGGAACGATCCTTTGTCCTGCTACTGGCGATTGAGAGAAACACTGATTCAGCCTGCGGGCATTCCATTGCCTCAGGTGCACCCCATTCCCAGTACGGATGAGGCGGCCGATGAGTACATGGAGGCACGTCTTCGCGAGGAAGTCGACGGTCGTTCCCATGGTTCAGGACAACTGGACTGCGTCATTCTCGATCTGGGCAGCAATGGCCGAGTTGGAGGCCTGTTCCCCGGAACGGATGCGATCATGGAGACGGCCAGGCGAGCCAGATTCACGAACAGCAATGGTCAGGATGTCTATCCACATTGGGTGAGCATGACGTTTCCAGCCATCAATTCCGCTCGCATGATTGCNGTTCTTGCACAGGGTTCCGAAACCGGCGAAGCGATCCGGGAGAGTCTCAAGGCGACTCCGTCGGCGATGAACTTTCCAGCGGCGGGGCTTCAGGCGGATTCGGGNGTGCTGAAGTGGTATCTGGATCCCGAAGCCGCCCGGTCTTCGATCTGAAGAACACGAGACGCCTGGCCGGAGCCAGGCGCCTCGCAGAACCACATGTATTCAATTGTTCAGGAGCAGAGGCCGAAGTCTGAGAGNGCTCCGAGCAGGTCGTCGATGTTTGTGACACCGTCGCCGGTGACATCAGCGTCCGGGGTGTCCCATCCTGAAATGATCTGCAGAAGATCATCGACGTCAACCTCATTGTTGCCGTCAAGGTCGGCAGGGCAGTCCTCCTGACCCACGGGAATTTCGTATCGACCATCGACACCGTTGCCGAGCTCGCTGAATCCACGGATGACCACCTTCGCGTCTTCAGGAATGTCCAGTTGGAAGCGGACGGTTCCATCATGTGCGACGCGTGCCAGTTCGGCAGGCTCGTCATTGACCGTGACCGAGACGAGTACGTCCTCCGGATTCTGTGTTCGATCCAGATCCAGGACCAGATCGATGTCATTCAGGCCCGGATTCAACCAGTCTGGAACCTGACGGAAGACGATCTGCCATGGCGACTGCTGCCGTGGACGCAGTTCCGGGTCGCCCAGAAGCTGTGACATGTAGATGTTCTTCTCGGCATTCGACTGATTGGAGACATTCATGCGTGCGGTCAGCCAGGCATCCTGCATCATCTCGCTGATGCACAGGCTGTATCCACACCAGTAGTACTTCTGGAAGGACTTGGCGAACTCGTGGTTCGGAGTCGTCTTGCTTGAACGAATGGAGCCGATGTGTGCGACAGCGCCATTCTGCGATCCCTCCATCCATCGTTCACTGATGGCATCGTCTTCCAGATCGATCGCGTTGTTTCCGCAGGCGACGGCAACGACGATGGGGGTGTACCGGCCGTTGCTGAGGCTTTGGACGTCCGTATCCCAGAGTGATTCGTTGTAGATGTTCCAGTGGCTGCCCCATTTGAGTTTCCAGCCATGGCCGCGATACATCACAAGGCCGTAATGCGTGTCATTGATCTCGTCGAGCACGTTGACGACTTCAGAGTCCAGTTCGCGGCCTGAAAACAGCTTGAAGCTTGGGNTGTAGCCCCAGTAGGACGTTGCTGCGATGTCCTCGATGCATTCCACGTAGGACTTGGATTCCTGCTTGTGAGCTGCCAGAAGCGAACGCTCGTAGTGGCTGGATACCAGCAAGGGGTTCTCGGAATAGGCGATGGTCTTGGAGATCTGCTCCTGGAGATCCTCTTCGGAGTCGACCGAGTAGCGACCGATTTCACAGGATGGATACAGTTCGTCATTGAGGCACACGTAGTAGTGGTCCGAAGGCAGTTCGTTGACCGGATCGATGTGCATCGGCATCTCGTCGACATCGCCGACCAGAAGGACATAGGCATCGAAGATGCTGTCGCACTCGTCATACCAGTCGTTGATCGCGTTCTTGACGTCATGATGATCGAAACCACTGCCGAGACTTTCGGTTGTCACGACGGTGACGCGAAGGCCGCGTTCGGTCTTCTGCTCGATCAATGGCATCAACTCATTGATGTACTTCTGAGCGGTCACAATCAGATAACAGCCTTCGTTGGCTCCCGCATTCAGGCGGGACAACTGCAGCTGCCACCACATCGGGGCGTTGTGATATTGAAGATCAAATCGGGCGGCGAATCGGCGATTCATCTCCACCGGTTCGATTGAGCTGCCCGGATGATTCGCCCGGAACTGAAAATGCGTGTTCACGATCAGTTGTCTGGCTGCTGGAACGGTTCGGACACACTGCATGGTGACAGCCTGTGTCGGGATACCGTGGTTCGAATGCGTTTCACCGATNGGGCGAGCCTCACCCTCCGGCCAGGGAGTCTGGGTCTGCTGGTAGAACCCCTGGTCAAAGAAGAAGGGGGCGTCATCAGCGTTCTGGTCGTTGCGATCCTCGTCGTCCTTGGGCTGAGCCGGGGAGACTCGTACGTTTTCCATGACGACCCTGTTGAGTACGTTGGACTCGAAGCTGTAGTCGGCCTGCCTGGTCGGGACGGCCAGGTAGAGGGGAATGCTGGGCAGTTCAGGGAGCCCCATGGCATCTGTTCCCGAGGCGCTGCCAGGCAGGGTCACCGCCTGAAACGTCTCGCCGGATGCGGGGTCGGTTTTCGTTTCGAGCCAGAGTCCGTGAACCTTGACGTCGAAGACGGAACCCGCCATCCCGCTTTGATCAATGAGCAGGTTGATCGTCGGGGGCGTATCGGCGGGACTGTTGTCGAATGACACCCACTCGCGTTCCTGGGCGGATGCCATGGAAGCGATCGCCAGGGAGAGCCCCAGCGTGGTGGATGAGAGGATCGTTCGGCGAAGCATGGAAGGGGTGGACATGGTGTTCTCCAGGAAGCTGCTGTGGTTGAAGCAACGGAACGCCTTGGAGGCATCCCGTACATGGCCTGCGACCGGGTCCGGCCCGATCTCACAGCTTTGGAGATGATTTTTCGAATCAGCCTCTCAGGTAGTCCTCGAGCACCACACAGGCGGCCAGAGCATCCCGAAGCTTCTTTTTCGCCCCGTGAGTCCGCCCTGAACGAGCCATTCTGCGGTTGGCTTCCTCGGAACTCAGTCGTTCGTCCTGAAAACAAACAGGAAGCTCGACCAGTGAACCGAGGGCCTCACCGAACGCTCGGCAGATCCCTGCACGTTCGCCTTCGGATCCATCCATGTTCAACGGCAGTCCGATCACCAGCCGCTCAGGACCATGATCTCTCACTGCGTTCTGCAGAGACTCGAGGAGGGCCGGACCTCTGGGCACTTCCAGCACCTCAACAGGCATGACGGTTCCGGTGGTGGAATCCCCGACGGCCAGGCCGGTGCGTTTGTCGCCGAGGTCGATGGCCAGAATCAGCATGGCGCTAGAGGAGATCGTCCCCGGCAGCGTCCGCCAGGTCCTTCACACGTTGTGCTTCCGATGCGGGACAGACCATCGTGACTCGATCCGTGTGGATGATGACCAGGTCCCGGCATCCCACCGTGGTGATCACATGGTCGGGATCCTCGCTGACAGCCAGGACATTGTGGCNATCCACATGAACTGATCGGACATTGCTTCGGCAGGCATCCGCATCTTCAGGCAGTGTCTCTCCGTAGGAGGTCCAGCTTCCAACATCAAGCCACTGGATATCCATGGGTACGGTGCAGACGGGTCGATCATCATCCCGTGATGCCGGTTCCATGATCGCGTAATCGACACTGATCTTGGGCAGTGTCGGGTAGATCCGCTCGAGCGTCTGTGTTCGATCCGGACTGTCCCATGCATCGGCGATTGTCGTCAGGCCTTCTGCGGACTCCGGAACACAGGTCTGCAGGGCCTCCATGAATCCGCTGGCGGAAAAGACGAACATGCCGCTGTTCCAGAGGAAATTGCCAGCCTGCAGGTACCGCTCTGCCGTTCCTTCATCGGGTTTCTCGACGAATTGAACGGTTGTCCTCGCATCGGCGAAACCGTCGACGTTCTCTCCGAGTTCCACGTAGCCATACCCTGTTGCGGGATAGGTCGGCGTGATCCCGAAGGTAACCAGTCTTCGAGGGTCCGACGCGACCAGTTCGAAGCCGGTTCTCAGCGCAGCCTTGAAACGATCCTGCGGTTCAATCAGGTGGTCCGCCGTCAGTACGGCGAAGATGGCCTCCGGATCCCGCTTCTGCAGAACGGCAGCAGTGAGACCGATCGCATTGACGGTGTCACGCCCCTCCGGCTCGCCGAGCAACTGGTCATCTTCAAATCCCTTGAGCTTGTCCAGAATCGGCTTTCGGAAGGCTTCGCCCGTACACACGAGCTGACGTTCCGAAGGGACCACGCCTTCCAGTCGATCCATGGCGATTTCAAGCAGGCAACGACCGTCGATGAACGGGATCAATTGCTTGGGTTGTTCTCGCCGGCTCATCGGCCAGAGTCGCTTGCCGGCACCTCCGGCCATGATCATCGCGTATTCCAAGAAGCACCTCGTATCAAATGAAAATCGATCTTAGCGGATCGTTTCTCGCAGTCGGAAGACTGCCGAAAGCAACGCGTCAGGTGTCGTGATCTCGGGTTCGACTGCCAACGCTCGTTGAGCCAGCGACTGGGCTTCAGACCGGCTTTCGCCCAATGCGGTCAGCATGGCAACGGTATCGCGGATCAACGCCATGGCCTCATCCTCGATCGGTGCAGCTGCTGGTGCATCCTCGATGAAATCATCGACCTTGCCACTGAGCTCGGCAATGATGGTCTCTGCGGTTCGCTTTCCAATTTCAGGCAGCGAGGTCAGAAGCGCCGAATCCTTGCTGGCAATCGCGGCAGCGACCCTGTCAAAGGGGAGCTGGAGGGCTCGAAGGGCCTTGCGGTTGCCGATGTTCTTCACGGTTGTGAACAGGTCGAAGAAAGCGCGATCCCGTTCGGTCTGAAATCCGATGAGCCTCGGAACGAAGGACGTTCCCTGGCCATGGGACTCGTGGTAATGCAGCGTATGAAACACGACCGGGTTTCCCAGTTTCGTGTTCAGGGAGGGAATATCGGCGCCTGGCACGAGAATCTCGTAGACAAGATGGTCGCACTCGAGGAGTGCGTGCCCGTCCCGTGCCTCAAGCAATCGCCCGGAAATCCGGCTGATCATGTCTGCATGGTACCGGGTGACATCATGCCAGGAAGGGATCGATCGGATCCGGCAAGTCGGGGAGCACATCGACCGCCTCATAACCGGTTTGCTTGATCAGCTTCTTGCGAAGGTCTTCCGTGATCAAGGCGGGGTCTGTTCCCCGAGGCCACTCGAGGACATCGATGAAGGTGAGCTTCGCCCGACTGGGTATCAGGAAGGCAGGCAGGATCTCGTCCGTATCGGAGGTCCCGGTGATGCTCGCCAGCAGGACCCGGGCCTTCCCCCGGACAACCAGTTCACCCACNCCCTCCTGAAATGGAAGGATCCGATCGGTTGGAAGACCGATTCGGCCTTCCGGGAAGATGCCCACCACATGGCCCGCTCGAAGCGTTCGCATTGCCGTCATGAAGGCCACCGGTGAGTTTCGGTACCGATCAATGGCAATGACCCGGGCAAATCGCCAGAGCATGTCGGAATCCGGTGGCATCATGTCGGCAGCCATCATCCAACGGGCGATCCGAGGCAGGGCGACCTGAACCAGGAAGGGATCCAGTGGGGATCCATGGTTGCACACCACGACCAGCGGGCCCTCCAGGTTCTTCAGATGCTCGCGACCTTCCACGGTCAGTCGATGGAACACCCTGGCATAGAGCCGGAGGACCACCAGAGCGAATGCCACGGAAGGATCCGCTTCGGTGCCTCGGCGGAGCCTTCGCGTCAGGAAGATCTGCCAGAGTGCCACGAAGGCCAGAGCGCCGCCTGCCCAGATTGCCAGAGTGGTCGCCGTATTCACATGGGGAGCGTGCCGCCAGATGTCCATCTTGTCAATGACATATCCACGGGTCGTCCTGTCATGATTGTGGGCGACAGCCACATGAGGTAGCCTGCTCCAGATCCCCTCCCGGATCTGCTGGAACACTATGCCACGCCGAGAGGACATCCAGACCGTCTTGCTGCTCGGCTCGGGCCCGATTGTCATTGGCCAGGGCTGCGAGTTCGACTATTCCGGTACACAGGCCTGCAAGGCATTGCAGGAAGATGGATACCGGGTTGTTCTGGTCAATTCCAACCCCGCGACGATCATGACCGATCCGGCCTTCTCCGATCGGACCTACATCGAGCCGATCACCGCCGAGGCTGTTCGACGAATCCTGAAGAAGGAACGTGATCTCGGCACACCGGTCGATGTGCTGCTCCCCACGCTGGGAGGCCAGACGGCGCTGAACTGCGCTACCGAACTGGAAGAGAACGGGACCCTTGCCGAATTCGATGTCGAGATGATCGGTGCGACGCGAGAAGTCATTCATCGTGCAGAGGATCGAAAGGCGTTCCGTGTCGTGGTCGAGGACTGCGGGCTCGAGATGCCAAAGGCCGCCGTGGTGACCACCATGGAGGAAGCCGACTCGTTCCTCGAGGAAATCGGTCTGCCCGCCATCATCCGTCCTGCTTTCACGCTCGGTGGCAGTGGCGGAGGAATTGCCTACAACCGTGAGGAATTCGACAACCAGGTTCGCATCGGATTGTCGGCCTCTCGCATCGGTCAGGTTCAGATCGACGAGTCCGTACTGGGCTGGAAGGAATACGAGCTCGAAGTCGTCCGGGATCGCAACGACAACTGTGTCGTTGTCTGTGGCATCGAGAACATCGACCCCATGGGTGTGCATACCGGTGATTCGATCACGGTCGCACCCATCATGACCCTGTCCGATCGCGAGTATCAAAGGATGCGTGATGCCTCCTTCGCGATTCTTCGAGCCGTCGGTGTGGATACCGGTGGCGCCAATGTCCAGTTCGCCGTCAGTCCTACGGATGGCCGGATGGTGGTCGTGGAAATGAACCCACGCGTATCACGATCATCGGCGCTGGCGTCGAAGGCCACAGGTTTTCCGATCGCTCGAATCGCCACGAAACTGGCCGTCGGCTACACCCTCGATGAACTCCGAAATGACATCACAGGCACGACCTCGGCCTGTTTCGAACCATCCATCGACTACGTCGTCACGAAGATGCCACGATGGACCTTCGAGAAGTTCCCCGAGGCGGATGAGACGCTGACCACCCAGATGAAGTCGGTTGGCGAGGCCATGAGCATCGGGCGGACCTTCAAGGAAAGTTTCCAGAAGGCCATTCGTTCCATGGAGGTCAAGCGATTTGGATTCGGGCTTGATGAACAGGATCTCTGGCTGGAGGCTCGTCGTGCCGACGCTTCGGCAACATGGCCGATCGATGAGGACACGGTCACTCGGAAGCTGAGTGTGCCCTGTCAGGGGAGGCTGTACTACGTCCGCTACGCCATGAAGATGGGCTGGACTCTGGAACGGATTCAGGATCTCACGGGAATCGACCCCTGGTTCCTTGAGCAGTTCCGTCAACTGGTGGAGTTCGAAGACACCCTCGCGTCCTACAGCCGCCTCGAAGATGTGCCGGCGGACGTGCTGTCGCAGGCCAAGAGAATGGGGTACTCCGATCCGCAGCTGGCTTGTCTCTACAAGGGTGAAGTCAGCACGCCGGCGATTCTTTCGGTGCGATCACATCGGCAATCCCTCGGGATCAAGCCGGTCTTCAAGCTCGTGGATACGTGTGCAGCAGAGTTCGAGGCCCTCACGCCGTACTACTACTCGACCTACGAGCATCCCCATACACGGCAGGGTCAGACGGTCGTGGATGACGAAATTCGCATCAGTGAACGGCCCAAGATCGTCATTCTGGGTGGCGGCCCCAACCGGGTCGGGCAGGGGATCGAGTTCGATTACTGCTGTTGCCAGGCTGCATTCGCCTGTGAAGAGATGGATTTCGAATCCGTCATGATCAACTCCAATCCGGAGACGGTCAGTACGGATTACGACACCAGCGATCTGCTGTTTTTCGAGCCCCTGACGCTCGAGGACACTCTGGACATTCTGGAACGGCTCAACGGAGGCGGCACCGAGGTCCCGGATCGGACCGGTGGCGTTGTTGGCGTGATTGTCCAGTTCGGTGGTCAGACGCCGCTGAATCTGGCTCATGGGCTGGCCGCGGCTGGCGTCCCCATCATCGGTACCGGGCTCGAGTCGATCGATGCCGCTGAAGACCGAGATCGCTTCAAGCGGATCCTTCAGGATCTCGAGCTGATGCAGCCGGCCAATGGCATCGCCCATTCACTGGATGAAGCCCGTGGCATCGCCGACACGATCGGATATCCCGTTCTGGTCCGCCCAAGCTANGTCCTGGGTGGCCGAGGCATGGAAATCTGCTTTGATGAAGAGTCGCTGGATAACTACATGCGAACGGCGGTCGACGTTTCTGGTCTCAGGAACGCACCGATCCTGATCGACCGGTTCCTGTCTGAAGCCNTTGAGGTCGATGTCGACGTCNTTGCGGATTTCACTCCGAACCAGGAAACAAGCAGCCGCCAGCTGGCGTTGTCGGATGATCCACCCCGAGCGGTTGTCTGCGGGGTCATGGAGCACATCGAGCAGGCTGGCGTCCACTCCGGGGACTCGGCATGCACACTGCCTCCGGCATCCCTGCGACCTGCCATGCGGGAGCAGATCTGTCAGAAGGCCCGGCAGTTGGCCGAACACATGGGCGTTCGAGGTCTGATGAACGTCCAGATGGCGATCAAGGACGACGACATCTTCGTTCTTGAGGTCAATCCCCGGGCATCCAGAACAGTTCCTTTCGTGGCGAAGGGAACCGGCAGGCCCTGGTCTCGCATTGCTGCGAAAGTCATGATGGGGGCCTCTCTGGACGGCATGGGTGTCGAGGAGGAATCCGCAGGTGAATTCACTGCTGTGAAGGAGCCGGTCTTCCCATTCGAGAAGTTCCCCGGCGTGGATGTGGTTCTCGGGCCGGAGATGAGATCGACGGGTGAGGTCATGGGCATGGACCGCTCGGCCGCCATGGCGCTCGCCAAGGCCAAGATGGCTGCGGGGCTGCCCCTGCCGGTTGCGGGCCGAGTCTTCCTGAGTGTCCGGGATTCCGACAAGGAGATCTGTATCGAGGTCGCCCGCTCGCTGGTCTCGATGGGCTTCACGGTCTGCACGACTTCTGGCACCCGCGACATGCTGCTTCGTCACAGCGTCGAGACGGATCTCATCCGCAAGATTTCAGAAGGCGTTCGCCCCAATATTCTCGATCTTCTGGCCAATGGCGAGATCGATCTGATCATCAACACGCCGACCAGAACCGGTGCTGCCACCGATGAGGGTCGGATCCGGGCCATGGCGGTGTTGAACCGAGTGCCGATCATCACGACCGGGACCGGAGCCCTGGCAGCCGTCCGGGCCATCAGTGCACTTCGGGCCGGAACCTGGTCCGTTCACGCCTTGCAGGATGCCTTTCCGGAGATGTTGGCGACAACAAGTCGATAGTCTGCTGCCTCCGGCCTCGCTACACTAGGTGTCCAATGCTGCCCCCCTGGCTCCCACAATTCCTGACATCCGTTGCAGTCATCCTCGTGGTGCTGCACCTTTGTCTTGGAGCGGCGGCCTACCTGATCCTTCTTGAGCGACGAGTGGCTTCCTGGGTCCAGGATCGAATCGGTCCAAACCGTGTCGGTCCCATGGGTCTTCTGCAGCCGCTGGCCGATGGCCTCAAGTTGTTCGTCAAGGAAGAGTTCATGCCTCGCGGTGTGGACCGTTTCCTCTTCATCCTGGCACCTGCCATCACGGTCATTCCTGCCTTGATCGGCTTCGTGGTGATTCCATGGGGCGGTTATCTGGTGCTGGGAAATGGTGAGACCGTTTCCATCATGGGTGCCGACATCAACATCGGAGTCGTCTATCTGATCGCCACTGGATCCCTTGGCGTGTATGGAGTCGGCCTGGGCGGTTGGGCGTCCAATAACAAGTTCTCGTTCCTGGGCGGCCTCCGAGCATCTGCCCAGATGATCTCCTACGAGATCCCGATGGGCCTTGCCCTGCTCTGCGTCATTCTGACGGCGGGCACACTCCTTCCTCAGGAAATCGTCGCCAGGCAGCTGGAAGGTCAATGGTTCATCGTGCAACAGCCTTTGGCAGCCATCGTCTTCTTCATCTGTCTGCTCGCGGAAGCCAATCGGGCTCCGTTCGATCTCGCGGAAGCCGAGCAGGAACTCGTCGGAGGCTGGCATACCGAGTATTCCTCGATGAAATGGGCCCTTTTCTTCATGGGCGAGTATGTCCATCTGGTGATCGGTGCGGCCTTCTTCACGACCCTGTTCCTCGGCGGTTGGTCGATCAATCCAATCACGGGCTGGGATCTTCCTCAGACGGGTGGCATTTTCCTGATCCTGCTGCAATTCGGCATCGTGCTCGGCAAGTGCTTCCTGCTGATCTTCTTCGGGATGATGATTCGCTGGACCATTCCACGATTCCGATTCGATCAGCTCATGAAACTTGCATGGGAAGGCATGATCCCGATCAGTCTCGGCCTCCTGCTGATGACGTCCGTCTTCGTCTACTTCGGCTGGACGCAGTGGCTCTGGGCTGGCTCAGTCGGTGCAACGATCATTCTCATCGCCATTCAGCCAATGCTGCCGTCGCGATCCATCGTGAATCGCAAGATCGGCCTGGTCGGCAGCCGATTCAGTCCGGTCGAGGATGAGTCTGCGTCCGGAATCCCGGCGAAGAACTGATCAGTATCAACATTCAAAAAGAACAGACGCCGATCGTGTCGGAGCATCGATCGACGCCTGTGATTTGATGTAACAGCAACGTGTTGTGTTCGAGTGTAAACGCATCATGAACAACTGCTCAAGTCACATCCGCTCAATTTGATCCCGATCGCTTCGTCTGTTGCAGCCGAATGACACGCTCGACACGGGTGTGACTGCATGCACACTTGAAGTCACATGGCGCATCAGCATGTCGTTGTTCCTGCAACAGGTCGCCGCTCGAATGCCGACAGACCCCATGCCATGCCGTGAATGAGCCAGCTGATCGAGTGTTTGGCGATCGCGGGATGGACGAAGANCCCGACAAGCCATATATAGGAGTCCGCGAACGGTTGCCGGTCATCTTCAGGAAAGGGCCCCATGAGATCACCAAGAATGATTCTGGAAGGGTGCCTGGGGCTGTTTTGGCTCGCTGCAGGCCATCGTGGCCGTTTTCGCCGTGATTACTGGCGATGGCGGCAGGAAACCGCCTTTGGTGGGCCTCGCCAGTTTCCCCTTGCCAGGCAGTCTCGCTGGAAAGCATTGATTGCATTTGGCCAATGGTCGTGGCGGATGCGAAAGCTCTGAATTTTTTTCCCCCTTCCTGACCCCTTCAGAGACAATTTTCAGGAATCTTCACAATCAAAAACACCCTTTGGGGCCTCTCAGAGCCCTTTGAGCGGGTCTTGAGTGGGGATTTGGGGCAGCTCTCATCACCGGCGTGGATTAGTTGTCACGAAAGAAGTCTGAAGAATTCTCGGCAAGAGGCCTATAAACACCGTTTTTGCAGAGCTTTAAGCCCAGATTACGGTTTTCGGACGTTCCTGGAGAACAGAGATTTTGAGCGTTTGGGCCAGCCGGTGTAGCGGGATTTGGCGAACTGGGTATGATCTCGCCTTCAACAAATCGGCCGAGGATGGCCGATAGGCGAAGATCCCACTCGTGCCGGGCCGTGTTGGCCCGGGGTGTCGCGGGTGAGGCACGAACAGAGAGAGCGCAAGGGCTGGAGTCGGCCAACGCGTTCGAGAGATTAGGAGTGTCGACAGATGAGTCTGACGACGAAGGTAGGTGTCCTTACTGGCGCCACCACAATCATGCTGGCGGGTACCGCATTTGCGGCTACACCGTCTGCCGATATGAACATGCAGGCGCGGCTTGAGGCTGCCGAAGCAAAGATCGCAGAACTTTCTTCACAACAGGATGCAGACTGGCTCACTGAGCAGCGTGCAGAAGAGATCCGTGAGATCGTCCAGGACGTTCTTGCAGATGCTGACACACGCGCCAGCCTCCAGGGCTCCAACATGTCCGCTGGCTACGATGACGGTTTCGTCATTTCCAGCTCAGACGGCAAGTGGATGCTTCGCATCAACGGTCTCCTGCAGAATCGCTGGGTACTCAGCCGCAACGAGACCCGCAACACCCCGCTTCAGGGTGCAGCTTTCGCTGACGCTCTGAACAACTTCTTCGCTGGGCAGCCAAACGCTATTTCGCCATCCCCAAACTGGCCAAATAACCCAGGCGCCTCGACGATCTATCCGAACATCGCTCCGTTCAACGTTCCTGTGCTTTCGTACAACGGTGCCATCACCGGTTCCGGAACCAACTATGACGGCACGGTCGTCCCACCAGCTGGTGGTGTCGTTCCGAGCATTCCTGGTGCTGTTCCTTACGGTACGGTCGCCGGTGTCAATGCCAACCTCCCTGGTGCAGTCGGCGGCTACTACGTCCTGCCCAACGGCCAGGTTGCATACTCCGAGCCAGGTGCAATGAGTGAAGGTTTCGGTTTCCCGTTCAACTACGGTAACCACACCAACAACGGTTTCGAAACCACCCGTGCTGCGATCAACCTTTCCGGTGTCATCGCAGAGGATTACTACTACAACATGCGACTCAACTGGTCGCCATACAACACCAGCACTCAGAACATCAGCACTCAGCTTGCTGGTGCATTCGCGAGCCCAACTGGTGTTGCAGCTGCTACTCCAAGCCCAGGCATCTCTGATGGTGTCCTCGAGTGGGCATACGGTGGCATCAAGCTCAACGACGAGTTCAGCGTCCAGATCGGACGTCAGAAGTACGACGTGATGCGTGGTTTCATGGTCAACGCTGAGTATCAGCAGACCATCGAGCGTTCGCTCTACACCTACTTCTGGGCAACCACCAACCTGACCAACGGTATCAAGGTCAAGTGGGACACGGACATGTTCCGCGTCAACGCCATGTACTCCAACGCCTCTTCGAACTTCGCAGTGGCTGAGCAGTCCGCATACTGGACAAACGCCGCAGAGTACGCATTCTCCGGTCGTGCAGAAGTCCTGTTCGCAGGTACTTGGGACCAGTTCAACCAGATCTCTTCACCTGCAGGTGAGGAAATGGGCATCATGGCTGGTGTCGGTGCTGCATACCTCGATTCCGATGACAGCCTGTTCCCATACAGCGGTCGCAGCAACTGGCAGGTCACTGGTGATCTGTCCGTGCAGGGCGGTGGCTGGAACTTCATGTACTCCATCAGCGTTGGTGACAGCCGAGAGTCTGCCAGCAACAACCCATGGGGCATGGAAATTTCCGGTGGTGCCTACCTGACCGATGACATCGAGCTCTACGGCCGCTATCAGTGGCTCGATCCTGCGTACTCGCAGATCTACGGAAGCAACGATGACCTGAACATCATGTCATTCGGTGTTAACTACTACATGGCTGGCAATAACGCCAAGCTGAGTCTCGACTGGAGCTGGTCCTTCAGCCAGGTTGTTGCACTCGGTTCTGGTTACGGCTACACCAACTGGTTGCCTTCGGGTGACAACGGTGGTGAGTGGCTGCTCCGTACGCAGCTGCAGCTCTTCTTCTGAGTTAGCTGGCAGCCCAGCTGCAACTCTCGATGTTCGCGCCGGCCGACCCTACGGGGTCGGCCGGTGTCTTTCTTTTTGTGGAATCCAGATGTCTCCCATGGGCTGCCATCAAGANGTCTCGAGCTGAGATCCCGGCACACNGGCCTTGGGAGAACCCCGTTCCTCGGATGCCANGTCGAGCCGAAATCGCCTTCAGGCGCCATGCTGGATACACTGAGCCTGACCGATCTGCTTCTCGCCCGGAGTGCCCTGGATGTCGGTGAACAACGCTGGCCTGATTCGATCTCTTCTGTGTTCCGCTTCGCTCTTCTGTGCGGCGTTACTTGCCTCACCCGTTGTGGGTGCGGAGCAGTCTGCAGATTCCAAGGCAGCATCGGATACCACAGTGCTGATTCCAGTCAGTGATCTCGAGGATATTCGTCGAGAGCTTCAGGCTGTCAAGGCGCAGAACGAGATGATGCGTGAGGAGATCGACATCATCCATGCCGAGGCGACCCGTGACTGGTTGACGGAACAGCGTTCCGAGGAGATCAAGGAGCTTGTCCAGGATGTCCTCGCTGATGCCGATACCAGAACCAATCTCATGGGCAGCGGCCTCATGGCAGGTTGGTCTGATGGATTCTTCCTGGCCAGTGCCGATGGTCGGTTTCGGCTGAACATTGGGGCACTTGTCCAGACGCGACTGATGGTCAACATCCTCGATGGCAACGAAGGCGCTGCGCTTCAGCAGGACAGTACCCGGTACGGATTCGAGAATACGACGACACGCTTCAATCTGGGTGGTTACGTATTCAGTGACACGGACTTCTTCATCGAGATGGGATTCGGCCGAAAGGATCCCTACAGCTATGTTGCGGATGTCCAGGAATTCGGAACGAGGCTCTATGAGGGCTGGATTCGACAACGTCTGACCGACAACATCGCGGTCAAGGCAGGCATCTTCAAGCTTCCTTTCACGAGGGAGTTCCTGGTCTACGAGGGCCTGCAGCTTGCAGTCGACCGCTCACTGCTCGACATGCGACTCGGACTTGGTCGCTCGCAGGGTGTCGAGCTCGACATGGTGTTTGGTCCAGTGCGATCCCAGGTTGCCTTCACGAACGGAAGTTCCGCCGTGTTCTTCTTCCGAAACACGGATGTTCTCGTTCCACCATGGGCGGCATACCGTGCGGATACGGAATGGGCTGCAACCGGTCGACTTGAATGGTTGCTTGCCGGTGAGTGGGAACAGTTCAGGCAGTTCACCAGCCCGACCCACGAGGAGTTCGGCATGATGTTCGGAATTGCCGGACACGGTCAGCAGCAGGAGCGCAATCAGGTCTCGACGAGCCCGAAAGGGGAGTTGTACGGCGTGACGGCTGATCTCTCGATGGACTTTGGCGGGGCCTCCGCATTCGCTTCGTTCATCTACGAGCACCAGGTCAATCCTGATGCATCCGGAGATGTCGACAGCATCGACTACTGGGGTGTCGTGGTGCAGGGCAGTGTGTACATCGATCCCAAGTGGGAGCTGTATACGAGATACCAGATCGGTGGACCGTTCAATCAGCAGCTCAATGATCCTGAAGCCGCTGGCTTCGACACCCAGGGGGTTTCGATCCTCACGGTCGGAGTCAACTGGTACATCGACGGCCAGGACGTGAAGTGGACGACTGATTTCGGAGTGTCGTTCGATCCGATTACCGGCCTGATGACGGTTGACCAGGCGGGTTGGAGGACTGATCCTGACAACCACCACGCTCAGTTCTTGATTCGAAGCCAACTCCAATTGATGTTCTAGACCGGGCCGGCAGCTGGTCTCCAGCTTCTGGAGCTGTTCCTGAGCCTTGCGCGATCGCTCTCCCCTGTTGATCCACAGGGTTCAGGGTCGATGAAACCAGAGGTGGGCGGGTCGGTATAGACTTGGCCAATTACTTTTCAGGAGGTCTTGAATGGCCCTTCCAAGCCAAATGCAGTCCAGTCCGGTCCGGGGTCGTTATGTCTATCGCCGGAAACGCCGAAGGCGGGGGCCTGCGATGGTGTTCTTCCTGATTCTCATCGCAGGACTCGTGACATGGCTTGTGATCGACGGCGAAGAGAGTTCGCCGGAGTCAGGATCCAGCCAGATCGCGGCAGCGGGCACTCAATCGACTCCAGCCTTCAGAACGACACCTTCGGAGCCGGAGGCCGCTCGGCCGGTCCTTCAGCCTCTGGTTGAAGACGAGCTTGTGGATGTTTCAGCCCGTTGGATTCCCGAAGCGACTGCAAGTCAGGTACCTGACTCTGTGGAGGAGATCCGTGTCCTGGACGATGCCACCATGTCAGGAACGACTGAACAGCCAGCCACAACAGACGACTTCGAGGAGATCGTCGACTCCCGGATGCCCCGCGAAGACATCGCGTCCGAATCGGGTCGAGGCGGCCCCCTTGGACTGGCTGAAGGGCTGATCGGGGAAGGGCGGCTGGTGGAAGCACGAGCCTTGCTGACCCAGGCGGTTGTCAGCGGAGCCTTTGATCCAGTCAACGCTGCGGATGCCAGGCAACTGCTGGGCATGATCAATGCGGAACTCGTGTTCAGCCCGAAGGTGTATCCAAATGATCCCTGGGCCATGGAGTATGAAGTCAAGCCGGGGGATTCCCTCTCGCGAATCGTCAGCAGTGAAAATCTGGAAATCGACTGGCGGCTCCTGCAGAAGATCAATGGCATGAAGCGACCGGAGCACATCCAGATCGGCCAGAAGATCAAGCTCGTCAAGGGGCCCTTCCACGCAGTGATCGACAAGGGGACCCACAGGATGGATCTCTATCTCGGCGAGGGGTCTGAGCGTACGTTCGTGAGATCCTACGAGGTCGGCCTGGGCGCCATGAGTTCAACCCCAGTGGGTCGTTTCCAGGTTCGCAAGGGCAGCAAGCTCGTCAATCCGACCTGGACCAATCCACGTACTGGGCAGTTCTTCCCGGCCGATGATCCAGAGAATCCGATTGGAGAATTCTGGATGGGCCTTCGTGGCCTGGATGAAACCAACTCCGGTGAGCGTGGTTTCGGTATCCATGGAACGATCGAGCCCGACAGCATCGGCACAGATTCCTCCATGGGCTGTGTGAGGCTTCGGGATGGCGAGATCGACATGATCTATGCCGTGATGGCCGAAGGGGTGAGTACGGTCGACGTTCATCGTTGAACGGATCATTCAATCCGAATCAGCGAGAACGAAAGTGACCTGTGCTGGTCAGCACCTCGTCGACAGGACGGTCCCAGTCATCCAGGGGAATGTCGTCCACGACCTGTTCATCAAAGCAGATGCCGATCGTGCGGGTCATGGGTGAGAGCTCCGGCAGGAACCGATCGTAGTAACCGCCTCCCCGACCCAGCCGGTGACCTCTGCGGTTGAAGGCCAGTCCGGGAACGACGACCACTGAAATGTCCTCGAGTGCAACCGGGATGGACTGTGCCGGTCTTCGAAGTCCATGTCGATCAGGTACGAGATCGTCCTGTCCGAGACCCTCCAGCGTGACCGGTCGCATCCTGCGTGAAGCCCAGTCGACAAGGGGTACGGCGATGCCGAGTCCAAGGCGTTTCTCGAGGAAGGGTTCGAGATCGATTTCACCTGCCATCGGCAGAAAGCCCAGGACGGTCCCGCTGACATCCCGAGTCACTTCCTCCAGTTGTTGACAGATCGAACTCGAAGCTTCCTGACGAGCTGCTTCGGTCATCTGCTGAACAGTGCCGGCAACGGTTGACCGCAACCTGGCCTTGGCCTCATGCGGGGTCAACTGGAGGCTCCTCCTGCAACCGACGTGTGATTTCCGATTCGAAGCCGATGTTTCCCGGTTCGTAGTAGACCTTTGGCACGCCCAGATAGTCCTGTGAATGCCCGGCTTCCGGATCAAGATGCGGATTCACGTAGTCGGCCTTTTCGGTGTTCTCGCTGATGTCCTTCCCGCTTCTGAGATGTTGGGGAACGTCAAGACTTCTGTTGTTCTGAACGTCCGACATCGCTGTCCAGATCGCCTGCGCGCTGGAATTGGATTTGGGGCAGCTGGCCAGGTAGATCACCAGTTCGGAGAGCGTGAGCTGGCATTCAGGCATTCCGATCCGCTCCGTAATCAGCCATGCCGCAGACGCCATCTGGAGTGCCTGTGGAGATGCCAGGCCGATGTCTTCGGAGGCGAGAATGGCCAGTCTGCGGCAGATGAACCGCGGGTCTTCACCGGAAGACAGCATGACGGCAAGCCAATGGATGGCGGCATCCGGATCGGAACCTCTGATCGACTTGATCAACGCACTGATGTGGTCGTAATGGGCATCGCCAGCGCGGTCATACTTCAAGGCCTTCGACTGGATGGAGTGCCGGGCTTCATCCGCACCAATCTTGATCGGACTGTTGTGATCATGCCCAAGTACGGCAATCTCCAGTGCATTGAGCGCGCGTCGAACATCGCCATCGGACAGCCTGGCCCATTCGGACATGGCAGCATCATCAATCACCGGTTCTCTTGATTTGATCAGGGCGTCTTCTCGAACAGCACGATGCAGGATGGTGGCAATGTCCTCCTCGCACAGTGCTTCGAGTCGGAAGACGGTGGATCGACTGGCGAGTGCCGCATTGACCGCGTACCAGGGGTTTTCAGTCGTAGCGCCAATCAGGGTGATCACGCCTCGCTCGACATCTCCGAGCAGAACATCCTGCTGGTTGCTTGAGAAGCGGTGGATCTCATCCAGGAACAGAAGGGTGGCGGGCTTCCCGTTTTCAAGCTGTCGTCGAGACTCGTCGATGAGGTCCCGGATCTCACGAACCCCGATCATGGTGGCATTGGCTGAGATGAACGGTCTGCCGGTGTGGTTGGCGATCAGAGAAGCGATTGTGGTCTTGCCGGTGCCCGGTGGGCCCCAGAGGACCACGGAGCCCATTCGATCGGCCTGGATCATGCGTCTGAGCAGTGTTCCGGGGCCGATGACGTCCTCCTGGCCGATAACATCCTCCAGCCTCGCTGGACGCATGCGGTCTGCCAGGGGTCTGGCCTGTGCCAATCGTTCTGCTCGTTCCTGAGCCCAAAGATCACCCATGTGGACATCCTACGTCGACTGAGGCAATTCCTCGGATAGACTTCCCTCGTATTCATGTGTGGAATCGTTGCCTATATCGGTGAGAAGCCCGCTCGAGACCTGCTCTTGGAAGGTCTGAAGCGGCTGGAATACCGTGGATACGATTCGGCCGGGATCGCGCTTCTGAATGGCGGCCTCCAGCTGGCCAAGACGGCTGGCCGGGTGAGGGTCCTCGAAGAGCAGGTCGAATCAGATGACCGCTTCAGTGGCTGCATGGGCATCGCTCACACCCGTTGGGCCACCCACGGTGAACCCAGTGATCGAAATGCCCATCCTCATCGTGATGACGCGGAACGCGGCCATGGCATCGTGATCGTCCATAACGGCATCATCGAGAACTACGAGGCCCTGAAGACCTATCTCTCCGACCATGGGCACGTCTTCACCTCGGACACCGATACGGAGGTTCTTGCTCACCTCATCGGTCACTTCTACAAGGGTGACATCGAGGCCAGCGTGAGACAGGCTCTGAAGGAAGTCACCGGTGCCTATGCCATCGCCGTGATGTGTGCCGAAGAGCCTGGAGTCCTGATTGCTGCGAGAAAGGGCTCGCCCTTGATGATCGGTGTTGGAAGCAATGAATACATCGTTGCATCTGACGCCAGTGCAATCGTCGCTCATACCAATCGTGCCATCGAACTGGATGACGATACGATCGCTCGACTGACGACCGACTCCTTCCGGACATCCGATCTTGAGAACGTCACCATCACGCCCCAGATGCGGGAGCTTGAGGTCGATCTCGAACAGATTGAGCTTGGCAAGTATCCCCATTACATGCTCAAGGAAATTCATGAGCAGCCGGGTGCCGTACGTCGATGTCTCAAGGGTCGATTGGCGGCTTCGGAAGGTCGTGTCGTACTCGGCGGGCTCGCTGAGTTCGCCCGTGAATTCGGTCGAACCGGGCGGGTCGTGTTCCTCGGCCAGGGGACGGCCCTTCATGCAGGCATGATTGCCGCGCATCTTGTCGAGGATCTTGCCAAGATCCCGAGCCGTGCCGATTTCGCCAGTGAGTTCCGGTATCGCAATCCAATCATCGAGGACGGCACAGTCGTCGTCGCCATCAGTCAATCCGGCGAGACGGCCGATACCCATGCCGCGCTTCGTGAGGCATCGAGAAAAGGGGCCAGGACGCTCGGATTGGTCAATGTGGTCGGGTCGACCATCACGCGTGACTCCGATGCCGGTGTCTATCTGAGAGTCGGGCCCGAGATTGGTGTGGCATCAACAAAGGCATTCCTTGGACAGGTCACCGCTTCGGTCATGCTGGCCGTCTGGCTGGGCCGCCGTCGATTCCTGTCTCCTTCGGATGCTTCCACCATTCTGGAGCACCTTGAGACGGTTCCTGACCATATCGAAAGCGTGCTGCGTCAGAGTGATCAGATTGCCAGTGTCGTATCGAAATACGTCCAGCGCGAGAACTGGTTGTTCCTCGGTCGCGGTGTGAACTATCCAGTTGCGATGGAAGGTGCGTTGAAGCTCAAGGAAATCTCGTACATCCACGCGGAAGGCATGCCGGCTGCAGAGATGAAGCACGGGCCGATCGCCTTGATCGACGAGGGCATGCCGGTTGTCGTGGTGGCAACAAGAAGCAGTCAGTACGAAAAGGTCCGTTCAAACATCGAGGAAGTCCGGACCCGTGGCGGTCATGTCATTGCCGTTGCGACCGAAGGGGATGAGTCCATCTCCCGGATCTGCGAGGATGTCTTCTACGTTCCTGATGTTCCTGAGCCTCTGCAGCCTCTTCTGACCGTCGTTCCGCTCCAGCTGCTCGCCTATCACGCGGCGCTGCTTCGAGGTCATGACGTCGATAAGCCGAGGAATCTGGCCAAGAGCGTCACCGTGGAGTAGTCCATGTCCGGATCAACTCTTGGTCAGTCGTGGCTTCTTGGCCATGGGCGTTCGATCCGACTTGATCAGCCACGTCTGATGGGCATTCTGAATGTGACCCCGGACTCCTTTTCGGACGGCGGTCGGTACGAACATCAGGATGCTGCCCTTCAGAGGGTTCTCGAGATGCAGTCGGAAGGCGCCGATCTCATCGATATCGGCGGGGAATCGACACGGCCAGGGGCCGACCGCATCAGTACTCAGCAGCAGATGGATCGAGTGCTGCCTGTGATCGAGGCGATTCGAAGTGCTTCCGACATACTCATCTCCATCGATACGACACACGCACGTGTGGCTGAAGCCGCCATTGAAGCAGGTGCGAACGCGATCAACGATGTTTCAGCAGGTGTGGAAGATCCAGGCTTGATCGAGGTGGCCGCTCGACTGGGTTGCGGTCTGATTCTCATGCACCGCCTGGTGCCACCTGGCCAGGACAGCTACAGCACGGCCTATGACCAGCCTCCGATCTACGAGAACGTTGTTCTTGAAGTCCGTGCATTCCTTCAGGACCGAGCCCGTCTGGCTCGGGAGGTCGGTGTGGGGGAGGCTTCGATCGTCCTTGATCCTGGACTGGGATTCGGGAAATCAGTCGACCAGAACTGGGCGTTGATCAGGGAGACCCACTCGCTCATGGAGGGTGGGTACCCGCTTCTCGGGGCGGCATCCCGGAAGTCCTTTCTGGCGGCGATCTGCGGCGGTACGGAGGTGCCTCCAGCTCGACGTGGACCAGCTTCGGTGGCCGCTTCCCAGATGCAGTACCTGGGCGGTATCCGCCTTTTCAGGGTGCATGATGTCGCTTTGCATGCCCAGGGGCTGGGTCTCGTTCATCGCTTCTAGGGCCCGGCGGGAAGACCTGCCGGCCTGCTATCATGCTTCTCCGCATTTCACTCTGACCCATTTGATCTGGAGATCTGACCGTGGCATCCGACGCTGTACTGACTTTCACCGACGAGGGATTCCAAGCCGACGTTCTTGATTCGGACGTTCCAGTGCTCGTAGATTTCTGGGCGGAATGGTGCCAGCCCTGCAAGATGCTGACTCCGACCATCGAGGAGATTGCGGGTGAATATGCAGGCCGTGCCAAGGTGGGCAAGATGAACATCGATGATCACAAGGAAGTTGCTGTCTCGAGGAACATCCAGAGCATTCCTACCGTCCTGATCTTCAAGGGCGGAGAGGTTGCCAACACATTTGTAGGCATTACCTCGAAGGATGAGATGGCTCAGGCACTTGATGCCGCTCTCTAGGCTTGCACTGAAGACTGATACACTTTGCGGCGCTGCATAGCCCGCGACAATTGAATGATTGGGGCCGTAGCTCAGTTGGGAGAGCGCCTGCATGGCATGCAGGAGGTCGTCGGTTCAAGCCCGATCGGCTCCACTTCAATCACAAGCCCCCTCGCGACGCGAGGGGGCTTTTTCATCCATCGAACACGATCCTGTAGATGGGCATCATGCCTCAGAGCCGGTTGTCCGCTGCGCGGCCGGCGATCTGGCGACCAGGAGCCAGATTCGGCAGTCTGCGCTATCATGGGGCCAACTCAGGAGAATTCCCGATGAACACCAGAGTCGTGATATTGCTTGCCGGTGCAGCCTGCTTGCTGGCGGGTTGCTCGAATCCCTTCATGACAAACTACAAGGGAACCAAATTTCCGCGAACGAGCACCGCGACTCGGGTCATGGAAACCCCAGATGCTGCCAAAGCACATCTGATCGGGACATCCTCATTCAGTTCTACCGTTGCCCCAGGCGACGGTGATGCGATCTCCGCGGCTGAGCAGGTGGGTGCCGACATGGTCCAATGGGATCGTTCATTCCAGGGAACCCAGACGGCGCTTGAACTCGAACCCATCTACGGTCCCTACACCTCTGGTGCGGCATGGGCCGAGGGCGGTTCACTGATCGATGTCGAACATCGGGTAGAAGAGCGGTGGTATCGCTACCACGCTCGGTTCTACCGCGATGCGTCGAATGAATGATCGGCCATTGGTAGAATCTTGCCCATGACCGAGATCAGCTCCCCGGATCAAGTACATGGAGTCGCCGTCGCTGGCAGCGAACCGGCACAGTCCCAGTTGAATCTCGGGACACTTGAACGGCATGATGACATCTCGCCAGAGGACTTTTACACAAAGTACTTCAAGCCCCGGCGCCCGGTCGTCTTCAGGAGTTTCTCGAAGGCATGGCCCGCACGGGAGCAATGGACACTCGATTACTTCCGTGAGGCCCATGGTGACATCATGGTGCCAGTCTATGAAGAGGCCTTTGCGGATTCCGGGGCGGCCTACGGCGCGTCCGATGACCGGATGCCGTTTCGGGAGTATCTCGATCTCATCGAGGCGGGGCCGACACGCAAGCGGCTCTTTCTATTCAACATCTTCAAGCACGCACCGGAGTTGTGTGGCGACTTCGACTTTCCCCGGTTCGCACCGAAATGGGCACGAAGGCATCCGTTCATGTTCTTCGGTGGGCAGGGAAGTCATGTCGATGCTCACTTTGATGTCGACATGTCGCATGTGTTTCTGACGCAGTTTCATGGAACCAAGCGAGTGGTGCTCTACGGTCCGGAATGGTCGAATCATCTGTACCGGCACAAGTTCACGGTTTCACACAATGTGGATCTTGGAAATCCGGACTTTGATCGCTATCCCAGGTTGGCTGATGCCAAGGGATACGAGTGCATCCTCGAGGATGGCGATACGGTCTACATGCCTTCGGGATACTGGCACTACGTCTACTACGAGACCGGAGGATTCTCTCTGGCACTGCGTTCGCCAATCACCGGGCCAGCCGGTCGAATGCACATGCTCTACAGAGTTCTTGCCCTGACCGTGGGTGACTACAGCATGACGAAGTTGCTGGGTCAGAAACGCTGGTATGCCAAAAAAGAAGAGATGGCACAGCGAAAGGCTGATCGGCTGCCGTAGCCCATCGATTCCGGTTCTATTCGGTCCAGCATCCCAGGACGGCAAGGACATCATTCACATCAACGATGTCATCGTCGTTGGTATCAGCGTCGCAGCCACTGCAGGGGCCCCAGTCACCCAGAACGGCAAGGACATCATTCGTATCGATGATTCCGTCACCAGTGACATCACAGGGAGGCGTTTCCGGTTCGGCATCGGCCACGATCGTACCGCTGAGGCCAAGTGCAAAGGACGTCGAATCTGGTACCAGAGCGATCAGGACATTGGCGACACTGCCCGGTGGAACGATCGTGGGTAGCGGCAGCGGAAACGCTGGAAGTGGATCCTCTCCAGGAAGATCGACGACTTCTCCCTCATTGATCTGGATGGAGAGTTCAAGTCGGGGGCCGTCCGCCGTGTATTCCAGCTCACCATTGATCAGCAGTGGTGTTGGAACAGGCGCGAGCGGCAGAGGTTGTCCCTGATACGTCGCTTCCAGTGTCACCAGGGCCGGCAGAATGGCATCAAGTGTGAATGTCGTGTCATCAAGTGCTTCCCAGCTGCCCGTGACGCTGCTGGTCTGTTCCACGCGGCACGCGTCCAGTGACACCTCTGCCAAGGGNAGTTCGATCGGAACACCCCCNGGGTAGATGGCGGTGGGATTTTCCGTATGAAAGGACTCGTACTGGAGTGTGACCGTCAAGCTGACGGGAATGTTGGTGCTGAGAAGATCGATCGAGAGATCGTGGATGACCGCGAGTCCCTGATCATCGAATGGTTCAACGGCCAGAAAACCAGTAGGGGCGCCAGAACCACTGATGGATGTACCGGAATCGAAGGATTGAATCTGGATAGCCTGGTTTCCACTGCCGCCCCAGAGACCCGGAATCGTAATGGTGCCATCCGGATTCGTTTCGGAATCATGATCACCGGTCAGTGTTCCCGTATTGGCAATGGACGTCTCCATGTCGACAGAGAGGTTGCTGAGCGTTGATTGGATTTCCAGATCGATTCCAAGCATCAACGGCAGAATGATGACAGTGTCCAGAATGGGCATGATCCTCTCCTCGCTTCAAGCGTAGCACGAACCTTGCGAAGCACAATCTCGGGATCCCCAAAGAGTCCGCCTGAGCGGCTCAGGACACCACGAGCGTCTTGATATTGACGAATTCGTGTATTCCAGGACCCCCCAGTTCCCGGCCGTACCCACTCTCGCGGATGCCGCCGAATGGGATCCTGGGATCGCTGCTGACGAATCCGTTGATCGCGCAGCTGCCAGTTTCGATTCGGTTTCGAGCCAGCTCCAGTCCGCGTTCGACATCGGAGGTGAAGATGCCCGCGCCCAGGCCAAACCGTGATCGATTGGCCAGCATGATGGCCTCGTCCTCATCGGCTGCCTCGATGATGGCTGCCGTNGGCCCGAAGAGTTCCTCTTCGAATGCGGTCATCCCGGGTGTGACATCCGTCAGTACCGTTGCCGGGTACCACCAGCCGTCCCGGTCGGGCACGTTGCCTCCCAAGCGACATGTGGCACCTTCCTGAATGCTGCGTGCGACCTGATCATGGTGNTGGTCTCTGAGATCCTCTCGGGCCAGTGGGCCGAGTTTGCAGTCCTGGAGAGTTGGATCGGACATGTCCCATGTACGCATTCGGTCGAGGATGCGGTCGGTGAACCCTTCAATCGCGGGTTTGGTCACGATGAGGCGTTTGGCGGCAATGCAGATCTGACCATTCCCCAGCATCCGTGATGCCACGCAGGCATCGGCGGCGAGGTCGAGATCCGCATCCTCAAGCACGATGTAGGGATCACTCCCCCCGAGTTCCATCACGGATTTCTTCAGTGCAGCACCGGCCTGGGCTGCGACGGTCTGTCCAGCGCGTCCGCTGCCGGTCAGTGTGACACCTTGAATCGCATCGTGTTCGATCACGCGTGGTGAGAGATCGATGTCAATGACGAGAGAACGAAAGATGTCATCTGGAAAACCCGCTTCCTTGAACAGGCCTTCGATGGCTTCAGCACAGCCGAGGACGTTCGGCGCATGCTTCAGAACCATTCCATTGCCGGCCATCATGGTCGGTGCCGCCGCTCGGAAGACCTGCCACAGCGGGAGGTTCCACGGCATGATCGCGTAGATCACGCCGATGGGGCGATACGAGGTCACGGCCCTGCGCCCGTCCAGGTCGGTCGTTTCATCCTGCAGCAGATCGGTGGCGTGTTCCGCAAAGTAATCGCAGACCCATGCGCATTTCTCACATTCCGCAACGGCCTGAGAAATGGGCTTGCCCATTTCCCGTGTGATCAGCAGGCCGAGCGACTCCTTGCGGTCACGCAGCAGATCCGCAACCCGGTGAAAGCAGGCGGCTCTGTCTTCGTAGGACAGCATCTTCCAGCTGTGCCAGGCCTGTGAGGCCGAAGACAGGATGGCGTCGACCTCGCCTGCGTCCATCGGCTGCCAGGATTGAAGTGTCGAACCATCGGCGGGGTTGATCGACTTCAGTGACATCGCAGTGGGGGTGTTCATGGAATGGCCTGATCAGTTGACACGCCCTTGCTGACGGTACTTCTCACGATACTTGTCCCGCAGCTGGGTGTGCCGACTCGTCAGATCGATTTCACGACCATCGATGAAGGCCATTTCGATGTCGGTCATGATTTCCAGAGGATCGCCATTNGTGATGATCAATGTTCCCGACTTGCCAGGTTCAATCGAGCCCAGACGATCGCCCTGGCCGATGATTTCAGCGGCATCCAAGGTGACGGATCGCAGGGCGATCTCACGAGGGAGACCATGCGCTGAAGCAGTGGCGGCATGATGCGGCAGATTCCTGACGTGAGCCGGCCGATCACGGGGTGCGATGCAGAACTTGATGCCGGCATCGTGCAGGATCTTGGGCAGTTCATGTGGTGCGTGGGGGGCGACATGTCTGGAGACGGGGGACCGATGTACGCCTCGCACGATGACAGGCACTTCGTGCTCGACGAGCAGATCGATGACTCGATCGGATTCCTCGCCACCCAGAATCACGATGTCGAGCTCACGGCTGTGCGCCCAGGTGACGGCTGATTCGATCTGACTCGCCGTGGAGGCCCTGACCAGAATCGGTGCGTGTCCATCCATGGCCTGTTTCATGGCGTCATATCGAATGTCCGGCTTCATTGTCGGATCATGTTCGCGGGCATTGTGATAGGCGGCTGCAGATTCGAAGAACTCGTCCAGTTCCCGGATCTGGGATTCAGACCGATCTCCACCACGTCGTGAATTCCGAGGCCATTCGATCACGAGTGCCGCCTCGCGATCGATGGCAAGATCTTCGGGTGTCCAGCCGTCCAGGCGAATAACGGTGCTTCGGCCCGGCATGCGTCCACCATCCGGCGTGACCATGGCTGTCATGATGCCGGCGGCCCGTGTGACCGGCAGGAGATCGCTGTCGGGATTCAATGCGATGAAGGCCCGTGTTTCGGGAGTCCATGATCCGTATTCATCATGGTCATGGGTGACATCGACAGCTCCGGTTTCCACCAGGCCGAGCTGGCTGTCCGCTGCGACCAGACCTGGATAGACATGTCTGCCGTCGAGCTGAATGACACGGGCATTGGGATCCATGTCGGGCACCACGCCGGAACCGACTGATGAGATCTTCCCATTCTCGATCATGACCCATCCGTCTTCGATCGTGGGACCGGATACGGGATGAATGGAACCACCGATCAGCAGAACGGGTGTTTTCTGAGCGGGNGCCGGCACCTGGCGCGATTGGGCAAATGCCGTCGAGGTTCCGGTGAGAATCGCGATGCATGCAAAGAACAACTTACTCTTCATAGGTCACCTCATGACAGCCGCAGACTCCGCGGTCGTCCCGGTCTTGATAGGGAAATTCGAATGTTGTTGGCGGGCCACCGGGTCTTCGGCCACGTCGGCGAGGCCCACGCGGTGCATTCTCTGGTGCCGCATCCATGTCCATTTCCGCATCAGCGGTCTTGGGCGAAGTTGGATTGCCGATGGCATCGGCCAGGATCTTGGTGGTCAGTCGACGGCGTTCCACCGCGANGGCATTGCGCATGGTGGCATCTTCTTCTTCATCCCAATAGCGAGCGCCTTCGATCCATGTTTCGAGGCATCTGCTGTAGGAGCTCAGCGGATCATGCGACCACAACACGAAGTCGGCATCCTTGCCGGCTTCCAGCGAGCCGGTTCGATGATCGATTCGGAGTTGAATCGCGGGATTGATCGTGACGAAGTAGAGCGCTTCTTCACGAGGCACCTTGCCGTATCGCACCGCCTTGGCGGCTTCGTCATTCATTCGAGTCGCGAGTTCATTGTCATCGGAATTGAACGAGACATTGACCCCGACATCACGCATGATGGATCCGTTGTAGGGAATGGCATCCATGACTTCGACCTTGTAGGCCCACCAGTCGCTGAATGAACTGGCGCCGGCACCGTGGTCGGCAATGGCGTCAGCGACCTTGTAGCCCTCCAGGATGTGCTGAAGGGTTCCGATGGTGAAGCCCATCTCTTCGGCGGTTCTCAGGAGCGCGAGGATCTCGTCCTGGCGATAGGAGTGGCAGTGAACCAGGCGTTTCCCTTCCAGGATCTCCACGAGCGTATCCATCTCGATATCCCGCCGTGGGGGAACGGTGACGGCCTTTGCGTCCTCGCTCATCGCATCCCAACGGGCCAACTCGTCACGATAAGCCATCGCTGCGGCGAATCGATCCCGCATGAAGGCATCGACGCCCATGCGGGTGTTGGGGTAGCGCCCTGCACTTCGCTTCACGTTTTCGCCCAGTGCAAACTTGATACCCGGGATCGCGTCGTCCATACGGAAGTCATCAGCCTGGAGNCCCCACTTCAGTTTCACGACACTGTTCTGTCCGCCAATGGGATTGGCCGAGCCATGCAGCTGATTGCAGGCCGTCAAGCCGCCAGCCAACTGGCGGTACCAGCCGATGTCCTCGGGATTGATCACATCACCGATTCGGACTTCGGCCGTACAGGCCTCGGAGCCTTCATTGACGCCGCCATTGATGCCCGTATGGCTGTGGCAGTCGATCAGTCCAGGCGTGACATGAAGGCCCGTGCCGTCGATGACACGCATGTCGATCTCTGAAGGGGCTTCGGAAATCGGCCCGATCCACGCGATGCGACCGTCGGCCACGATCATGCAGCCGTCTTCGATGATGCCCTGTGGGCCGCAGGTCCAGATCGTGGCATGTTCGATTCGAACATCTTCCTGAACGGGAAGCTGCAGTCTGCCAAAGGCGCCCATCGGGAAGGCGATTTCCTCGGGAATGGGCATTTCATCCGCATCGCTCTCATCATCCTCGGTCTCCGAGGATTCGCCAGCTCCTTCGCGGGAACCGGAGATGGTGAACTCGCCAAAGGGACTTGTTGCCGTTCCGGACACCTGGTTTCCGTTGACGTTGGCGGTGATCACGAAGGTCCGACCACCTTCATTGCTGGTCGCCTTCAGAACACTGGTGTTCTCATCGAATTCGATGGTGTCCATTCTTCGTTCGTTCTGCATCATGTTGATGCTTCCGGAAAGCGACTCGTTTTCTCGTTCAATGGTGAACTCGATCTCGGGAGTGAAGTCGGCTCCGGGGATTTCCATCGAGATCATCCAGGTGCCGGCTACGGGATCGGTTGGCGTGTTGTCCGCGACCTCTTCGAGTNGTTCCTCTTCCTGTTCCACATCCTCAGCCTTCTTGGCGTCATCTTCTTCAACGAGATCGGATTGTTCGAAGCGGAACGTGAAGGGTGTGCCATCAGCCAATCGGCCACGACCTGCGAAGACATCGTCTTCGATTCGACCACCGAATCGAGCCCATCCTTCCTGGTTCCAGGGTCGTGAATCAATCACGCCCCAGTATCGAAAGCCGGAACGGCCCATGGATTTGGCCTTCACGGTTTCCATCTTGTCCTCTTCGCCGGGGATGTTGATGGAGAAGCTCTTCTTCTCGGTATCGATTGAACCGGTCAAGGAGAGGTCGCCGGAAGTGAACGTCCCCTTGCCTGACAGCTCGGCCATGGACTCCGTTTCGTAATCGTGTCTCTTGCCGGAGACCCATACCTCATGGATTTTGGTTTTGTTCTCGAAGATGTCGCCATCGCAGACCACCAGGTGGGCCGCCATGCCGGGTGCGAGTCGACCGACCTGGTCTTCGATTTCGAGCAGCTCGGCAGGGCGTGTCGTGATGGCAGCCAGAGCATCAACCTCATCCAGGCCTCCGGTCTTGATGGACTTGCGAAGCGCCTTGCGAATATCCGCAGGTCTGGAGAGTTCTCCGCTGGTCACATAGACGTCGGCACCAGCTTCCATCAGTCGTCGGAGATTGGTTGGAGCCTGTTCCCATTCCTGCATCTCTCTCAGAGTGACCCGGTCTGCCGTATCCAGTGCCGTCAGATCCGGACGATCGGGAAAATCGACTGGCACGATGATCGGGGCATCCAGTTCCATCATGGCCTGCATGTTCTGGTACTCGTCGCCTGTGCCGAGATACCAGATGTCCAACTCGAATTCATCAGCAATGGCATCACCTCGCCAGCTGTTGGCAAGCGATCCGGTGTCCATGAGCACTGGTTGCGATCCTTCGATCACGCTGCGAAGCGCCATGAGTGCATCCCGTCGAGGGGGTGGTTGCATCTTGTCTTGAGCGTCGCACCATGTGTCGTACCATTCGGCATGCCAGTGTGCATCCATGAGGGTCTGGCGGACCATCGCAATGGATCCCATGAGCGAACTTGGATAGCCGGATCCCCAACTTCCACGTTCGAATGCGAGTGACATCGGAATGCGCGCATCGTAGGGTCGGATATCGATGTTCTCTTCAGCCATCGGAATGACCGTGCCCTGGCCTCGGAAGATCCCCTCGGCTGGATGGACCGCGGCGACGGTGTATCCGGCATCCCGCATGGCGGTCCGTGTGGCAGCCGACAATGGCGTCAACCCATTCGGAAGTCGCATGTCCATCTGCGGTCGAATCTTCTGGTTCCAGTGGGCGCCGATTCCTTCCGGGGCTTCTCCAGTCTCGACCATCAGCGCGGGCTCGACGAATCCGGGGTAGATCACCATGTCTTCCGCATGCCAGACCCGTGCTTCGGGCGGAATGGTGACATCGTCACCGATGGATTCGATGACACCGTTGCGAATCACGATCGTGCCATCTTCGATTCGAGTACCCGGTTCGGTGACCAGATCCGCACCGATGATGGCATGGCAATTCAGGGATCGGCTGTACATTCCGTTGGGCGCTTCCAGCGGGGTGGCCGAGAAGCCGAGAATGGGTGCCAGGGCGGACAGAAAGCCAAGAGATACAGGCATGTGGAACACTCCAGTTCTTGAGTCGGGTCGATTCATGGGAATCGACCATCCGAACAGGAGAGTCTACTGCCGTATGAGTGCGGAGTTATGGTTGAGGGGGGCTTGCCTCCCAGAACCTCGATCGGGTTGGGGAGGCGACCTGTTTCGGGCCGAGATCGATGGTTAGTAGGGTGCCATGAGGGGGATGTACCCTTCTCGGGTCAGTCCGTCCACCTGATGGGGTTTCAGTTGGAGCCGGATCAAGCCGGTGGGGATCCAGCAGCCACAGCCCAGATCGACCCTGTGGACATATAGACAGCCTCCTGACCGTCTTTCGAGGTCCATGGCGAGGGCGCCGTTTCGAAGAAGATAGATCGTCATGGGAGGTCCTGGAGAGGGGCGTCAGAGGGAAGTCATTGTTCATCCCCAGCTATGGACCAGACGGTTCTTTGTGTGCTTAGTCTTCTGAAAAATCGAGTTCCTGGACCTCTCTGTGGGGTTCCAGTCCGATCAGTTCGGCGAGTTCAGCCATGGCTTGTCGGGTGGTTTCAAGGAGCCANGGTTCTGCCAGTTGNGAAGGGTGGAGTGTTTCCGGGTACCACTTGCAGATCCAGGTCTCCAGATCGCTTGCGGTTTCGGGGGTCAGTACGAAGCCGGGGTGAATTCCGGCTCGCTCCTCATCAGTCAGTGGAACTCGTAGTCGGAGACAGGCCGGGCCGCCGCCGTTTCGCATGGATTCCTTCACATCCATCCAGACAACCTGCTTGATGGGCGTCTCGCCCTTGCACCAGTTGTCACAGATCCTTCTGACCTGCTCATCGGACTCGCATTCGGATGGGGCCACGAGAATCATCGAGCCATCCGTCTCCTCCAGCAGCTGACTGTTGAAGAGATAGGACGAAACGCACCGTTCCACCGACAGTGAATCCGCCGAGACCTCGATTGGAATGAACTCCTGACCAAGTCGTTCAGTCAGTTGATCGATCACGCGTGAGCCATCAAGGAATGCCTTTTCGTGATACAGGAGGACGCGGCCTGTTCCCACGCTGATCACATCATTGTGAAAGACCCCGAGATCGATCACATCGGGGTTCTGCTGTACGAACATCGCATTGTCGAGATCGTGCAGGCGTGCAATCGCTTCGGATGCTTCGCGAGTCTGACGAGCAGGAAAGCGGGAGGGAGACGGGCTGCTGGCTCGGCGGTGTTCGACGCCGTATACGAAGAGATTCACACTTCCCGTTGCGGTCTGAAGCCGGGTGTGATTCGCGGCACCTTCATCTCCGTACTGGTCTGATGACGGCAATGGATCATGATGTGCGAAGAGTCGTTCGTCCGGAAAGATCAGTTCCAGAAGATGGCTGGTCTCCCAGGGTTCGATGGATCGATGGAACTGCGACCGAAGATTGGCGGGTGTGAGATGCAATCGTCCGTCCCGCGTATCGCAGGAGGGCGAAATGGTTGCCGCATTGGCGGTCCACATGCTGGAAGCGGATGAAACCTGTGCCAGGAGGATGGGGTCCTGTTCAGCCGCTGCGGCCAGGACGGCGGAATCGTCACCTTCGAAACCCAATGCCCGAAGCACGCTGGGCGCCGGACGAGTCAGAGGCGGGATGAACCCCTGGTCGAAGCCGAGATCGGCCACCGCCCGCATCTTTGCAAGGCCCTGCAGTGCAGCCGAGCGAGGATGACTTTCCTGTCCGCCATGTCCTTTCGAAGCGACGTTGCCGAAAGAGAGTCCCGCATAGTTGTGGGTTGGTCCAACCAGGCCGTCGAAGTTCATTTCCCTCATGGGCATTCGCAGATCCTAATGTCCTTTGGTGGAAGTCGTCGGCCCATCGGTTCTCAGGGTCCGACGTTTCAGGGCCAGGGACGGTCGCTCCAGGAAGATCCATGACAGTGTGGCGGCACCGTAGGTCGCAACGACCACGATGATGGTCTGCAAGGCAAGCCCTGCGATCTCCAGGTAGAGGACAAGGTTGATGAACACCATGTGGTAGATATAGACGCCGTAGGAAATGTCATTGCCCCGGAGAATCCGACTGCTGAGTCCTGGCAGGGTGTAGGCGGCTGAAATGGTGGTCATGGCGAGGATCATCGAGAGGAAAACGGGAGGATTGTTGCTTCCCAGTCGGATGTGCAGCGGCCAGTCGTAGCCGTAGTGCAGAATTGAAGCGAAGCCGATGTAGAACGCCAGCCACGGAATGAACATGTTGCGAAGCAGCGGCATCAGATGGTGGCGAAGGCGTTGAATCAGAACTCCCAGAAGGAACATGTAGATATAGGGCAGGCACGTGACGACTCGCAGGCGAAAACCCCACTTGGAGTGAATGTCCAGTGAGCTCACCATCCATTCGCTCAGAAGCGCGAATGCCAGCACGATGATCACGAGTCCGGCCAGGAAGGCTCTCGGTGATTTCCTGGGAAGGACCATGTAGATCAGGGGAAGGGCGATGTAGAACTGCATTTCCACAGGGATCGACCACAGTGCGCCGTTCGGTGCGCCGCCGTGTCCGAAGCCGTGAAGCATTCCGATCGTATAGGTCTGTCCAATGGTCGACTGCCAGAAGATCCATCGGATGAAATCCTGGACATCGAACTCGACACTGGCCAGGTAGCCGGATGCCCACATGACGATGATCGTCACGATGAGACAGAGCCAGAGTGCCGGGAACAGACGCAGGAATCGGTTGTGGGCATAGGTGCCAGCGGATCCGCTTCGTTCCCACGAGAGCGAGATCAGATATCCGCTGATCGCGAAGAAGATCGGGACGCCTGGCAGATTGATGCAGACGAAGAAGAGGAAATACAGGAACCCGCCATCGGCTGCGCTGGGCGCGTCGAAGAATGTCATGAAGAGATGTGAAATCAGGACCTGCGTCGCGGCCAGCAGGCGGATGAGGTCGAAGTTGTTCACGCGGAGTGAACTGCTTTTCTTGACCAGAGCAGGTTCGCTCATGGCAGCAGATCCCATTCGATACCGGCTTCGTTGAAGATGGCCTGTGATTTGGCGATGCTCTCCGCCCAGTGTTCATCTCCCGGCGCCAGCTCCCGTGAGACCACGCGGGCCAGGCCTGCCTGGACGATCATCAGGGCGCACTGGATGCAGGGAAAGAACGTGCAGTAGAGCGTCGCGCCGATCGGGGAGATGCCGTGGCGAGCGCACTGGACGATGGCATTGGCTTCGGCGTGACACATCAGATCGTATTTGGCAGGTCTCTCGAGTCGATCGGGATGATCCTCCACGCCTGCTGGAAGGCCATTGAAGCCTGTCGCGCACACTCGTCGATCCGGTGCCGCGATGACACAGCCGACGCCGCGGTGCGGGTCCTTGCTCCAGGTGGCGATGCAATCCGCCAGTTCGAGAAATCGACGATCCCACTTGTCGTTCATCGTGTCTTCTTTCCCGGGAGTCTGCCCGCGGTCATCGAAAGGCATCATGTCCTGTCATGGCATGGCCCAGCACGAGATGATGGATATCCCGGGTGCCTTCGTAGGTCGCCACGGACTCGAGATTGCAGAGGTGTCTGAAACTCGCACGATCGTCACAGATGCCGATGCCGCCCAGCAGTTCTCGACTGAGGCGGGCGATGTTCATCGCAGCCTCGACATTGGAGACCTTGCCGAGTGAAATCTGTGCAGGGTGCAGAGTCCCCGCGTCCTTGAGACTGGACAGCCTCGAAGCGACGAGCTGCATCCTCGTCAGATCAATCAGCATCTTCGCCAGCTTGTCCTGCGTGAGTTGGAAGCTGGCCAGTGATCGATCGAAGATTTCGCGTTCCTTGGCATACCCCAGGGATTCCTCGAGACAGGCCATGGCCGATCCGATGACGCCCCAGCAGATGCCGTAGCGAGCCTGATCCAGACAGGTCAACGGGCCACGAAGTCCGATCGCTCCGGGGAGCATGGCATCGACGGGAACCCGTACGTCACTGAGCTTGATGTGTGCAGTGAGTCCGACACGAAGCGACATCCTGCCTTCGATGAGGCTGGCTTCATAGCCTGGCAGCGACGTGTCCACGAGAAAGCCTCGGATGGACTTGCTGGACATCGGTTGCGTATCCGGCGCATCGTCGATCTTCGCCCAGATCACGGCCGTGTCCGCCACGGTGGCATTTCCGATCCACTTCTTCTCGCCGGACAGGACATAGGTGTCGCCATCCCGGCGTGCCGTTGTTGTCATGCCGCCTGGATTGGAGCCATGCCCGGGTTCGGTGAGTCCAAAGCATGAAAGATGTTTTCCGGCCGCCATGTCGGGCAGAAGACGAGCTTTCTGTTCTTCGGTTCCAAACTCGTTGACGGCCGTCATGGCCAGTGAGCCCTGAACCGAAGCGCAGGTTCGGAGCCCCGTGTCACCACGCTCCAGTTCCCGCATGATCACGCCATAGGTGAAGGCATCCAGCCCCGGGCAGTGATGCCCATGGATGTTTGTTCCGAATGCATTCAGCTCACCCAGCGCCGCAAAGTACTCCCTGGGAAACTCGCAGTTTCGCCAGTGACGAGTGACGTTGGGCATGAACGTGCTGCGGACCCACTCCCGAGTGGCATCTCTCGCCGCAACGGCTTCAGGTGGCAGGCCTGAGTCGAGGTCAAGAAAGTCCAGGGGGTTCTGTTCCACGGCCATGCAGTATCCTCATTTCGGGCAGAAGCCTCGCACACGCTTCAACGTGTGTGTCCTATGAGAAGTGTACGAGGGAAGCACCCATGTCGTCACGATCCGGATCGGCTCCACTCATCCTGAAAGACATCGTTTTTCGCGGTGCCGAGCAGCATGCGGATGCTGAAGTCGTCACCTGGCAGGGTGGGAAGCGGCATGTCCAGACGCTTGGTGAAACGGTCGTTCGCTCTGAGGGTCTTGCACGCGGTCTGACGGAGCTTGGCATCAAGCCAGGAGACCGAGTCGCGACGCTCATGTGGAATGAGCATCGGCATCTGGAAGCGTATCTGGCCGTTCCCTGCATGGGTGCCGTCCTCCACGCACTGAATCTTCGACTGCCTGAAGATGATCTGGCCTGGGTGATCGAGGATGCCGGGGATACCGTCATTCTTTCCGACACATGCAATCTCGAGACAGCGCTGGCATTGAGCGAGCGATGTGGATGTCGAGTGATTGCCCCTGGAGCAGATCACGCTGGAATTGATTGGGAGGATCTGGCTGCCGCATCGGGCGATTGCCCATGGGTCGATCTCGATGAAGAGTCGCCCATGGGAATCTGTCACACGAGCGGGACGACCGGTCGCCCAAGGGGTGTGGTCTACACGCATCGTTCGACCTACCTTCATACGTTGTTGATTTCGATGACGGATTTCCTTGGGCTGTCCTGCCATGACCGCCTGCTCGGCATCGTTCCGATGTTCCATGCATTGGGATGGGGTCTGCCCTATGCGGCCTGCATGCTTGGAGCGGATCAGGTCCTGCCCGGTGAACGGCCGGGTCCAACCGATCTGCTGGACATGATCCAATCGGAACGAATCAACTGTGCCGCGGCGGTTGCGACCGTCTGGACCATGATGATGGAGTCGGTGAAATCCGAACCTGATCGGTGGGATTGCAGTTCGCTGGAACGCATCTCGTGTGGAGGGAGCAGCGCCTCCCGCGAAGTTCGTGACTGGTATCGCGATCGGCTTGGTCTGCAGATGCGTCGTACGTGGGGGATGACCGAACTCAATCCCGTTGGAACGCTCTCGGTCGATGAGGATGGCGATGATTCAGGCGTTCCCATGCCGAGTCTGCAGGTGGCGCTGCAGGACGATGACGGTCAGGCGGTACCGCGTGACGGCATCACATCGGGCCATCTTCTGGTGAAGGGGCCGACGGTCGTTCAGGGGTATCTGCACGATCGCAACGAGGGGCATTTCAAGGATGGCTGGCTGCAGACCGGTGACATCGCGACGATCGGTCGTCATGGTGAGATCACCATTCGGGATCGTGACAAGGATGTCATCAAGAGTGGCGGGGAGTGGATTTCATCCCTGGAACTCGAGCTGAAGATCAATGATGTCGTGGGTGTCGCCTATTCGGCGGTGGTCGGTCGGCCGCATCCCAAGTGGGATGAGCGACCGGTTGCGCTGATTGTCCCTGAAGAAGGCGTGAGTCTCGAAGGGGAAACGATTCTGCAGTCGCTGGGCTCGATGGAAAAGTGGCAACGCCCCGACGACTTCCTTTTCGTCGAGGCGTTGCCGATGACCGGAACCGGGAAGATTGACAAGAAGGCGATCCGTGCCATGCTGGATGATCAAGCCTATGTCTTGCCGTCACTCCGCAGCTCTTCCTGAACCGTCTCTTCCATGCGGTTCGGGCGTGATCTTCGCGGACAGACCTCAGGGGCAGGAACCCCAGGCTTCCAACATCACCAGAACATCGCTGACGGCCACCACACCGTCACCGTCCACATCCGCGGGATTCCCCGGATCGGTGCTGTTCCAACCATCAAGTACGAGCAACATGTCGTTCACGTCCACAGACTCGTCAAGGTTCACGTCGCCGGGACAGGCGGGTGCCTCATCATCATTCGGCGCGCCTTCCATCTCGATACTGAACCCGTTGAGTGTGACGTTACTGAATGTCGGTGGCCAGTTTCCTTCTGCAATGAAGCCGACTGTGACTGAACCGCCTGGCTCAATGAAGGCATTCCATGATTCTGAGTTGATGATGGTGCGGCCATCAACGGTGTCCCAGAGGCCATTCCAGAGGCTCACGATGTCCGGGCCGCCATCCCATTCAAGGGTCCAGTTCAACATCGCCAGATCGCCGAATGAATTGTTGACGCTGATGGCACCCTGCCAGGAACCATCCCACTGACTTACGAGTGAAATCGATGCAGAATCCGGGCCTTCTGACGGAACGTCATCGTCATTGCCATTGTCGTCGCCATCGTCATTGCCATTGTCGTCGCCATCATCGTTGCCATCGTCGTTGCCATCATCTTCACCAAAGATGACGTCGGATGCCGAGTAGAACCCTTCGCCGACGGGATCAAGACGTTGCCAGATGCAGTACAGCACATGGCGGCCACTGCGTTCCGGCAAGTCGACATCGATCAGATATTCGCTGTCGACGAGTACGACGTTCTTGACCTCAAGCTCGACCATCTGGTCCCAGTTCAATTCCGTATCAGCCGTCCAATCATCCGTGGTCAACCAGACACGAAAGACACTGGGGTTGTGAACCGTGGAGGCCGTCCAGACAAGCTGGGTGGGACCACTGTTCATCATGGTTGCAGGCCAATCACTTCGAACAGCATCGAAGCATGCATATTTGTCGTTGTCTCCGCTGGCAAGCCTTCCATCTGGAATGTATTGGGGGTATGGGACCGTTCTTTGATAGTCAGCGGTACCGGGGAAGAAGTTGACGACTTCATGCCAGTCGTAGAGTGGTTGAGTACCGCCACATTCGACGGCATCCCTGATCGCATCGGACAACGGGCTTTCAGGCCCTTCCTGGAAACCATTGAATGTACGTGAGACCGGATAGCCCATTGATCCATGGCCCATGGCCAGGGAGGCCGGCAGGGCAAGTGCCAGTGAAAGGATTCTGATCCATGCAGACATGAGGTTCTCCATTGCAAACACAGGTTGAAGCAGCGATCTGCTTTGACTTCGAGTAAGACAGCACTACGTTGCCATCCGATGCGCCGGAATACAACTTTCCCAAAATTCGGTCATTTCGATGCTTCTTGGACCATTGATCGGTGCTGCGGCATGAATCCGCATGATCGCGGTTAGCATGATCCTTGGAATGACCCTCTTTTACGTCGCATTCATCACGTATACGGTTCTGGTCATCGGAGTCGGCTTCTGGTCTTCTCGAAAGGCGAGTCGGAGCGATGAGGAATATTTTCTTGCAGGTCGATCGCTTGGCCCATGGGTCGCATCCTTGTCCGCTTCAGCCTCAAGCGAGTCCGGCTGGGTGACCCTCGGTCTGGTCGGCTTCGCCTTCGCGGATGGCGTGGCGGCCTACTGGATCCTGCCGGGTTGTCTTTTGGGTTTCCTCTTCAACTGGTTCGTGCTCGCCGGCAAGCTCCGGGAAAGCTCCGGCCAGCTTGGGGCCGTGACGATCCCGGACTATCTGGCCATCCGTTTCCGCGAACGGCTGCCGATCATCCGTCTGATGTCAGTCGTGGTGATCCTCATTGCGATGATGTTGTATTGCGCAGCACAGTTTGCTGCCGCAGGCAAGGCTTTTCATGCGAGCTTCGATGGCATGGAGTACCAGTGGGGGGTTCTTCTCGGGGCCGGGATCGTGCTGGTCTATGTGACTCTGGGTGGTTTTCGGGCAGCCTGCTGGACGGATTTCCTGCAAGGGCTGCTGATGGTCGGTGTGCTGGTGATCTTCCCGATCTGGCTTCTCATGAATGGAACCGGAATTGATGCGATCCATGCCGGTCTGGCCAAGGGAGGCGAGGAGCTTGTCACGTTCTGGCCCAAACTGACTGGTCCCGCACTGTTTGGTTTTCTCATTGGCTCGGGTGCGCTGGGCGTCAATTTCGGCTATCCCGGTCAGCCCCACGTCCTCGTGAGATTCATGGCGCTTCGGGATCGTCGAGAAGCGTTCATCGGGGGGATCATTTCGTTCGTCTGGGGTTTTCTTGTTCTTTCCGGTGCCGTGACGATCGGCCTCATCGCAAGGGCCTTTGCCGAGGAAGGTGCACCGTGGGCACAGGAGATGCTCGACACTTCGGGCGGGGGTGAGTACGCCTTGCTGGCTACGGCTCGCGCGCTCGTGCCGCCCATGCTCGGTGGTCTGATCCTGGCTGCCGTTCTCTCGGCAATCTGTTCGACTGCTGACAGTCAGCTTGTCGTTGCATCATCCGCAGCAGCCAATGATGTCTACGCTCGCCTGATCGACAAGCGACGACGTCTCAGTCATGCCATCGTGAATCGAGTCACCATTCTTCTGATGGGTGTCGTTGCGGTCCTGCTTGTGATCGATCAGGAGGTGAACGTCTACCAATACGTCCTCGAGTATGGCTGGGCCATTCTGGGCGCATCATTCGGCCCGCAGGTCATCCTGGCCGCCTTCTGGAATCGTGCGACCGCAGCAGGTTGCATCGCCGGCATGGCTGCTGGCTTTCTCACGGCGTTGTTCTGGAAGCTCTACTTCAGCGAGCAGACCGGGATCTACAACCTGCCCCTGGCCTTCGTGGTTGCCATCGTCCTGAATGTCGTCGTGAGCCTGCTGACCAAGGCTCCTGAGCAGCCCCATGGGGCACCATCCTCGGCCAAGGGGGTATCATCGGGACATGTCTGATGACGCTGCTACTCCGGCTCGCAACAAGGATGAGATCGATCTGATCGCGGTCTCGGGTCCAGACGGATTTCTGAAGGCCCGGGTCTCAATCGATTCACCCGCCTCCATCGGGCGATCCAAGGAATCCACCATCATCCTCAACGAGAGCAGCGTTTCTCGAGAGCATGCGCGGATCTATCGCGAGGAAGGCAAGTACTTCATTCGCGATCTGGAGTCGAGAGCCGGGATCGCCGTCAACATGATGTTTCTGGAGAAAGGCGATCATCAACAGATCTACGATCGCGATCTCCTGACCATCGGTCCTTGGAAGATTCTCGTACGACTGGGTGACGAGTCCAAAGATGGATCCGATGCCGATACGGTCGACATGCAGAAGCCGCCTGTCGGAGCCGCTGCAGAGGCAGCCGAGTCGACTCCGGAATCACAGGACGATGAGAGTCCAAAGCAGAATGGCGATGCCGCCAGCAAGAGTGGATCACGTTCCGACTCTCTCTATGCAACTCGCGCAAGCATCTTCATTCGACTTCGTTCAGATGGATCGCTGGATCGTGAGCTGGGTTGGTCCGAATTCACCGAAAAGTACGCCCGGGTCATCGCGGGCTTCGCACGCAACGCCGGACTCAGGGCTCAGGATGCGGATGATGTTCTTCAGGACGTCCTGCTGGGTTTCTTCAGAGTCTCCGAGCAATTCGAATACGATCCGGAGCGTGGTCGTTTTCGTGGTTATCTGAAGCGGGTGACCCTCAATGCCATTCGGGCACGACATCGTCGAAAGCGGCCGAGCACCTTCCTCAAGGAAGATTACGATCCGCCGGGTGAAATGCCGGATGTCGATGCCGCTTGGGATCGGCAATGGACCGAGCAGCTTCTTCAGAGAGCCATGACCGAAGCGCGGGGTGGCGTCGAGGAACGGACATGGAAGTCATTCGAGCTCTACGGTGTTCGAGGGGTCCCCATTGAACAGGTCAGTCAGGAACTCGACATGACGCCTGCCGCCATCCGTCATGCCAAAATGAGACTGGTCAAGCAGGTCCGTGAGATTGTTGATCGTCTTCGCATCGAGGAAGGTTGACCTCGTCGGAAACCTCCGCCGTGTCCATCTGTCGGGGAGGTTTCAATTCGGCCACAACAATGGCGACGAACATGACTGCACACCCGATGAACTGTGTGGTGGTCAGGACCTCGCCCAGAAGCCACCATCCAAAGAAGACCGCGAAGACCGCCTCAAGACTGATCAGAATGGCTGCATGTGCCGGTGGGGCATCCCGCTGCGCGTAGACCTGAATGACAAAGGCCAATCCGGAGGCGACCAGGCCGCTGTAGAGCAGTTCCCATCTGGCTTCCAGAATGGCTTCCATTGAAACCGGCTCGAAGAACGGTGCGATGATCAGACTGATCACAGCAGCTCCGAAGAGTTGGATGAACGTCAGTCGAATCGGATCCATCCGATGTACGAGCCATCCGACCAGAAGAATCTGAGCTGCCCAGGCAATGGCGCACAGGAGAATCAGAAGATCTCCAAAGTTCAGAACAGGTCGACCTGCAACGGTCAGAAGGAAGAGGCCTGCGACGGCGATCACGGTAGCCAGCCATGTAAGGCCTCTTGCTCGATAGCCGATGAGCAGCCCGAGGAGTGGAGTGAACACGACGTACAGACTGGTGATGAAGCCTGTCGTTCCGGCTTCGGTCGTGAGAAGGCCGGCCTGTTGCAGCCAGTTGCCGATGAAGACGGCAACCACGACTCCCATCAATGCAGGCAGGATTGTTCTGAGTCGTGCGGGTATCGGTGGTGATGATGGTCGTCTGAGGAACAACCATGGTGCCATGAAGAGCGTGCCCAGGAGCAGACGAATGGCGATGAAGGTCATCGGGCCGACATGATCCATGCCCCATTTTTGCGCAATAAAACCGGATCCCCAGATGGCCGCAAGGATCAGAAGCAGTGCATCCGCCTTCAGTACCTTCGATCTCGTCATGCGATGGTCTTCCATTCCATCTGGATGGTGTTGATCCGTTTCATGCCGCGGCGCGTGTCCTGTTAGTCTGGGAGCATGCTAGAGATTCTGGAGTCACAGATCTGGACAATTGATGTCTGGGAAATCGCATTACTGCTGGGTATCGGCATCATCGCCGGAATGGCAGGAGGGCTCCTGGGAATCGGAGGCGCGGTCGTCAACATTCCAGCGTTGTCGCTCCTGATGAGTCGTGACATCCATCTGGCCCAGGCGATCGCGATGAATGTGACCTTCTTCGTCGCATTGCCGGCAGCCATTCGTCACTACAAGGAAGGGCAGCTCGACAGCCGACTGCTGAAAATGACCGTCCCGTTCGCTCTGTTGGCAATCATCGGAGGGGTTTTTCTCTCGGGCGTGATCCCGGATATCTGGATGCAGAGACTCTTCGGAGCTTTTCTCGTCTACGTGATCATTGCCAACATCATCAAGCTGATGCCGGGCCGAAAGGATTACCAGGCAGGTGATGCCAGGATCTCGCTGGGGAGATCGATGGTGCTTGGTGGAATCGGTGGCGGCGGCGCTGGTCTGCTTGGTATTGGCGGAGGTCTTTTGAATGTTCCTGTTTCGCAGAAGATCTGCCGGATCCCTCTGCCGGTTGCGATTGCCACCTCTTCAGCCATCATGTGCTTCACATCCATCATCGGTGCGATCACCAAGGATGTCACCTTGCCAATGGTGCCGGTCACGATCGATGGAAAGGACATCAGTCTGCCCTGGTATGAGCCACTGAAGTATGCCATTTGGCTGATCCCCACCTGTGTTGCAGGAAGTTGGTTCGGTGCAAAGCTCACCCATGCCCTTCCCCTCAGGACGGTGCGAAGCATTTTCCTCATCGTGGTTGCGATGGCTGCGGTGAAGATGCTCTGGTGAGCACGAATTCACTGATCGGCCGGGGCGATATCGACGACGACCGGAAGATGATCGGATGCTTCGCCCGTTGCATTCCTGTCCACGTCCTTGGTGCTCCGTCCGAGATCAGTCGTATCCAGCACGAAGGCATCAGTCTGTACAAGGTCGCCCCCAATCAGGATGTAATCCAGGATTCCAGGGGTGAAGGCGGAGCCCTCGTTGTACCAGGTGTAGGTGTCTCGTCCATCAAGATGAACCGGGGTCGTGACTGCAAGATCACCTTCATGTGAACCACCGAGCATGGCATTGCCGTCGATGCGCAGAATGTCGAGCGGAACAGGGCTCGCAACAAGATTGAAATCACCGCCGATGACGAGTCCAGACGGCTTGGTCACCGATACCGCCTCGCTGATGGCTTCTCGAATCGACAGCGCTTCACTGATCCTCGTGAGATCTTCCTTGCCGTTGAGCGCGCCGCAGCACTTCAAGTGCAGGGAAATCGCCAGAATCGGATCATCGCCGGGGTTCTCGATCACGAGTCCCGCAACACGGATCGTCCTGTTTGGCGAATCTGATCGAGTGACACGGTCAAAGGTCTTCACGGATGTCGATTGGATGCGACTGGCAACGGCACAACGAAGTCCGCTGCCCTTGGGACTCATGGACACCGTCCAGTTCTCACCGGAATTCATGGTGTCAAGAAGTCGCTTGATTGCTGTGGCATCCTGATTGTCCTCGAGTTCCTGAATGAGGAGAACATCGGGGTCGATGGCTCGAAGAACCGACTTCACAGTATCTGCCCGCTTGAGAAAACCACCGTGTTCGATGTTCCAGGACAGGATCCGGAGGTGGCCTGGTTCCGCGGATGGAATCTTGTCACGTTCGGGACGTCTTGATGTCAGGGAACGTTCCTTCACCTCGGTCCTGATCGGCTGGTTGGCACCGGATTGAACGTGGACAGCCATGGTGCGCGACTGTCCGGGCAGCTTCGACTTTTCGAGACGGATCTCATGCTGTCTCGATGCCGTGGTCGGCGCCATCACGAAGCCGTAGTCGTACGGAGACCGCTTGATCCATGAACCCTGCGGATCCCACTGGTAGGCGGCAACTCCTCCTCTGGTTCGACGTCCCTCGGAAGGGCTCATCACGAGTCTCAGTTCGCATCCTGTGAACTCTGATTCGTTGCAGCCGGAGCGTTCGTCGTCATCAAGATCGAATGCGATTTCGAGGGGTTCATCAAGATGCTGGACGACTCGAGGTGGACCAGGATGAAAAAGACGAATGAAGATGAAGTCCCGATCGGAAGCGCTGTCAACATGCAGTTCGTTCCGATCTGCAATGGAGGGCCAGTCCTCAAAGCGGCCATCCAGAAGAATGGATTCCGGTCCGCCGCCCAGTGACAGGGCGCCTATTGCTTGGATCAGAAAGGGGACGAGCATGGCTCAGGCTCCTGTCATGCGATTCAGTAGACATCTCGCTGTCGGACCCGTGGTGGTGAGGACAACTTCCAGACTTCGATCTCGACGTCATACAAGAGGGTAGCATTCCCATCTTCCGTTTGAAGGCGGCGAGGTCCCTTGATCGTGATCCAGCCGGTCACCTCCGAGACGGCAAGTCCACTGGACGCGGCAGCCTGGACGACCTGATTGCGTGCCCAGGGCTCAACCTGTTCGCGAGGAACGGAGTTCGCGCCGTTCGACATCAGCAGGTGACCATCGGGTCTGTTGGCCTGACGGGTGCGGATGGAGCCATCTGGTCTGATCGAGCTGGGTCCACGGAGTCGCACCTGTTCGGTCGCTGGGCTCTGCATGGCCGATGTTGACTTCACGGTCTTTGGGGCATGAGCACAGCTCCATGCACCGACAACCGTCGTCAAGATGAACATAAGCAGGAGAGATTTGATCATTGGGGGGAAGTATAGCCGTCCCTCTGAGCCTCACCGTCCGATCCAGTACACTCGTCGCCTGCGATCGGGGTGAAGGAGCTGATATGCCAGCCAAGTGCGGCCTTTTTATTGTCTTGTTCGTGTTGATGTCATCCGCTCAGTCGTGCCAGCAAAGCAGGCAGGCGATTCCGGATCTTCTTGCGCCTGAGACGAGTGGTATCGACTACATGGGGACGTGGTCGATCAATGACACCGAGAATCAACTCTTCAACATCATTGTTCGTCCTGACCGCACTGTTGTCAGCAACTGGTCGAAAGGAACTCGTGGTGCATGGGGTGAACGCGGTACCTGGAAAAGATCGGGTTCGCGGATCATCATCAAATATGGCGATGGATGGACAGATGTCCTGATGCCATCTCGCTATGGAGTCGATGGCGTCGCGCGTCAGTCATTCCGTCCGGGAACCAGCACCGAGGATGCGCCCACGAGCATGGGGTCCGCAGTTCGCGTCGAAGGCAGGCAGTCTCGTTTCTGCGGTGTCTTCGAAATCGGTCAGGATGGTGACTTCGTCTCTCTGCTCTCCAGTGGTCTGGCGTATCGGTCTGATGGCACTGAAGTCGGAGGTCTGAACAGCGGAAGAGATGTCCTGGCCGGTACTTGGTCACTGACTCCTTCGGGTGTGACGTTGTCCTGGGCCGATGGTCAGCAGGAACAGATTGAATGGCAGCGTGGCGTCTATGTGCTTCAGCCAGGCAGTACGGACATGGCCAAGATTCCGGATGCCGCCAGAATGCTCAAGCCGGTGGATGGACTTGCCTTCGGCGGGAGCATTCGTTGATCGGGGTGATTTGAGATGAGCGAGTACTTTCCAGATGTCCCGTCCATTGCGTACGCCGGAGCAGACTCTCGCGATCCACTGACCTTCCGTCACTATGATCCAGATGCGATCATCGAAGGTCAGACGATGCGATCTCATCTTCGGTTTGCTGCGGCTTTCTGGCACACGATGCGAAATGATCTGTCCGACCCGTTCGGATCGGGGACCGCCATCATGCCATGGGACGATGGCTCTCAATCCCTTGAAAACGCGGAGAGGCGGATCGAAGCGTTCTTCGAGTTTCTGGACAAGATCGATATTGATTTCTACTGCTTCCATGACCGTGATGTGGCCCCGGAAGGTTCAACGGTTTCGGAATCCCGTGCGAATCTGGAGCACATGGCATCGGTTCTGGAAAGACATCAGGCGTCTTCGGGCAGGAAACTGCTCTGGGGAACCGCCTGCCTCTTCAGCCATCCTCGATATGTCCATGGTGCTGGAACCTCCTGTTCAGTGGACGTGTTTGCGCACGCTGCGGCGCAGGTTCGTTCCGCCATCGACGTGACCCATCGACTGGGTGGTGGCGGATACGTCTTCTGGGGAGGGCGAGAGGGGTACAGCTCCCTCATCAATACGGACATGGCCAGGGAGCGACAGCAGCTTGCTCGCTTGCTCGAGATGGCCGTCGAGTACAAGCATCAAATCGGTTTCAAGGGCACGTTCTACATCGAACCCAAGCCGATGGAGCCGACGACTCACCAGTACGACTTCGATGTCGCGGCCTGTCTCGATTTCCTGAGGGAATTCGGGCTGCTTGATGAGTTCATGCTGAACATCGAAACGAATCACGCCACGTTGGCATCGCATTCAATGGATCACGAGCTGTCTGCTGCCGCAGCAGCGGGTGTCCTTGGTTCGATTGACGCCAATATGGGCCATGAACATCTCGGCTGGGATACGGATCATTTTCCGACGGACATCTATCTGACTGCCAGAATCATGCGCATCGTTCTTGCGATGGGCGGGATCGGTGATGGGGGATTGAACTTCGATGCAAAGCGTCGTCGTGGCTCCTTCGAGCCGGTCGATCTTTTCCATGCCCATATTGCCGGCATGGATGCATTCGCCCGGGGCTTGAAAATCGCCGCCGCCATCAGAGCGGATCGACGGTTGGATGAAGCCATCCAGGCGAGATACGCCAGCTGGGATGACGGCCTTGGTCAGGACATCATGAACGGCTCCTGCACACTCGAGAGGCTCGAAGCCCATGCTGCTTCAATTGGAGAGCCCAGCATGACCTCCGGTCGAGAGGAAATGCTGGATGCCATCTTCAACGACTTCATTCGCTGAACAGCTGTCGGGAGTGCATGTGAATCCACTTGAACGTCGTGTCCCACTTGGCATGTGGCCATCCCCAGTCCAATCACTGCCGGATCTCCGCGAGGGGCTCTGGGTGAAGGATGATGGTGTGTGTCATGAGGTCTATGGCGGCAACAAGGTTCGCAAGCTGGAGTACCTGCTCGCCGGGGCTGAAAAGAGGATCGTCACCTTTGGTGCCATGGGGTCTCATCACGCTCTGGCAACGGCCGTGCATGCAACCGCTCGTGGCCATCAAGTCGTGGTCGTGAATCATCCAAGGCATCACACATCACATGCCGAAGCTGTTTTGCGTGCCACATTGAAACTGGCGGAGGTCCATCGATTTGATTCCCATGAGGATGCGCTCATCGCGCTTCAGGAACTCGGAGAGGGTGCCACGGTGATTCCAGCCGGTGGATCAACTCCGATTGGGGCTCTGGGATTTGTTCGCGCAAGTCTGGAGCTCGCGGATCAGATCTCTGCCGGTCTGCTTCCGGTTCCTCGCAGGATCTTCGTCGCAGCCGGTTCCGCAGGCACCTTGGCGGGTCTCGCGGTCGGATTGAAACTGGCGGGCCTCGAGACCCGTGTCATCGGTGTCAGAGTCGTTCCAGAGGCATGGATGAGCAGAGATTTCATCCAGTCATTGTGTGATCACACCGCTGCGCTTCTCGGGATGACCTCGGGCCAGTGGACAATCGAAGATCGATGGCTCGGGGCCGGTTACTCCGCCACGACACCGGAGGCAGAGGATGCTTTGGCAAGGGCAGGATCCTGCGGACTGCATCTGGAAACCTGTTACACCGCCAAGGCGCTTGCTGCTGCCATGGCAGCCGATGGTCCGGGGCCCGACCTCTTCTGGCAGACGCACAATCAGGCCGTTCTGGACCCACTTTTGGAGTCGGCTCCGCTTGCAAATCCAGCTCAATGGCCCTGGCAGGCCCTTGAATCATGACCACTTGACCGAAACGCTCCCGGCATGGTCATAGAACCATTGGAGTCAGACCGTCATGCGTCTATAGTAATTGGACTCGAATCAAACAAGACATGGCCCTCAGAGGAGCAGCTTTCATGGCTTTCCATCATTTCAGTCTCATCGTTCCGCTTGCGGTTTCTGCCATCGCTCAAGCCGATGTTCAGTCCAGCTGGACGGTGACTCAGACCGACTTCACTCGATTCGTTGATGGGATTGAAATGCCTCTTGGCATGGATACGTCACGGATGGCCTGCTTTCAGGATGGCGTCGTCTCGCCTGCCGTCGCCCGACGGGCACTTGAGGATCATGGTCTGGACCTCGACACGCTGGTTCCCAGCAGTTCAGAAGGCTGGATGTATGTGGATGCCCTGAATCCGAATCGAACGGTCAAGGAAGTTGTGGATTCGGTCGCATCACTGTCCGCATCGCCAGATGTCGATTTTGTTTCTCCGATCTTTCTGGCCGGATCAAAATCTCTTCCTTGGATCGTGACTCGCGACATCATCCTCTCTTTCGAGAACACCTTGGATGAGCAGTCGAGGGATCAGCTTCTGAAGACCATTCCAGGATCCATCATCGAATCGGATCTGGCAGGAATGACCGGCGTAGTCCTGATCGAGACGGATCTCTCCAACGCCTTTGAGGTTCTTGATCTCGTCAATGCACTTGATCAGATGCCCGGTGTGAAGTTTGCGCAGACCGATGCCCTGTGGTGGACGCTTCCATTGGGTGGAGTTCCCAACGATCCACTGTGGCCACAGCTCTGGGGACTTGAACAGTCCAATGACATGGATATGGATGCGCTCGGCGCCTGGGACATCACATCTGGTGACCCCAATGTTCTGGTTGCCATCTTCGACGACGGGCTTGATCAGGATCATCCCGATGTCAATCAGATCCCAGGTTTCAATTTCACCGGAAACGGGTCCACTGGAGATCATGTCACCGAATGTGATGCTCATGGAACCTGTGTTGCCAGCTGTGTATCAGCTGTTGTGAACAACGGTACGGGAGCAGTCGGCATTGCTCCGACGAGTCGTTCAATCGGTATGAAGATCTTCAATTCGGTCAGCTTCTTCGGTTTCTGCCTCGGCTTCCTCGAGTCCCAGGATTCCTGGACGGTCAATGGAATCAATCAGGCGGCTGATAGCGGGGCTCAAGTGACCAACTCCAGTTGGGGTGGTGGGGGAGCCAGCTCGGTCATCAATGCGGCCTTCTCAAGTACCCGTGCAGCTGGCGTTCTCCATGTCGGTGCTGCCGGCAATGACGGCTCGACCACCATCAGCTGGCCTGCCAGTTCGACCAGTCTGATCGCGGTTGCAGCACTTGCGTCCAGTGGCAACAGGGCATCATTCAGCACGCATGGTCAGGGCCTGTTCTGCTCAGCTCCCGGTGAAGGCATCTGGTGTGCAGATGCAGTCGGTAGTCCTGGTTTCGGAACAGGCGACACCGTCCAGATTGACGGGACATCCTTCGCAGCACCCTATGTCGCCGGCGTTGCTGCTCTTGTGCTGTCGGTGGATCCCTCGCTGACACCCGATGAGATCGAAGATGTACTCGCAACCACCTGCATGGATCGTGGTGCCAGTGGCTATGACACCGAGTACGGCTGGGGATTCGTCAATGCCCAGGCAGCCGTTGAATCACTCGATGTCGAAACACCATGTGCTGGAGACACCAACGGCGATGCAGTCGTCGATGTGACCGATGTCCTGAATGTGATCTCGGACTATGGTCCCTGCAATTCCTGCCCGACCGATTTCGACGGTGACAACCTGGTGGGGGTCAATGACATCCTGATCCTTCTGGATGCATTCGGTCCGTGCCCATAGCGGCCAACGACATCACCTTTGAGATCATTCGACACAATCAAGCCCTCTGGTGGATCATCGTATCTGCCAGAGGGTCGTTTACGGTGCTAAAGTGCTCTCATGCAACTGCCGGTTCTTGACGGCCAAGAAGACACATTCGGGCAAGTCCGGGATCAGCTGTCCTCGGCTCTTGACGGTGAAGTGCGGTTTGGACGTCATGACCGCCTTCTCTACGCTACGGATGCCAGTGTCTACCAGGTCACGCCCATCGGCGTGGTGATCCCGGCTCATGCCGAGGATATCCGCAGGACGGTTGATATCTGTCGATCGCATGGCGTGCCCGTCCTGCCTCGTGGCGCAGGGACGTCCTTGTCCGGGCAGACTGTCAACCGGGCGGTCGTGATCGATTGTTCGGCATGCATGAACAAGCTCCTTTCAGTGGATCCCGAGTCCCGGACGGCACGTGTTCAGCCAGGATTGGTACTCGACGCATTGCGACAGGGTGCTCGGCATCATGGCCTGACATTCGGACCCGAAGTTTCAACATCCACACATGCCACTCTGGGGGGCATGATCGCAAACTGCTCGGCAGGAC
>PAAJ01000021.1 GCA_002702575.1 Phycisphaerae bacterium | reverse complement strand
AGATCCGATCAGGGCGATGGTGTCTGAGATGTCAACAGACCATGCGAAGTAGTCATATGCTTCGCCATCTGGAGCGAGGATTTTGGCGGACTCCAGCCACGTGTCATCTTCCTGTCGCTCGAAGATGTAGCTGCTGCCAGTATTCACCCCATCGTTGTTATCAGCCGAAAAGGCACCAATCAAGATTGTGGTTCCTGAGATCGCGACCGACCAAGCAAAGTTGTCATTTACTTCGCCATCTGAAGCAGTCAGTTTGGTGGTCTCCAGCCAGGTGCCGTCTTCTTGTTGCTCGAAAATATAGGCACTACCGGAGTCGATCCCGTTGCCATTACCACGGTAAGCACCAACTAAGGCGATGTTTCCGGATATATCTACCGAACAGCCGAAACGTTCCCAATGATCAGCATCAGATGCAGTGAGCTTTGCGATTTCAAGCCATGTCTCATCATCTTGCTGTTCAAATACATAGGCGCTGCCTGAATCATCTCCAGTACCATCATCCTTATAGGCTCCAATTAAAGCAGTGGTTCCAGAAAGAGCGACTGAGCAGCCAAAGCTATGTCCGCTATCCGAAGCTGTGAGCGTGGCAGTCATTAACCAATCTCCGTCTTGCTGCTTTTTAAAGACGTAGACACTGCCGGACGCGCCCACCAGAACAGTTGTTCCCGAGATATCGACAGCTTGACCAAAATTGAAATATGAGCCGTTGAGATTTTCTGACAGCAGCCAATCGCCATTCGCTTGTTGTTCGGAGATGTAGGCAATATTACGTTGGGGGACTCCAATCACAGCGGTCGTTTCAAAGATGGCCAACGAGTAGTCCCCATCTGGCATAACAAGTTTGGCCATCTCAACGGGATCACATTGGATGTCATCGCCAGCCATGACAGCGGGGCTCATCAGCCCCGACACGGCAAGCAATGCAGCCAATAAATCTGTGAACAGTCCCCGCATGGTGGATCTCCATCTGCAGGCTTTCCATCCTATAGAAATGCAGCATCAGGCTCTCCACAAATGCGTAATTGCAGCACATCCAATGGTTCTGCATGGCTTTGCGNGCCCATGGGTTGGGTTCAAAACGGGTGGGGTCAGTGCCAGGTGTCGCCAAGCACACGAAGCCAGTTGCCGTGCGCCATCGCGATCAATGATTCGTCCGACCAGCCGCGNTCACGCAACACGTCGACGAGTTTGGGAAGACCCGTGCAGTCNCCAAGTTCTTTGGGCATCGTCGCACCATCGAAGTCGCTGCCCAACGCCACGTGATCAATGCCCATGTGATCGACCATGTAGTCGAGATGATCGGCGATCACGCTCAACGGAACATCCGCGTCCTCAAGACCATCGGGACGAAGGAANTCNACATGGAAGTTCACGCCCACGATGCCGTTGCTCTCCTTGATGATCGTCAATTGATCATCCAGCAGGTTNCGCGTCGAAGGACAGATCGCATGTACGCCGCAGTGCGTCGCGACCACCGGGGCCGTCGTCAACTCGGCGATATCCATGAAGCCCCGATAGTTCAGATGCGACACATCCAGCAGGATGCCCAGATCGTTGCACCGGCGGACCAGATCCTTGCCCGCATCCGTCAAGCCCGGACCGATGTCGGGTGTGCACGGATTGGCGAAGGGAACACCATGGGCGAAGGCGTTGGAGCGACTCCAGACCGGACCCAGTGATCGAAGACCACGGTGATAGTCCGCTTCCAGATCGGAGAGATCCTCGCGAAGCATCTCGACGCCTTCGTAATGAAGGATGCAGGCCGTCACNTTGTCCGCCAGACACCCTTCGATGTCCTTGACGGTTCGAACGAGGCGGATCGCACCGTCCGCTTCATTGAACATGTCNGCCGTGCGACGCAGCACGCTCTCCGCCTGGACACGAGCGANATCGCGNTCCAGTGGATCGGCACANANNGCNTCGATCGTCGTGCCATCGTTGGCGGTGATGGGACGAACTTCGCTCTTGGTTTCACTGGGAATGAAGATCGCGAAGAAGCCNCCGGCAAGATCGCCTTCGGCAGCACGAGGNAGATCGACATGACCCTGCGTGTCCCGCTTGACGATCGATCGGGTCACGGCATCATCCGTCGGCGGAAAGATCCGGGTCAACGTGTCGTTATGGCCATCGAGGATATGAATCGCGTCTTGCATGATGTTTCAGCCGATCACCGGCAGGCTGGTGATGCGTTGCAGTTCCGAGTCGGGTCGGACGATCAGGTCATAGCCATCCGAGCCGACCACGCGACATCGGATGAGTTCGCCCGGTGCGATCTCGGCTTCACTTGCCAGCAAGGTGATGGAGTCGACTTCGGGGGCCTGGTGATAGCACCGGCCGATGTAGGTGTTGTAGGTTCGATCGCCCTCGGTGATCTCGCGTTCATGCGAACGCTCGTCGACNAGGACATCGAACATGGCGCCTTCCTCGGCGAGATAGGCCGCATTCTCGAAAGCCACTTCCTGCTGAGCAAGCATGAGTTCCTCTTCACGCTGCTGCTTGATTTCCTCGGGGACGCACAACTCGGGGTCCTTNTCCATGGTGGCGGCGACCGTNCCGTCCTCATGGCTGTACTTGAACACGCCCATCATGTCGAACTGGAAATCACGGACGAAGTCGACCAGCTGACGATGGTCGTCCTCGGTCTCGCCGGGGAAGCCGGTGATGAAGGTGGTCCGGATCGCAAGGCCCGGGATGCGCTCCCGCAACCTGTACATGAGATCTTCCTGTTCCTTCCGGAGCAGGCCGCGGCGCATCTTCGTGAGCATGTTGTCCGAGATGTGCTGCAGCGGGATGTCGATGTACTTGGCGATGTGATCGAGTGACGCGATCGCGTCGATCATCTCGTCGGTGAAGTTCGTCGGATAGGCGTACATCAGGCGAACCCAGCCATTGCCGTGATGAGCCACCGTGTTGTTCAGTTCCGTCAGCAGGCCGACCAGGCCGCGGTCATCACCGATGTCGCGGCCCCAGTTGGTGGTGTCCTGTCCGATGATGTTCAACTCGAAGGCGCCATCGGCAAGCAGGGCGTGCGCCTCGCTGATGATGTTCTCCATCGACTTGCTGCGCATCTTGCCGCGGATGGATGGAATCGTGCAGAAGGCACATCGCTGGTTGCATCCCTCGCTCATGCGCAGGTACGCCCAGTGACGTGGCGTCAGTCGCAGCCGTGCGCCGTCTCCCTCGAAGTAACCGATGCCCTTGCCGTCCTTGCCGTGAACCGTGAGCTCGGTGGTATCGAGTCCGCGATCACGAGCAGCCTGCAACGCATTGCCGGCGATCCAGTACTTGGGTTGGTCCGATGTTTCGGCAAGACCGGGGCGATCGGGCGCTTGCTCGTCGATTCCGGAAACCGCTTCGATCACATGATCGCGATCAAACACACCGATCATGGCATCGATGCCCGGGGCCCAGTCGAGCATCTTGGCCCGATGGCGCTGAACCAGGCAGCCGGCGACGACGACCCGCTTGAGTTCACCATCCTTCTTGCGATCGATCGCTTCGCGAATCACGGAGAGTGATTCATCCTTGCTGGCTTCCAGGAAGCCGCAGGTATTCACCACGATGGCGTCATGTGGCTCGGACTCGGGAACCACGTGGTACCCGGCCTCGACCAGGGTGCCGAGCATGGCCTCGGAGTCGACCAGATTCTTCGGGCAGCCCAGGCTGACAAAGGCCAGTCGAAGACCCTCGGGGGTCTTCGATGTCTCGATCGGGTTGGACTGCGAGATGCTCATGCTGAACAGTCACCTCATGGGCTGGAAAGGAGGCGAATTGGCCATTGTACGGGCGACGGGCGATTTTCCTGAAGATTGATTCCGACTGTCTGTGAGATCGGGCCCCATGGCATCGCAAACCCACTGAAGGATCTCTCTGCCGGCTGTCGTGGCTGGATCGCTTTCCATAGATCGGAGATGCACGGATGTTCTCGTTGAAACGAATCACCCGAATTCATGCCTCGCTGGGACTGTTCTCGCTCGCTTTTATCGCCCTGCTGGTCGCAGCGGGGGGCTCACGAGCGGATGAATTGAACGTTTCCTGTGACTCGTCCTTCCGCAGGGCGATGCTTCGCAGTGCCCATGTCTTCACCTACGAACCGGCCAGGATGGCTCTGGAACACTGGACCAGGCTCTGGGAGGCCTCGTCCGAGCTTGATGAGCGGACCCGCCAGGCACGCCGCGGGCTGTTGTTGACGGTCGTGGATCCGATTCTGGAAAGAGCGGAAGGATCCGAATGTCTCTCCTCCATCCAACTGGTTCGAGATCGGCTGGAGTCGGAACTCGACGGCTTCGACATCGATCAGCAGCTCCCCGCACATCTGGTCTGCGACTGGATCGTTCTGAATCGACTGCTTGGTGAGAACCATCGAACACGAGCCTGGTTGGTCGATCGAGACAGTCGCAGCCACATGAGACGTCTGCCGAAGCGTGTTCGCGATCTGGCATGCATGGAACTGGGCCCTGTTTCGGACGAGGCCGCTGATGACTGTGTGTGTCGACAGGACCGTTCCTGAACCCGATCAGGCGGTGGTCCTGTAGAGATCATGTTCGAGAATGTAGGCCTGGATGGAGGTCGGCAGAAGATCGTCAATCGACTCGCCGGACTGGATTCGATTGCGGATGACCGTCGCTTCGACATCCATGATCGGAAGATCAAGCCGCCAACCAAGCCAGTGCTGGATATCGTCCGCCGTCCAGACGCCTTCCTGTTCCAATCTGCGGGCGAAAGCCTCCGATGTCGAAAACAGACGAGGCAGGACGAGTGGTTCGGCGATGCCGATGATGGGGTCCCAGTCCTTCCACCGATGAAACGAAACAGCCTGGTCGTCTCCGATCAGAAGACGAAGCGGCGCGGCCTCGTCGATTTGATCACGCAGGGCCCGAACCGTGTCGATCATGTAGCTGGGGCCTTCGCGTTCCAGTTCGATGCGGTCGATCTCGGCGATCTCCTGTCCATCGATGGCCAGTTCAAGCATGGCCACACGATGAATCGGATCGAGGGGTGGTGTTTCGAGCTTGTGAGGACTGACCGCCGCAGGAACATAGATCACCCGGTGGGAACCGATCATCTCCGCAGCNCGNANNGGAAGAATCCGATGCGCATTGGTCGGGGGATCGAAGCTGCCGCCGAAGATGAGAACGGGTGAACTCACGACGGGATCCTATGCCATATGAGCGAATCGCTACTTGGGCTGACTGACGAGCCGGACCTGAGTGAACTGACGATGGCCGTTGTGACCGCTGTGATAGCCGTAGCCTGATTGCTGTGCGCCAACCCATGGCGTGCCGCTGGCGCCGCCACATCCCTGATTGACTCCAGTCATGCCGGCGGTGAGTCGACGTGCCACACCTGCCGCTCGATTGGCCTCGCCGTAGACGGCGGCTCCAAGACCGTAGGGGGTGTCGTTGGCAAGTTCGACGGCTTCATCTTCGTTGTTGACCCGCATGATGCAGGCGATGGGGCCGAAGGTTTCATCCCGCATGATGTCCATGTCATGGTTCATGCCGGTCAGCACGGTGGGTGTGACGAAATTGCCGTCAGCCGGTGTATCGCCACAGGCCACGGTCGCGCCCTGCTGCTTGGCCTTGTCGAGCTGATCGAGCACGTGTTCCTTCTGACGCGGGCTGATCATGGGTCCGATGTTGATCTCGTCTTCGGCACCATTGCCGACCTTCAGGGCCTGGGTTCGTTCGATGACGGCCTTCTCGAATTCATCGGCGATGCCCTGCTCGACATAGATGCGTTCGGTGCTCACGCAGACCTGGCCGCAATTGCGGAAGGAATTGTTCACGGCNAAATCGGCGGCTGCGTTCACATCCGCATCGGAGAGCACGATCATCGGATCCTTGCCACCGAGTTCCAGGACCACCCGTTTCAGATCGGCACCGGCGGTCGAGAGGATGTGCTGGCCAGCTTCACGCGAACCGACGAAGGCGATCAGGTTGACATCCGATTTCACGAGCGCCTTGCCCTGATCATCACCACCATGAATGATGAGCATGACATCCTCCGGCAGAATCTCCATGAAGATCTCGGCGAAGGCCTGGCCGGTCAATGGGGTTTCATCCGAAGGCTTCATGACGACGGTGTTGCCTGCGGCCAAGGCGGGAATGACGACCTGCAACGGCATGAGGAAGGGGAAGTTCCAGGGTGTGATCGCGGCGCAGACTCCGAGTGGATCGTGGTACAGCGTGGTGCTGGTCCGCTCATCGCTGTGGGATTCCGGTGCAAGCGCTTCGGCAATCTCGTCGAGCTCGGCTTCATAGCCACCGATGCCGTAGCCGATTTCGCCATTGGAATCCTTGAGGGGCTTGCCCATCTCGGCCGTGAGCTGNTCGGCGATCGTTGCCTGGCGAGCCTTCATCAACTCGGTTGCCTTGCGGAGAATGTTGATTCGATCTTCCAGCGGGGTGTCGGCCCAGGCTGGTTGTGCAGCACGTGCTCGCGCGACGATGGCGTCGACTTCATCGGCAGGGGTGACTGGAACAGTGTCGACAGGCATCCCGGTTGCCGGGTTGTACGAGATCAATTCATGGGTCTTCGTCGCGGTCATCATGGTCTTCTTCCTTGCTTCAACGAGATCCAGCGGGTGCCAGGGCGGATCCGCTGCGAGCTTGATCCATCATTGTATAAGCTGAAGGCCATTGATCGAGGCCTGTTCCTTCCCGGACCGCCTCGATTCACGGACTTCCTTCAGGAGGTGACTCGATGTCGGTTCTCGTATCCGGTGCCACTGGCATGTTCGGCCGTNTCGTGACCGAGCGACTCGCCGAATCCGGTGTCCCGGTCCTGGCGATGACTCGCAGCGAGGCAAGGGCGGCGGCGTTGACCGACGGTTCCGTGACCGGGGTCGTCGCCGACATGGACCATCCCGAATCGATTCAATCCTTGTTTGAACAGGTCGATCGCCTGTTCCTGCTCAGCCCGATGCATCCGGATCTGGGCGCCCGGGAATGCGGCATGATCGAACAGGCTCGCCAGGCGAATCTGGATCAGGTCGTGAAGCTCTACGGATCGGTTGAACATGAAGGTGATCCACTGGATGTCCAGCATCACATGGCCATCGATGCTCTGAAAGCCAGTGGCCTTTCCTGGTGCCTGGTCTCTCCACAGACCGTGACCGAATCGCATGTCATGGCGCAGTTGGAGAGCATNCAGAAGGAGCGCCGACTCTATGCCTGTGCTGGAGAGGGTCGTATGGGCATGGTGACGGCAGACAATTGCGCTGATGTTGCCGCTGTTGTCCTGCAGGAATCAGTCGACCGCTTCCATGCCCGGAATCTCCAGATCACGGGACCCGAAGCAATCACCTATGCCCAGGTCGCCGAGCAGTTGTCATTCGCACTGGATGAAACGATCGACTACATCGACATGACCGAAGAAGAGTTGAGCAGTGCAGCCATCGAAGCCGGATTTCCGGAGGCGGATCTTGAACTCCAGGTGCTCTGCCATTTTCGTCAGATTCGGAACGGAAACGCCGAACTGGTCACCGATACCTACAGGGAGATCATCGGTCGACCGGCCACCAGTGTTCAGGACTGGGCGAAGGCGCATCGAGATCTTCTGCTCGGGGAGGTGATGTGATGTCACTTGATGATTCCTTCATTCCCGAAGAGGACACGCTGAATTCGCCGACCGTTCCACTTGATGAGGGCCATGCCGCCACGGGATTGAATGTGGGTGACGAGGTCGGTCCCTATCGGCTCAAGTCCCTGCTGGGTGAGGGCGGCATGGGGATGGTGTGGCTGGCCGAGCAGGAAGCGCCCGTCAAGCGGCGAGTCGCGCTGAAGGTCATCAAGCCCGGGATGGATTCGCGCGTCGTTCTCGCGCGTTTCGAAGCCGAGCGGCAGGCGCTGGCTTTGATGAATCATCCGAGCATTGCCAAGGTCCTCGATGCGGGGACGACCCTGCGCGGTCTTCCCTACTTCGTCATGGAACTGGTGAAGGGGATTCCGATCACTCGATTCTGCGACCGTGAACAACTGGACGTCAAGACACGCGTTCAGGTCGCGATCAAGGTCTGTGAAGCGATTCAGCACGCGCACTCCAAGGGCATCATCCATCGTGACATCAAGCCCGGAAACGTTCTGGTGACCTGGCGGGACAACAAGCCACATCCGGTGGTGATCGACTTCGGTGTCGCCAAGGCGCTTGATCAGCGGTTGACTGAGAAGACGGTCTACACCGAGCAGGGGCGTGCGATCGGGACCCCCGACTACATGTCCCCGGAGCAGGCGGACCTCGGGGCGCTCGATATCGATACGCGAACCGATGTGTACTCGCTGGGTGTTCTGCTCTACCAGTTGCTCACGGGCTATCTGCCGTTCGATCGCAATCGCATGCGCGAAGCCGCGTTTCATGAAGTGCAGCGGATCATTCGCGAGGAGCTGCCGCCCAGGCCCTCGACGCGATTTCAGACCGGAAGCAGCGAACGCATGGTCGCGATCACCGATTCCAGATCGACGCATGCAGGCCTGCTTGCCAGGACGCTGAGAGGCGATCTCGACTGGATCGTCATGCGATGCCTCGAAAAGAGCCGGGGTCGTCGATACGAGACCGCCAACGGCCTGGCGCTGGATCTTCAGCGCTATCTGGACCATGAGCCCGTGCTGGCGGGGCCACCGACGCTCCGGTATCGAACCGGGCGATTCGTCCGTCGTCATCGAGGGCCGGTCTTCGCAGCGAGCCTCTTCATCGTGCTGTTGATCGCCTCCACCGTCATCTCCCTGGTTCTGCTGGCCAAGGTCGATGACCAATGGAAGCGTGCGGAAGACGCGTTGACGACTGCGCAGGGACTTGCTGCCAACACGGTGACCCGTGTGAATGGCGCACTGGCGCAGGTGACCGGTGCTGACGAGGCTCGGATGCTGCTGATCACCGAAGGTCTGCAGATGCTCGAGCACATCAATGACAGCTCGGACATCAACCGCCTCAATCCGACGCTGGCGAGCGATATCGCGGTGGGATACAAGGGGATCGGTGATGTTCTTGCCCAGCGTGGCGAACGCCGGAAGGCACGAGCTCGCTATCTGCAGGCACAGGCCTATCTCGATCAGGCCATGGAACAGGATCGCGATCATGGACCGTCCATGCGAGAGCAGGCTGCGCTGCTGGGTGCCTTGGCCAGTCTTGATCGCAAGGATGGTGAGGATGAACAGGCATCACGACGATTGGATGAGGCGATTGCGATCAGTCTGGATCTGATCCAACGGGATCCCACGGACCTCCAGTACCGCCGTGACCTGATCGACAGTCTGGGGCTGCAGATCTATCCGCTCGTCGGTTCCGGGGATCAGCCGCAGATCGTTCTGGATCTCGTGAGTCAGGCGTTGCCGCACTGTGAGCTCGTCATCGAGCAGGATCCGAACGACAACGATGAGCGGGATCGTCTCGCGACATTGCTCCAGTATCGAGGAATGGCACGGATCGCCCTGGACGACGTGGAAGGCGGTTCGAGCGACATGACCCGATGCATGGAACTCATGGAAGAGGTGCATGAAGCGCTGCCGGGGGATGCCGACATCGCCAGCAACCTCATCGCTGCTCGAATGCAGTGTCGTGACATGGAGATGTATCTGTACTCGCAGGGCGGCGATCTCAAGTTGGATCGATGGCGGATGCTGACCCTGGCCAACCGAAAGCTCGCCGATGAATTGACTCAGGCGGAGCCCGAGAATGCCGAGTATGTCCAGACGGCTGCAATGACCCGGATCAACCTCGCTTCGTTGAACGCCGATTTCACGATGATGGATGAGACACTGGATGTTTCGGAACGCATGGCAGCGGCTTCGGATGCGATCCGATTCTGCGAGCAGGCCAGTGCCATGCTGGAAAGCCGCCGGGATGATCTGGACCCCGACTTCTGTGCCATGCTCTTCGATGTGCTGGGACAGATCCAGGCCAGATCGCAATCAATGCAGCAGCGCCTGCAATCGCCCGCATCGACGGTACCCGATCAAAGCGATTGATTGTCAATCAATCTCACTTGATCGAGATGCGCTGCGATGAGGGCCCGATGTCCCTGGACGGATCCCGTGACCGGCATCAGAGTCTTCGAATCCCGAACGACCGCGTAGTCGATGCGAAGATCGTGTTCTTCAAGAACCTGTTGCATGCGAGATTCGGCAGAAGCGACATCGGCTTCTTGTGAGGCGGCCTGCATGGCACGTGTCAGTCCCAGTGCGCGATCTCGATCCGACTCGGCCAGATAGGCATTGCGACTGCTCATCGCGAGTCCATCCGGTTCGCGAATCGTGTCGCATCCGATCACTTCGACGTTGTTCCATCTCTGCGGATCTGCTGCAACCATGGCCTGCAGCACCAGCAACTGCTGGTAATCCTTGCGACCCATGATCATGCGTGATGGTCGAACCAGATCAAGCAGNCGGGCGACGACCGTGCAGACTCCGGTGAAGAAGTGCGGACGATGCGCCTCTTCGAGTCCTGGTTCGGTGGCGACGGAGGGCAATGGGGGACAGGCGATGTCCTGATCCGGGGGATACATGACAGTGTTGTCGGGAACGAACACGACTTGAGCGCCTGCGGCTTCAGCCTTGGCAAGATCATCCTCGATGGGTCGGGGATAGGCNTCGAAGTCTTCNCCCGGTGCGAACTGCGTCGGNTTGACGTAGATGCTCATCATGACGGGCCGGCCCATCTCGACGCCGGCNCGAACCAGTGACAGATGGCCGTCATGCAGGGCACCCATGGTTGGAACAAAGATCATGTCCGCGAAGTCGACCAGGTCGCTTGCATCGTGGATGACGTGAAGACTCATGATGAGTGCCGGTCAGTGCTTCTGCAGCACGAGCGTGTCGTTCTGACCACCGAAACCGAAGGAGTTGCTCAGGCAGGTCGTGACCTCGGATTGACGTGCTTCGTTTGGCACATAGTCGAGATCGAGATCCGGATCAGGTTCCGTCAGATTGATCGTCGGTGGAATGACACCATCACGCATCGTGAGGATCGAGGCGATGCACTCCACGGCACCTGCGGCCGCGATGAGATGACCCATCATCGACTTGATGCTGTTCATGGGAATGCGATACGCGTTGTCACCGAACACCCGCTTGACGGCCAGGGTCTCGATGCTGTCATTTTCCTTGGTGCTGGTTCCATGCGCGGAGATGTACTGCACGGGTGGAACATCGCCTGCTGCGAGTGGATCGATGCCGGCCCGGTTCAGCGCCTGATGCATGGCGGCCGCCGGCCCGCGTCCCTCCGGATGGATATCCGTGATCCGATAGGCGTCGGCACTGCTGCCATACCCGATGATCTCGGCAAGGATGTTGGCGCCGCGAGCTTCGGCATGTTCAAGCGTCTCGAGAATGACGATGCCGGAACCTTCGCCCATCACGAATCCATCGCGTGAACGGCTGAANGGCCTGGAGGCATGCCGGAAATCATCATTTCTCGTCGACAACGCAGTCAGTCGATTGAAACCGGTCAAGCCAAGGACATGCAGCATGGTGTGCGTGCCACCGCTGACCATCACGTCGGCATCACCGCGTCGAAGAATGGACCAGGCTTCGCCGATGGCCTGAGTGCTTGCGGCGCAGGCGGTCAGGCAGTTGAAGGCCGGTCCACGCAGTCCGAACTCGCGTGCGATGTGGCACACGGGCATGTTGGGTTCCTGGGCGGCTTCGTCGGCACCATCGATGTATTGATCGGCGCCGGCGACCCAGTTCGATCCTTCGACTTCTCGCTTCTCTGGATTCCATCCCGCCAGCGAAGTCTTCTGATACGAGTCGAAGTTCAGGACCCCTTCACCGGCACCCAGATACAGGCCGACTCGTCGTCGATCCAGATCGGCCAGGTCACCAAGACCCGACATGTTCCAGGCCTGTCTTGAAGCACCCAGCGCGAAGGCGGTGTGTTTTCCGATGTTTCCATGGACGGAAGCNTCTTCGACGTAGTTCTTCCAGTCATAGTCGCTGATCTGCGAAGCGAATCGGGTCGGGAACGTCGACGCATCGAAACGCTTGATCGTGTCAACGGCGGTCTCGCCGTTGACCAGTCGTTTCCATACGGACTCGAGATCATGTCCGAGAGGCGTGATCCAACCGGCACCGGTGATGACAATCCGCTTGTCATTCATGCCTNGGCCCTCCCGAGAATGACCGCCGTGTTCTGTCCGCCCTGGCTGCAACTGGTCACGAGAATTCGTCTCATGTCATGTGATCGTGATTCGCAGGGTCCGGCGTCGACGCCTTCGGAGGTTCCGGCACTCAATCGAGCCGGGAGTGTCTGTTCGCACAGCGCGGCTGTTGCCACGCACAGGCCGATGGCACCGTTTCCGGCCGTGCAGTTGCCTGTATATGGAATGGTGCAGATGCTCGGGATGCTGGAGACGCGATCTCCAAGCGTTGCATGGAGTGCATCTCGTTCACCGGCATCGATGACGGGCATGCTGCTTCCGAACGGAACGATCGCGTCGATGTCATCGGGTGTGCAACCGGCGGAGTGCATCGCAGCATGGATGGCATCTCCGAGACTGGTGGCCGATACGCCGTAGCCGTCGTCATCGAAGGATTGCGTGCAGGCGAAACCGTCGATGGTGGCTCGGGCACGTCCGCCCCGCTTGGCGACGGACTCGCTGGATTCCAGGACCAGAATGCCGCCACCTTCGCCAAGCAGCGTTCCCCGTGCACCATCGCCGAATGGTTGCAGGATGCTGGTTGGATCATCATCAACAGTGGTTTCCGCCAGACGACCCGTGCAGCACTGACGGTAGAACGCCATCGGATTGAGCCTGCTTTCCGCGCCGCCGGTCAGACAGGCATCGGCATCACCGCGTTCAATGACACGCATTGATTCACCCAGTGACAAGGCGCTGCTGGATTCGCAGCAGGTGATCGTGTTGCTGGGTCCGCGACATTCATGAACGATGGTCACGTGACAAGCCAGCATGTTGGGCAGGTATTTCAACAACCACAGTGGCGTGAGGTTCTCCATGCCCTCTTCGCCCCAGTGATGCAGATCGAAGTTGCCGTCTTCGCCTCGACTNGGCCAGAGTGCGGCGGCAAGTTCATTGACGTCGGAACAGATCAGACCGGCGCCGATATGACAACCCATCCTTTCCGGATCGATCGTCGGCGATTCACCGTCCGCATTGGCTGCCGTGATCAGGCCTGCATCGGTGACCGCTGCCGAGGCGGCTCCGATGGCCAGCTCGATGTCACGACACATGACCTTGGTCGCCTTGCGGTAGGACTTGGGCACGATCTTGCGGATCGAGAAATCGTCGTCATTGACTTCTCCGGCAAGACTGCAGGAGAAGTTGGTGGCATCGAATGCTCTGACGGGGCCCAGCCCACTTCGGCCTGCGATCATGGCATTCCATGTCGCTTCGATGCCCAGACCGAGTGCGGAGACGGGGCCGATACCGGAGATGACGACGGGGGCTGTCATGGAGAGGCAGTGTATCCAGATGCTGCGACGTTCGGGGTACCCACAGGGCACAGGTCGTCCATCAAGGCGCCTCCAGTGGCCGGAACCGTTGCTTTATGGTTCATCATGGCCTTTGGCGTTCGGTCCACAGCCCTCGTGCCGGGGATCATGCCCGGTATCGTGCTCGGGTAGCATGCGTGCAGTGCATCGTGTCAGTGCGTTTCCAACCGAAGAGGAACAACATGAACGATTCAGCTCCAACTCCCATCCCGGATTTCAATGAAGAAGAAGTCCGACAGAAAAAGACGCTCTGCGGCATCTTTGGAATCGTCATGGGCGGACTGGGGATCCATAAATTCCTGCTTGGCTATACCTCGACCGGAATCATCCAGATCATTCTGGGTCTGTGTTTCGGCATCGGTTCAATCATCGGAATCATCGAGGGCATCATCTATCTCACCAAGACCGACCAGGAATTCTACGACACCTACATGGCGAACAAGAAGGAATGGTTCTAGCCGGACCGGATTCGCCGAAAGCTGATCATGCATGTGTTGATTCAGACATGTCCATGATCCCAAATCACATCGGAGGTATGGCATGACAAACGGATTCAATCAATCCGAAGCGAATCAGAAGAAAGTCGTCTGCGGAATCCTCGCCATTCTGATCGGCGCATTTGGTATTCATAAATTCATTCTTGGATACACCAGCGCGGGTCTCATCATGCTTCTTGTCACTGTTCTGACATTGGGCATTCTGGGCTTCATCATGCAGGTCGTCGGCATCATCGAAGGCATCATGTACCTCACGAAGTCGGACGAAGAGTTCTACAACACCTACATGGCGAACAGGAAGGACTGGTTCTAGAAACTGGTTCTTCAGGAGTCGCTGGTGATTCGTCGAGCGATCAACATGGCCATTTCAAGCGCCTGTTCATAGTTGAGCCGCGGATCGACCAGTGAGCGATAGCCGTCACCGAGATCGTCATCGGTCAGGCCTCGTGCGCCGCCGGTGCACTCNGTCACGTTGTCTCCCGTGAGTTCGAAATGCACGCCGCCGAGACGGGAGCCGCAGTTGCGGTGGATTTCGATGGACTGCTCGAGTTCCATCAGGATGTCATCGAATCGACGGGTCTTCAGGCCGATGTCCGTGCTGCGGGTGTTGCCATGCATCGGATCACAGACAAACAGGACAGTTCGTCCCGTGTTGCGGACGGCCTCGATCAAGGCCGGCAGGTAGTCACTCACTTTGGCTGCGCCATAGCGATGGATCAGCGTCAGTCGGCCCGGTTCGTTGTCCGGATGCAGGGCATCCACGAGCGGATCGATGAACGAGCTGATCTCATGGGGCTCGACACTCGGTCCGATCTTGACGCCGACGGGGTTCCGGATCCCACGCATGAATTCGACATGGGCGCCATCGGCTGCCGCTGTTCTCATGCCGATCCAGGGGAAATGCGTGGAGAGGTTGTACCAACCATCACGTCGGGGAACCATCCGGGTCAAGGCCGATTCGTATTCAAGCAGCAACGCCTCGTGGCTCGTGAAGAAATCCACGCGGGAGAGATCACCGACGGAAATTCCCGTCAACGTTTCCATGAACTGAACGGCATCGCTCAGTTGCTTGACCATCTGTTGGTACTGGGCGGAATCAGGTGAGTGTTCGACCCAGTCGAGATCCCAGTACTCGGGATGATGCAGATCGGCGAAGCCTCCACCCACGAGTGCTCGGATGAAGTTCATCGTGAGTGAGGATCGCTCGTATCCCCGGAGCATTCTCCAGGGGTCGGGTTGTCTCGCCGATGCCTCGAAGGCCGGTCGGTTCACGATGTCTCCGAAGTAGGAGGGGAGCTCGACGCCCTCGCGAGTCTCCGTCGCAGATGATCGGGGCTTGGCGTACTGTCCGCCAAGGCGTCCCACTCGAATGACCGGCAGTCGGGTTCCCTGTACGAGAACAAGTGACATCTGAAGGAGGATCTTCAGCTTGGCGGTGATTTCATCGGAGGTGCAGCTGTTGAACTGTTCGGCACAGTCTCCGCCCTGAAGCAGGAATCGTCGGCCTTCCGCCGCTTCGCCCAGTCGCTCCTTGAGTCGTTCGATTTCCCAGGAGGTCACCAGTGGGGGAAAGGCGGCCAGTTCACCCACGGCCTCCTGCAAGGCGGCTGAATCCGGATAGGTCGGCTGATGCAGGGCCGGACGATCTCGCCAGGAATCATTGGACCATGTTGAGGACGATGGGCGTTTCATTGATTCCTCAGGGTATCCGCTGGGAGCGTTCTTCAGGATNCGATCCGGGCGGACTCCGCCTTCTGGACCGTCCGGGGTGAAATACGGGTGAGAGGATTCGAACCTCCACGGGTTGCCCCACTGGAACCTAAATCCAGCGCGTCTGCCAGTTCCGCCACACCCGCCTTGTCGGACATCTGAAGCCACGGCCAGCCTCAGGACGATGATGAGAGTACCCTTGCCAGTCAGGACCTGACAGGGAANCAGTCAATGATACAGCCAGGGAGGCCGTCCCCATGAGTTTCAGCCAATCCACCGGTACCGCATTCATGCCATTGTTGAGCCGGATCGTCCTTGGTTCAGCGTTTCTGTTGGCCGGGTGGTACCACTGCTTTTCCGACGGATCCTTCACGGCGGACGAGCTGGATCAGATCAAATCGATGCAGACATCCTCGTCGTCTTCGGCAGCCGTCGCCAAGGCGGTGGTTCTCCAGGACGAATCAGATGCCAGTGCTTCGTCCGGGGCTGACGACTCGTCTGCTGCTGCGGAGTCCTCCGACGATGATTCGAACGGGACCCGGGCTGTGTACCGGATTGCACTGGATCTGAAGCAGTGGGGTATTGATGGCGCTGTTCCATTGGCATGGGGCGTTGCCGTTTTCGAGATCGTTGCAGGCGGGCTGGTTCTGATCGGACTGTTCACTCGCCTCTGGGGATTNCTCCTGGCGGNGCTCATCGGTGCGACCTTTGTGATGACCAGTGTTCAGCGTGACGGCATGTTCGACATGAACCCCTTCCATTGGCGTGGTGATCCATCTACGTTCAACGAGATGTATTTCCAGGCTGCCGCATTCGTTCTTGCAGTGGGCCTCATGCTCGTAGGACCCGGTGTGTTGGCGCTGGACAGCATCGTCTTCGGCCGCGGCAAGGGAAAGCCGGAAGCCAATCAGTCCAGTACTCCTTCCAGTTGAGCCTCTCGTGAGTCGAACGGCGATCCGGGGCAGAAGAGAAACACCGCATCGCAGACCTCGCAGGTCCCGTGCTGTCCCATGGATGGCTTCGATCACGTTGCATGCCCTCGTCATCGCAGCAGGACTGGTCGTGACGTGGACGGTTGTGCAGGACGACACGGGGCCACCACCCCGTCCCGTGATCGCGGATTTCATGGCGACGTCGTACATGCCGGTCGATGATCTGCCCATCACCGAAGCCAGCAGTGAGGTCATCGAGCCACCGATCGAAGTGATTCCACCCGTTCCCATCGAGCGGTCGCCCTCCATGCCGATCGATCCCACATGGGCGGTCATCGACGCGTCCATGGCCGCCCGTGACGGCGACCGGGAACAGGCAGCAGGATTTGCCGGNGCTCGAGCTACCAATGCGAGATCGATCGTCTATGTGATCGACGCCAGTGGAAGCATGATCACCTGGTTGACCATGGTGCTGGAGGCGTTGTCCCAATCGCTTGATCGGCTGGACGCCTCACAGCGGTACGCCGTGATGTTCTTCCAGGGGGACGAGGTCATCACCGTTCCGCCGGCGCGATTGCAGTCAGCCAGGCAACGGAATATCCGCAACACCACACAGTGGACTCGACAGGGTGCCAATCTGATGCCCGGGGGCGGATCCAACCCACTGCCTGCGCTGCAGGCCGCGCTCGAACTTCAACCGGATGTGATCTTTCTTCTGAGTGAAGGACTGCAGGGGCCTCGTGGGGATCTCGTGGATCAGTCTGCGGTATTGACATCACTTGACGAACTCAATCCAATTGCAGATCCGGTGACGGGCCGACGTTGGACCACGATCCAGTGCATCCAGGTGAGCAATGATGCGATGGAAGCAGCTGAAGACCATTCGCTNCTCAAGTCGATCGCGGATCGTCATGGTGGGCCGGATGGGTGGACCAGTCTGGGCCGATCCGATCTGATCAGACGTTCCGGAGCCGACCAATGATCAAGGACAGGAATCAGGACATGCCGGGAATTCGAACTCGATGCGCCGTGTTTGGAACCATGCTGATGGTGACCGCTTCACCCGTGATCGCGGCCCCGGCCGAACGGACATTCGCCGAAGCCTTCTTCGTGGCCCGTCGTGCGGATGGTGGNCTGGAGATTCTCGGGAGCGTCGTCATCTGGCTTCTGTTGGCGATGTCGATCTTCGGGATCGGTCTGATCGTCTCCATGGCGGTGGCCAATCGTCGCCAGACCATTCTTCCCGATGACCTCGTCGATCGCATCGGCAAGCCGCTTGAATCAGGCCAGTATGAACAGGCCATCGCCGCCGCTGACGAGGATGGAAGCTACTTCGGTCGAGTGATGAGTGGTGGCCTCAGGCAGGCACCCCATGGCTATGAGGCGATGCTGCGTGGACTTGAGCAGGTTGCCGCAGAGGAAACCACCATTCGATTTCGTCGCATCGAGCTGCTCAATGTTCTCGGGCAGGTCAGTCCGATGATCGGTCTGTTCGGAACGGTGTACGGCATGATCCTCGCCTTCAGTGCCATCGTGGCCAGTGGTGGTGCGGCCGATCCAGTCATGCTTGCCGGCGGCATTGGAACAGCATTGACGACGACTTTCTGGGGGCTCGTCGTTGCGATTCCTGCATTGGCGGGCTACGCCTTGATCCGCAACCGGATCGATGAGCTGACCATCGAGGCCACGTTGCAAGCCGAGGAACTCGTGGCACCGTTCCGTCCGTCGACCTCCGAGGTGGACAGCTGAGCATGCGGTCCATTCACCAGCGAGGACCCGTTCGCGCACAGGCGAGCCTCACGCCGATGATCGACGTGGTGTTTCTGCTTGTGGTCTTCTTCGTTGCCGTCTCACAGCTGGTTGATCGAGATCGAATCGACATGGACCTTCCTTCGCCCAGTCCATCTGCGGCGCATCATCCCGAAGAAGGTCCGCGTGCTGTCGTCAATGTCCTTCCCGGTCCGGGTGGCAGCAGTCTTGGTTATCAGGTCGACGGGATCGTCTTCACGCCTGATGCCGTCGGACAGACGGACCTGCTCGAGCATCTCCAGCTGAGATTGTCGACAACGCCGGAGCTCTTCGTGAATATCCGTGCAGACAGCGGTACGGCATGGGGCTGGGTCGCACCGGTGCTCGGTGCCGCGAGAAACGCGGCTTCGATGGCGGGGCAGCCAGCAGCTCGTGTGCGGTTGACGGTTCAGCCGGGAGCCCAGTCGCAATGAGCATGACGGGAACCACGAGCATCACTCGATCGAGATCAGGGTCGTCGGATCGAAACCGTATCGGGGTCAATCTCGCCTCGATGATCGATGTGGTGTTTCTGCTGTTGATCTACTTCATGGTCGCAACGGATTTTCGACGTGGNGAAGATGTCTTTCGAATGGATCTGCCGGAACGAACCGGAGGACTGAACGCGGAGTTGTATGAGGAATCCGAGGATCCNCTGATCGTCCTCATCCAGGCGGACTCCGGATCGGCCACAGGCATCCGACATTCCATCGAAGGCGACTGGCCCGAGATCGATGGCCCGGATGAGTTGGCGGACTTTCTCCTGAAGCATCGAGTCGGGGGTTCCGGGATCGCTTCAGAGGCCTACTTCAGCCGTGATCATCCGATCATCATCCTGGCTGATCGTGATATTCCCTGGTCCGGTGTCGTGGCCGCCTTCAACGCGGCTGTGCGATCAGGCTACGATGCCGTGTCGCTCGAAGTCCAGCCCTGAGCTGACCAGGAGTCTTCCAGTGCCTCGTCCTGTTCGAACAATTCGATGCTGCATGCTCATGCTCGGCGTGCTGTCTGCAGCAGCCATTGCGATGTCTCCGACGCTCACCAAGCCGGTTGATCAGCTCCGCGCGCAGTTGAACAATCCGAAGGTCAGCGCACAGACACGGCCACAGATCCTGGAGGAACTGCTCGAAGCCCGAAGTCAGTTGATCGAGTCGAACGAAGCGCACGAAGACGCCGTGTTCTGGCGGACTGCTCAGGCCGAGGATGCGATCCTTCAGGGCTTGAGAATGAACGGACTCGAGCTGGTCGTTCGTCATGGTCTTCCGGGCGATCTCCAGGAGGCTCAGTTCGATCGACTGGTCCGCATCGCGATCGATCAGACTGGATCCATCGAAGCGTTGCTTCCGGATGCAATCGACGCGGCTCAGTCGGACGCTGATCGACTGGCTCGACTGGAAGCGCTTCGCGACAGCCGCCTTCCCATGTTGCGGGGAATGGCGATGGTCATCGGAGCAGAGCGTGGCCTGTTGCCTGATGATGACAAGGCGCTCCAGGAGGGGACCCGTCTGCTCCTGACATCCATCCCGACCTTGCGGGGCGAAGAGGGGAAGCAGGCGGCGCGTCAGCTGGCGATCGCCAAGTTGAAAGCCGGTCAGGCTGACGAATCGCAACAGATGCTCGAGCAGCTCCAGCGGGTGGGCGGAGGCGTCCCCATGGATCAGACCGCCATCCGGCTCGCACTCAACGAGATCACCGCGGCGTTGACCGGATGGAAGTCCGCAGCGGTCCGTGCCCAGATCATCGCTTCGACCAATGATGATCCGTTGGAGCGACTTCTGATGGTTGAACAGGCGGCTCGAAACTGGATTCGACATGCNGATCAGCTGTCTTCCGAAGAAGATGCCGACGCAGAGGCGGAGCGGATCGAAGCCGAGCGCAATGCGGTCGAGGCGTTTCTTCTTCTCCTGCCCGAAAATGGTGGTCTCACACTCCGTGAACCCCGCCTGCTCGATCTCATGATCGAAGAACGCCTCGGCAAACTCGAGGTCGCGGACCTGAATGCCCCCCACATTCCGGATGCCATGCGTGTTGCCAAGGCGGTCCCTCTGGTCAGCTCGAAGGAGACGGCGCTGAAGGCCCGTGAGCAGCTGCTTCCACTGGTCGACAAACGGGGCATGATTCCACGTGTCCGCATCCGCATGTTCGCCATGCTCGTTCGTGCCGAGCTGACAGCCGGCATGGATGCCGACGCCAGCGGGCATGCCATCGTCTGGTCGAGGATCGCGTCCAACCGTGACGAGGCTCATGAGGCAGCGGAACTGGCGATGATTCATGCGATCGAGGCGCTGCGTGAATCTCCGGAAGATGAATCCCGCCAGAAGCTTCTCAGGCAAGCCATCGACAACATGTTCGAGAACTTTCCCGACCATCCCAGAATCGATCTCTGGAGAATGCAGGCTGCAGAACAGGCGATTCGAGGCGGCGACCCTGTTGACGCCATGTTGATCTATTCATCGATTGCCGCCGACTCGAAGTATCGGCCCGATGCCATTTCAAAGCAGGCGATCCTCATCGTCGATGCCGCCACACAGGAGCCGGACCGGACAGCCGCCATTCAGGTGGCTCGTGAACGATTGTCCCAGTTGCGAGCTGCACTGGCTGAAGTGAAGCCCGCGATCTCAAGAGCAGCGAAAAATGCACGGATCGGACTGGATCTCTGTGAAGCCAGAATCGATCTTCTCGACGGCAAGGCGGTGGAGTCGCTTCAGGCCCTGACAAGTGCCGACATGGATTCCATCGATCCTGCGCTGGCGTCGATTCTCCATCGGGCTCGAGTCGAGGCGGCGATCGCCACTGGTCGAACGGGTGCCGTGGAAGCCGTGGTCGATGATCTTCCGTTTTCAGTCGACACGGAAGTCGTCATGACAACACTCCCCTCCATTCTGGCCATCCCCGGTTCGCCGCTTCCCAACGATCCTTTGACGGATCCCGCACAGCAGACCGCTGCCTGGAAGCTGGCTGTTGTTCTCGAGGCCGGTGCCGAGGCCAACGTTGCCAATCGACTGTTGATCGCAGGTGCGTTCCATCGAGCCGGGCGTCATGAAGATGCGCTCTCTCGTCTGACGCAGCTGCTCGAGATCCAGCCGGATCTCGGCGATGCACTCTTCCTGAAAGCCGAGTGTCTGCGGCAGACCCCGGGGGCGGATCCGGAGGAAATCATCCGGCTCTACACCCGCCTGTCTTCGGGCGAGCCTGGTGATCGTCCGAATCGATTCTGGACATCCCAGTTGAGACTGCTCCAGTCCATGCAGGCCGATGGTCATGATGCCGATCGGATCCTGGCCAGATTGAACCGTCTCCAGCGGCGGTTCCCTGATCTGGGTGGGCCGGCCTACATCAGCGAGTTCGCGCTGCTTCGAGAGCAGTTGTCGCCGACACGATGATGCCGGTTGTCGTGGATGGAGCTAGGACGCCTTGCTTTCCGGCATCTCGTTGCCTTTGGCCAGATGACGGAACAGATTGCGTCGATCGTCATTCAATCGCGATTTCATTCGCCTGAGCGTATCGACTTCGATCTGACGAACACGTTCGCGGGTCAGGCCGACGATCACACCGATCTCCTTGAGCGTCAGTGGTGCCTGNCCGGAGAGTCCGAAGCGGAGTTTGAGAACGTGCGCTTCGCGTGGGCCCAGATCATCGACAAGCTTGAGCGCCGCCTTGATCTGTTCGGTCTGTTCGACCCGTTCAAACGGAGGATCGTGTCGTTGGTCTTCGACGATGTCTGCAAAGTCGAGCGCCTGACCATCTTCGTTTCGAGGTGCATAGGATGAGGACTGGTAGGCCCGCATGGCGCGAATGATGACACTCGCCTTCTTCATGGGGATGTCCATTGCTTCTGCGATTTCCTGCTGATTGGGTCCACGCCCCAGTTCATCTTCGAGTCGACGGAAGGTCTGTTTCCAACGACCGATCAGCTCGACCATGTAGGCGGGAATATGAATGGGCTGGACCGCATTGATCAGGGTCCGCTTGATGGCCTGCTTGATCCACCAGGAAGCGTAGGTGGAGAACCGGGCACCCTGAGCCGGATCGAATCCTTCGACTGCCCGAATCAGGCCGATGTTGCCTTCTTCGATGAGATCCGACAGAGAGAGTCCTCTGCGTGTGTAGTGCTTGCTGATCGACACCACGAGCCTGAGGTTCGCTCGGACCATGCGGTCCTTGGCCTCCAGATCATTGTCATTGATCACTTGCCACCCCAACTCCTTCTCTTCCTCAGGAGTCAGGAGAGGCGTGCGATTGATCTGCTTCAGATAGGTTTCGAGGTCACGATCTGATGTTCTGTAGGCCATAGGGGGATGATTCCCGAATACGCAGTCCAGACGCTTTTCGTTGAATCCACCCACGGAGGCGGCCATCGAGTCTGGGGTCTATCAAGTATGCGTCCGGACTGTCCGGAAGCTCTCATCCCGTTCCTCAGTTCGTGCTTTATTGAAGCCTGGATGCAGTTGTTCGGGGTGATTGCCCCCTGAATCCCACTTGGCTCACAATTTCGGCCTGAACCTCCGAACTGGACGAGCGTTAGAATCGGTACACAAACGGGGTTTCTGAAGCCCTTGCAAGAGATCAACGGTCATTTTGGTGGGAAGAAGGGCGTTTTCTGCCTTCCAGCCCAGACAGGCATTACAAACGGCCACCGGTGAGAAATTCTCAGCCGAATTCCGCCAATGCACCTGTAGAACTCGTTTGGGAGGATGTGTGACGAAAAATGGCCAAAAAGGACCTCACCGACATTCTTCAGGACTGGCCCCATGAATCCGGTCGTTTTCTCGTCCGACTGGTCGAGGCCGATGATGGGCGGACGGTGCTCCAGATCAGGATCGATCTGGGCATTCTGCAGATGGAGATCGTTGGTCGACCCGACGGCCTGAAGATCCAGGGCTGTGAATCCTGGCTCGAGCTCCAGAAGCAGGAGCTCGACCGGTATCAGGCTGCACAGGGCTCCAGCCGGGGTTTCGTCATCTCCGAGGATGACTGCCGAGCCTTGCGTGAGGAAGCCGCCCAGTATTTCCATCGTTACGTCGCGATGTTCCACATCGGTCGATTCGAGGATGTGGTGCGGGATACCCGCCGCAACCTCGAGTGCATCGAGTTCTGCCGTGATTTCGGAACCACGGATGAGGACCGCATGGCGCTCGAGCCCTTCAGGCCNCAGNTCATCACGATGCGAACTCGGGCTGAAGCCGAGATGGCGATCGCGGGCGATCAACCGGGCATCGCAGTCAACATCATCAACCAGGGTCTCGAGGATCTCGAGGACATCCTGCCGCCGGGCCATTTCGAGAACAGCAACGAGGTCACCCTGCTCAGGGGCATGCGGGATCTGCTCGTTCCGAAGCTGCCGTCCTCCCAGAGAGCGGAGCTCGAAGATCGACTGAAGCGTGCCCTGGACGCGGAGAACTACGAGCTGGCCGCCATCCTGCGGGATGAATTGAGGCAGATGTCCTGAAGTGACTGCAGGTCGGCTACCATTTCGCAATGACCACGACAGCCGATCTCACCAAGACACCGTTTCACAAGTACCACGTCGATCATGGCGCCAAGCTGGTGCCCTACGCCGGATGGGAGATGCCCCTGCTGTACTCCTCGATCATCGAGGAGCATCGACAGGTGCGAACCAGCGGTGGNCTGTTCGACGTCTCGCACATGGGACGCATCCGATTCAGTGGTCGTGATGCGTGTCGTTTCCTGGATCGCATCTGCACCCGGAAGATCCATGGAACAGCCATCGGTCAGGCTCGATACACGATCATCTGCAATGAGCGTGGCGGTTGTCTGGATGATGCGCTCGTGACCAGGCTCGAAGACAACGAGTATCTGATGGTCTGCAATGCGGCCAACCGCGAGAAGCTCCTTCAGCATTTCGCGCGTGAGAAGGGCGACTTCGTCTTCAAGCAGGAAGACCAGACCACCCGCACGGCCATGATCGCGCTGCAGGGCCCGAAGGTCATGGAGATGCTGTCGGCCTTCTCCAGTGAGATTCCAGGTCTCAAGCGGTATCGCTCGACGACCAAGAGTCTGCTGATGGCCAAGTTCATCATCTCGAGGACCGGCTACACGGGAGAGGACGGCGTGGAGGTCATTCTGCCTTCGATGTTCGCCAGCAAGGCTGTGGACATGATGCTCAAGAATGTCGATTCACCGGACATGATCAAGCCCTGTGGTCTCGGTTCCAGGGATTCCCTTCGGCTGGAAGCCGGCATGGCGCTCTACGGTCACGAGATCGACGAGGACACGGATCCGTTGACGGCCAACCTGCATTTCGCGGTCTCGCTCGACAAGGGCATCGACGATCCGGAAGTCGAGAACTTCATCGGCCAGGAGGCTTTGAGGCGCATTGCCGAATCGGGTCCTGCACGGACGACGACGGGACTGGTGCTCGAAGGACGCAGAGCCCCTCGGCAGGGCATGTCGGTTGTCCGAGACGGTCAACAGGTCGGTGTGGTCACCAGTGGCTGTCTGAGCCCGACTCTGGACAAGCCGATTGCGATCATTCGCATCGATGCGGAGCATGCCCAGGAGGGTGTGACACTCGGCGTTGATTTCGGCAAGCAGGTGACGGATGGTGTTCTCACACCGCTTCCGTTCTATTCGTCCCGCTGATCGAGCTTGGCCAACTGTCGTTCCAGTGATCGCACTCTCTTGACGAGATCACCGAGATGCATGGCGGCGAGCGCATTGCGCTTGGCGGTGTCGGCGTCGATCGCCGGAGCGCCTCCGACGGTGGAACCATCCGGAATGTCCCCGACGATTCCCGTCTTGGCCAACGCCTGGACCTGATTGCCGATCTTCAGATGGCCTGCGACACCGGTCTGTCCACCCAATGCGACGTAGTCACCGACTTCGACCGATCCCGCGATGCCCACGAGCGAGACGAGCAGACAGTGCTTGCCGATCGTGGTGCCGTGACCGATCGAGATGAGATCGGCGAACTTGGTTCCAGCCCCCACGACCGTTTCGCCCAGGGCGGCCCGCTCGATGGCGCAGTTGGATCCGATCTCGACGTCGTCTTCAAGGACCGTGATGCCCGACTGGGGAATCTTGTGGTGGGCACCGGCATGCGTGGCGTATCCAAAGCCGTCATTTCCGATCGCGGAACAGGCATGCACGGTGACCCGGTCGCCCAGACGACAGCGGTCGTAGATCGCGACATTGGGGTAGAGGATGCAGTCATTTCCGATTTGGACATCCGGACCGACATAGACACCGGGGTAGAGGTGGCAGCCCGTTCCGATCCGAGCACCCGCTTCGATGGTGACATGGGGGTGGACCCGGGTGCCTTCTCCGATCGCGGCATCCGAATGAACGGCGGCCAGGCTCGAAATACCGTCTCCACGATCCTCGATGACCGGAGGATGAACCCGGTGGCCATGAAGGAGGATCATGGCATTGCGGAACCCGAAATAGGGGTCTTCGCAGACCAGTCGGTTGAGGCCCTCCGGGGAGGGATCCGACTCCCGGACGAACACAGCGGCCGCCTTGGTGGTGGACAAGTGGGCCTGGTACTTGGAATTCGCCAGGAAAGTGATTTCTTCAGGGCCGGCTTCGCGGATGCCGGCGCATCCTTTCACTTCGACCTCGCCGTCCCCATGAAGGACGCTATCGACCTGCTGAGCCAATTCTGAGAGCTTCATCAAGCGTGCATCTCCGTGCTCGGCAGGCCTCCAGCCTGCCTGAAGCGGGCGCAGACTAGCAGACTTGGGGGGTCTGCTCGTAGCGATCTCTGCATCGTGGAGTTATCCTCCANCCAATTCATGCGAACCTCGCTCTTCAACGTGTTCCGCGGGGTATCACCGCTTCTGGTACTGCTGATCGGGGTCCTTCAGCTTGGCGGCCCCCAGGCGATGGCTCAGCAGGAGCAGCTGGTCGATCGACCCGTCTCAAGTATTCGCTTCGCCGGTCTCGAACGCGTTTCCGAGCAGAAGATCGTCAACAACATCCGATCGCGGGTCGGTGCACCCTATGAACCTTCGACTGCTCGAGGGGATGTCTCCCGTCTGACCAGACTCGGTGACTTCTCCAGTATCGACGTCGAGGCGACCCTTCTCGAGGACGGCACCGTTGCGCTGGTCTACTACTTCAAGGAGCAGACCCTTCTCGCGCAGGTCCAGGTCGTCGGCAACCGGGTTCTCAGCGACTCGGCGCTGCTGGGTCCGACGGGCCTTCGTCGCGGTTCCGCCCGGGATGACTTCCTCATCCAGCGTGGCATCCGCGACATGACGGAGGCGTATCGGAAGAAGGGGTACTACCTCACGACCGTCAGCATCGATGAACAGCAGCTGGAGGACAACGATGTCCTCATCTACGAGGTGATCGAAGGTCCACGTGTCCGTGTGAGGCACATCGAGTTCGTCGGGAACACGCGTTTTCCGACCAAGGTTCTCCAGGCCGAAATCAACACTCGGACCTGGTTCCCGTTTCTCGTCCGCGGGGAACTGGACAACGAGGTGCTTGCATCGGATGTGAAGTCGCTTGACGACTACTACAAGGATCGTGGTTACCTGGATGTCCGTGTGGATCGCACCATCGAGATCTCGCCGGACCAGAAGGAAGCCAAGGTGATTTTCCTCATCGAGGAAGGCGTTCGCTATCGAGTGGGCGAGATCCAGGCGACCTCCTTTGATGGCGGACCACTCGATGTCTTCGGGAACGAGCAGCTGGCCGCGCTGATTCCACTGAAGCAGGGCGATGTCTATCGATCGGATCGGGTCTCCAGCTCACAGGAACTCGTCCAGAACAGCTACGGCGCCATGGGTTATTTGGATACGCAGGTCCAGTTCTTCCCGGTTCGACGGGAGGCCGGTTCCCCGGTCGTGGATGTCCGTATCGAGGTCCGGGAAGGCGCCGTTGCCAAGGTGGGTCTCGTAAACATTCACGGCAACAGTCTCACTCGGGACCGCATCATTCGAAGGCCGATCTATCTGCAGCCAGGCCGGTTGTTCGATGCCAACGAGGTCGAAGGTGCCAAGGAACGCATCGAGCAGACGGGACTCTTCAATGATGTCCGGGTCACCGTCCAGCAGGAGTCGGAGGAGAATCCCGGTCATCGGGATGTACTCGTGGAGGTGAAGGAGAAGAACACCGGATCACTGAACTTCGGTGTGGGCTTCGGTTCGGACTCGGGCGTCCTGGGCAGCATCTCCCTCAACCAGGAGAACTTCGACATCCTCGACTTCCCCCAGACGCTTGGCGAGCTGGTACGTGGTCGTGCCTTCAGAGGTGCCGGTCAGAAGTTCGCCATCACGTTCCAACCCGGTAACGAGATCTTCGCCTACGACATCACGCTCTCCGAGCCGAACATCTTTGATACGCCCTACACGCTCGGTGGAGCGGCGGGCTACTACCGTCGCATCTTCCGGGACTACACGGAGGAGCGGGTCTACGCCGGTACCCAGGTCAGTCGACGTTTCGGTGATGTCTGGGTGGGAGAGGCCAGGTTCAACTGGGCGAACATCAAGCTGGATGACATCGCCTTCGGTGCACCCATCCAGATCTACGAGGACGAAGGCCCCGACACGGCCGTGAACCTCGGTTTCTCGATTACTCGTACCACCATCGATCGTCTGACACGGCCAACCAAGGGAAGTCGAATCGACTTCACGTATGACAACTACGGTGCCTTCGCAGGTGACCTGTCCTTCAACCGTGTGCGAGGCGACTACACGGCGTACTTCGCGCTGGATCGAGATTTCCTCGGCAGAACATCCACGCTTCGCGTGGATGCTTCGGCCGGTTACATCTTCGGCGGCAACGCGCCGAGCTATGAACGGTTCTACCTCGGTGGCCGGACCTTGCGTGGCTTCGAGTTCCGTACCGTCAGCCCCAAGGGCACGCCAAGTATTCCNGGCGGTCCGGACGACATTCCGATCGGCGGCAACTGGCTGCTCTTCCTCGGAGGGCAGTTCCAATTCCCGTTGGCCGGCTCCGCCATCGACGGTGTCGTGTTCTGCGATTCAGGTACCGTCACAGACACGGTCGGTTTCGATGATTACCGCCTGTCGGTTGGTATCGGCATCCGCCTGTATCTTGCTCAGCTCGGCCCGACCCCGATGGCCTTCGACTTTGCCTTTCCACTCCTGACAGGCGAGTATGATGAGACCCAGATCTTCAGTTTCTCCGCGGAACTGCCGTTCTGAACGCAAACCCCAGTCCCGAGACGGGAGAGAACCTTTCATGATGAAACGTGACAGAATCACAATCGCCATCTGCCTGCTGGTGGCCGGAACTGCGCTTGGACTCTCCTTCAAGGCGGGTGCCGCTCGCAAGATGGCGGCTCCAACCGTGGTGGCGACCGTCGACATCAACCGTGTTCGCGAAGGGCTGACGGAACGAGTCGATGCCCAGGCCGGACTCATCGCCCTCGCCCAGAAGATCGAAACCGAGAACGCGGAACGACTTGGCAGGATCGAGGAACTGCAGGCGGAAATCACGGACGCCGTGGATCCCGCTCGTCAGGAAGAGCTTCAGCAGGAACTGGATCTCAATCTGGTTCGCGCAGCAGCCTGGCGTGAATACATCAAGCAACAGGTGGATATCGAGAAGTCCTTGCTGCTTCAGGATCTCTTCCAGAAGATCACTGATGCGGTTGCGGAACTGGCTGAAGTCGAAGGCATCAATCTCGTTCTCGTCAGTGATGCCGGTCGAGTGGTCCAGACGGTTCCCGATGCCCAGATGGCCCGGGAGATGCAGGTTCGTCAGCAGATCAGCACACGCAGGATCGTCTACGCATCCCCCAGTGTCGATATCACCGAGCAGTTGATCATCCGCATGAACAACAGCTACGCGAAGGAACAGGGCACCCGCTGATTGCGTGGACGCCCCAGAGCAGTGCATACCCACCCGTACCGGGAGAGAAACATGAACCAGATCGCATCCATCGGCCGTCTTCTTGTCGTCGGCCTCATCAGTGCCGTTGTTGTCATGCTGATCGGCAGCAACCGTTCAGATGCCACTCAGGCGCCTGCGGCGGAGAAGTCGGCGGTTGCCGTAGTCAACCTCGAGAAGACCTTCAATGGTCTCGAGGAATGGGTGGCTGTCGAGGCCATGCTCATGGACATGGGTGCCAAGCTCGAAGACGAAGCGGCTCGCAGACGTGAAGAGGTCGAGGGCCTGCTCGCCGACACGGAGGATTACCCGGTCGGCTCCGAGAAGTACAAGGATGCAGAGCGTCGGTACGAGATGGCGGCGCTTGAATTCCAGGCGTATGTCGCAATGCATCAGGGCCGGCGAATGGAATACAACGACACGCAGATTCGTTCCATCTACGAGAAGATCAAGGATGCTGCGAACACGATGGCGGACGAGCGAGGTCTCGACCTGATTCTCGTCGACGATTCCGTGGTACCGATTCCAGAGGATACGCAGGACATTCTCGCGCAGATCTCGAGCCGGCGAGTGCTCTTTGCACGTGAACAGCTGGACATCACCAACGCCTTGATTGCAGAGATGAACACCGCGTACCGTGCCGGAGGATCCTGACCCGTGACGGGCGCTGCCGACGCCAGAGTCGGAGTTGGATCGACGGTCGGCGAAATCGCTGCGTTCGTCGGTGGNGATGTCGATGGTGATTCATCCCTCGTCATCGAGGGTCTCAACAGTCTCGATCATGCCGGTTCGAATGAACTCACGTTCATTCACGGTGCTCGATGGGCCAGGCAGTGGGGCGAGTCCGCCTCAGGGGCCGCCCTCGTGACCCGCGGTGTGGAGGTGGATGATCATGACCGATCGACTCGCGCCGTCATCCTGGTGGATGATGCCGAGATCGCGATGCTTCGTGTTCTTGAATCCTTTTCCGATTCACAGGCTTCGTCGGCACCAGCTTCGATCCATCCTTCCGCGTGTATTCATGAAACGGCCGTGATCGGTCGTGAAGTCCATGTCGACCCTCACGTCAGCATCGGTGAGCAGGCCGTGTTGGGTGATGGTGTTCGTCTCGAGGCGGGTGTGCGCATCGGGCCACGGGTGGTGATCGGTGATCACACGATCGTCCATTCCAATGTCGCGATTGAACACGATTGCCATGTGGGTCGCGGGTGCCGGCTTCATGTCGGTGTGAACATCGGTGCCGACGGATTCGGATATCGGCCGGATCCGGAAACGGGAGGCATCCGGAAGGTGCCTCATCTCGGGACCGTCGAGATCGGGAACGATGTGGAAATCGGGGCCGGAACCTGTATCGACCGCGGCAAGTTCGGTGCCACCCGGATCTGTGACAACTCGAAACTGGACAACCTGGTTCAGGTGGCCCACAACGTCTCGATCGGGCAATCCACGGTCATCGCCGCCCAGGTCGGCATCGCGGGATCGGCCAGGATCGGCAATGGTGTCCAGATCGGTGCCCAGGCGGGCATCGTGGAACACGTGACCATCGGGGATGGTGCCCGAATCGGTGCCAAGGCGGGCGTGATCCGGGATGTGCCCGCTGGAGAGGCTGTAGCGGGCATTCCGGCCCAGCCTGCGAAGGAAACTTTGCGTCAGGTGGCGGCGATTCGTAAACTGCCTGAATATCTGGCCCAGCAGGGGCGGTCCAGGGGTTGAATCCCCTCCCGCATCCTCGTGAAGGGCACCGCGAATGTCGGAGTCCACATGATCCAAGAGGCCGAAGAGATCAATCAGGACGGGGTTTCCCCAGCGCCATACCAGCACACGGTGGCCAAGCCCGCTGCGGTCAGTGGGAAAGGGCTGCTGTATGGGGAAGAGGCCGAACTGGTCATCGAGCCTGCGCCAGTCGATCACGGCATCGTGTTCGAACGGATCGATCTCGATCCACCGGTCCGGATTCCCGCCTTGATCGATCATGCCGTGGATCGTGAGCGACGAACGACCCTGAAGAACGGTTCCAGCACGGTCGACACGGTCGAGCATTGCCTGTCCGCTCTGGCGGGCTTCGGGATCGACAATGCCCTGGTTCGCATCAATGGGCCGGAAGTCCCTCTTGGCGACGGCAGTGCGGCCCCCTTTGTCGAAGCGATCCAGGATGTCGGTGTTCAGGAGCAGGATGGATCCCGCCTCGTCTACCGGGTCACGGAGCCGATCGTTCTTGATGAAGGCGGATCGATGCTTGCGGCCTTCCCGAGTCGCCATGACGATTTTCGCGTGATCTACGAACTGGACTACGGCACTGCNGAATCCCGCATTCATCGTCAGTCGCAGGGATTCGTTCTGGAAACGGACCAGTATCTCTCCGAACTTTCAACGGCTCGGACCTACAGCCTGAAGGAAGAAGCACAGGGGTTGTGGGAGCAGGGACTCTGCCGACATCTGACGCCCAAGGACGTGCTCGTCATCGGCGACGATGGCCCGATCGAGAACAGCTATCGGTTCGACAATGAACCGGCCCGTCACAAGATTCTCGACCTCATCGGCGATCTCTACCTGCTCGGTGGACCCGTGCATGGTCGGTTCGTGGCATCCCGCTCGGGTCACAGTCTCAATCGAAAGATGTGCGCCAAGATCCGTGAGCAGGCTGAAGCGCGTCGACGACAGGACATGCTGCGGGATGGCCGGGTCATGGATATCCGAGCGATTCAGCAGATCATGCCGCATCGTTACCCGATGCTGCTCGTGGACCGGGTCATCGAGGTCGAGGGACATCGTCGTGCAATCGGTGTCAAGAACGTGACCATCAACGAGCCGTTCTTCGGAGGGCACTATCCCAGTACGCCCCTGATGCCCGGTGTCCTCATCGTGGAGGCCATGGCTCAGTTGGGTGGTCTGCTGCTGAGTCAGAAGCTCGAACACGCCGGCAAGATCGCCGTGCTCTTGAGTCTCGACAAGGTCAAGCTCCGGCGTCCCGTGACACCGGGTGATCAGCTCGTTCTGGAGGCGGAAACCGTTCGAGCAAGCTCACGGACCGCATCGATTCATTGCAAGGCATTTGTGGGGACGCAGGTCGCGGCAGAAGCCAACATTCGATTCATGATGGTGGACGCGGAGCAGCACTAAGGAAGCAGGAGTCACTCGACAGTCGAGTGATCGAGAGAACACGCATGGCGAACATTCATCCAACAGCGATCATCGATTCGACAGCCAGAATCAGCGAGACTGCATCCATCGGTCCCTATTGCGTGATCGGTCCGGATGTCGAGATCGGTCCGGATACCTCGTTGCTCAACCATGTCACGATCCAGGCCATGAGCAGTCTGGGATCGGGCAACATCATCTACCCATTCGCGGTCATTGGCGCGGATCCACAGGACAAGAAGTTCGAGGGTGAGCAGACTCGCTGCATCATCGGAGACAACAATCAGATCCGTGAGCACGTGACCATCCATCGTGGAACCGGCAACGGGGGTGGCATCACGTCCGTCGGTGACGGCAATCTCATCATGGTCGGTTGCCACATTGCGCACGACTGTCTGATCGGGGATGAGACCGTCATTGCCAATCAGGTCATGCTGGCGGGTCATGTGGTGATCGAGGACCGCGTTGGAATCGGTGGCGGCGCAGGTGTACATCACTACGTGACGATCGGACAATCGGCGTTCGTCGGTGGGCTCGCCCGAGTCTCCAGGGATGTGCCACCGTTCATGATCGTGGAAGGGCATCCTGCCGAGGTTCGCGCGGTGAATGTCGTGGGGCTTTCCCGGCTCGGCTTCCCCTCGAATCACATGGATGCGATGAAGGACACGTTCCGACGCCTGTATCGCGACAACGGCAGTACGGCCGATTGTCTCGTATCTCTTCGCGATGAATTCTCGGAAATCCCGGCCGTCATTGCGGTCTGCAATGCGCTGGAGCAATCNGCTCAGGGAACTCATGGTCGTGCGCGGGAATCGACACGTCGAGATGACAAGTGGGTTGGAAGCGCATGCAATGGAGAGGGCGGCCGCTAGTCGTCGTCGGCATCGAGATTATCCGGATCGTCGTCGACCATCACCTTCGATTCATCGTCCTCTTCCATTTCCGAATCCTCAAGATCGTCACCATCCATGGCTTCATCGAGGAAGCCGTATTCCATCTGATCATCNTCCTCGATGGGATTGGTCCGATCATGCGTTTGGTCGTAGTTCATGGAGAGTGCCTTTTTCTCCGACCCGGTCGTCCGGGTCATGGTCAGGGATTCGATTCATCCAGATCCGGAGGCAGCTGGACTGCCAGGACCTCCTCGTCAGTGGTGAGCAGCATCACGCCGTCAACTGCTCTTGCCGCGCGAATTCTACTATTGAGATCGAAGAGGTCAATAGTTTCCACGGAACGGCCACCGGGTTTCATGATCTGAAGCCTGTACGGGCGAGAAGGGCCGGCCATCTGGGCCGCTCTTCGGCGACCGGAGTGGGAGGACATCTGGTCGACGACGATCAGTCCGTCGGCAAAGGGGGCCATCACCTCGAAGGTGTGGTGCTGAGTTCGACTGATGGCATCCGATCCAAGCTGACGACCTCTGGAGTCGAGGATCTGGAGTTCCTTGTCGTAGAGCATCCAGACTCGATCTCCTGATGCGTGCAGTCGAGGCATGCCTGTTCGCAGATCGCTCAGCGGGCTGTCCATCGGTTCGATTTTCTGTCCGGATTCCAGTGCGATGGCATGCATGTCGTATTGGAGGTCCGTCACCAGAAGCGCCTGTGGCGTCAGGACGACGCCTTCACGGATTCGCATGGCCTGAAGCGATCTGTCCAGGGACATCCATTCCGGCAGTCTTCCAGGTTCTCGGTACAACGCGACACCATTGCTGCCTCCGACGATCAGGTCTCCGAGACTGTTGGATCGCAGCCAGAGCGGAATGCCCAGCTGCTTTGGGATGTCGGTGGATTTCACATCTCCCGTGGCCGCATCGAACCAGGCGAGGATCACATCTCCCGGTGCGAGCTCATCATCAAGCCAGTCATTGGCTGCGGCGTCATGGCTGTAGCCGATGACCACGACACCGTTCTGCCAGGCTGTCCAGTCTCTGATGACATGTCCCGGAAGCGCCGACTGCCAGAGCACGCTGGTGTCCTGGTCGGTACTGATGGCGGTGCTGCGTCCATCCTGATGAAGCAGGAGGATCCTGTCTCCGACCGGTTCGATGGCAATCCAGCCGGAAGACGTCAAGGTTTCGAATTNAGCCTCCTCTTCGATCTGCTTGGCTGTTTCAACCGGTGCAAAGAGATCACCCGGCAGGTCGAGTGTCCACAGAATCTCGCCGTCCTTGCGGGACAGGGACGCCAGCTGTGATGGCTTTCCAAGTTGTGCGATCTGGATGATGACCGTCAGATCATCCTGATGGATGATCGAGGCTTCACGATGCGCGAGATAGGTGGTCCAGGACGGCGCGTACTCGGGACCTTCATGCCAGGTCAGACGATCTTCATGCGATCTGAGAAAGGCATCTTCCATGTGGAGCGGCGATCGGTCGTTGGAGACGTTCGACACCAGCCTGCCGGACCATTGGCGTGACTGTCCGCCGGTTGCTTCATGACGTGGAATGACTGGAAACGCTTCGTTGACGAGTCTGTCTCGCCAGGCATCAGTGGAGTGCCCTTCAAGAAGGCTCGACGAGTCACCATGCGTATGGATCCAGAGATCCAGCAGGGCGAGTCCGTGGGCAGCGCGTCGTTCCCGAATCGACTCCTCCAGCATGCGAGCGGTTTCCTTCGCGAGCCGTTCGGTATCACGTTGGGTTCTGAGATTTCCAGCCATGGCCGCCATGCGTGCTTCCCATGGAATGGTTGTTGGATCCAGCGGCTTCCAGGCCGGTGGCGCCACCAGTTCCGGATACCGTCGTGAGGCATCAGCCAGACGTCTCGAGGCCCACGCGGATGCCGGTGCGACGATCGAATCCTCGATGTGCATCGAATCCGCGAGAACCGGATCATCGATCAGCTGCTGCCAGTGACTCACGGCAACCTCGAGGTCCGATGCGGCCATCCAGTCACCCAGCATCAGCTGTGCCGAGGCCTCAAGGGACGTGTCTTGCGTGAACGTGTCGAGCAGAGTTCGAACGGCGAGGTACTCGGATCGCGAGACGGATTCGGCCGGATCCAGATTGGTTCGGATCTCCTGCAGGATCCGTTCTCGAATGAACTGCGCTGTCGCTTCATCGACCATGTCCTGGTTGTTCAGCAGTGGCATGACGACCGTGATCCGATCGAGCAGCATCGATCGATCCCCGGTACGGGCCGCCACTCTGATCAGCGACAGATGGGTTCCCGGGTCATCCGGCTCGACATCGAGACGATCTTCAAGTTCCGTGCGGATCCGTGATCGCTCGGCATGGAGCGTGAGTCCCCGGGCATCGCCTACGAGCAGATGGCCTTCGATCGCCAATGGAAGCGAGGATCCCGTGATCGGCATTCTGCGAAGGATGTCACCGTTTNCCGTATTGATTTCGACGATGTCGGCACCCGTGGGCACATAGAGTCGATCGTCGGCCAGATGAATTCGTCCGGCAAGCGCCCGGCCCTGACCTTTCGACTGTGGCCAGGTCGTCCAGAGCGGCACGGAAAGATCATCTGGATCCATTGCGGAGATCGATGAGCCCACGACGAAGACTCGCCGTCCGTCCGTCAGCATGTAGTTGACGGATTTCCACTCGGGCCGGTCATCGATGAGCATCATGTGTTGGCGACGTCCATGGTCCGCATCCATCACGACAACTTGTCTGTAGTCGGGGCTCAGCGAGATGATCGAGTTGTCGATCACCAGCGGCACATGAATGTCGTAGGGACGAATTCGAGTCGTGGCCTGTGTNCCGGCGACAGGGGTATCCAGTCTCTGAAGCCACTGGACTCGACCACTGGCGACATCGACAGAAGCAATCGCTCCGATCGAGGTGGCGATGATGATCTGATCNTCCTTCACGACGGGCATGGTCAGGGGTCGAAGGCTGCCCTCACGGAACTGACTGCCGGTTGAGGCGATGTAGGTGGCGAATGCAGGGGTTCCATCAAGCCGGTTCAAGGCGAGCAGGTAGCAGCTCTTGAGTCCCTGACGTCTTTCTCGACGAGCAATCACGAAGACACGATCCTCATGAATCACCACTGGTCCAGCTGGGTAGAGGGACTGAGGGTCGTCCACGCCCTTCGTATCGGCGAGATTGAAACGCCATCGCTCGTCACCCGTCCTGGTGTCGAGACAGACGACTTCCTTGGATTCGGAGGTTCCGCCGGCCATGCTGTAGCCGATCCAGGTCACGAGATCGTCACCGTCAACGGCCACGGTCGTGGGTCCGATGGGATCGTTGATCCGATCGGTCCGATTGGAGGGATCCAGAATGGACGTTCTCCAGTCTTCCAGTCCCGTGAACAGGTTCACCCTTGCGACTTCGGCGCCTTCATTGAAGTAGATGCGATCATCGACAATGGCAGGAACAATGGCNGTCAACCGGCCACTCAGCGTGTTGGCTTCGATGAGTTCCTCGCTGAATTCACTGTTCGAGAGGATGCTGACTGGCGTGCGCGCATAGGCGGCGTTCCAGAGTGAGGGTTCCAGCAGATCGCCGACCGATTGATCCGTCGCATCCAGCATGTCCCGGCTCTGCAGGGGACTGGGAGGATTGCGTGAGGTCCATGCCATCATGGCTTCGTACCAGGGTTCGGCTTCTGGTCCGGCCTCTTCAAGTCTGCGAGTCATGTCCTCGACGGCGGTCTGATGGCCTCGGCCATGGGAAGCCATGCCGCGCATGAGCCATGCAGCCCATCGATCCTCGTCCGTCATGAGATGGTGAGCGAGGGCTTCTTCAAGCCAGCTGTCCGCGATCGCCAGACGTCCGGCCTCGAGATTCTGCTGTGCCAGAAGAAGCAGTGCCTCCAGGCCGGCGCGGGTCGCTGATCGTGTTTCGACGAGGCCTCTCAGTCGACCCTCTTCCAGCATCTCTCGTGCACGCCTGGACTCGGCCCGGTCGTACCGCTTGAGCAAGGCATCATCCGTCGAAAGGATTCCGAGTGCGACTGATCTCGCCGATTCGAACCGTCCGTTCTCTTCGGGATCCGGTACGAGCATGTCCTGATGCTCATCCAGCACGATCTGGATCAATCGGACGGTTTCAGCAGGGTTGGTTGTCGTGAGATCNCGGGCGCGTGCCAGAAGCCGAGCTGCTTCAGCCGAATCATTCACGAATACTGGATTGGGGGGAGGGGCCTGTGAGAACACCTGGCTCGAGAGGATGTTGAGCAGGTACAGGGCGATCAGGATTCCAATGCGGCGTTTCATGCTGGATGAGGGCGGCAGCCCTGATCTGATTCTACGGCGACTCGAAGGACTTGTTCCGGTCCTGATACAGTGCTCCCATGAGATTTGCAGCCCTCCTGATATCACCCGTGCTGATGCTGACCGGTTGCCTGAGCACGCCGCCCTCGATCTCGGTGGACAGCGTCGAGGTTGTCAGCCGAAGTGACCAGGCCATGGCGCTGCACTACAACCTGGTGCTCTCGAATCCAAATGACCAGCCCATCGAGCCACTCGAATTCACCTATTCCGTCTCAGTGGCGGGCCGGGGCGTGTACCAGGGTCGACATGCCGCGGAGATGACGCTCGACGCGGCCGGCCAGGACAGGCCACTGATCCTGCCGGCCGTCATTCCGTATGAGCGGGTCGGCTGGACGGAACGCACCATCCCGGAGTCCGAACGATGGTCCCTGTCGGGGACACTGGTCTATGTGAGCGAAGGGGTCTTCTCCGAAACCCTGCTCGATCTGGGCTATCGCCCATCAACAGGCTTTTCCGCATCGGGGACTTTGAACACGGTTGGACAGATGGGTCCAACCCAGGATGACGGAGCATCCGCACAGACGGATTCATCCGTGCAGACCGCCTTGTCATCGCCTCCCGCAGGGTCCTGACAGCCGGTGTATTCATGAATCAATGGGATTGAAGGTCAGCCGAATGGAATCAGAGGCGTGATGCGTTGTCCGTGCAGCGCCGATAGGTGCTGTTGACATCTTCGTGACACGCTCACCGTTTTTCGGCCGGACCTGCACCCATGCAACTCAATGACATTCTCCGAATGGCAGACGATCGTGGCGCCAGTGATATTCATCTGGTACCTGACCATCCTCCCATGGTTCGCATCAACACGGTGATGGAACCACTCGGGGACAGTGTTCTCANCGCTGCACAGACCCAATCCTTTCTCGACAGCATGGTCAACGAGCGACAGAAGGCGTCGTTTCAGGAAGATCTCGATCTCGATTTCTCCCATGCCGTGGAGGATCTCGGCCGCTACCGAGTCAATGCCCATGCCCAGCGTGGGGGACTGGCGCTGGCCATGCGTGTGATTCGAACGATGGTTCCCGATCTGGCGGATCTCAACCTTCCGGAGGTCATCCAGAAACTCACCTGGCTTCCAAGAGGTCTCGTACTGGTCACAGGAGATACGGGGTCGGGCAAGTCCACGACCTTGGCAGCCATGATCCAGGCGATGAATGCACGGTATCGCAAGCACATCATCACGCTTGAGGATCCCATTGAATATGAACTTGCATCGCAGGAGTGCGTGATCGAACAGCGAGAGCTCGGTGTCCACATGCCGAGCTTCGCTTCCGGACTCAAGCATGCGCTCCGGCAGGATCCGGACATCATTCTCGTCGGTGAAATGCGTGACCTCGATACGACCGCGTTGGCGATGTCGGCCGCAGAGACCGGGCACCTTGTTCTGTCCACGCTGCATACCTGCAATGCCGGTCAGACCGTCGAGCGCATCATCGACATGTATCCGGCAGGACAGCAGAATCAGGTTCGATCGATGCTCGGGAACACCTTGCAGGCGGTGATCTCACAAACGCTCTTCAGCCGGATCGATCGGCCCGGCATGGTGCCTGCAGTCGAAGTTCTGCTGTGTACACCGGCCGTTCGCAACATCATCCGTGAAAGCCGGACCTTCGAGATCCCGAATGTCATCGAGACCAGTCGTCGAGCCGGCATGGTCAGTCTGGATTCCTCGATCGCCGAGCTGTACTTCAACGGTTTCATCAGTCGCCAGGATGCCGTGGCGCAGTCAGCCTACCCCGAACAGATGGAGCGCAGTCTGGCGGCGTGAGCCCGTCAGATCTGATCGTACGAATTTCCAATGCCGCAATACCGCTATCAAGCACGACTCAGTACCGGCAGGCTTCAGGGTGGCGTCCTGAATGCTGATAGTGCTGCCGCAGCAGCCACGCTGTTGCGAAACCAGGGACAGCATGTCCTCAAACTGGTTCCACTGCAGGGCAGTGGATCAGGTGATCTGATGAAACGGATCGGTGCGAGCTTGAACTGGAGCTCCGGTCCGACCGCCAAGGAAGTGCTCGATTTCACATCGCAGCTTGCCGTGATGATTCGTGCGGGTATCAGTATCCGACAGGCACTCGAGGGAATCGCCGAGCAGACACCGAATGCCAAATTCCGGAAGATCCTCCAGACCATCCGCCAGGACGTCGAATCGGGCAAGCAGTTCTCGGAAGCCATCGCGAAGTATCCAAGACTCTTCGACGCGCTCTATGTGAACATGGTCCGAGCCTCCGAGATGTCCGGTTCGTTCGCNCACATGCTNGATCGAATCGCCGCGTTCATGAAGCAGCAGCTTGAAACCCGGAAGATGGTCATCGGTGCCAGCATCTATCCAGGTGTCATCGCAACACTCGCGACCTCCGTGACCATCTTCCTGATGACCTTCGTTCTCCCTCGGTTCGCAACCGTATTCGAAGGCAAGGAAGCGGCGCTTCCTTGGCCGACGAAGTTCCTCATGGCGACCTCGAACTGGATGGTGGCCAACTGGTGGATCCTGGTCGTCGTCCCGATCGTGTTGCTCATCGCCTTCTTCATGTTCATTCGAACGGAGGTCGGTCGTTTCTGGTTCGACGGCACCAAGCTCAAGATGCCGCTCTTCAAGCCCATGTTCCGTGCGCTCTATGTGAGCCGATCGCTGCAGACAATGGGTGAGCTGCTCAATGCGGGTGTTCCCGTTCTCGATGCCATGACCGTGACCGGTGANATCACGGGCAACGTGCTCTACCGGGGCATGTGGCGAAAGGTCCAGCTCGCGGTCCGTCAGGGACAGAAGATCAACGTCGCACTCAGTGGCACTTCTCTTCTGCCCAAATCGGTCGTACAGATGATGGCGGCAGGTGAGGATTCCGGAAAGCTTGGCGAAGTCCTCGAGGAGATCGCCGTCTTCTATGCAGCGGCGCTGCGCGATGCGATCAAGACCATGACCAGCATGATCGAGCCATTGCTCATCGTCATCATGGGTTCCATTGTCGGGTTCATCGCCATGGCGATCATTCTCCCGATCTTCAAGATGAGCGCAATCGTGGCCGGTTGAGTCCGGAGATCTCTTCATGAATCAATCGTGTCTGACAATGCGACCCGTCGTTGCTCGGCCTGTTCGAAGCGTTTCCCGCCGCGGATTCACGCTGCTGGAGTCGGCGTTGGCGATCGTCATCGTCGGCGTGGGTGTGCTCGCCATGATGGCGGGACAGCAGGCATGGCATTTCCAGAACGACTGGGCGGAACGCGTCGGTCTGGCGGCCCGTCTTGGCAACGAGATTCGAGAAATGACTCTGACGCTTCCAAGGCATGATCCCGTGACTGGGACCTCGATATGGGGATCGGAACCCAACGAAGCGGGTGTCCTTGATTTCGATGACCTGGACGACTTCGACGGTAATGGTGCGGGCATCACCTTCTCGGGAGACGATGGCACCGGGCCGTTGAACAGCTTGCGTCAGCCGATCATCGGACTGGACGACTGGTCTCAGGAAGTCAGGGTCTGGAACGTGGATCCCGGAGACATCAACCTCGATGTGGCTGACGGTGCTTCGGACATGACCCTGGTCGAAGTCACGGTCTACTGGGATGACCCGCGGGTTGCCGGTCTGCGGGAGATGACGCGGGTGAGATGGATTGCGCCGAATTGATTTCGGAACCGGAGGCCATGAACTGGAGCCTTCGAGTTTTCCTGCGTCCTTGAATTGAACCATGAACATGCAACAGTCGAGTTGATCCCATGACACGAGCATCCCAACGAGCCGGACAGTCCTTCACCCGTGATCCCCGCCATGTGGCCGGACGTCGTGGCGTCGCCGCGGTTCTGTCCATGATGTTTCTGGTGCTCTTCGCTTCTCTGGCTGCTGTCATGGCGGTCGTTGCCCAGGGCAATGTCCGAACGGCGCATTCGGCGCTCAGGATTTCCCGTGCCTTGAGCGTGTCCGAAAGCGGACTGGTGTTCGCAGCTCGGCGACTCGCCGAGGAAAGCAGGCGGTTCGTTGTCGAGCAGGGGGTCATCGACTCCGAGTTCGGCGAGAAGCTCTGGCTGGGTACATGGACGAATGCGGATGGAGACGTGACGGTGGAATCACCTGATGGCTACGTCGTACTCAATCCCAGCGGCCCCGGACTTCTGCATGCGATTCACGATGCGCATCAGCATGCGGACGACTACGACGTGGTCCAGGATGAAGGCATCGTCCATGCGTTGACCATGGATGAAGTCAACGGCGTCATCGTGACACCACCGATTCGACTGGGCGATGAAGCATCTTCACCATGGTTTCGATTGCGTTATGAACTGCTTGCGGATGGCTCCCAGGTCCGGGTGACCAGTCAGGGATACGACTCCGGAATCCGACGAAATCTGCAGATCGATTTCCAGATCGAGAAGAAGATCGAGTTCGCTGTTCTGGGCCCGAATCGGATCATGATCGGAAAGAACGTCCTGGTCGAGGGTCCCATCGGATCTCTGTACGGGACGGAGCCNGGTGAGCTGGATCCTGACAACGGCGATCCACTCGTCCTTCGAAGCGACTATTTCGATCTTGATCCCGTCCTGGATTCGAGACTGCAGGCGTTCTATGACGCCGTTGGTCTGCATGATGTCGATGGAGACAATCGGCTGCGGCCGGATCATCCTTCCGAATCGAGTGGTGTTGCGCTGCAATCCTATTTCGTCGACAACGATGGAGACGAATACGTCGATGACTTNGATCTGTTCCTGGGAATCTACGATGCGGATACCAACGGCCGAGTGGTTTACGATGAAACGCTCGCTTTGGCGACCGGCAACGCCGGGTCGCTCGAATTCGATCTGGACCCGCAACTCGGACCANTGGTCGACTCGGCGCTTCCGGATCGAAACAATGACGGCGAGGTCAATGCGGTCGATACGGCGCTTGGCTGGAATGACGGTGTCCTCGATGCCCGTGATCGATATGCCAAGGCGCGTGGTGGCATCAATTTCGCGGTCGAGCAGAATGACTGGGAAACAGCGCATGGTGACAGCTACCAGACACTGGTCCAGGGTCCTGTGGCAACCGACCCGGATATCGCTTCTGCGGCATTCGATGTCGGTGAGCCCGAGATGATCGAGCTGACGACGGACATGTTTTCGACTTCGCATACATGGTTCAGCGATGAAGCGGACAATGGCACGCCCTTCGGGGATACCGGATCCGGACAGGTTGCGGCTGGTATCGCCTCCGGTGGTACGTACATCGCACCGGGTGTCGAGCCTGCAGAGTCCGTTCCATTCGGTTCGCTGGGTGCCTATGACTACTACCAGCGTCCCGTGTACGAGAACATGACCTTCACCAACGTTCGAATTCCAAAGGGGACGAATGGTTTGTTCCGGAACTGCACCTTCATCGGTGTTGCCTGGATTGAAACCGAGGAGAACTGCATGGACCCCAACTGGAACTACACCGGTTCCGTGGAGCCGGATGGCGCCGGTGGCTTCGTGGACCGTTTTCCGGATCTCGTGTCGACACTCGGCAGTTCAACACTGCAGGACACCCGGATCCATTCCAACAACATTCGCTTCGAGGACTGCACGTTCCTTGGTTCACTGGCGGCTGATCGCCCAGGTGAGTACACGCATTGGCGAAACAAGATTCAGTTGACGGGCAATACGCGATGCTTCATCGATCCCTACGACCAGGATCTTCTGCAGCAGCCGGATTCCGCCGATCTGCAATCCGCGTTGTTGGGTATTCCCGAGGAAGACCGGGATGAGCTGGCTCGAAGTTCCATTCTCATGCCGGGCTGGTCGGTTGATGTCGGCAACTTCGACAACGATGCGGCGACACGGATCAAGCTCAGTGGAACGATCGTCGCCGGCATCATCGATATCCGTGGTACAGCCGATGTGCATGGAACCGTTCTGATGACCTTCCGACCCGAAGCGGGCAGCGGGCCTCTCTTCTATGGTGGTACGCCCGACGCATTCAATACGACACTGGGTTATTTCGGAAGCTCGGACGGTGACAANGAAGGTGTGGATCCACAGGATCCGGGCTTCAACGGATTCGGTGAAATCACGCTGCGATACGATCCGGATGGCAAGCTTCCCGACGGGATCCCATGGCCGGTCCGGATGTTCCCGCTCTCCGGGACCTACGTCGAAGGAGGCACGTTGTGAATCGAAGCCGTTCTCGACAACGTGCGGGCTTCAGCATTCCCGAACTGCTGATCGCCTTGACCATCTCCGTCACGCTTCTGCTGGCGACCATGTTCGCCTTGAGCGTGTCCTTCACGGCCTTCCAGTCCACGACTCGAAGTGTCTCGACGGGCGTGACCGGCCGAATACTCGTCGAGCGACTTCAGACACTCATCCGGACGGGTGTCGATTTCGGTCCATTGCCGGGGAGCCCGCTCGATTCGATCGTGTCATCGGACACCATCAGCATCGACATGGGTAACGGTCAATGGGTGACCCTCCGTTGGGACGAGCCGACCGAGGCGTTGTACTGGGAACAGAACGGCGATTCATGGCCACTGCTGGAAGGTGTGACACAACTGCCCACGGGAGAGACCACGCCGATCGCACCCTTCACGATGGAGTTCAAGGACGGACGATGGTTGAACCGGGCCGTCATCGATCTCGTCGTGGAGCATGATGATGCCCAGGACATGACCATCGAAGGGGATCGCAACGATCAGTTCAGGCTCATCGGCTCGGCGATGCCGCGGGTGACGGCCTGGGATCGGTGATCGCCGGGGTCTTCAGCATGTCGAAGCCGGGGACGCTATGGTTTCGACATGTTCTCGATTCGAGTTGAACGCATCTTTTCGGCGGCCCATGCCATCCAGATGGGCGAGATCATGGAAACACTTCATGGCCATGATTGGCGTGTTCGGGTCACGATTGAATCCGATGAGCTCGATCAGGACGGCTTGATCTGTGACTTTCATGCGCTCGAGCAGGANCTTGATGAGATTCTTCTGCCGTTGCGAAATGCCAACCTGAACGAGACCACGCCCTTTGACCAGCTGAATCCGACGGCAGAGAATGTGGCGTTGCACATTGCCCGATGCATGCAGGCACGGCTTCCGGACACGGTCACCGCCGTGACCGCAGCGGTGACCGAATCGCCTGGATGCGAAGCACGCTGCCGTCTGGAGGCATCCTGATAGGATTTCCGGTCCATGGCTGAAGATCACACAAGCGAAGCGCCTCTGATGCTGTCCGTTTCCGGTGCCCGTGGCATCGTCGGACGATCGATGACTCCGGATGTGGCACATCGGCTGGCATCCATCTGGGGTGCGCGACTGGCATCCGATTCCGACGTCACTCCAAGAGTGATTCTGGGTCGTGACAGCCGTCCTTCAGGACCCGAGCTCGCTGAAGCGGCTGCGCGAGGTCTGTCGTCGGCAGGTTGTGAAGTGATCCGGTTGGGCATTGTGACGACACCGACAGTCGGTGTGATGATCGGGGCGACCAGAGCTTCGGGCGGTGTCATGGTCACGGCCTCGCACAATCCAACGCCCTGGAATGGTCTGAAACTGCTGGATGGCACCGGTACGGCACCACCTGTCGAAATCGCCATGCCCATCATGGATCGGTTTCGAAGCGANGAACAGATTCCGGAGGCGGGCACCANNCCCGGTATCCATGAAGAGACCCGGGCGAGTGATACTCATCTGGCGAAGGTCCTTGGGCAGATTGATCCGGCNCCCATTCAGGCCAGCGGCTTTCATGTCGTACTGGACTCGGTCAATGGTGCCGGTGGCCCGATCGGTTCATCGCTTCTTGGCCATCTCGGTTGCGAGACCAGCCTTCTCCACAATGCACCGACCGGCGAGTTCGCGCATCCACCCGAACCACGCGAGGAGAATCTCGGCGAGCTCTGCGTGAGCGTGCGAGANTCCGGTGCCGATGTGGGTTTCGCCCAGGATCCGGATGCGGATCGTCTGGCCATTGTCGATGAGACGGGCCGGTACATCGGTGAGGAGTACACACTTGTCCTGGCGGCGATGGCGTGGCTGCACCGTCATCCGGGCGACCCGGTGGTCACCAATCTCTCCACGAGCAGGATGATCGATGACGTCGCGACCAGAATGGGTTCCCGTGTTCATCGATCGGCGGTCGGTGAGGCGAATGTCGCCCAGATCATGCGACGTGAAGAGGCGACGATCGGCGGTGAAGGCAATGGTGGCGTCATGGTGCCAGCGGTGACCTGGGTCAGAGACAGCCTCACGGCCATGGCACTGGTTCTGGAGCTCATGGCTCGTGAAGGGCGAGGTCTGTCCCAGATCGTCGATGACCTTCCTGCCTATTCCATGATCAAGCAGACCATCGAGCTGGATGGACAGGATGCCAGATCCCGTCTGGCCGATGGCATCCAGGCGATCCAGTCACACTACGCCGGACAGGCGGGTGCGCGTCTTCAGGACTCCGACGGGGTCCGTGTTGATCTGGATCAGGGCTGGTTGCATCTCCGTCCCAGCAACACCGAACCCATCGCGAGGCTCATCGTCGAATCCGAGGACGAAGCATCGGCCGAGTCGTTGGCGATGGAGGCACGGGGCATCGCCGGTCTGTGATCAGCTTGATTCCTGGACCACGGACCACGTGAACGGATCCGTCCGGCAATCGATGTGAACACCGAAGAATCCTCCGCGGTGCTTGCACACCATTGGCCAGATGACCCGTCGATCCGTCTCGGGGATCTTCAGATCCATGACCTTCTCCTGTGGGATCCACTCCAGTNGACCTTCATCAAACTCGGTGAAGGCCAGTTCATCCGGTTCGATCGGACGGGTGACCTCGAAGAGATAGAGCAGCCAGTGACCGGAGCCCTCNTAGGCGGTTTCCGAGATCATNCCGAACATGCGGATGTCTTCGGCTGAGATGTGCAGGCCGGTCTCTTCCTCGATCTCTCTGCGAGCACAGGCCCATGGGCATTCACCAAGTTCCGTTTCAAGCTTGCCGCCCACCGGAGAATAGAGGTCCTGGTTGGGTGGCTTGGCTCGGTGAAGCATCAGGATCCGACCATCCGTGTCGTAGAGATAGCACAGCACGGCAATGCGATGTGGCAGGGAGGATGGTTCAGAGGGTGTGGAATCGGGCATGAGGGGACCTCAGCTGGATGGGGGTGTGGCCATGCATCGGAGCATGTCCCTGGTCGCTTCTCGAATGCCGACGAAGATCGATCGGCTGACGATGCTGTGACCGATGTGGAGTTCCGAAAGTCCCGGGATCGAAGCGATCGCCGTGACATTCGCGTAGTTGAGACCATGGCCGGCATTGCAGCTCATGCCCAGGTCGAGGACGGTTCGAGTGCAGTCCCGGATCTTCTCAAGCTCTGCGGAGACCAGTGGATGACCGATGTTCCGGGCGTGTTCATGGAAGGCCTCGGCATATGGACCGGTATGCAGCTCGCACACGCCGAAACCGCACTCGGCTGCGGCCTGGATCTGGGCCGGGCAGGCATCGATGAATGCACTGACCGGGATGCCGGCATCCCCAAGTCGGGCCAGGAGTGGTTTCAATTCCGCCTGACGGGCGATGACGTCCAGACCGCCTTCCGTCGTGATCTCCTGACGACCTTCCGGTACGAGCATGGCCATCTGGGGCTGGAGTCCCACGGCGATTTCGACCATTTCCTCGGTGGCGGCCATTTCCATGTTCAGTCGTACGGTGACGACATCCTTGAGTCGCCCCAGATCGTCATCCTGCATGTGGCGGCGGTCTTCCCTCAGATGGAAGGTGATTCCGGCGGCCCCTCCGAGTTGTGCCTCGACAGCCGCCCAGGCGGGGTCCGGTTCCCAAGTCCGCCGAGCCTGGCGGACGGTGGCGACGTGGTCGATGTTGACGCAAAGTTCGGCCATGTGAACCTTCCTGAGAGAGTCGGAATGATACCCCTCTCGAGCCGACGAGGCCTCCCCGCAGGACCTTCAACGGCACCTCATTTGCCCATGACGGGCTTCTGACCGCTATACTTCGCGCGGTTGTCTTATTCCTCTCGCGAAATTGATTGATGACAATGGAAGACTTTGCGCGCAAGCATGCCCAGTTGAGAGAGGACCTGCTCACGCAGGGGGATCGTGTTGTTGCGCACGCAATGAATGCCGTCGAATCCTTCTTCAGCCACGACGGTGATCTTGCCAAGCAGGTTGTGGATGCCGATCGAGTCATCGATCGGGCCGACATCGACATCGAACGAGCCTCCATCCAGCTGCTCCTTCTTTCTCCGGAAAGTGAACATGACATCCGCTCGGTGTTCACCATCGTCAAGATCAACAACGAGCTCGAACGGATCGCCGACTGCGGCGTGAACATCGCCGAGTCGTCCCAGTCCTACGAAGCAGATCGGCCGAAGTCCGGTACTTTCGAGGTCATGGCCAACAGCGTCATCGGAATGGTGCGGGATGCCAACAAGGCGATGAGGAGCCGTGATCAGGAACTCGCCAGACGCATTCTGGATTTCGATGACACGATCGATCGTTTCCGGACAGAAGTCGTTCGTCTTGTGCAGACCGCGGTCAAGGACGGAACGATGCCGTTGGAGAACGCCCTCGAGCTCCTCAACGTCAATCGAAGCCTTGAACGCATGGCGGATCACTGCACCAACATCTGTGAGCAGCTGATCTATCTCGAGACCGGAAAGATCGTCAAGCATCTCGCTTCAGGGTGGACTCAGCCCGAGTCGCCAGAGCAGGACTCATGAGAACTGTCCATGTCGCTTGATTTCGATACCACCATGAAGCGTCTGGAAGCCTGTGATCAGGCGGACGTTCTCGCCTGCTGGAACGAACTGGATCCGCAACAGCGTGAATCCCTGCTTCAACAGATCAACATGATTTCATTGGAATCGATTCCCGCCCTGGTGCAACGGCATGTGCTGTCGCATGAACACCAGAGTGGAACCGCTGATCCCAAGCCACCGATCGTGATGGCGCCGAATCCGGAGGAAGCGGCAGCGTATGCCCGTCGGGGTGAGGAGATCATCCGGGACGGACGGGTTGCCGCCTTCACGGTTGCCGGCGGCCAGGGCACCCGACTCGGGTGGGGTGGTCCCAAGGGGACCTATCCTGCGACACCGGTCAGTGGCAAGCCGCTCTTTCGGGTCTTTGCCGAGCAGATTGAAGCCGCAAGCCAGCGGTGGAATACACGCATCTGCTGGTACATCATGACGAGCGAGGCGAATGATTCGGCGACACGAGATTTCTTTGCGGACAACAACTGGTTCGGTCTTCCACGAACGCAGGTCATGTTGTTCCCGCAGGGCATGATGCCCTGCTTCGACGCCGATTCGGGAGACATGCTGCTGGAGTCACCGGGACGCCTGGCGATGAGTCCGGATGGTCATGGCGGCTCCATCTCGGCGCTGCACAGAAGCGGAGCGCTTGAACAGATGTCGATGCTGGGCATCGACACGATCTCCTATTTCCAGGTGGACAATCCGGTCGCACCCGTGGTGGATCCGGTCTTCATCGGCATGCATGCCGATGAGGCGTGCTCATCAGGAGAGTTGTCCAGCAAGATGGTCCCCAAGGTCTCGCCGGATGAGAAAGTGGGCGTGTTCTGCATGGTCGATGACCGTCTCGAGGTCATCGAGTATTCGGACATGCCTCATGAACTTCAGGAAATGCGAGATGACAAGGGGCGTCTCGTCTATGACGCCGGCAACATCGCCCTTCATCTGCTGGGCGTCGAGTTCGCACAGAAGCTGTGTTCCGCCGATGAGCTGCCATGGCATCGCGCGATCAAGAAGGTGCCGTGGTTCGATCGGAAGTCGGGGCGGGAGATCCAGCCGGACACCCCCAACGCGGTCAAACTCGAACGATTCATCTTCGACGCCCTGCCACTCGCCGGCAAGTCAGCCATTCTGGAAGTGGAGCGTTGTCGTGAATTCGCACCCATCAAGAACGCCGAAGGTGCGGACTCGCCGGCGTCATGCAGACAGGCCCAGAGCAATCTCTTTGGTTCCTGGCTGGAAAGCAGAGGCGTGGACGTTGAACGTGACGACACGGGTGATGTCGTTGCNGACATCGAGATCAGTTCCCTGACGGCGATGGATCCAGCCCAACTGGATTCAGTCGAACTCCCCAAGTCGATCAGACGTGGAGATCGCGTTCTTCTCTGAGCGATCTCGGGGAATCAGGTCGTGGAGAGTGCGGTTCTTGCCGCCTCCTGAAGACAGGCGGCGGGTTCGTTCTGCGCGCGTTCCTCACCGTACAAGTCGGTCAATGACAGAATCCGGTCAATGGGACCACCTTGATCAGCCAGGCAGGACTCCCAACCGTCTCCCATGCGGCCACAGAGTGCGATGACCGGAACATTCCTGGCTTTCGCGCGGCTGGCCGTGGTTCCACACGCCTTGCCGAGCATCGTCTGTTCATCCAGACAACCCTCGCCCACGAGCACCATCTCCGCATCCCTGAGGCGATCGTCGAACTGGATGACCTCGAGGACCAGCTCGATCCCGGATCGGATGCTCGCGCCAAGTCCTGCGTGGAGACCGAAGCCTGCGCCTCCTGCTGCGCCGCCGCCGGGAACCAGTCGTGTTCGTCCTTCGGGATCCAGGACATCCGCAAGGTGCATCAGGTTGGCCTCGAGTTGTTCCACGGCTCGATCATCGGCACCCTTCTGGGGACCGAAGAGATGGGCTGCGCCCTGCATGCCCAACAGAGGCACCGTCACGTCGGCGGCGATCTCGATCGTCGGCGTGCCAAGCGGCATTTCGATGCTCGAGATGCGAGTCAGAGTGCCGCCTGTGATGAGGTCGTCCATGGGCTGTCCGTAGGAATCGAGGCAGCGTGCCCCGAGCGCCTGCAGGATGCCGCATCCACCGTCGATGGTTGCCGTGCCACCGGCTGCCAGAAGGACATGATCGAAGTCTCGTGCAGCGATGGCAATCAGCTGCCCCGTTCCGAATGAACTGGTGTGCATCGGATTTCGTTCAGTGGATGAAAGCAACGGCAATCCACTCGCCAGGGCCATCTCGACGATGGCCATGCGTGGTTCGAAGAGCCACCCGAGCTCGGCCTTGATATCCCGTCCAAGCGGGTCCAGGGTCATGACCTCCCGGCGGTCTCCATCCTTCGCATCGAGAAGAACATCCATCGTGCCTTCGCCACCATCCGCAACAGGGCAGCAGTCAGGTCGACCACCGACCGACTCGACACCACGTCCCATGGCCTTGGCCGCGAGCGACGCGGTGATCGATCCCTTGAAACTGTCCGGTGCACAGATGACTTTCATGATGGTCAAGGAGGCTAACAAAGACTCGTCGGTCATGTTCTGAATCAAACGACGGATTCGCCTACCATCTGTCCATGATCATGGCATCTCGAATGAGACGTTGGCTGATGGTCCAGGGTGTCCTGGCGGCCGTCATTCTGGTTCTCTTCACAGCCAGTTCGCAGGCCGTTTCGGATTCGAAGTCGGATCATGGTTCCGCAGATCATGCGGGCATGTCGACGGCCGATCTCCCATTCCAGCCGAAAGATCCGGATTCAATCAAGGGTCGGATCGAACTGGAAGTGGAGACGGGGTTCATCCAGTACGGCCCGATTCTGCTCTTCGGTCTGCTGATGGCATCCGGTGTCGGGTTGGCATTGGGTGAGGACATCTTCATCATCCCGGCAGGATTCCTGATGCAACAGGGAATCATGCCGTTCTGGTGGACTGTTCTGGCCGCCTATTTCGGTGTCGTGCTGGCGGACTCCCTTTGGGTTCTGATCGTGCGAAGGTTTTCGAGTCGGATTCTCCGGTTCCGGTTCTTCAGAAGACTGTTCCATCCCAGGCGCATTCTTGAAATCAAATACAAGTTCGATCGCTGGGGCATCTGGGTCGTCATCGTCAGCAGGTTCATACCCTTTTCACGCACGCCGGTGTTCACGGCGGCCGGGCTGTCGAGAATGAAGATCTGGAAGTTCACCCTGGCGGAGAGCATTTCCGCCTTGCCGGTCGTCGCAGCTCAGTTGGGTGTCGGCTGGCTGCTCGGCATGGGCTATGAGATGTCCCGCAAGCAGCAGAACATCGAGAAGATCATCGCCATCAGCGTCTTGGCGGTCGGGGTCATCGTGGCCCTCTGGATCTGGAGACGTCGCAAGCGAAAGAAGATTCGGCCACCACGAGCACCGATTGCATGGCTCCGGCAGGCGGTCGGTGGGCCCGTACGGCCCCGTGCCGCATCCTCCAAGTAGTTCCGCTGCGAAACCGGGCTCCGTTGGGGTATCCTGCGGTGTTGACTGATCAGGGACAAACCACTTCGAGAGGACGCTCATGCGTGCCGTCGTGACAGGCCAAATCGGCCTAGACAAGAAACCATATCTGGAATCCGTTTCGAACCTTGCGGGCACCCGCGGCAGTCGTCTCGACTGTTTTCACGTCGGCTCCATGATGTACGAAGAGGCTCCCGACATCCGCCGCGGTCGGATCCTGGATCTGCCTCTCAGTCGTCTGGCGTCATTGCGTCGGGCCGCATTCAAGGACATCATCGCCCAGACGACGCCGACGGCGGATCATCCGGATGTCATCGTCAACACGCATGCGACATTCCGCTGGCGACATGGTCTGTTCAGCGCCTTCGACTTCGATCAGATGGCACTGCTCAAGCCGAACATGTTCATCTGTCTTCTCGACAACGTCGAGATGTCTCATCACCGTCTGCACAACGAACACGACATCGATGCGACGCTCAAGGACTGCATGGTCTGGCGTGAGGAAGAGATCATCGTCACGGAACTTCTCGCGCATGCCATGGGATGTCATGACAACTTCTACATTCTGAGTCGTGGTCGACATGAGGAGACGATCGAAACGTGTCTTCGTCTGGTCACCAGACCGGATATGAAGAAGGTCTATCCGAGCTTCCCGATGAGTCACGTAGTCGACATGCCGGATGTTCTGGCCGAGATCGAGGCGTTTCGAGCCGCCATCGCCGAACACTTCATCGCATTCGACCCGGCGGATGTCGATGAGAAACTGCTTCTCGACCGCGCGGCGGAAGCCGCCAAACAGGGCAAGGAATGGGTGGACGTGACGCCTCATGCCTTCGGCGGTGGTGCGAATGCGGAACCGATTCGAGTCCCGGTTCGAGAGGTGCTCGATATCGCGGGCGATGTCGATGGCCAGATCTACATGCGGGACTTCAAGCTCATCGACCAGAGCGACATGATCGTGTCCCTGATCCCGGAACTCGAAGGCGGCATTCCGGCACTTTCAAGCGGTGTCGAGCGTGAGCTGCAGCATGCATGGGAACACACCAAGGAAGTCTACGTGGTGTGGAAGCCTGCGAAACCACCATCACCTTTCATCACCGAGACGGCGACCAAGATCTTCCCATCGGTCGATGATGCGTTGGAGTTCTTCGAGGCTCAGGGCATGTTTGCGACTGGAAATCTCTTCGGCCACTAGCCCGGTCGGTTCCTCTGATCAACACGAGTTGCGGCATGCCTCGCTACGCATTGACGATCGCCTACGACGGAACGGATTTTCACGGCTGGCAGAAACAGCATCCGCCCGACTCCGAACCGCTTCGAACCGTTCAGGGGCTCGTCGAGGCGGCTGTCGAAGAACTGATCCGCGAACCTGTTCATGTTCTTGGAGCCTCCCGGACGGATTCGGGCGTTCATGCAGAGGGACAGGTTGCCTGCTTCAATTCACCTCGTGAATTCGATCCCAAGGTCCTGCCTGCGGCCCTGACATCACGACTTCCCCAGGATGTCCAGGTTCGATCGGCATGGCAGGTGGATCCAGCCTTCAATCCCATCGGTGACGCCATCTCCAAGGGGTATCGATATCGGCTCGCCTATGCCCGGACCACTGCGGAGATGCGTCCGTTGTTCGACCGCCATGTCACTTCATGGTGTCCAGGTGAACTGGACCTGAAGGCCATGCAGCAAGCCGCCGGCGATCTCGTCGGGATGCATGATTTCGCAGCGATGACGCGGGTCCGACACAATCGTGAAACCACGGTTCGTGAGATCTTCGACTGCACGGTGACCGAAGACGGTGATCGACGGTTGTCCATCGACGTGAGTGGCAGCGGCTTTCTCTGGAACATGGTCCGGATCATCGCAGGTACGCTCGTGGAGGTCGGTGAGGGTCGGATCGATCCAACGTCGATTCCCGACATTCTCGCCAGTGGTGATCGACAGCGTTCCGGGCGCACCATGCCGCCCGAAGGCCTGTGTCTGATGTGGATCCGATTCGGGGCCGCTGGCTCCGGACGAGCGAAGCAGCAGCTGGCGAGGGCACGCGATCAGGCCGATTCGGCGGAATGACGATCTTTCAGAATTGCACGTATCGTTGTCACCACGGGTCCCGTGTTCCGAGGAAGATGATGACATGCTTCGAACGGCTCTCGCTTCTCTTCTGATCCTACTGTGCCCCGGAGGCACGCTGGTCGCTTTCGATCGACCGGAGTCCGGCGGGGTGTCCTATGCCGAGCAGATCGGGATGGAGTTGTCGCAGCAGAGAAGGTCGGTTGGAAGCGTCTCTCAGCAGGACCGAAATACCAGATTGATTTCCGAAGTCCTGGATCGTTACCGGATGCTCGTCGAAGCCTTGCTGAACCGTGGCGCTCGCCTTCAGGGCGATACGGGTGCTCGAATGATCGTCTATGCCACGCGCATGATGGATGCCGAGCCGTCGATCGTCCACATGTTGGATGCCTTCGCGTCCAACGAACTCTCCGATCAGGATGAAGCATCCGTTCGGACTGAACTGGTACGTTTCAAGCAGGGGATCCGGGCGGGCCTTGCTCGTATTCCAACACGTCATGTTCCAAATCCGGAACATGCCGTCATGGATCTGATGCAACCACTTCGGTCAGCCTGTGAAATCGCATCCAGTCAAGCAGGGGAAAGCGGCTGGTGGCCTGAAGCGACACGACCCAGACAGGGGTCCTATTCAAAGCAGCGGGATCTTGNGTCAGCCTTTCTCGAGATCGAAGTCGATGAATCATTGAGGGCACTGCTTGCTGAAATGCCCAGGGATTCACGCCTCTTCCGAAGCAGTGTTTCGCTGATCGTCGATCTCGATGCNCACTCATGGATGAATGGACCATCACGCAAGGCGATCAAGGCCACACTTCAAGCCGAGATCGAGCAGGCCGCTCTTTCCGCGGAACACATGCGTGAATCCGCCGAGCGGATCGAAGCCATGAACGAAATGGTGGTGTCCCTCGCTCAACTCGCGGAGGCACCCGGCGGCCGTGCCGTCGCCACACGTCGCAGCAAGACCTTCGAGGATCTTCTTGAAATCTGGCCTGGTCAGTTTGTGCCTGCGCCGACAGCCCACTCGATCGCTCAGACCATCGAGGTTCTTGCACGGACCCGTTCCGTGGAAGACGAGGGGCTCTCTCGTTTCAGGACACGAGTGCATGCAGGATTGATGCGTCAGCGATTNTTGGCGGAAACAAGAGCGTTNGATTCATTTTCCGANGTNGCAAGATCCGAGGANCCCTGGACGGAACCGGGACTCGTCGTGATNCTTTCCGAGCCGAGACATCTGTTGGTCGCCATGCAGCGACTTCACCAGCTCGAGTCGTGGTCTCAAAGCATTCATCGAATGGCACCCGACCATGCACCGGCACTGGTGGATCGGCTTGAAGTTCTCGTGGGTGCCATGGCGGATGTTCGAACCCGAGAAGATGCATCACGGGCCTTGAGCGAGTTCGAGCGTCAACTCGATCTCTTCGAGGTCATTGATGGAGAGTCGAGGATGGTCGGCGGTCGATTCGATCCTGAACACAGACTTGCGGAGTATTTGGATGATGCACGATCTCGCTGGGTCATGCAGTGGTCGAATGATCGATCCGCAGGTGATGCCTCGGATGATCTGTACCTGTACAGTCGTCTTCTCGATCATGTTCAATGTCTCTACCAGCTGAAGGACGGAGGCCTCGAACAGGCCAACGACCTGCCCGCCTGGTCGCTGCCTGTCGAGCTGATCGAATACGAATGCGACCGATTCGAGGAATCCATCGATGAACTGGCTGCTGAGATGCTCGGTTCAGGAAGGCTGTCGCCTGATGACCGGGCCCACATCTGGCGATTGCATTCGGATCTCGAACAGGCATTCGCGACTCTTCGACTGATTGCGCTGGTATCCAGTCGATCGCCTCGAAGGCAAGCAGACGAGCAGCATCATGTCCGATTGGCATCGCTCACGACACCGGCGTCTGCGACAAGCGCCTTCAGGCTCAGTCAGCCTCATCTCGCCCGGATCAGCCATGGTCTGCTCGATGCTTCCGTGTTGATACAGCAGGAGCGAACGGATGATGCGGATGTTCTGATGGACTGGATCAATGAGCAGTCCCGAAGGCTNCTGAGCCGACTCGCGTCAACGCCTGCTCGACCCCTGGCGGTGCCAGGCATGCGAGCGGGTGACGGTGAGATCGATCCCGGTCGGATGGAAATGATGAGATGACCTCCGGCACCGGCCAGAGATGCCTATGATGCGCGAATGGCTCGCATCTGCATCATCGGCCCACATCCCGACGACCAGGAACTTGGCATGGGCGGCACCATCGCCGCGCTGGCTTCTGCAGGACATGATGTCCTGCTCGTCGATCTCACGGACGGCGAGCCCACGCCCCATGGTGATCCAGTCACTCGAGCCCGTGAATCCGCGGCCGCTGCCGAAGTCCTCGGTGTCCGGCGACTTCAGGCGGGTCTCAAGAATCGTGAAGTGGTCCATGACATCGCGTCGAGACATCGTGTGGCCGGCATCATTCGGGAACATCAGTCCGAGATCCTCTTCGCGCCTCATCCAATCGATGCCCACCCGGATCACCTGGCCTGTACGCGCATCGTCGAAGATGCCAGGTTCGACGCCAAGTTGACCAAGACCGATCTTCCAGGCGAGCCGGTTCATCCAAGATGGTTGTTCTACTACTACTGCACACACCTGCGGCGTGTTCCTGATCCGAGCTTTCTGTTCGATATCACCGGATACGAAGAGCACAAGAGACGTTCGATGCTGGCGTATGAAAGTCAGTTCGTNATCCCGGAGAAGAATCGTCGCATCATCGATGTGATGATGGCCAGTGTCACCTACTTCGGAAGCCGCATCGGAACCGCTGCTGCAGAGCCGTTCTATACGAAAGAGCCGCTTGGACTGAATGCGCTCTCGGGTATTGTCGGCATGCCGTGATCACGATTGCGGTGCGGTTCCCGTTGAACCGAAGCCGCCCTCGCCTCGATCCGTCTCATCCAGATCCTCGACTTCCACAAGCCGACACTGTTCAACCTGTGTGATGACCATCTGGGCAATCCGCATGCCCGGTTCGACGATGAATGCGTCATCACCAAGATTGATGAGCGGTACCTTGAGTTCTCCCCGGTAGTCGGCATCAATGGTTCCAGGGGTGTTGGGCAGAGAGACGCCATGTCGACTGGCCAGTCCACTTCTCGGCCGAACCTGCGCTTCCCAGCCCACGGGGATCGCCATGGCGAAGCCCAGCGGGATCATGCGAATGCTTCGAGGTGGAATGGTGATCGAGTCCTCGATGGCGGCATGGACATCCATGCCGGAAGCCCCGGCCGTCGCATATTCGGGCAGGCGAGCCAGGGGTGAGAGTTTCTTGATCTGGATGACGGGGCCAGGCATTCTCTAAGGCTACAGGAACCCGAGTATGCCGGTGCGATCGTCCGAGCTAGGAGGCAAACCGGGAGGGCTTCAGCCTGGAGAGGCCGTTGCAACTGGTCCGGAAGGTCTGGACATCGGGTTCCCGTTGTTCCAGAATCCGGTCCAGTGAGCTGATCATGTCCTGAGCCTGGGCCATGGCGGAATCCAGGGCCGACTGTCCTCGGGCGATTGATCCGGAATNCCGTTTGCCTTCTTTTTCAGTTCTCATGGAATCTGCCTTTCGACGTTCGACAAGTCGACTCATGTAGTCGAGAGTTTGTTCCCGCAGTTGTCGAACAGCATCATTCATCCAGTGCATCCAGGCCGTGTACTTGGCAGGTCCACGGCTCCCAATGTTCCGTCGGACTGATCGGCCCTCAAGCTTTTGTTTTTGCTGGGGTTGTTGCATTCTGAGCCCAAACAAAGCAGAACCGGCCCCTGTTGAGGCAGGGGCCGGTTGCAAGATGGCACATGGGCCGGATGTAGACGTGTTCAATTGGCTTCCTGACTCAGGAAGAGGGATGCCCCCAGGGTGTCGCCAGCACCCATGGCCAGCGGGTTGCGATCACTGTCCAGCATCGCAAAGCGAACCGTGCTGCTGTTCATGGCAGCGTTTTGGGATGGCGTGGAAGCACATCCGCTTCCGAGCGTAGCGATCCCGATGAGGGCGATTGAGAGGGCAGTTCGCTTGAGGGTCATTGCTGAGGGTCCTGTGGATTGAGGGAAGATCCATTTCCAACTACGGACTTCACGGGGACTTGTGAGATCAATTTCCATTCCAGTTGCCTGGTTCACGAACGCTTCATCTTCAGAAGCAGGCATCGGGCGGATACTCGCGTGAATTCAGCGGCAGATTCGGAACAGAGCACAAATTCCAATGGGAGCGATTCCGTCAGATCCGACTCAGTCCGGGAGGGGGGTCCGGTATTCGGTGCTCTTGGATGCCATCCAGGCAAAAAACCCACGGGCCCGCCATCTGGCGGGCCCGTGGGTGGGGAGAGGAGAGAGAGAAGAGAAGGGATGTTCGTTCTGGGGGAGGGAGCGTTGCGTGCTTCCTTCACCCCCATCTATTCCCCCCGTGGCGGTGTGTGTGCTGAAAGGAGAAAAAATGTCCCAAGAGGCTCCTCGGCACCTTTGGTGAGATCAGGCAAAAAACCACCGGACCCGCTTTTCAGCGGGCCCGGTGGTGGAGAGAGAGGAGAGTGTGTGAGAGAGGAGGGGTGGCCGAGAGGCTTGTTGATCATTGCCTCCCGACATACCCATCTACGACCGAGATTCGAATAGGTGTGTCTAAAACGTAAAAACCTTCAAAAAAGGCCCCAGNNACCCTGAAAACGGGGTTCAGCCCAATGCTGCCTTTTGGCAGAGGGCGGCGAAACAGCCTGAAAAACGACTTCAAAGGGTCCTCAGCGAGGTTCGATCAACTGGCCGAGTGGTTGGCTGGGCCGTCCTTTTCTCGTCCCAGCATGGTGATGGCCAGGGAGATCCCAAATCCAAGGAGGACCAGTCCGAATGCCCCCAGGATCTGGCCTGATGAGGGTGTAAAGGCCGTTGTTGGCCAGTCACGGGGCTTGAGGGATTCGATCTCTTCGGCAACCAGGCCGTATTGGCTGGCCTGTTCAATCAGGACGGTGGCTTCCACAGGGGCATGGAAGGGCCACAGCCCCAGAACAGCTCCCAGAAGAAATCCCATCAGGACCCCGAGCGTGGTGGTTCGGGCATTCTGGAGGAACCACTGCATCACATTGGACACCACCACGATTCCAATGACGGCACCGATTCCGACTGGAAGCAGTACGGCCATGGGTTCGGAGAAGGACCCGTCGCCTCCCACCGCATCCTTGAGACCTGAAATGGCCGACAGGATGACGAGGTATTGGCCGAGCACAAGCAGCAGGTAGCTGCCGGAGACTCCAGGAAGGACCATCGTGGCACCACCAGCCGCACCGGCGATGAGCAGCATCACAAAGCTGTTCCCGCTCGATTCACCTTCGCCAAGATCGACCAGTGTCAGCAGGGCCATGGCGCCGATCCCGACAAGACATCCGATCAGGGCTGAGAGATTGAAGGGCTTGATCATGCTCCACAGAAGCGGCACGCCACCCAATGTCAGACCGATGAACAGACTGAACATGATCCATCGTTGTTCATGTACGAGCGATCCGAGAGTTTCGGCGCCCAGTACGATCGCGCATCCGGCACCGAACACGATGATCGCGAGCAGCACGATGGAATCGATTCTGAATCGAAAGGTGGTGACCTGGGAAACAGCGGCGATGAAGCGATCGTAGATGCCAGTTGCCAGCAGCATCGTTCCGCCGGAGATGCCAGGGACCAGATTGGCCAGGCCCATGAGAAATCCGCCGAGGTAACTGCGAATCAGCAGCGTGATGGAAAGCGAACGCGGTGCTTCGGATGAATCAGTCACGAAGAGTCCCCATGGAGAAGGAGTGTTGCCATCCGGCGGATTCGCGAGAACGGTGTCTCATGCATTCAACCACCGATGGCCGACATGCTGCGGGCCGGTTGCTGGAAATCACCCTGACCGATGCGATGCCCCGGTTGCTTGTTCCAGGCGGCATCGACGATGAACGACCTGAGATGCTCCATGGAAACGCCTCTGCGCAGCAGCGGTTTGAGATCCCATTCGTCATGACTGAAGAGACAGGGGCGAATCCGTCCTTCAGCAGTGATCCGGAGTCGATTGCAGGCACCACAGAAAGGCCTGCTGACCGGGGCGATGAAACCGATGCGTCCGGGTTGTCCATCCGAAAAGGACCAGTTGTTCGAGGTGGAATGTGGATTGCCGTCATCCGAGCGGGTCAGGGGCCAGACCGCATCGATCTTCCGTCGGATCTCCTCTGCAGTGACGACCTGTCCACGATCCCAGTCGCGTGCGGAATCGAGCGGCATGAACTCGATGAATCGGATGTCCAAGTCGTGTTGACGCGCGGTGGTGGCGAAATCGACGACCTCATCGTCATTGATATGCCGCATCACCACGACATTCACCTTGGGACGGGGAAAACCGGCCGACCGTGCCGTCGCAATGGCTTCGAACACCTGTCGTACGCTGGTCTTGGATCGCGTGATCTCGGACATGCGATCCTCGCGAAGACTGTCCAGGCTGAAGGTGAGTCGTTTCAGTCCCGATGCTCGCCAGTGTCGTGCCCGGTCCAGGTCGAGAGACCATCCGTTGGTGGTCATGGCAATGTCTTCAAGTCCAATTCCACCAACCTGCTCGATCAACGCGTCGAGTTCCGGATACAGAGTGGGCTCCCCGCCGGTGATGCGCAGGGATCGGACACCGAGTTNGTGACAGGCTTCGATGATCTGGACGTATTCCTCGCGATAGAGCAGTTCCTGTCGAGGGAGGAAGCGAGTGTCCGGTTCCAGACAGTAGATGCACCTGAAGTTGCATCGATCGGTGACGCTGAGCCTCAGGTCCGTGATGACCCGGCCATGCGAATCCCTCAGATCTCCCGCCAGCCGCTGTTGGTCACTGGCTGGAGGCGGTTGGATTCCAAGGGTGGGCAGGGAGACTTTCATCTCCGGGAATGATAAAGGAGGCGAGCGGGAACCGGTGTCGCCATGTCCCCGTTAGACTCGAAACATGTGGATCAATCACGTGATCGTGTGCTCGTTGTTCGCCTGCCTCACCTGTGGCTGCTGTGCCGTCTATGTACCCCCTGAGAGTCCATCGGATTTCCCGGAAACCTACGTCGCCGGTCGAGCNCAGTCTCCGATGGTCATCGACGGTCGAATCGACGAGACGGCGTGGGATGCTGCACCATGGACCGACGATTTCCAGGATATCGAGGGCGATGTGAAGCCTGAGCCGAGATTCCAGACTCGCGCGAAGATGCTCTGGGATGACACCTATTTCTACATCGCGGCCGACATGAAGGAGCCTCATGTCTGGGGCAGCCTCACCAAGCGGGACTCGATCATCTACAACGACAATGACTTCGAGGTCTTCATTGATCCCGATGGCGACAACCTCGACTACTACGAACTCGAGGTCAACGCGCTCAATACGCAGTTCGATCTGATGCTCACCAGACCCTATCGATGTGGCGGCACATACGACATCGGTTGGGACATCGAAGGTCTGAAGACCGCGGTCGATGTCCAGGGAACGCTCAACGATCCTCGTGATGTCGACCAGAGCTGGACCATGGAGATCGCAATCCCCTGGGAATCACTTCGGAGTCACGCGAATCGTCCGATTCCTCCACAGGATGGTGACCAGTGGCCGGTCAACTTCTCACGAGTGCAGTGGCGTCATCAGTTCGACGAGGAGGGGAACTACGAACGCATTCCGGATCTGCGAGAAGACAACTGGACCTGGACACGGCAGGACGCGATCGACATGCATCGCCCCGAGTACTGGGGGCTGGTCCAGTTCAGCGATGCGCAGCCGGGTTCGGCCGCGTTCGAGATGCCGGATGATGCGGCAGCATGGACCCTGCTGAGACGCATTCACCATGCCGCTGAGCAGTACAAGTCCGAACAGCAGTCCTGGCCGCGGCGATTGGCCGATCTTTCAGGCCGTTACGAGCCGATCGAGCAGGCTGGTCTCGGATCTCCCCGCATCGAGGTGTCCGACGATGGATTCCTGGTCGAAGTCGATCAGATCGTTGCGGGTGGTGTGAAGTCATTTCAATTCGGCCCAGCCTGTACGCGCTCCGTACGCATGGTCGAATCGTCCAACTGACGACGACAGTCATTCATTCGATCCTGTCTCCTCCAGGCATGCCTGAAGGGCGATGCATTTTGGCATGACTTCAATGGCGTCTCTGCATTCGCGAGAAAATAGGTGGCTTGCCATGGTCCTCTCTCCCCTGGTGAGTAGGGTGCCTTCTCGGCCGGATTCAAGGCTGGTCCGGCCGAGGAGGTGATTCATGGGCGCATGGAAGCGCAGTGCAATCGGTCCTCGCATGACGCTGGTGCTGGCAACACTCTCTCCTTCATTGCCAGCACCGGCGTTTGCCTTGTCAGCATGTGACATGGCTGCGGGAGGATCGATACATCGGGTTGAGGTTGGCGTACGCACGATCCAGGATGCGATCGATCATGCTGTGGATGGTGATGACATCGTTGTCGGACCGGGCATCTATCGCGAGCGCATCAATTTCCACGGCAAGGCCATCACGATTCGCAGCGAAGCGGGTGCGGAGCAGACTCTGATCGATGGGGCATCGAAAGAACGCGGCGTCAAAGGCGGAAGCACGGTGACGATGAGCTCGGGCGAGGGTCCGGGTTCGATCCTTCGGGGGTTTGCGGTTTCAGGTGGTTCGGGCACGATTGAATGTGCACGACAAGACCCCGATTCATGCCGCACCCTTGGTGGTGGCTTCTACTTGGAAGGCGTCAGTCCAATCATTGAAGCGTGCCTGATACTCAACAACTCGGCTGATCATGGTGGGGCTGTGCATGTTCACGAGGGTACGCCTGTTTTCAGAGACTGCTGGTTCTACCTCAACAGCTCGATCCGGGGTGGTGCCACGATCGACTGCATCGAAAGTCGTCCACGGTTCGTGACCTGTGGATTCCACGAGGATGGCATCCAATGGACCGAGGTGGCGAGCATCAATATCCGCAGTGACTGCGGCGTGGGTGGGGGTTGCTGTATCCGGGATGCCTGCATCATCTCCACCAGAACGGCCTGTGAGGATGCTGGTGGATTCTGGCAGGGAGAGGACATGCCCTGCGTATCGACATCCTGCCCGTCACCGTGTCAGGAGGATGTCAATGGCGATCGGCGCGTGAACATGACGGATGTTCTTCGGGTCCTCGATGCCTGGGGACTCTGCAACTGATTCCTGAACAGGTTCGGTTCAGATTTCGACTTCAATGTCCTGACCCGTGACGCGGACCTTGTAGGTCGTCAGGTCACCATCGGCAGGTGGGCCTGTCGATTCGCCAGTTCTGATGTTGAATGTGGCGTAGTGCAATGGACAGACGACTTCCTCATCTTCGATGTAGCCGTCCGCCAGATCGGCTTCGACATGCGTGCATGAAGGCGAAGTCGCGAAGAACTCGCCATTGAGGTTGTAGATCGCAACCCGTGTTCCAGCGACCTCGACGCAGATGATGCCGCCGGGTTCGAGATCCGTGACGGAGGCTGCCTTGTGAAACTCTGCCATGTCGCTGTCAGTCCTGTTTCTTGCGATTGATTGAGAGGGAAATGGGCGACTTCTTCATGAACTTGGCGGGATCGAACTTGCCTGTGAAGTCCAGCTCAAGCCGTGCGACTTCGGACATCATCTCGGGTGTCCATGAAGGCTCCCAGACCAGTTCAACGGTCGCCGAGGTCACGCCATCGACGGCCGCGACCGCCGCTTGCACCTGGCCCGGAATGACTTCGGCCATCGGGCAATTCGGAGTGGTCAGCGTCATGCGGATGGCTGCGGCTCCAGCATCGTCAACCGTGACGTCATAGATCAGTCCAAGGTCGTGGATATTGACCGGGATCTCGGGATCGTGGATTGTCCGGAGGGCCTTGACGATCCGTTCGTTGATGTCGCTTGTCTGTTCGCTCATCCAAAGACCTCGATGACTCTTCTCAATGCCGTATCCAATGCCTGAATGTCCGCCTCGTTGTTGAAGACCCCGACCGATGCACGCACGGTTGCCGGAACATCGAAATGCGTCATCGTCGGTTGGGCACAGTGGTGTCCGGTGCGAACAGCGACGCCATGTCGATCCAGCATGGTTCCGACGTCGTGCGGATGCAGCCCATCGACCATGAACGAGACGGCGGCGGCACGTGGTTCAGGGTGTCCGATGAGCGTGACTCTCGGAATGGCATCGAGCATCGCCGCCAGATGAATCACGAGATCATGCTCATGTGCGGCAACGGCCTCCATGGACAGTTGCTTGAGCCAGTTCACCGCGGCGCCCAGTCCGATGGCACCGGCAATATGAGGTGTTCCAGCTTCGAACTTCCACGGCAGGGAATTCCATGTCGTCTCCTCGAAGGTGACCTTGTCGATCATGTCGCCGCCACCCTGCCAGGGCGGCATGGCTTCGAGAATCCGCTCCCGTCCCCAGAGACAGCCGATGCCGGTGGGCCCGTACATCTTGTGTCCGGAGAAGACGATGAAGTCGGCGTCCATCGCCTGGACGTCGACTGGACGATGGGGCAGTGCCTGCGTGGCATCAACCATGGCGGCGGCGCCGACGGCGTGAGCCATCTCGATGATCCGCTCGATGGGATTGACTGTCCCCAACGCATTGGAGATCCACGTTGCTGAAACGAGTTTCGTACGTTCGTTGACGAGCGACTCCATGGCCTGCATGTCGATCATGCCATGGTCATCGATCGGCGCCACCTTCAGCACGGCGCCCAGACGTTCTCTCAGCAGTTGCCAGGGAACGATGTTGGCATGGTGTTCCATCTCGGTGATGAGAATCTCATCACCGGGTTCGATCGCTGTTGGTCCCCAGGCATTGGCAACAAGATTCACCGCCTCGGTGGCACTGCGGGTGTAGATGATCTCATTGGAGGAACATGCGTTGATGAAGGCGGCGATGTCCTTGCGTGCAGTTTCGAATGCTTCAGTTGCTTCGACGCTCAACGCATGAGCCGCTCGGTGGACATTCGCCGTGCCCTGGCTGTAATGACGTTCCATCGCCTCGATCACCGCGTTCGGCTTGGGCGTCGTCGCGGCGCTGTCCAGATAGACCAGCTGCTTGTCGTGGACCATTCGATNGAGCAGTGGAAACTGTGCGCGAATGGCATCGATGTCGAGAGATGCTCCAGCCTGTGAGTGACCAGTCATGCCCGTATATCCATCGATCATTCGATCATTGCGAGGTGTTCGGCCGCAGGCAGTCGTCGTCGAAGCATTTCAATCGCCTGGGCACGGAGTGCGGGCGGCTTGACGTCATCCAGGATCTCTCCCGCAAAGGCCTGGACGAGCATGCTGCGTGCCGCTTCCGCGGGGACGCCACGAGCCTGAAGATAGAACATGGCATCGGGATCCAGTTCGCCGGTGGTGGCGCCGTGGGTGCACTTGACGTCATCCGCGTAGATCTCGAGTTGTGGACGTGCCGTCGATCGAGCCGTTGGCGACAGCAGGAGATTCCGATTGGTCTGGACGGCATCGGTCTTCTGGGCGCCTTCTGCGACGTAGATTCTTCCGGTGAAGGCTGCGGTCGCATTATCCTCGAGGACATGCTTGAAGGCTTCCCGGCTTCGGCAGTTCGGAACCATGTGATTGACCCGGAGCAGGTTCTCGACATGACGCTTGTCATGTCCGAGTGCGAGGCCGTGGAGGATCGCATTGCCGTCATCACCCCCGAGAGTGGCTCGCATGCGTGTTCGAATCACAGGTCCGTCGAATGCCAGGACGCATGAGGACACCTCGGATTCGGCCCCCTGGTGAAGTGCAAAGTCGCCCAGGTGCCATGTGCCCGAGCCTTCACGAACCATTCGGTAGTGGTCCAGGTGGACATGATCGCCGGCGATGATCTCGGTGACCGGTGTGGAGAGGATCTCGTGGCTTCCCGTACCGACGTGGGATTCGATCACGGTTCCGTTTGATCGGTTGCCGGCCAGCACCAGGACTCGAGGCTGAACGGCTGTGGGAGTCGACTTGCCCGTGTTGTGGAAGACGATGTGCAGCGGCTCGGTCATCGAGCAGCCTTCTTCGATTTCGATCAGCACACCGTCCGTGAACAGGGCGGTTGAGATCGCTGCGGCGGGATCATCTTTCCAGTCCGAGTGTGCACCCAGTTTGCCGTCGAGCCGATTCGGTTCGCTGGCAAGGACATCGGCCAGTCGTTCGATTCGAACACCGGACATCTTGCCTGCGGTGGAGCAGCCGGGTTGGAACACGCCATCTGCAAAGACGAGTCGAGGCATGCCTTCATCAAGCAGGAATGGCCGGATCGCTTCCAGTTCGATTTCGGTCGTGGCATCGGCGCCGGTGTAGTCCAACGCCGCGATGGGGCGGGTGTCCGTGTACCGCCAGGCCTCGTCCCTCATCGACGGCCACTGCATCGTGTCGAAGGCCGAGAGCGCCTCAGTGCGCAGAGTGGACAGGCCTTCAGGCGTGTTGGCCTTGAAGAGGGCATTGAACGAACAGGTGGAATCATTGGTCATGGTGGACATGGTGCTTTTCCGCTCAGGCGTCGACTGCGTTGTTCTTTTCGACACAGGCGTATCCGTGTTCCTCGAGTTCGAGTGCCAGGGTCTTGTCGCCGGTCTGGACAATCTTGCCATCGACGAGCACGTGGACGACGTCCGGCACGATGTAGCTCAGGAGCCTCTGATAGTGGGTGATCACGAGGAACGAACGATTGTCGGCTCGCATCTTGTTCACGCCATCGGCCACGATCCGCAGCGCATCGATGTCGAGTCCGGAGTCGGTTTCATCAAGAATGCATGCCGTGGGCTCGAGCATGGCCATCTGGAAGACTTCCGCCCGCTTCTTCTCGCCACCCGAGAACCCGCCGTTGACGGGCCGATCCAGGAGATCGAGATCCAGCTCGACCATCGCGGCTCGTTCCTTGACGAGGCTGAGGAACTCGTAGGCATCGAGCTCGTCCAGTTCACGGTATTTCCGGATGGAGTTGATGGCGGTCCGAAGGAAGTACTTCATCGAAACGCCGGGGATCTCGACCGGATACTGGAAGGCCATGAAGAGTCCGGCAGCGGAGCGTTCATGCGGATCGAGTTCCAGCAGATCTTCTCCATTGAGGACGATCGAGCCATCCGTGACCTCGTAGGCTTCGTCGCCTGCGAGAACCTTTGCCAGAGTGCTCTTGCCGGATCCGTTCGGTCCCATGAGGGAATGCACTTCGCCGTCATTGATCGTGAGATCGATCCCGCGAAGAATCGGTTGGTCATCGATGGAAGCGTGAAGGTTCGTGATCTGGAGCATGGGAGACTTTCGGTCGGTTGTGTGGTGTGATTGAATCTTGTTTTCTGTGACGAGCGTTTTCAGCCGACGCTGTCCTCGAGACTGACTTCGAGCAGCTTGCGGGCTTCAACGGCGAATTCCATGGGCAGTTCCGCAAGGACTTCCCGACAGAAACCGTTCACGATCATCGAGACCGCGTCTTCGGGGGAGATGCCTCGCTGGTTGCAGTAGAAGATCTGGTCCTCGCCGATCTTGGAGGTGGATGCTTCGTGTTCCACCTGAGCCGTATCGTTCGAGACCTCGATGACGGGGAACGTATGGGCACCGCACTCCTCGCCCATCAGCATGGAGTCGCATTGCGTGTAGTTCCGGGCGTTCGTGGCACCGCGTCGCATGTTGACGATGCCCCGATAGGTGTTGTGTCCACGCCCTGCGGAGATGCCCTTGGAGACGATGTTGCTCCGGGTGTTCTTGCCGATGTGGATCATCTTGGTACCGGTGTCGGCCTGCTGCTTCATGTTCGTGAGTGCCACGGAGTAGAACTCGCCGATGGAGTCGTCGCCCTTCAGAACGCAACTGGGATATTTCCAGGTGATGGCGGATCCCGTCTCGACCTGGGTCCAGGAGATGTGACTGCGATCGCCCTTGCAGAGGCCGCGCTTGGTGACGAAGTTGTAGATGCCACCGACACCGTTCTCATCTCCGGGGTACCAGTTCTGGATCGTGGAATACTTGATTTCCGCGTCCTCCATGGCCACCAGTTCGACCACCGCGGCATGCAGCTGGTTCTCGTCCCGCATCGGTGCGGTGCAGCCCTCGAGATAGGACACGTAGGATTCGTCATCGGCGACGATGAGTGTTCGTTCGAATTGACCCGTGTTCAGGGCATTGATCCGGAAGTAGGTGCTCAATTCCATCGGGCATCGCACGCCCTTGGGGATGTACACGAATGAGCCGTCGGTGAAGACCGCTGAATTCAGAGCGGCGAAGTAGTTGTCCTGGGCAGGAACGACGGATCCGAGGTACTTGCGGACGAGTTCGGGATGCTCCTGAACGGCTTCCGAGAAGGAGCAGAAGATGACGCCATGTTCCTTCAGCTTGTCGCGGAAGGTGGTTGCCACCGAAACGCTGTCGAAGACGGCGTCCACGGCCACACCGGCGAGTGCAGCGCGTTCTTCGAGGGGGATGCCGAGTTTCTCATAGGTCTCCAGCAGCTTCGGATCGACTTCGTCCAGGCTCTTGGGCCGGTCGTCATCGGACTTGGGTGCGGAGTAGTAGCTGATGGCCTGGTAGTCGATGGGGCCCCATGGGCGATCCGGAAAATGGGCCCACTCGGGCTCTTCCATGGTCAACCAGTGGCGATAGGCCTCCAGTCGCCATTCCAGAAGCCACTCCGGCTCTTCCTTCTTTGCAGAAATGAATCGAATGACGTTCTCGTCGAGGCCCGGAGGGACGGTATCGGCATCGATATCCGTCACGAAGCCCCATTTGTAATCCGATCGCTCGGCCCATTGGTCGAGCAAGGCATTTGGATCAGTGGTCATGGATTCCAGGCTCCAAGGCGAGTTGGCTGTGTGGGTGGTCCCGAAAGGGCTGATCTCCCATTGTAAGTGCCACCTTAGAATGATTCCACGTGATAGAGACTTGGATCGGGGTTTTTGAGGCTATAATGGACGACTTGCAGGCTTCTTTTCCCGAAGCCCTCGGAACCACCTTGAAGGATGTTGAATCATGCCAGTGACCGTCACGGAGACCGCCGCTCGAGAGATCGCCTCGATCATCAAGCAGCAGGAATTGTCCTCTGAGAGCATTCGCCTGCGAGTGGGTGTCAAGGGAGGCGGCTGCTCGGGGTTCAACTACCTCCTGGACCTGACCGAGAACACCAAGGATTCCGATGAGCTCTGGGAATACCGCTTCGATGTCGTTCAGGATCCCGAATCCAGCGATCCTTCCGAGGAAGTGGCCATCAAGGTGGTCTGTGACCCGAAGTCCTATCTCTACCTCAACGGCACTGAAATCGACTTCAAGGACGAGATCATGGGCCGTGGATTCGTCTTCAACAACCCCAACGCGACCAGCACCTGTGGTTGTGGCAGCAGTTTCTCAGCCTGATCGGGCTCAAATCCCGACCCAGTCAAGGTACACTCTCCGCTCATGAAGGATATGGCGGTCAACCTGATCTGCACCCTGGTGCTGGCTCCGATCCTGGCCTTCGGGATCTTCGCAGTCAGTTGGTGGGGGACAGCCCCTGCCAGCTATCAGCAGGCCCCGGTGATGCAACCGGCGAATCAGAATTCAACAGCTGAGCCGCCGGGGACAACGCCTTCAATGTCCAGTTCTGTACGGCCGGTTTCCGGCCGTCTTTTATTTTTGGCCAACTGCGCTTCCTGTCACGGTGCCGATGGCAGTGGTCAGGGGTCATTGGTTCTGGATCGACCCGCTCGGTCCTTCAAGGACGGCGGCTTCTCCTTCGGCAATACGATTGCATCGATCCAGAGGGTGATCACATCGGGGATCCCCGGAACGCCCATGCCGGGTTTCAAGGCGACCTTGAATCCGCGTGAACGTGTGGCTGTCGCTNAATATGTCCAGTCGCTGGGGCCGCCGGTGGTCAAGGTCGATCCGGATGACACCGTNATGACCGTGACGGATCGCCCCAAGGTCATTCGAGGGGAATTGACGCCTGTCGAGCCGGGGCAGCCANTGCATGTCAGAGGGCTGGTTGCCGGCGGGACCGATGGCTTGAGTTGGGAGTACCGGACGGATGATGTCCGACTGCTGGCCGTCCGGCAGGGTGCATTCGTCAAGNGACAGAATTGGAACGGTCGAAGCGGNGAACCCATCAAGCCGTTGGGTCGACTGATTCGCACGGTCCGTGGTGGTGAAGCGGGTCCTGCCTTCTTCATCGATGGTCAGCCGGTGGTCTCCAGACTGACCGGTACGGGGATCGAGGATGATGTCATCGTCATTCGGCAGCAGTTGGCATCCAGCGATGTTCATGTCATGGAATCCGGTCATGCCACTTCCGTCGGAAGCATGTCGGGCTACGAACGTCAATACACGATCAGCAATCCACGACGTGATCGGCTGTCGATCAACCTGAACCTGGAAGGACCATTGGAGCCACTTGGAACAGACCGCGATGGCACCAGCTGGTATCGCTCCCGGGGACCATCCGGCCTCGTGGAGATCACGGGTCTGAAGCATGCCGTCCTGGGGGTGCAAGGTGATTTCAATGTGGCGGAGATCTCCGGGACCACATCAACGAACGCCATCATCACGACACTTCTTGTTCCCGAGTTCACTGTGGATCTCCGACGCGAACTGATTGAGGGGGCGCAATCGACATGATGTTGACGACGCTCTTCATGATCGCCTCTGCACTGCTCGTCGCGGATGAGTCGACNTATTACACGGTGGAAACCATTCCTTCTCCGCCCGGTGAAGTGATCGAGATCGGCGGCATGGACATGCTTCCCGACGGTTCACTGGTGCTGAGTACTCGACGGGGTCGTGTCTGGATCGTCGAGAATCCTTCGGCGGACAATCCTGCCGATGCCACATGGCATCTCTTTGCCGATGGGCTGGCGGAGGGGTTGGGCCTGAAGGTGGTTGATGGTGAGATCTACGTCATCCAGAGGACGGAGTTGTCCAGGCTTCGGGATGTGGACGGTGATCGGAAGGTCGATCACATCGATACGCTGACTCAGGACTGGGGGCTGTCGGACAACTATCACGAGTATGCATTCGGCCTGCCAGTCGATGATGAAGGCAATTTCTACGTCAGCCTGAATCTCGCCTTCATGGATCCGGAGTGGTGGCACGGTCAGTCGATCGAACCATGGCGGGGATGGGTTCTGCAGATTTCACCGGAAGGCGAAGTCGAGCCATTTGCGCACGGCTTCCGCAGCCCATGTGGTCTTGGCACGAACGCCGACGGCGATGTCTTCGCAACGGACAACCAGGGTGACTGGATGCCGGTCTGTCCGATCTTCCATGTTCAGAAAGNTGGCTTCTACGGTCATCCTCAATCGCTGCGATGGACCGAAGACTGGATGCAGACGGATGACGTGCCCAGTGACAAGCANCCGGTTGCCGATGAGCGTCAGTCTGCGGCCATCTGGATTCCCTATGAATGGTCGCGGTCAACGGGCAATCTCGTCGCCGATACCACAGGAGGTCGATTCGGGCCGTTCGACAATCAGCTCTTCGTCGCGGAACTCACCAATGGCATGGTGCTTCGTGCGGATCTCGAGAAGATCAACGGGGAGTATCAGGGTGCGATCTGGCCTTTTCGAAAGGGAGTCGGTTCAATCTGTCGTGTCCGCTTCGGTGATGATGGAACGCTGTATACGGGCCTGACCAATCGGGGTTGGGGTGGCATGGAGCCGGCGCACGGTCTGCGTCGCGTCCGCTGGACGGGCGTGATGCCGATGGAAATGTCCAGTGTTGATCTGCTCGAAGACGGATTCGAGATCGAATTCACGAGGCCGATCGCCGACGATGTCGTNCTCGACCCCGGTTCATTCGATGCCACGACCTATCACTACAACTGGTGGTGGGAATACGGTTCGCCCGAGCAGGAACGTGAACCGCTGGAAGTCACCGCGCTCTCGCTTTCGGAAGATCGAACCAGGCTCGTCGTGAAGACGCCCGACCTCGAAGCAGGTCGTTGTGTTCGAATGAAGCTGTCCGGNATCCGTTGTCGTGACGGGCATGCGCTGCTGCATCCGGAGTTTTCGTACACCGTCAANCAGATGCCCGGCCAGACCGGTCCGGTTCCGATGATTGCACGACGTGTCGCACCACCGTTGGAGCGTGGTGCCGGAACACTGGACGGTTGGGTTCGATTGACCTGGGGTGATCCATTGGATCGCGTCAATGGAAGTGGTTGGCAGCTTGGCCTGGCTGAACTGGACGAAGACGGCGACTTCCTTCTGAAGCCCGGCAATCATCTGCTCATGAACATGGACGGTGCCGAGGACCTCGTCCTTCCGATGGGGAGCGATGACGGTCGGCTGCGGTGTTCCCTGTTCCTGCCTTCGAGTGGTGGTGTCGGCATCGGACTTCCGTGCGGCGCCCGTGTCGTCCTTCGAGATCAAGGATCATCTCCACCTGCAGCAACCGTTCAGGTGNTTGATTCGGATGATGCGATTCTCGGTGAATGGCCAGTCGACTTCTGGTTTGGTCCAGGCCAATGGCAGACGCTTGATCTTGATTACGAAGGGCCGACCTTTGATGAAGCCGGTCGGCAACTGAATCGCGGGCGCATTCGTGGCATCTATCTGGATGATGTCGCAGTCTCCGAAACCGTGACGCTTCCCATGGCGAGTGATATGACGAGTGATGTTGCTGAACAGGGGAAGATGCGTTTTCTCGGAGAGATTGGTCCAGGTGGCATTTCGAATATCCAGTTCAATGCCGTTCATCGTGANTTGCCTGCTGGCGGCATCGATCTGATCTCGTCGGAGTCGCTTGAAAAGATCAGTCGGACAGACGATCTGCAACTGAACAGGCAGGACAATCAAATCGTGCTGTCCGGTCAAGGATCGGCTTCCTGGCCGGAGACACTTCCTGATTCCTGCATCATCGCTGCCCGTGTTCGTTTCAAGACAGGAACGGATGCGAGCCTGGATCTCGGTACTGGGTTGTCCGTACATCTTGGCCATGGTGAAGTCGGCGAGCCGGCGACCGGTTCGATTGCCGGACTGGATGATGTGACGACTCATCTGGTTGCGGCAGGTTCATGGTTCAATCTTGAAGTGCGAGTGAAAGCCGATGCAACCGGTCGGTCCGTCAAGGTTCGGCTCAATGGTGTGGAGCTCTCAGGCGATCACTTGGATTCCTTGCCCGGAGATCAGGATCGACCGGTCATCAGTCTGGAAGATGGCCAGCTGGAATTCTCGACGTTCCGTCTCATCCCCATGGACTGATTCGGATCAGCGACGAAGTTCAAGAATGGTGTTGATCTTCTGCGGGCCGAACGACTGCGTACTGCCGTCAGGCCAGGTGACGGAGATGTCGTCGATCGATTCGGTGTCACCGAGTCCAAAATGAACCCGAGGATCGTTGGCGGCGCAGTAGCTGCCATCGGTTCTGACTCGTCGAGTCGTGGTCGCGCCATCAGCAGTCAGTCGCACCTGTGCAGCGATGGCATCTCGTCCATGCTCATCGATGACACGAATCAACGACCAGTTTCCAATATCTTCAACCGTGTTTCGAAGAACATGCGGTTTGCCATCCCGGTTGACCACGATGATGTCCATGCGGCCATCATTGTCGATGTCGCCGAATGCAGCAGCTCGACTTGTGGCGACAAGCAGATCGGCGGTGCCGCCTCTGGGCAGAACCTCCTTGAATCGTGTCTTCGGCTGACCCATGAACAGCACGTTGGGTTCCGCGTAGCGATCGGTCTCGGAATGACTGGTCGCCAGATCGGCCACACGACCGTTGGCCTCGTACAGATCGATGAAGCCGTCGTTGTTGAAATCGAAGAAGCCCAGCCCGAAGCGTGTGAACGTCTTGGGTGTCGCACCAAGGCCTGTTCGAATGGTGGCATCCTGAAACTGGCCACTGCCATCGTTCAGATAGAGCGAATCGGTTTCTCGCCAGAGATTGCAGACGATGAAGTCCTCATC
>PAAJ01000020.1 GCA_002702575.1 Phycisphaerae bacterium | reverse complement strand
CCGAAGCACCGAGTCGTTCTGTTCTCCATTGGTAAACAGGACCGTTGTATACACCTGCTGCGCATCAATGACTGTCAGACACTCGCCTTCAGACCCCAGCGAACCCCTGACCTCGATGGCCTTGCCGTAGAAATTGATTTCTCCGTCGTAGACACCCGGTGCGATCAGAACAAGATCACCGTCTGAGGAAGCCTCGATGGCATCCTGAACATCTGGATAGTCACCAGGCACATTGATGGTTTCGGCAACAGCTGCCCCACTGAGCACCAGACCGGCGACGATGGCATTGGCAATGAATGATTTCATGGTGTTCTCTCTCCCGATGTGAATCAGCAAGCATTGTGGTTTATCCGCCCCTGAGTATCAATGAAGAAGCCCCCAAAAACGACCACGAGCGACCCCTGAACGTCAATCTGCAAAGAAAAAGGACCTCCCAGCGGGAGGCCCTTGTCAATGACACACGACTGCTTGGAACAAGGCTGATCGGATGATCAGAACCAACCCTTCTTCTTCTTTGGATTGATCAATCGTTCAGCATCCTCGACGGACAATGTACCTTCAGCCACTTTCTGGATGGCTTCTCGTTTGGTGAGTTCTTCTTCACTCTTTGTTCTTGCAGCCATCTTGATCGAATAGATCGCGCCAACGGTCGCACCGATGACCAGAAGCGAGAGGAATACCCCAAGCACAATAGTCATTCCATACGGGGCATTGGCAACAATAAGTGCATGTGAATGGTTCATACTGGTGATGCTACTGAACACCGAGGCCTCGTTCAACGCCTGGATTTTTACCGTCAAGTGATCAACGCATCACAACGACCATGAGTAGCCTGGAGCACCAGCAAGCACCGCTTTTCCTGTTCAATCATGCAACGCGGATCATGATCAATCCGCATCTTCCTTGCCTTCACTGACAATGGTCATGGTCGGGAAGGCGAACTCGATGCCTTCCTCATTGAAACGCCTGAGGATCTCGAGGTTCACGCTCTGGGCGATCTCCTGGATCTCGATGAAGTCCCTGGTCGAATGCCAGTAGGTGCACTCGATGACCAGCGAAGAATCATCAAATGTGGTGAAGTAGACCATCGGATCGAAGCCTGTGGGCGACTTGATCTTGTCACCCAGGATCTCACGGATGACCTCGACGGCACGTTCGATCTTTTCATTGGTGGTCGAATACACCACACCGATCTTCAATTCCTTGCGGATATGCGGCCTTCGGCTGATGTTCTCGATCCGACCGTGCGCAACGGAATCATTGGGCAACAGGACGAGGTTGCCCGCTCGGGTCCGGATACTGGTCGAACGCAGACCGATGGTCTCGACCGTGCCCATGTCGTCGCCGATTCGAATACGCTCGCCTTCCCGGAACGGACGCTCCATGAGCAGGATGATGCTTGCGAAGAAGTTCTTCAACGTCCCCTGCAATCCGAGTGCGACCGCCAGGCCGGTCACACCCGCACCGGCGAGAACCGTCGCGGGACTCAGACCGAGCTGCCCGAGGATCTTGAAGAAGACGATGGCTGCCAGGAAGATCGAGATCGTTCTGGCACCGACGCGAATCAACGCCGCATCCAGACTCCGCGGATTGATTCTCGGCGAGGCGATCACGATTTCGGCGATCAGCACACCGAGATTGAGCAGGCCCACGACGAAGGCCAGCAGCATGATGCCCGAGAAGAAGAAGGTGAAGATCTCAAGGACGCTTCCGCTGAGGAAGACGTGCATCTGAAGAAACTCGATGAACGCCGCCGAGAAGACTCCGACCAGGATCAGAAAGGCCAGGTGCAGAATACGACCGATGATCGTCAATGGATGCTTGCAGTAGCTCCTCAGGAACAGGATCAGAAGAATGAGGATCACGGACACGACCGTGAGCGTGACCAATGTGACGACCCACTGCCAGATGGCCTGTTCGAAGATCTGATGCCCCGTCCACGCCGGCAGATGATTGATCATGTCGGACGGAATCAGCCAGCCGGGTTCGAAGAAGTGCCTTCGATAGAGTTCGCCCACACCGGCAATCGGCTCGATGTGCTTGACATGATCGAAGGCCTCTTCCGCCCCGTCGCGGGTCTCGACCGTGATCACCCACTCACCGGAACGCTCCCCCTCGGTCATGAGCATCAGCTCGATGGGAACGTAGTCGAAGCGGTACCTGGTGATTCGCTCATCATCAGGCATCTGGTCGATGTCTTCCTTGTCCGGAATGGTCTCCCATGCGGACATCGGGATGCGCCGCATGATTTCACGCAGATAGACGGCCGCATCCGTCGCGACGCTGTTCTGGAACTGGGGCCCGACGTCGGAAACATCGAAGCAATCGGCGATCCGGCTCTGAATCCATCTCAACCTCGGCTGGGATTCATAGGTTCGACCTTCGTTGTTGAGAATATCCCGATACGTGTTCAGCGTTCGCCCGAGGCTCCACATCAGGCTTCGAGGACTGTCGAGCTTGTCCGGCTTGACCGACTCCCTGGAGTTCTCGTAGGGCGGTGTCTTCTCGACGATTGTCCATGGATGCTGCTCTTCTGATTTCCGTTCCGGCAACGGTTCTTCACCTGGAGCCTGGACATCCTGTGCCGTCTCGGAACTCGTGCTTCCTGGTTGTTCCTGAAGGACCGCCCACACGGGAACCGTGGAGATGATGCCGAGGAGAACAACCATGAAAATGAATCTGAATGCGGCCTGCATGACACTCCCCGGAGAGTTTGTTTGACGCGTTGCACGGAAAGAGGTCAGCTTCGCCCCTGTCCGTGTGACATTGTGACGATTCCAGTGATGGACATCAACCGCATGGGCCACAATGAACAACGGGCGACTCGCAAGAGCCGCCCGTTGAACGCTGTGGACACATTGCCTGATTCAGATCACCATCCGAAGTTTCCGATGGCCAGCATGAGATCGTTCATGTCCGTATCACCGTCACGATCCACATCGGTCTGGCAGTAGACCTGGACAGGGCTGTCACTCTGACACGGCCTGCGAAGATTGCGGACGATTCCGATCAGGTCATTGATGTCGACCTGGCCACTGCCGTCGATGTCGCCGGCAATCTCTGATCGAATCTCGACGGAGATCTTGTTGGCGTCCTGATGGAGGATGTAGGCGATGCCGTCGGCAGGATCGTCATCGATCACTTCACCACCGTTCCACCAGTGTCCGTCCATGGGAAGGATGCTCTCTGCCAGCGGCCAGATCTGACCGATATTCGATCCGGTGATCGACTTGTCACCGTGCACCAGCAGGTTGCCTTCGCAGAAGAACGACTTGGTCTTGAGAACCGGCTCGAAGGTCTGCGGGGAAGCCGTCATCCAGAAATTCATCTCGACATGGGCCCGGGTTCCATTGGCCACGGTCTGCGTGTTGGTCTGGAAGTCGTAGTGATCAGAGGCGAGATTCGCACCGATGGACATGACGGCCCCGCCCTCGACGCTCAGTGATGAACGACCATGGGTATCCAGCGAGCGAATGTCCAGGTTCTTCTGAAGATCCACACGACCACCATCGCAGCTCACTCGCACGGCGGAATGATCGCCATCCATCTCGATCGACCAGCCGTTGAGCGTGCCATCGAGCTCCATGCTGCTTCCATCACCGATCATCACGGGCTGACGACTGTTCAGATCGACGCTCGAGGCACGCTGGAAGTCGACATGGCCAACGGCTTCACCGTCGCCGACTGTGAGAAGGCCTTCATAGCGAAGTTCCGAACCGGGGGTCACGGTCATGAGTCCGCGGCAGCCTTCGCCACCATGACCCACGAAGAAGTCATTGAGCAGGTCACCCGATGCACCGACGAAACGAAGCTCCGATTCCGGATCCAGACCGTTGCGCGCCATCGGGATCTGAAGGGCCTTGCCTTCCATCCGGACGATGCCGTCGACCTCGAAGTCGCCACCCATGAAGAGCAGGTTTCCGGCGTCCTTGACCATCGCACCGTCACAGGCCACGTTGGATTCGGCTCCAAGGTAGAGATATGAAGTCCGACCGAGACCAAGACGCCCATCGACATCAATGGCGCCACCGCCGAAGGTGACGACCGTACTTGGACCATGGTCCCGGGCGCCCCAGAGATCCCAACCGATCTCGAGATCCTCGGCAATCGTCATCTCGGACGCACCTGGATTGGCCTGCCCCAGCGTGTACACGGAAAGACGGCTGCGAGCATCTCCGCGGCCCATGATCACGTTGCGATGTGCGGTCACGCTTCCGTAGCGCACAGTCAACTCAGCCTGGGAACTTCCATTCTCACCAATGTAGACATCATCATGAAAATCACCGGTCGGTCGTGGATTGCCCTCGGCAAGTTCGCGATCACGGACGTCGAACGCGATACCGCCAGGTCCACTGTCGCCGATGACTGTTCTTCTCTGGACATTCAGATCAGCCGCGCCGAGAACATCCAACCAGCCTGATTCATCTGCCGTATTGCCGACGGTCAGTTCCTGGACACGAGCGGACGAACGATTCTCCTCCGATCGACCGCTGAGCACGATCCGACCACGGCACCCTTCATCCCGAGTCTGATTGCCACCACCGATGGTCACCGCATGATCATGCAGGAACTGCGCACCATCCAGCAGATACAGATTCAGATTCCGTCGATCATCATTGCCGCCATGGCTCGGACCGAAGGACCAGTCCTCACGCTCAGGTACCTGAAGCGCACCGCCCTTGACGCGGATGTTTCCCGAATACAGATGCAGATCCTGACCGGATCGATCCGGATAGGACGACTTGGCATGTCGAAGATCCAGGCCGCCGACATTGAAATCGCTCTCATTGAGAAGCAAGGTCACGGAACCTGTTCCATTGCGGTCATTCAGGGCGAAGTTGCCCTCGACATTGACCTCACCGGGTTGACCGGTGTTCCAGTCGTCCCAGATCTGAAGCGAACTGTAGGTATTGTGAGGCTGATGCCAGAGAGAGACATCTCCGGTGAAATTCATCTTGCCGCCGCCGATGGCGTGATAGGCATGCAGCACGGTGTTGTCGGTCGAGACGTTGAGCTCACCGTCCTTCTGGACCACCATGTATGCCCAGTTTCGGTACAGGTCATTGACATCCATCCGGCCTTCGATCGAGAAGCCGCCCCAGTTGTTGGTGAGAAGTTCATCCGTACTCAACCACAGATTGGGCTCGACAACGGCGAAGCCGGCCGCCTGGATGGCCCCCACATCGACATTGGGTTCAGCAGGCAGATCATCTTCGAACAGACCGCCGAGGAGCCTGATGTAGGCGCCGTCCTCGAAGATCATGGCCCGAACCCTGGAGACGTGATCAGCGGCCCCTGATGGCGCAAAGGAACAGGAGGATCCATGGTTGATCTCGCGAGCATCGTAGATCAGATGATCCTGCTCACCGGGGCGTCGCCCCTGAGACCAGTTCCCGGGTTCGGCGGCGACGACGCCGTTCTGACCTCCGATCCATTGAAGATCATTCGCATAGGCGCTGGCACCAAGGCCGGCGACAATCAGACACGAGGTGACGAATCGAGAAGTGTTGTTCACGGGGCATCCTCCTTGCGGCACAACGATCGCGCCTCACGCGATGGGCGCAGAATTGACCGGTGTGTTTTTGATTTGATTGGCGAGTCCATGTCAGGCCCCCCGCTCACGGGAGATGCCGGACGACCACAATTACGCCCCATTCGAGGCGCCATGTGACCAAACCTTCAAAAAACCGTCTCATCGACGTTCAAGACCCCAAGAAGCATCTCATGGGGCTTCCCGGAGGCCTCGCGTCCTTCAAGCGGGTGTTGAAATGCCCGCAGAGCGTACTTTCACGCGCGAATGGCTGATCGATCTCCCTGTTTCCTGAGAGACGCCCATGCACCTCGCATGCGTATTCCAGTGACCGATTCATTCCGGGACATCAATGTGGCCACAACGCATCGCCAAATCCCTGGCGTCACCACCCACCGGATTGCCCGAATCGTGAAACGAGCATCCGTGAAAGTCCCGTTGTTCATCTTGCCGAGAAGCTGCAGAGTCCGGTCAAGGATCGCATTGGATCAGGAGCGATCCATTCCCGACACTGCCGTTCTCCCAGCCACCGATTCGAATGAGATAGTTCTCTCCAAGCTCGACCGGCATCTCGACCAGGGATGTGAAATCGGCGCAGTTTCCATAATCCCCATTGCAGGCAACCTGGATCTTGTCGTCGCAGTCACCCTTGTAGATGACCAGGTCCGTATCGAAGTTCACGATGTCACACGTACTGACCGTCAGGGTTCCTGAGCAGGTCGCTTCATACGTGAACCAGACATCCGAACTCATCTGCCCCAGATAGCTGCCGGTGCAGGTCGCATCATTGAAGAGATCCGAGCTGCTGGTCGCTTTGTATGTCGAAAACAGCGTGGAACCGTCTTCAGCAGGCCAGGCGTCATCGCACTCATCATTGAAGGCCGGGTCCTGGCAATTGATGATCAGACAATTCGTTCCAGTACCACGGAACGACCCCCCGCTCTCGACGCATGTAGTCGACAGCAGATACTGGCAGGTGTTGTCCTCAAAGCAGCAGGCCCCCAACGTAGGACAATTGGTGAAGGTACATGAGCTGCCAGGCCCGTTCCAGACACCTCCGGAGTCGGTGCACTGCAACGACGTGACGTAATCACAGGTCCCGTTTGGAAGACAGCATGAACCGGAACATCCCTGCCCCCACTGTTCCAGGGCAGCCAGGAGATCGCCGACGTCATATGGATCGCCCCAGTTCCCGATGATGTCCAGGACATCCGTGACATCGACCAGTCCATCGGAATTGATGTCCGATCCGGCACAATCACCTGTTCTGGATGCGAAGAAGTTCCAGGCTTCCACCGTGGCGCTCATGTCCAAGTTGCCCCACTGGCCGGGCCAATCATGGCCACCGCCCTCGACCAGGTAGTACCACAACTCGAGATCATGATCGGAAGAGGTGTAGACATCCAGCCTGACGACACTGCCGTCATTCGGATTGATGTCCGGAAGATACGTCCGCTCCATGTCAGGCGTTTCCAGCACATCAGCCCAGAAAGCCATCATGTCCGGAATGGAGTGATATGGCCCCCAGCCACCGGTATTGTCCATGTCGCCCTCGAAGAGCGTGATCGAATCATCCGTTCCATTCAGAGACAGGATGGGTCGATTGACGGCGGGGTCGCAGGACGTGAAGAGCGTATCCATCATCATGCCGACAATGGGTGCAAAGGCAACGAAGGTCTCCGATTCTCGACAGGCCAACTGGATGGACATCTCAGCACCGTTCGAGAATCCGGTCACGAATGTTCGATCTGGATCGAGACCATGAAGCTCCTGCAAATGAACGGCCAGTGATGAGAGAAACCCGTCGTCATCAATGTCATAGTTTGCATGAAAGTCGTAGTCGACATCCCAGAACCGGTTGTTCCACTGGTCGGTCGTTCCATTCGGGAAGGCGACGACGAAACCCCGCTCATCCGCAAGTTCCACCCAACCGTAGTTATCCATCATCTCCAGGTTGTTGCCGCTGTAGCCGTGCAGCGCGAGCACCAGCGGAGCCTGTTCAGGCAGGTCATCTGGAAAATGGATTCGATACTGGCGATTGAGACCGTCATGCGGAAAGTTGATGTTCTGCGCGTGGGCCGCCGTGGTCACCAGCAGGACGACGAGGATTGCAGGAAGGCTCTTCATCACTACAAGGTAAACAGAGAGCCGCTCGAAGCCACCTCTATTGGATGTGTTTGAGTTGTTTTTGACCAAATGCGGTCCAGAAAAGCCAGTCAAGGCTCAATTCTGCCAATCGGCAAGCAACTGCAGCAGATCGGTGACATCCACCTGTCCATTCCCGTCGAGATCCGCCCGGCAGCCTTCGCACTCACCGAACACCTCCAGCAACTCGAGCAGGTCCTCGACCGTGACCGCACCACTCCCGTTCACGTCACCCAGAGGGACGGATGTCGCGTTGTATCCAGCCCAGACCGCACCGGATTCGAAACCCGGATCCTGAGCGGAGGCTTGATGCGTGGAATTCAATCGAATCATCCATCGACCCTGTGGCACCCGAATGACATCCTGGCCCTCCAGCTGAATCTGATCGATGTAGGCACTGACCGTATGCTCGAAGGCGAGCTGCCCGAATTCGTTCTCCCCGTCGAGATCACCCATGCGCTGCATCTGAACCATGGCCGACGCCAGGCCTGATGCAACCAGAGACCAGTTCATCTGCAAACGAAGATCCTGCGCGGCCGCCACTTCAAGCCAGATGTTGATGTCGTGACGACTGAACACATCTTCGGAGCCGCCTTCGAAGGTCTCACCGCCGCCATCCAGCATGACGGAGAACCCCTGCGGGGCCAGTTCGATCCTCGCACTGGCAAGCGCAGTGGCGAAGGAACCATCCGAGACGCAATAGGCTGATTCACTGAAACCATCGAGGATCTCAGCCATGTCAAGGGAGCGTGACTGACTGTCTCGACAGTCGGGCTCCAGCCAGGGACCCATCGTGGAAAAGACATAGAGGTTTCCTGTGGAGTTCACTTCCGTGAAGGGTGAACCCAGAACTCCAGCCAGAATGATCGATGCAAGCATGCTGCCATTCTAATTCAATGAACAGGCACATCAGCCTGCAATCTGATCAGAAGAACACCGCTTTGGCGCACAGGGGGCCGGAGGACTCGCCAGACAGGCCGAAACATCCGTCACTTGTCCGTCCCGGTCGCGCCAGGTGATCTCCCGGGATTCTCGGTGGGTGGCGCTCCGGTACGCACACAGCGGAATCCAAGATGACTCATGCCCGAATCCGGAGTCGATGACATCTTCGCACTGGGCCGGTAACTCGAGCAGTAACTCTCGTGACAGAGAAATGAACCACCCTTCATCACACGAGTGATGGGCGCTGATGGATGACGCGGATCCATGGACTGGGCCGGCCCCTTTGGGTTCCGACAACAACCGCCCGGCAGAATCTGCATCGATCGCATGCGATAGGTTTCGGGATGAAACTTGTCCGAAGTCCATTCCCAGACGTTGCCGGCCATGTCATGGAGCCCGAGACCATTCGCTGGATAGCTGCCGACCGGCGCCACACCGTAATGCCCATCCGCATTGGTGTTTCGTACGGGGAAGGTCCCTTGCCAGATGTTGGTCATGTGGTTGCCATCACGAATCAGCTCGTCGCCCCAGACGAATCGCTTGGCATCCTGGCCGATCCGAGCCGCACGCTCCCATTCCGCCTCCGTCGGCAATCGTTTGCCGGCCCACGTCGCGTACGCGACAGCGTCATCCCACGAGACCTGAACAACAGGATCGTTCTCGCGACCCTTGATCGATGACCCCGGCCCTTCAGGCGCCCGCCAACTGGCGCCCGGTCGCCAGGTCCACCACTGGACATCATCGGACGACTCCCTTAAATGGCCAGGTGACCGGAAGACCATGGAACCCGGCTGCAGATTCTCATCGGGTGGTCGCGGTGTTCCTGGTGGAAGCTGTTGACTGAGCGATTCCCAGTCCACAGGACGTTCGGCAGTCGTGACATAACCGGTCGCATTCACGAATTCGGTGAACTGGGCATTGGTCACTTCGTGAGCATCGATCCAGAAGCCATCGACATGGACACGATGCGCAGGCTTTTCGTCATATCGAGCCTCGGGTCCGTCCCACCCCATCGTGAACTCCCCGGGCGGGATCCAGACCATGCCCTGCGGGGCCGTTTGATTCCCGGAGTGATCGTCCACGATGGACGCCCCGAACAGGATCAACAGGCTGAACATGATCACGATCATGAACCCATACTAGAACATGGGCCTGCCCCGAACCAACCTCTCCTGGTGAGCCGTCATGTCTCGATTCATGTCCGCTGCGAAGCTGAACCGATGGAAAGAGAACTTCCAGAGCTACCAAGGAGCCGACCATGGAAAACCAGAACAGCTGTTGCTCGAAGGGTAAGAAAATCGCCTGCTGGCTCTTTGCCATTGCCCACATCGCCGCCCTGACCTGCATCTCCACCGCGCTGTGGCAGATCTGGCATGTCCTCAAGGACAGCCAGGGCTGATCGAAGACAACGTCGATCCGCGACGTGATGCCGATCACCAGCATGGCGATCCCGGCATCTGGAATCGCGCGACTAGATGTCTCGGCGTCTCAGAATGCCGATGACAAGAAGCAATCCCATCAGGGCCGCTGCCCCCGACAGCAGGAAACCGATGCGGATACCCGCGGCTTCCCCTTCAACCGACTTGGGATACAGATCGATGATCATGGTGATCAGGACGATCATCGTGTTTCCACTGAGCACCATCACCGTCATGATGGTTCCGCTGGCGACCCCGACCTTTTCGATCGGCAATTGCTTGATCGCACCCGCCTGAGGCATGGACCAGGCGAGCGAACACCCGGCACCGGCAATCAACATGCCGAGCGACAGTCCAGGAACATGATCCGTCAGGAACAACAGGCAAAGCCCGGCGGCCTGCAGCATCAAACCGATCCCTGTCAGCCACGCGGTCCCGTAACGACGTTCCAGCCTGGGTGACAGAAAGCTGGTCATCGCGACCGAGCCACTCAGAAAGAGAAAGAACAGACCTGCATCCAGAACGTCATATCCAAGAACAACCTGCAACTGCAGCGTGGCGCCGATCACGAGACCACACCAGGCCGCATTGCCGAGCAGCCCGCCCACGCTGTACCCCAGATAGCGACGATCGAGAAAGAGACGGATATCGATGATCGGATGACTGATCTTGAGTTCGACGATCACGAACACAACCAGGATCAAGACGCCACCCACAAGCAGGCTCGTCCAGGCCCATGGCACCCAGTGCGGAATCCGATCGACCCCCACGGAGAACAGACTGATCCCGATCATGAGCAACAGAATCCCGCTGATATCCAGCCGACCTTCGACGGTTGGATCTCGGGATTCACGCGCGAAGAAGAGCACCATCAGGAATGCGATGGCGCTGATGGGAACATTGGCGAAGAAGATCCATCGCCAGCTCAGGACTTCAGTCAGCAAGCCACCGAGAACAGGTCCGAACGCCGCCCCCAGCATGGCGATCCCCGTCAGGATCGCGATGTTGCGACCCAGCTGATCTTTTCCGCTGGCATCGCTGACGATGGCCGTTGCCAGTGGAAAGAGCAAGCCCCCACCGACGCCGAGTGAGATTCTCGCGATGATCACCATCACCGCACTGTCCGAGAGCCCTGTCCAGATGGAGACGCCGGCAAAGAGGGCGATTCCGACCAACAGAAACTTCCTGCGCCCGTAGCGATCTCCCAATGGACCGGCGATTGCCAGAAAGGCACAGAAGGTCAGAACGTATCCGGTGATGACCCACTGCAGATCGATGGGCCGCACATGAAACTGATCCGCCATCGGTGGCAACGCCACCGAGACCGCCCACCAATCCGCCGTGACGATGAACTGGGCCAGGCCGGCTGCGATCAGCAGAAGCGTTCCATGCTTGTTGGATTCTGGAGAGCGTGCCACGGAGGACACATGCTATCCCATCATGGACGCAACTGGCCGACCTCGATCCGCAGCCTCGTTCTCTTCAACCGGACCAGCCAGTTCGGTCACGATGTAGATCGCTGCAAAGAGCAGCACACCTGCGAGGAACCATGAAAACCGAACGGATTGAGCACCGGGGATCTCGATGGTGAAGACCTGATGAATGATCGTCCCGGCCAGAACACCGATGAAGATGTCACCCAGCAATGGGGATGCCGGCCCGATCAACCAGACGCTTCCACAACCCACGAGTGATGCCAGAACGATTCCCCATCGACCCCATCGGTCATAGGCGGCCTTGTTCTCTTCACGCAAGGAATAGCTGAAGAAGACCATGTGGACCAGCAGCAGGAGGCCGATGCCAAGGGCATACAGCCCGCTCTCGATCGGAAAGGTGTAGACGAGCAACCAGATGTAGGCACATGCGATGACGAACTGGATCAGGAACGTGCCATGCCTGGACGATCTGGCTCGATGATGGACCAGCCTGTGCAGACCAAAGACCACCAGAAAACCAATGAGGATGACGAATTCGATCGCTTCNCCGATCAACTCGTGCCCATGATCGACTTCAGGCAGAAGTTCAAGAAAGACGTACGAGACAGCCAGACCACCGCCCAACGACTTGGCGGCGACAAGATCCCTGGACAGGAGCTTCTCAAGGATCGCCGTGTTGATGAAGACCAACACGAACAACAGTGAGATGACGATGCTGATGAAGAGATCCATTCTGTCCCCCGGCGACATGGCTGATCAAGTCCCCGATCCGAACATGGAGTCTATCCGCTGATCCGGAGTCGCACCTTCAGATCGCACCGGTCCGTTTCATCAGGAGGGCATCCCCCAGAGGACAGTTCGTGATCACATCGGCGATCTTCTCGGAGGCCTGCCCGTCTCCATACGGGTTGACCATGCCCTCCAGCGATTGCCTGAAACCAAGCTCGAGCGCACGATGGATACCATCCTGGATCGCGGGACCTGTCGCCTCCACATCGATGATGTTGGCTGCTCGCGTCCTGCCCTGCTGACGCATCCCGACATTGACGCAGGGCAATCCCAGAGAAGGGGTTTCCATGATTCCGCTCGAGGAGTTTCCGATCAGAGCCGCAGCGTGGTGAAGCAGCGACCAGTAGACGAGATGATCCAGGTTGACCTTCAGGACGGCATCGGATCGCCCGCCGCAGATCTCCTCCGCAAGCTCGATGACACGCGTATATCCGGCATCTGCATTGGGAAAGCAGAACACCAGTGGACTCGAGACATCGGCGATGGCCCTGAAGAACACTTCCGCTTCATCCGTGGTGTCGCGATGCATGGTGACCGGATGAAACGCGACGACAAGCGGCTTGGGATCCAGCGGCATGCCGATCGCCGCTTCGACGGCATCTCGGGATGGCAGATCACTGTGACGAAGATGATCCAATGAAGGGGCTCCCGTGACGGTCACCCGCCAGGGTTCCTCTCCCATGCTGATGACACGCCGGGCAGCGTCCGCCGTGGGCACCAGATGCAGATGACTCATCTTCGTCAACGCGTCTCGAACCTGCTGATCGATCGCCCCCTCGCTGATTTCACCGCCTTCGATGTGGGCAATCGGAATTCTCAACGCCATGGCAGCCGCAGCAGGTGCGAGCATTTCGAACCGGTCCGCGATCAGCAGCAACAGATCGGGTCTCAGGGCCGCCANAGCCTCGGTGAATCCGAGCACCGCCCGACCGATGCCTTCTCCCATGCCCGCATCGGAATCCTCCGTGGAGAGAAAGGGAATCCGACCCGCAACGTCATATCCGGATGATTCGATCGCATCGACCGTGTGGCCGAAGCGATCTTCGAGATGGGCACCTCCGACCAGCAGCTGCAGGTCAATACCATCCCGAGCCTCCAGGAATCTCAGAGGCCATGCCAGATGGCCCCAGTCAGCCCTGGAAGTCGTCACAGCAGCGATTGTCCGGGTGTCGGTCATACCTCATGAGCCTAGCCGCTTCGGAAGATCCCGGCGCAGCGTACAATGACTTTCTCGGAGATCCGGCCATGCCCTACTACACCCAGCTCGGCGACATTCCTCCAAAGCGACATATCCAGTTCCGTCGACCCGACGGCATTCTCTACTCGGAGGAAGTCTTCGGAACGGAGGGATTCGTCGGCCCCACATCGACGATCTATCACATCCATCCACCGACCCAGGTGGCAGGCTGGACCAAGCTCTACTCGACCAAGACCGAGTATGTCGAGACCGAAGTGATGCGNATGCGTCATCTCAAGACCAGTGGATTCGAGCCCAAGGGCGATCCCGTCACCGGACGGACGGTCCTGCTTGGCAACGCCGATGTCGAGATGAGCATCTGCGTTCCAGCTGAACCCATGACGTACCACTTCAAGAACGGAAGCGGTGACGAGTGCTTCTTTATTCACTTCGGTTCAGGAACCATGCACACCAGCATGGGGACCCTGGAGTTCCATGAAAAGGACTACATCATCATGCCCAAGGGCGTGACGTACCGGATGGAGTTCAACGAACAGCCCGAGGGGGCGCCTCCGGCCCGCTTCATCTGCTTCGAGACGATGAACACGAGCCATATCCTGCCACCGCCTCGCTATATCTCCAAGAAGACCAGCCAGTTTCTGGAACATGCCCCCTACTGCGAGCGGGACCTCCGCCTGCCACAGCTTCCCCTCACTCACGATGAAGAGGGCGAATTCGAAGTCCGCATCAAGGCTCGCGACACCATCCATTCGTACCTGTACAGCTATCACCCGTTGGACGTGGTGGGCTGGGACGGCTGCTACTACCCCTACTGCTTCAACATCGACGACTTCTCCCCCATCGTCGGCAAGCATCACATGCCGCCTCCGACCCATCAGACCTTCGAGGGACACAATTTCGTCATCTGCTCCTTCTGCCCGAGAGTGCTCGACTTCCATCCGGAAGCGATCCCGGTCCCGTACAACCACAGCAACCTCGATTCCGATGAGGTGCTGTATTACGTGGAAGGCAACTACAAGGCGCGTCGTGGCATCGAACAATGCTCGGTCAGCCTTCATCCCCAGGGCATTCCCCACGGCCCCCATCCCGGCACCGTCGAGAAGTCGCTGGGCGCCAAGTGGACCGATGAGCTCGCCGTGATGTGTGACACGTTCAGACCACTGCATCCCACCAAGGCTGCACTGGGACTGGATGATCCGGACTATCCAAACTCATGGGCCGAGTGGAAACCTCAACCGGTCAAACCGGTTTCGGACAGTGATGAAACGGCGTCCACCTGGTGAAGCAGCTCGCGATTGCCCTGACCATCACGCTCNTGGGAATCTCCGCCTGTCGGCCTGCCGGTCATGTTCGACATGAACCACTCTCGCCGATTCCACGGTTGACATCGGACACCGCCTTCAGCATCAAGGGACATGGCCTGNATCCGGATCTGGCCATGACTCAGGCGGATCGCACACTTGGACTGCAGGGTCGTCAGCCGCCTCGGGATGGCCTGATCCTGCTCTTCCCGATGAACACCCGCCAATCGATCTGGATGCCCAACTGCCCGGTTGATCTCGAGGCCTGGGTCATCGATGAACAGGGCGTCATCCTGGAGATCTTCCAGCTTCCTGCTGAACCACCGCGCGCAGCCGATGAACGTGAATGGCAGTATCACGCTCGACTGCCACGTCACCGCGCGAAGCATGCCTCCAGAATCATCTGGGAGTTCAAATCAGGCACCGCTGCTGAAATGGACGTGGCCCCGGGCGATGTCATCGACGGCAACTGGGCACGACTCCTGGCCAACCCTGGTTGAGTACTCAACGACGCAGCGTCGTGACCCATTCGGTGTAGTCNGCNTCATNCGNCGGATCGACCGGTGTTGCATGGAACAGGATGCCATCGACTCCCGTGTAGCGTCCGAGGATCAGGTCCTGCGCCGGATAGAACAGATTCCTCGGGTTCTCATCCGTATTGTCGACATCCATGATCACTTCCAGTCGAGTACCCGCTGNAATGCGAAGTGGACTTGCCAGGACTTCAGTCTGCCGCCAGTGCATGTCCCAGTCCGGATAGTCCAGCAGGAGACGGGACTGGCCGTCAGGCGCATGTGCGATCAATCGCATCGAACGCAGGAAGTGATCACCTCGGGGCGTCATGGCGACGATGTCCAGATCCAACGGCACCTCGACTTCAACGCGCTCCTCGCGGCAGTCCCCCGCGTCAAGCTTGATCCAAGGCGTCATGACCAGAAAGGTCTGCAACTTCCGAACAGCATCCTCCGGATGTGCGATGTCGAGGGTGACTGAACCCGTTACGGGCTCATCTCGGCCGGTCGGGCGATAGGACACCTCCGTGACCAGNGCCGAAGCCTCGGGAATCTCGAAGGCGAATCCCTCNGGCAGCTTCAATGTTCTGGCGCCGACTCCGAGCACCCCAAGCCCGCCGNCGGGTTTCTTCAGAACGTCACCGGACATGTGATATCCGGCGTCCTCTTCCAGAGAGTCCGCCAACTCGGATTGGCCCGTGTCGTCAGCGGAGAAGGCGATGGAATGGACCGCGTTGACGAGTGGCGAATCCCAGCGGAGACCGGTCACAAGCAACGGCTCATCGTTGACGATCGGAAGTGAGAAGGTCCTGACATTATGGGTATGGGAGTGAATCGTCACCGTACTTTCAGCGGGAATACTGAATCCCTCTTCCAGCGGCAACTCCAGCTCGATCGCGTCATCCTCAGGCAATGGCGGAGGAATCGCTGCTGCGGCATCGGGATCATGCGGCGCACCACCGTCGAGCCAGGCCAGCAGGGTCCTGCGCTCCGCTGGAGNCATGGCGCCTCGACCGGTGATCGGAACACCGCCATGGGCGGGCAACCAGGGTGGCATGATGCCATCGCGAACCACGGCCGCCGCAAAGGTCCGTCGTGCGGCCAGATCCGATGCCCGATCCAGTCGGAACGGGCCTTCGCCTCCTGGCGCATGACATGCGGCGCATTGCCTTGCGACGATGGGCCGGACGTCGTCCCATGTGGGAACGGTCATCTGAGGAGTCAGCAGGATGAGTGTTGCAAGCATGATCAAACAATCCTGATAACGATGAACTGATCGACCGAACTTCTCAAATACGCCAGCGGCGCGATCAGGAGGCGGGAAGAATCACGCCCGTGCAGGAACCCAGCCCGATTCGTCGGGCACCCTCAGCCTCGCAATAGGCCTTCATGATCAACTCGTCACCGTCCAGAAGGAATCTACGCTGCGTCCCATCGGGAAGTTCGACAGGCTCGGTGCCCCGCCAGGTCAGCTCCAGCAGGCACCCACGACTGTCCTTGGAGGTACCGCTGACCGTCCCGGATCCGAGCATGTCCCCGGGCCGCATGGCACAGCCGGTACTGGTGTGATGCGCCAACATCTGGGTGAAGGTCCAGGTGAGATCCGCGAGTGTTCCGCGACTGAGGAGAACGGGATCAAGACCCTGTTCCCGCATCTGCGCCGATGCGAGGTGGACTTCACAGGTCACGTCGAGAACGTCATCGGTGACGGGCTTCAGATAATCCAGAACAGCCGGATCACCCGACTCTCTGGCAGGACCCGACTTTCGAAACGGCGCCAACGCATCCATCGTGACGACCCAGGGTGAAATGCTGGATGCGAAGTTCTTGGCATTGAAGGGACCCAGTGGCTGGTACTCCCACTTCTGAACATCACGGGCTGACCAGTCGTTCAGAATGACCACTCCGAAGAGGTGATCCATGGCGGATGCCATGTCGATGCGATGGCCCAGTGCATTCCCGGAGCCGACGAAGGCACCGAACTCCATTTCATAATCCAGCAGTTTGCAGGTGTCGAANACCGCCGGCCCATCATCCGGCTTCAACTGCCCCATCGGCCGACGGATATCGGTACCGGAGACCACCAGCGTGCTGGCTCGACCGTGATAGCCCACGGGCAGGTTGAGATAATTGGGCAGGAGTGGATCACCATCCGGTCGGAACATGCGACCCACGTTCGTTGCATGATGCCTGGACGCGTAGAAGTCGGTGTAATCACCGACACTTGCCGGCATTCTCATCGAGACCGATGACTGTGGCACCAGAAGATGCGGATGAGGATCCCCGCCTTCGGCAAGCAGGTTGGAGATCGAACGACGAGCCGCACGCCATGAACGTGGCCCCTGACCCATGAAGGTATTCAGGTTCTCAGCGGAGAGCGCGCAGGCCGTTTCAGGCGGAAGATCCTGCAACGCCAATTCATCGACAGCCTGATGAAGATCCAGAACCATGTCACCAATGGCGACACCGATACGATCAGGCCCCTGCTGTGATCCGAAGACGCCAAATGGCAGATTCTGGATGGGAAAGTCATGCCCTTCACTGTTGGCAGACTCCACCCAGCTGCGAAGACCAGGGTCGAGAGTGGGATCAGTAGTGCTCATGGCCGTACTCCGTTGACGTTGAGAGCTTCAGGATTTGACGGAATCTGCTCGAGGAAGAAGACCCAGTGCCTGCAGATCAGCCAACGGCTCTTCCCAGCTGCATGATCCGAAGGAAATGGCACGGGCTGCTCGAACATCCTCGACCTGCGCCCGTTCGAGTGTGTAGGAACCGATCTGCATGCGGTCTTCCTCGAAGACCAGACCCTCGGTCAGATCGAGCAGTTCGATCATGGTGTCCACATCGACATCATGATGCGCCGCTACCACGGCGGCACTGAAGACGTTCAGGAAGCCCTGTTGGTGAGCAGGAACTGCGGCATTCTCGTTGGGAAGCGGATGATGCAGACCGGCCGTGGCCTTGAAGGGCACGCCCGCCTGAATGCACTGGTGCACGAATCGTGCCACCTCGAAGGTCGATGGATTGAGTTCGGGTGTCACACCGCCAGTCCGGATCTTGGCCGCCGCATCCGATCCGGCCAGCGCTGCGATCAGACCACGATTGTCCTCTCCTGCCGGGAGTTCGAAGAACGGAAAGAGNTCATCCGGCAGGACATCCAAGGCTCGGTCCAGACCTTCCGCTGTCGAAGCCTTCAACTCGATGACATCTGCAAGGGCCAGGCCATGAGCTGTCTCACAATGACGTTCATTGAAGATCGCCAGACGTTCGATATCCGATTCAAGGGACTCCGACTCAGCCGACGAGACCAGAACGCTCAGGCACCAGGGATCTTCCGTATCGACTGAAGGAAGTCTTGATGCGGCAGCCTCTTCGAATTCGTCCAGCCTCTTCACCGGAACGATGACACGACCCAGCATCCAGTCCGCATCACCGGACAGGCCTTCATCGAAGCGACGAACCATCTCGTCCATGTCATGGTTCGCAGGTGGATAGAGCCCCGCATAGTCGATCAGACCATCCAGCAAGCTGACGAGTGTTCCGGGGACGCCTTCCGTCATGATCCGATCTCCTTCATCCTGTCGTGCACAACGTATCACGTGCCTCGAGACACCTCTCGATGCGCCGAATGGATGAGTCCTTGCCGAGTATGACCAGCGTGTCGTAGATCGGCGGGCTGATGGGCCCACCACTGACCGCTACACGGATCGGCTGAGCGACTTTCCCGAGATTGCCTTCGGCATGATCGGCCGCCCATGCTTCGATCGTGGATTCAAGTGTTTCGATCGTCCAGTTCTCCACATCCCGAAGAACCGGCAGAATGGCATCAAGCCTTTCGTAGCCACAGGGTTCACCATTGCACAGCGCCTTGCGAACAGGCTTGATGGCTTCCCATGTGATCGCATCGTCATCCTCAAGGAAGAAACCGCCGGTCCGGATCGGGTCCAGAAGGGTCTTGGATCGCTCCTTGTTCGCCCTCGCGAAATGCGCAAAGGTGTCTTCATCGAATCGCGTCAGCAACTCGGAATGAAAACGTTCGCAGTAGGAACGAAAACGCTCGACAAAGGTCGCTTCATCCATCTCCTGGATCGCATCGAGATTGAATGCCAGAAGCTTGTCGCGATCGAACTTCGCAGGCGACTTCACGATTCGATCGAGATCGAAGTGGCTCGCCATGAACTCGGCATCGAATTGTTCCCGACCATCGGCCGGTGACCATCCAAGAAGCCCCAGGTAGTTCACGAGAACCTCGGGAAGATAGCCCGCCTCCTGAAAATCGGCGACATCGATCTCGGGCAGCTCCACCCCGAGACAACCGGCAAGCGCCGTGGCCGCCTCCGTGGGAAGCTGGACCGTCTTGTCGCCAATCCAGGTCTCCCAGGTGGAGCCGTCAATACCGCATGCTTCAGGCGGCGACTCGATCTTTCGCTCACGCACCTGGGCCCTCAACAGCTTGTCCTTGTCCCGCTTGGACATCTTCGATCCATCAGGATTGAAGATGAGCGACACATGGGCATAGATGGGATGAGGAAACCCGATCGCTTCCTGAAGCAGCATGTGCTTGGGTGTATTGGCGAGATGCTCCTGCCCTCGGATCACATGCGTGACCTTCATCAGGGCGTCATCCACGACGACTGCGAAGTGATAGGTCGGAAACCCGTCAGCCTTGCGGATGACGAAATCCTCCAGTTCACCGGGGGCGACTCGCACATCACCCAGGACGGAATCCTGAACGACGATCTCTCGATCATCCGGAACCTTGAAACGCAGGACATGCGGACGCCCTTCCTGCAGATAGCGTTCAACGGTCTCGGCGGACAGCTCCAGCGAAGCCCGGTTGTATCGATAGGCTTGCTTGTTGGCACGAGCNTCGCGCCTGGCTTCCGCCAGCTCCTCGGGAGTTTCGAAGGCCGGATACGCCGCACCGGATTCGATCAATTGATCGAAGTACCGTCCATAGATGTCGAGTCGCTTGGATTGGAAGTAGGGACCGTACTCGCCTCCACCACAGTTCTCGAACTCCGGCCCCTCGTCCCAGTCGATNCCAAGCCAGGCAAGGTCCTCGAAGAAACCGAGACCAGCCTCTTCACTGGACCGCTTCTGATCCGTGTCCTCGATCCTGAGCATGAAACGTCCGCCATGATGGCGAGCGAACGCCCAGCAGAAGAGCGCCGAACGGGCACCACCGACATGAAGATGCCCGGTTGGACTTGGAGCAAAACGGGTTCGAATAACGGGTTCGGATGTCATGGCTGAATCAAAGATCCTCGTCTTCGCCGTTCGCCACGCGAGCCCGGTCGTTCAACAGACTGATCGGACCCGACAGCACGTAGGCGATGAATACGACCGCGAGCGTCTCCTGGAAGAACCAGAGCATCAGACACAGCAGCATGATCACTCTGGCCGTGTACCCGAAACTTCTTCGAACTCTCAGATACTGGTTGGTCAGATGGCGATAGGGAAGCACCGAGACCATGGCGACCGAAGAAACCAGGCTCATGATCGGGATGAGAATCACGATCGCACCGGCAATCCATGTGATGGCGGTTCCAGTTTCACCGGCTGCAAGCTTCATCAGATGCTCATGAAGCAGGACCAGGCCGACCAGGGAACCCGCCGCACCGGGCGTGGGCAACCCTCTGAAGAAGAGATGATCACCAAGCTGTCCACCGTTGGTTTCAACAGCGAAACGCGCCAGACGCAAAGCGGCACAGCTGACATAGATGGCGGCGATGGCCCAGCAGAGTTTGCCGAGTGAGTGGCCGGTATCGGGGCTGATGATCGCAATCGTGCCTTCTGCGCCCACATACTGACTCATGAGGTTCAGAATGATGAAGGCCGGCGCGACCCCGAAGGTCACCATGTCCACGACGGCATCCAGCATGCCGCCGAAATTCGTCACCGCATTGGTCAATCGGGCGACCGATCCGTCCACGCTGTCGAGAAACATTCCGATCAGCACCAGTGCGCCAGCCACGGTCAAGCTCGACCAGCCCCAGGGCCCCTCGTAGTCCAGAGGCTTGGCGGCNAAGTAGATGGCCGCGAATCCGGCAATCAGATTGCCCAGAGTAAACAGCGTCGGCCAGACCCCGGTGGGACCGATTCGATGCAGATTCCGTATGCCGACCACCGCAGAGCGGAGCGGCTTGGAGCCCTGAGCTGATTCATAGACTGGATCGTCTTCCCGGAGGCGCATCGGGGCATTGTACCGTCCCCGGCTCCCCTGTCCGAAGAGCCTTGAACCTATGGACCGTCCGTCCAGTTGCGAAATCGGGGGGTGATCATCAGAAGCCGCCTGGACAGGTCGGATTCCGTTTCGATCTCGAGGAACAACTGGCCCATGGTGGCCCGGTTACCGGCCGCTTCCTCCGCCTCGTCACTCGTGTCTTCCGGTGGTGGATGCGGCCAGATGCCCGATCCAGCGATCAACAGAAGATTGTCACCGGGCCCCACCAGGAACTCCCTGCGGAGATGCGCAAATCGACCCCTCGTACCACCAGGAATCTCGACGATGGGCGCCAGTTCCACCTGAACTCTCGGCCCATCCAGCGTCATGATGGACCAGCCTCTTCCAGAGAGGCCGACCCGACCATCCGGAAAGGTCTCCTCGGTCTGTCCGGTCACCATGATCCGCTCACCGACGGGTTGAGCAGGCGGCATCAGGTTTCGCCAGGTCAACGCCTGACCATGCCAGTTGAGACCGGGCTCGGAGACGGATGGCAACCGTTCGAGCAGTTCTGCAAGATCCTGCTCGCGGATGCGAATGATCTCGACGCCATGCTCCGCCCAATCATCGTCCGTCAGTCGTTCCGCCGGAAGTTCGTCGACAACCTCGTGAATACGTTCCATGGACTCGTTGGTGTCATGAAACCGAATGGCCAAGCCATGGCCATCGATCAGCGGGACCGCAGATGAACGCGGAGGCTCCGGCTCGACGACCTGCTTGCCGGATGCACAGCCGAAACCGGTGAGCAGCATGGCCGTGATCAGAACCGCTGGACAGCAGCGTACCTGCAGGTCACGGCAGTTCATTGATCCGATCCACCAGTTGACGCATCCTGCCCCAGTCTCTTCGGGTGTGGACGAATCCAAGACGCTGGAGATCAAGATGATCCGTCTCACCACGCAGCGGGCCCGACAGTTCCATTCGGCCCCCATCGACCACATCGGAGAATTCCTGATTCAAGGTCTCGACCTGATCTTCCGTGAGGGAACGGGACAGCCGGATCACGAATGTCGGACCGACATATCGACTCGAATGGAATCGCCGATAGAAGGTCATGATGTGCTTCCTGGCATCATCGGCATCTTTCGCCACATAGACCAGGGACTGGTCTTCAGGCGAGATGAACCCCTTCTCTTCCAATTCGACCTTGATGAAGGATGACCAGGTCGGCCAGTATCCACCCAGACCTTCCACCAGAACGATCGGCACCAGATTGGACTTGCCGGTCTGGATCAACGTCAACGCCTCGAAGAGTTCATCCATCGTGCCGAAGCCGCCCGGAAAGACTGCAACGGCATCCGCATGGGCCATGAACATCAGCTTGCGCGTGAAGAAGTATCTGAAGCTGACGAGCTTGGGGTCCCCTTCGATCACATCATTGGCGGTCGTTTCGAAAGGAAGCCGGATCCGGAGCCCGAAGCTCGACTCCCGGGTCGGACCTTCATGGCCGGCCTTCATGATGCCATCGCCTGCACCCGTGATCGCCATCCAACCTTCATCCGCCATGAAGCGACCGAAGTCACGTGCCGCGGCATAATCGGGATGGTCTTCAGGTGTTCGAGCAGAGCCGTAGATCGTGACCTTGCGAACACCTCGATAGTGATTGAAGACCTGCCAGGATCGTCTCATCTCCTTGACGGCCTTGCTCATGAGCTTGATCTGCCCGGTATCGCATCCGTCATGAAGCAGCATGACGGCTGAACGCAGAACATCGGAGATGTAGTTCCGCTGATCCTTGGGCGCCTCGGGCGNGAGCCGATCAAGCATCGTCTCGAGTTCCAGTCGAATCCGCTCGTTGTTGCCGGGCTTCATGGTCATGATGGTCTTGAACAGCCTCGTGTCATAAGAAGGAAGCGACCCATCCTATCACACTGGGTGTCCCCTCCACTGCAGCCGCCATGACTACTGAAGGCCGGGAAAGGGCACGAGGTCGACTTCAGGATCTTCGATCGGCCCCGAGATCCCGACTGCATAGAGATGGTCCTGAACGAGCCCGATGAGCTCATCGACGACCATGACCCCCCCTCTTGGAACGAGTTCCGCCGCAATCTCGGCCTTGGCCCAGTCATAGGCGCCATTGCCCTCCAGTCGGAAGACCGAGAATTCCCCGACACTGCTCTCGATGAGAATGTCGTTGAGAATGATGCTGTTGCCAGAGACGTAGTAGTCGATATCCACGAAATCCGGCCGCGACAATGTCGGAACCGTCAGATGAAGGATCTGCTGGATACCGACAATGACGGGAACATCGCCCAGGACNGCATCCACGATCCGGACATGTCCACGACCACGCCGCGACTCCGGCCGATCGAAACGCCCGCCCATGTACATGCTCATGTAGACGCGACCCTCGACTGAATCCGCCTCCGACGATGGCGCAACATCGATTGCAGAATCCGGATCACCAGTNNGACTCNCCTCATCGACTCGATCCTCCGGTTCGCCGCCGAACAGCCTGAGAAGATCCGCATTGGCGATCAGAAGTTCCAGATCCCAGTCATCATCTTCACTGGATCGAAACGGATTGTCGGAATCAACGGAGAGCGAAGCCGCCAGCGAAATGGCCCCATCCGCAATGGTGCCACGGAGATCCGGCAGGAGCAGCCGCATGCCATCCTCGGAAAGCGACATGCTTCCGGTGATATCGACCACGGATCGCTCCACGGCTCGAACCCCTGGAGAATCAAACCCGACTTCAAGACGCGCAGGTCCGTCTCCGCTCACCGAGTAGCTTCCGGACAGTGAGGCGTCGATCTCGTCGATCGTCACACCAAGATCCATGGCGGCATCGGAGAGCGTGACGTCGCCCTTCACTTCGAGGCCCTCCGCCTTGCCGGACTCGTCGAGTTCGATGATCAGCCGACCGTTCTCGATACGGGTCCCACGACCATCATCCCAGTTCAATTCCCCAAGAACGTCCCCCAAGGCATCCGGCAGAATGGCCCTTGCAGCCGGCGCGCCGAGCTGACCATCGAAGTCGAAGTCGATCTCGACTCTTGGGACACCATTTCGAAGGGCCCAGGCATCCACATCGAACTCTCCGAAATTGGACTGCCCCATCACACGACCCGACGCCTGCCCCGATCCATTGATCTCCACCACAGCCGATTCGAAGACAGCCTCGACGATTTCACCTTCATGGTGCATGTTGACGCTCTCGGGCTCGAGTGCAAGCGACCAGATGTCCTCACGCTCGGTGTCCAGCTGAAAGACGCCTCGGAACCAGCCGTCGGCATGAAGCCCTCGCCAGATGTCTCCATTGGTACTGGACATCAGATTGGCCACGACTTCGCTCAGCACGACCGATCCGAAACGACCACGATCAGTCCGGATACTGACGACATCCCGACCGAACTGGCCTCGTTCGAGTTCACCGTCGACGAACATGGACCAGGCCTCATCAGGCCGTCTTCCTTCAGGCCTGAACTCGAGCTCCAACTCGTCGAGCAGAACCTCCATGTCATCGAACGACAGGCTTCCTGCAGCGAGTCGACACGTATCGCCTCCAGCCGCCTCGATCCAAAGATCACTGATGGTCCCCTGAAGTCCACCGTTCTCCGGACTGTCCAGAGTCAACAACAATGAAATGGACCCCCTGCCATTCCAGCCTTCCCAGATGTCGAGAAGGGTCGGTCGTTCATTCTCGGGAAAGACCACGGCAATGCGTTCGCTCATCGGCAACGCATCGACGACCAGAGACACCTGGATGTCCTCGACAGGCGATGAGATGATCTCACCTTCCAGCTCGAGCGTCGTCATCGCATTGTGACCACCCAGCGAATCGATCCTGATGGCTTCAGGTGTGACCTGCAACGAGGCCTCCACATCATGAAGCTGGAATCCACTTGGCCAGACCGGGCCCGGCAGATCAAGAATCCCCGCCAGATCGTCTGTCGGGGTCACGTCTCCGTCTTCAAGGGAGAGAGACAGGTCGTACTCCATGGGTGATCCCGGAATCACCGCCACGCGACCCTCNTAATCAACACGACCGATCAACCCAAGCGATCTGAGAAGTGCCGCCTCACCAGGCGAGATGACTTCAAGGCCGCTGATCAACTCGGGCGTGATCAAATCATCCGTGACCGAGATCTCCAGTCGGCCTGAAGCCGCCTGATCTTCTTCCGGCAGATAGATGACACCGCCGAAGATGCCGGTGCCCCCACCAGCCGTCTGCACGAGGACCGGCCCGTCACCTGTCGCGTTCTCGATCTGGAGCTCGTCACCTTTCCATTCCATTCGCCCCTGGCCAAGCTCGATGGGATATGGAAAACCATCCCATGTGATACTCAACTGATCGAAGGTGATGAGACCCGACAGAGACGTGTACTGATCGCGGCCTTCAGGCCGACTGATGTCAAGATCCAGGCCGACGAGTTCATGACTCGAAGCATCTCCCTTGGTCTCGACCGTGGACAACGCACCATGACGACCGAAGAGCGACTGCATCATGGAGGTCGCTTCCGCGGGCATCGCTTCGATCAACGCTGCATCGAGCGGCAGATCCGTCGCCTGCAAACGGATGTTCACGCTGGGCGCTGCGACCGAGGAGACTTTGCCGCTCATCTGAATCCGACTGTCGCCGGATCCATCCGCCGCCAGGTCCAGCAGGTCGACCATGCGATCGTCGAAGCTGATCGAGGCCTTCAGATTGCGAAGCGGATAGGGAAATCGCTCGAAGGCGCCTGCCGCATCCTCGATCAGGAGATCGCCCTTGAACAGCACGGGCTGCTCCTCACCAGTGGAGGAGGAGGCCGAATCCCTCCAGAAATTCAGATCGATGTCGACGGTGCACACTTCCACACCGAACAAGACGAAGATATCCGCCACATCGATGGGCAGATCGGCCGAACCTCCCTGCTCGAACTGAAAGTCCTCGGTCTGAAGTCTGAGATTGAAGGGGGCTCTGCCGAGAAGAGACGCGATGTCGACATCGGCATCATCAATCGACGACAGATCGGGAAGCTCGCTCACGGTGAGGTTGATGACATAGGGAACCGGCGAGACACCATCATCATTCTTTTCGGCGATCACATAGCCGTCCAGATCATCCAGCTCGAACGAATCACCGGTGAAGCGGATGATCCCGCGATCTACATGCAATCTGGGATCACCGTCAATCGGGGTGATTCTGCCCTCGTGATAATGAACCCATTGATCCTCGGGAATGTAGGACTCCGGCAGCACCAGGTCGACATCCTTCAACGAAAGCTCCACCTGTGGCTGGTGACCGGCCTGAAGAGTGGCCTCGATCAGGTCAAGCGAGCCTCTCAGTTCAAGCGCTTCCCAGACATCCCGGACACCCAATGCCGGAATGATCGACTTGAGTTCGTCATCAAGGGACACGCCTGTGATTGCGATCGACACCACACCAGTGGATGTATCCAGGCCACCTTTGAGACGGATCTGTCTTGCATCGGCATCAGGCAGGATCTCATCGAGTTCAAATTCGAAGTCATCGACATCGGAGGCCTGCGCAGCACCTTCGAACAAACCACTTCCAACAAGAGTCCAGCTCTCCTTCACAGTCGAGTCGAAGGTGCCCGTTTCAAGTCGAAGACCGGAGACCAGTACCGATGGCAGGCTGCCGCCACCATCGCCCCCCTCTTCCGGCGTCAGCTGGTTGATGTTGTATCGCCACGGATTGACACGGTCTTCGGCCAGCCGCAGCGTCGCCCCATGGACTTCCATGCTGCGAACGACCTCTCCTCCGAGGATGCCCGCCACAGAAAGATCCAGCAGAAGCGAGTCGACCATCGCAATCTGTCCCGCTGGACCCTGGAGCCCGGGCGCCTGCAACCGAAGACCGGTGATTTCCAGTTCACCGGAGTCCAGCCAGACCGCTTCTTCGTACTCGACCTCTCCGCCCAACATGTCACCAAGGCGACCCGCAAAGAGAGATGCCATCACGCCAGGGCGGTACAGGATCCAGATGAGAACGAGTGCCATCAGCAGAAGACCGCTGATGGCCAGCAGGATGATGAATCGACGTCGGGGGTGGCGACGGACCTCGGACACAGAAATACTCCGTTGGCCGGGCACACCACTGTGCCGCTGACGACATTCTAGATGACGCCGGGGAGGACCGTGGCCGGCCACCGGTATACAGTGCCTCCATGAGAGTAGCACTGACAGGAGCGTCTGGATTCATCGGAGCCGCCATCGCCCGCCGACTCAAGGCCGATGGGCATGTGGTCCAGGGCATGGTCCGAACGACCAGCCGCCGGGATCATGTGGACGACCTGCTCGACCACGTCGTGGTCGGCACACAGCAGCACCCCGAAGACCAGACCGCCCTCATGGCCGATGTGGATGCGCTTGTCCACAACAGTGTCGACTGGGAGGTGCTCAAGAACGAGTCGCTCGATCGCCACATTGAAGTGAATCTGACACCGTCTCTGAGACTGTTCCAGCAGGCCGCAGACCGAGGCATTCCGGTTGTGTTCATCAGCTCCGTGGCTGTTCACCATCACATGCGGGATCGCTGGGGAGGCGAAGTCGACGAGGACCACCCCACACTTCCAGGCAATCTGTATGGCGCCTTGAAGGCCAGCCTGGAATCCCATCTCTGGGCGATGCACACGTCGCACCAGCTGTCCTTCACGTCGCTCAGACCGGCTGCCGTCTATGGAATCGATCCTCGACCGAAACGTTCGATCGGGTATCCGATCATCAGAACGATTGCCCAGAAGGCCGCCTACGATCGAGCCGGTGGCGGCAAGTTCATCCATGTCGATGATGTCGCAGCCTGCGTCTCAGCTTCTCTGACGAGACCCCATCCAGCGTCGGGCTCGTATCACCTCGCGGACTGTTATGCACGCTGGGGTGACTGGGCCTCCATCATTGCGGATCTCCTGGGCGTGAAAGCCACCATCAACATGGACAGCCCCACGTCCTCGAAGAACAGCTTCTCGAAGCAGGCTGTGCAGAAGGATCTGGGTGTCGCGATGGATCGTGGACATGACGGCATCCGCACCCATGCCCAAGCGCTGATCGACATCATGAAGGCCGAAGGCGACTTGGACTGATCAGGAATCCTGGACGCGCCCTTCACCCGGGACGTCCGATTCACCGAATGCGGCTTCGGCGAGATCGATCGCCCGACCGAGCGCAGCGGCCTTGCCGAGCGTTTCCTCGTACTCCCGGGCGGGGTCCGAATCCAGAACCACGCCAGCACCGGCCTGAAGATGAACACGCCATCGGTCGCCTTCGTCACGTGCTGGAACAACCATCGTCCTCAGGGCAATGGCGATATCGAGATCGTCGTGAAAGCCTACGAAGCCCATGCCACCGGCATACGGACCACGTCTCACGGGCTCGAGCTCGTCGATGATCTGCATGGCCCGGATCTTGGGTGCACCGCTGACGGTCCCGACTGGCAGAACATGATGCAGGGCATCCCACGCATCACGACCAGCCGCCAGAGTGCCAACCACGGTTGAACTCAGATGCATCACATGACTGTACCGCTCGACTTCCATGAGCCTGGTCACTTCCACGGAACCGACTTCGCACACGGTCCCGAGATCATTGCGCGCAAGATCGACGAGCATCGCATGCTCCGCTCGTTCCTTTTCGTCGGCAAGAAGATCCGCTTCAAGCGACCGATCCTCTTCGTCGGTCGCGCCTCTTCGACGGGTACCGGCAAGTGGTCGACTGGTCACTTGACGACCTTCGACTCGACAGAGGATCTCCGGAGAGGATGCTGCAAGAACCAGTTCGGGACTCTGCATGTAGATCATGTATGGACTTGGATTGACGATGCGAAGAGAACGGTAGATCGCGAAGGGATCGACTGTTGTCTCGCGTTCAAATCGCTGAGAGGGAACGACCTGAAAGACATCACCTGCTCGGATGTACGCCTGGCATTGTTCGACGACGCCCTCGAAGGCCTCTCTGGACATGCTTGATGTCATCCCGCCTGCCGGATTGGCTGCCGGATCAAGATCCACCGATCCAGCAGGAAGCCGGACCGATGGAGACTGAAGCCGATCGACCAGATCCGCCATGCGATCCTCGCCGTGGTCCCAGGCTGCTTCGGGTGTCTCGTGATCCCGCAGATCAACATGCACGATCACATGGAGCACCTTGGAGACATGATCGATCACGACGACTTCGCGATAGAGGCCAAGCTGCAGATCCGGCAGTCCACGATCATCTCGCGGCGCCGAATCAAGTGGCAGAGACTCCGGCTCCAGCCATCTCGCCGCGTCGTATCCGACATGACCACACCACCCACCGACGAAGCGGGGCAAGGCCTCACCGGCATCCGCCTGAAGCCTCGCCACACGCCAACCCTTCATCAACTGCCTTGGAACATCCAGCGGGTTGTCACATGACTCTGTTCGCACTGCCCCATCGGACGATGTCCTGACACGAACCTCCTGCCCATGGACCGTCAACTCGATGGCTGGCCGGGCACCCATCAGGGAAAAGCGGCCGACCTGGCCACCGACCTCGACGGATTCAAGAAGAAAACTCGAATCCAGACGGGCGTCATCTGCGACCAGTCTTCGATAGGCCAGGACGGGCGTGAGCTGATCCGTCATGAGACGACGGGCCATCGGCACCACGTCATGATCACGGGCCATCTTGAGAAAGGCATCTCTGGTCGGACGAATCATGATTGGCAGTGTAGGTTCCGCAGCCAGTCGCCGTATCATGTCGACATGAACACGGCGGACCCCGCACAACCGGTCATTGAACTTCGAGGCCTCTCGAAGACCTATTCACGGCCAGATGGCACGATCCTCGTCGAAGCCCTCAAGCCACTGGATCTCAAGATCCCCCGTGGCCAGTACATGGGCATCATGGGCGCGTCCGGTTCAGGCAAGAGTACGCTGATGAATCTACTGGGCGCACTCGATCAGCCGACCTCCGGTCAGTACCGGCTTGATGGAAGCGATATCGCCGCTCTGGATGATGAGGCGGTCAGTCTGATTCGTGGCCGAAAGATCGGCTTCGTGTTCCAGTCCTTCAATCTCATCCCCGAGTTGACGATCGCCGAAAACGTCGAGGTGCCCCTCTTCTACAGGGGAATCAATCGTCAAGATCGACATGANCAAGCGGTCCGGATGCTCAGCCGTGTCGGCCTCGGCGATCGACTTGGACATCGCCCCACTCAGCTCTCCGGCGGGCAACAGCAACGTGTTGCCGTAGCCCGCGCCCTGGTCGGAACCCCCTCGATCATCCTGGCGGACGAACCAACGGGAAATCTGGATTCCGCCACGGGTCGATCCATCCTTGATCTCTTCGACGAACTCCATGCCGAGGGGCTGACGATCATCATGGTGACTCATGATGAGAATGTCGCTGGCCGATGCGATCGGGTGCTCAGGCTGGCTGACGGCAGTGTCGCATCCGATGAACTTCAACGTGAAGTCCAGCCAGCAGGCGACAACGGTCGATAGCACTTCAGATGCGTTTTCTTGGAATTGATCCAGGCCTTCAGTTCACCGGGTACGGGTGTGTCGATGTGCTCCCCGGCCATGCCGAGCCGGTGCTCGTCGAAGGCGGCGTCTTTCGTCTGGATCGACGGGCCTCCCTGGCCAGTCGTCTGGCTGCACTCGAACGCGATCTGGAAGCCGTCATGACGGAACTGTCACCCGACAGACTTGCCGTAGAGCAGGTCTTCTCCCATGCCCACAGAGCCAGAACCGCCATTCTCATGGGGCACGCCAGAGGCGTCATTCTCCTGAGCGGAGGCAGACGAAACCTGCCCATCGATGAATTCGCGGCAACCGAGGTGAAGAAAGCCGTGACCGGTCGCGGTCATGCCCGCAAACAACAGGTCCAGGCCAGTGTCGCAGCTCAACTGGGACTTGATCATGTGCCAGATCCGCCCGATGTCGCCGACGCCATCGCCATCGCACTCTGTGCCGCCAGAAGGTGTGAAGGCACTGCCGTGATGTCAACGCCGATGGGATAGCGGACGAACTCGAACATGAACCGTGGTTCCGATTTCCGGAATCGACCGTGTTCGAGCACGCCACTCCTCTGGCGCCGCATCGACTTCATCGGGAATGACGGCGCTGAATCCGAGCGTCTCATCACCGAAGGTCACCAGACCGATGATCGAACCGGACAGATCCGCTTCGTACAACGAAGTCCCGACCGGTACCGAATCCGGCTTTCGAAACGTGGATCCACCGAAAACCCAGTGGCCTTTCGGTGATCGCCCTTCACTGTTGGTGATCCAATCAAGCAGGGGCACCCAGTCCAGTCGATCCTCTGAGACCATGACTTCCAGTGAACTCCCGGCCGGTGGGTCCAGATGCACTCGATCACCCTCCCACCTCCAGGCACCTGGACGACCAGGTGTCTGCCCAGCTGCCAGAAGTGCCGCATGAAGCGCCGACGCTTCGACTGACGTCACCATGATGGACTCATGCTCCCGTGTACCGGGTGAACAGACCACCTGCTCAAGCCAACCCTCCCGGAGACAGATCTCTGCCTCCAGCAGGACTGTTTTCGTATCCGGCTCGATCGCCAGACCGGGTTGCAATCGAACCTGGTCCTGCGAGCGGACAGCCGTCCGGATTTCGACGGTCGACTGCGGATCAGTGGGCTGTTGTCCGGAATGACAGCTCGACAGACATGTCAGCACACTCGCGATCACCAGGCAGCTCCAGGCTGCTCGATCGCAACGGATTCCGGGAGATCTTCCTGTTGTTTCTTGAGCCATGGAGGTGGCGCGAGTATAGCCTCGAGGCTATCGTGTGAGACAGCATGAGCAACGCCCCCGAGATCTCGCTTTCAAGAACCGTCAGGCTGATGATCGCTCCCGGCCAGGAGACGATCGGCTCCTCCGACAACTCCTTCGCATCGCTGGTCTCCACGGCCAAGCTCGGTGCTTTCTACGAATTCATCCTCCATTGCACGGGAACACCGGAGGAACGGACCGGCTTCGTCGAAAGCATCTATGAAATGGACAAGGCTGTACGGAACGCGATGGCTCCAAGAATCTCAGCAGCCTTGCAGAATGCCGGCCCCTCACCCAATGCCATCCTCAAGGACGCCATGCCGGGCATGGCCCAGCATCTGAAGGCGACCCTCAATCGGGTGGATTGGCTTCTTTCTCCGACCTACCGTATTTCGATGGAGACCACGGACATGTCCAGCTTCCTGCTCGCACAGCAGTATCAGTTCGCAGCTTCACATCGACTGCACAATCCGGAATACGACGACAAGATCAATCGGGAAGTATTCGGCAAATGCTGCAACCCGAATGGGCACGGCCACAACTACCGCCTCGAGGTGGAGGTCCGAGTGCCCAGCGATGAANCGAAGCCCGGACATGGCTTCAGCGTCATGGACCTCGACAGCATTGTCGATCAGCATGTCATCGAGGACTACGACCACACCTATCTCAACCTGGATGTCGATGATTTCAAGGATTGCAACCCCACCGTTGAGAACATCACGCTGATGTGTCACAAGAGACTCGTGAAACCATTGATGGATCAAGGCGTCCATCTCCATCGCGTCCGCCTCTGGGAGACCGAAAAGACATGCTGCACGTACCCCGCAGACTCCTGAATGTTCTGGCGGTGCTCGCTCCGGCCACGATGTGCCTCGGAGTACAGCCACCCACGCAAGGAACGCTTCAAGAAGACCCACTGGTGACCAGCGACTCGGATGAGGCGTCGCTCCAGGAAAGTCGATGGAAACGGCTCGCACAGGCAGCACAGGATGTCCGTCAGAACATGCAGGATGCCGGCCTCACTGAAGAGACCATCCTGGACCAGCTCACGACACTGCTCAAGGCGACCGAACTCTATCTCGAGACCTATCCTGAGGATCTGAAAGCGCTGAACCTCAAGGCCAGCCTGTGCGGAGAACTGCGCAATGACACCTGCGTGGACAACACGGCGCTCGACATGCTCCAGATCCAGCCGGAGAACATCCAGACCGGCCTGCAGTGGGCTGCCTACTACGCATCCACGGATCGCAATCAAAGAGCACTTGAAATCGTGGACATCCTCCTGAAGAGCAAGCCTGAAGGCCTGATGTACCTGAATGCATGGATCATCACCGCCAGAGAGATCGATCCTTCACTCATTGATGCGCGTTTCCAGGAACTCATCGCCACCCCGGAGACCTTGCCCCAGGCCCTGGCCTTCATCACGGCCAGGCGACAATCGGATGTCTGGCATGCCATGGAACTCAATGACCTTCTGTTTGCGATGCATCCCGACGACCCGGAGGTCATGAAGAACAGGGGTCATTCACTGCGAGCGGCGAACCGGTTCGCTGACGCTCGCGAAGTCCTCGGCAAGCTCCCCGAGGAACACCTTGCCGATCCCAAGATCGCCTACCTCTATTCGGACTGTCATTATGCGGACCACGAATTCGACAGGGCCCATGAGATCATGTCGTCCATCGATCTGGATTCGATCGATTCGGCTTCGGGACTTCAACGCCGATTGACATTCATGCTTCCACTGCGAAAGCAAGCTGCGGAGTCATGGCCAACGGAGCTCGATCGACGCGTCGTCGATGCTGCCGAAGATACGAACCCGAAGGTCCGATTGATGATCGACGGCCAACCGGTCGAAGTGGAACTCTTTCTCGACGAAGCGCCCAATACCGTGGCGGCCTTTCTGGCCATGACCAGCAGAGGCCTCTACGACNATACTCCGTTCGGACAGGTCCAGACCGGATTCCGATCCATCGGCGGCACGCTGCCAATCGGTGTCCCCTACAGCCTTCCGACCGAGAGAGCGCTGCCTGGAAGCCGCGATTTCTACAGCGGAACACTGGCGATGTACCTTCCCATGGCCAGCAACGAGAATTCCGCTGGGTGTGAATGGTGCATCTATCATTTCCCGGCACCACACCTGAATCAGGAACGCACCGTATTCGGCCGAGTCACCGACGGCCTGGAGACCGTGCGCAGCATGCGAGAGGATTCCCATCTTGATGCCGTCGAGATCATCCGTTCACCGGATGTCGACGTGGACCCGATCGTCATTGATGCAACTGGCAATCGACGCCCGTTCAGCGAGGTCATGGAACAGTTCACCCTGCCGGTCCTCGAACCGGATCCGGACCGGAATACATCGGAGGAGTGATGGACCTACCGAAGGTCCTCCGCCCCGTAGAGTCGGTATCCCTTCCTCAACAGGATCTGCCCCGCGAATTCATTCTCATCGACGCACAACGCCATGCGTGACCCCTCGGTCAGAGGATTGTCCGTCATGATCGGGTACATGAAGAGAATGTTGATCTCAGCACCAAGAAGATGCTGACACAACTGGGAGAGTGGATACTCCTCCGAAGTCTCCACGACCAGAATGTCGGTCTCCGAGAAGGTCAGATCCGACTCCCTCAGCAGAAGTCGTGCCGCATCGGCATTGTCCGGAATGGTTCTGACGACCGCGTAATCGGACGCTTCCATCACGGCGATGGAGTGAATCTGGACATCGACGGCATCGTCGAAGGCCCGCAGAACCTCGAGCAGTCTCCCGACACGGTTTTCAAGGAAGATGCTGAACTGGCGAACAGCCGGAACGCGAAATCCAAGAGCAGTTTCCGATGGCAATTCAGTCATGTTCGATTCCCATGAGATCAGCCCCCACTGTAACGGGTGCTATGCCTTCTGCCGACCCTGATCCGCCGAGGATCTGAGCCCGATCACATCAACCGGCCCGGCGTCTTCGAGGATGCCGAGGCCATGAGCCCGACTGAAGAACGTGCGGAGCGCCTCGAGCCCGGTATCCCCGACATCCAGAGTCCATTTGTTGACATACATCTCCACGAACGTCGTAGCCGTCTCACGATCGATTCCGCGGCCCCAGTTCATCGCCCACTCGACAGCCTGGTCCTTGTGCGCCATCGACCATTCGACGGACTGTCTGAGAATGACCGCCACTTCCTCGAGTGAACCGGGTCCACCGAGCGCTTCGACGTCGCGACGGATGGCATTCCCGCCCAACGGAAGCGGCAGACCCGTCTGCGATTTCCACCATGCCCCAAGATCGACGACCAGATGCAACCCCGACTCCCCGTAGGTCAACTGCCCTTCATGGATGACCAGACCGGCCTCGAAACGACCCTGGGCAACTTCATCGATGATGCGATCGAACGGAACAACCTCACAAGGCAGGGGTTGCCCCTCAAGCAGCATCCTCGTGGTCGTCAACGCCGAGGTGCGGGCGCCGGGCACCGCTGTTCTGGGCGGGTTTCGCTTGAAGGCTTCCAGATCCATCGGTGTCCTGGTCACGAGCTTCGGTCCATAGCCGTCACCGATCGATGCGCCGCAGGCCGTCAAGGCGTATCGATGTCGAACAGCCGGATAGTGTGCGCAGCTGATGGCGGTGATGTCATACAGCCCCTCCTCCGCCTGTGCATTGAGNGTCTCGATGTCCTCGGTCACCAGTTCAAATCGCCATCGACCGGTATCGATGGTGGGCCCGGATCCATCGATGCCCACCAGGGGCCACCACATGAACGCATCATCCGGATCCGGACTGTGGGCCAGCCTGAGAAGCCGTTCGTCACTCATGCGACGCCCACCGTCTCGGCCGACAACGCACGCCTCATGACCTTGCCGGTCGGGTTCCTCGGCAAGGCTTCCACGTGCCGGATATCGCGGGGAACCTTGTAGCCAGCGAGTGATTCTCGACACCANGATCGAAGCGCACCCGAGTCGAACGTGGCACCGTCAACCAGTTCCACGAACGCAAGCGCAACTTCACCTCTCGAGGGATCTTCCATGCCGATCACGGCAGCCTCCGAGACGTCTGGATGCTTCACCAGCACTTCTTCGATTTCACGCGGAAAGACATTCTCACCTCCGATGATGAGCATCTCCTTGATCCGACCCGTAATGGACAGGAATCCCTGGTCATCGATTCGAGCCATGTCTCCTGTTCGCAGAAATCCGTCCTGATTGATCGTGGCGGCCGTCTCCTCGGGCATCTTGTAGTAGCCCTGCATGACATTCCCACCACGAATCAGAAGCTCACCATCTTCTCCGGGCCCGAGTCGCTCACCGTTTTCACCGACGATGATCTGCTCGATACCGGGCAGCGATCGACCAACCGTTCCCCGTCGTTCCTCATGTGGCAAGGTCCAGTTGGTGACCGGCGATGTCTCGGTCATTCCAAACCCTTCACAGATCTTGCGGTCGAATCGCGACGCGAATCCTTCATACACCGCATCCGGCAACGGCTCACCACCGGACACGATGAATCGCAGTGATGACATGTCCCCCGCCTTCGCCGACTTGGACTGAAGCAACGCGTTGTACATCGATGGAATCGCCATGAACGCCGTCGGCTGACAGCGACGCAGCAGCTCCAGCACTCTCACNACCTTGAACTGGGCGGTATACAGCGCCTTGCAACCCAGGATGAACGGGAGAATCGTGCAGACACACAGACCGAAGCTGTGAAACTGGGGCAGGACCCCGAGGAAGCTGTCACGCTTCGTGAAATCAGCCCACTCACGACATTGCGAAACGTTCGTTGCGAGGTTGTCGACACTGAGCATGACGCCCTTGGGGCGACCCGATGTACCGGATGTGTAGAGAATGACGGCCGTGAAGTCGTCTGGACGCTTGACCGCACGCATCATTGGCGGCAAGCCCTTGGCGTCCATTCGATCCATCCTCAGCGACTGGACATGATCCGGCATGTCACCAAATCGATCCAGCATGGGCGTCGCCGTGATGACGGTATCGAGCTCGGAGTGATCGATGATGTAGTCAAGCTCGTCACGAGCCAGAAGGTAGTTGAGGGGCACGATGGTGCGACCGCACAACCAACTGGCGGCCATCGCAATTGGAAANGCACCCGACGTGGGCAGAAAAATACCGACATGAGGCGCATCGGTGGTAGTCGCCACCCATTTCGCAAGGTGTCGGGCGGCTGCCCACATCATGACGCCCCGCCATTGTCGATGGTCATCTTCACAGACGATGCGGAGAGGAGCATTTCGCCAATGGCGAAGAATGGGCTTGAGTAGTTTCATGAGCGTTCTTCTGTTCTGGACGGCGGGGAATCGCCCCGCCGGACTGGCTGCCAGTGTACTCTTGTGCGATCCAAGGATGGAGACTGCCACATGCTGCGATTGCTGATGTGCCTCACAACCCTGATTCTGGTCTCGGGGTGCGCTGCCTCCCAGAACAACCGATCCCCCCTGGCGATGGCCTCGGCCAGCTATGAATCTGGCGATCTGAATCGCGCCAGAACACTCGCNCAACCCTACCGATCGCACGAACTGCCCGAGTCCGAGGAAGCCGCCTGGATCATCGGCCTCTGCGACTACCGCCAGAAACGCCTGCAGGATGCCGAAGCCGAGTTTCGCTTCGTCACGACCGGCAGCGACCCCGCGCTGGCTGCCCAGGCCCGTGTGATGCTCGCACAGATCGATCTCTCCAAAGGCAACCCGTCCCTGACGTTGTCGGGGCTGGCCAGAGCATGGCCGAATCTGCCGGAGACCCATCGACGTCGCGCCGCAGAACTGGCTGTCGCCGCGGCCCAGGCCATGAACGATTCCCAGGCTGAAGATCAATGGCTTTCACGGATGCCCGCTGCACCCAGCAGAACGACCGGCGAGCTCCGTGCGTTGCGTGATCGCTACACGTTGCAGGCCGGCGCCTACCGGAATCGAAGTGGGGCTGAGCATCTCCGATCGAAGCTGAACGAGCAGAACTGCATCCTTGGAGATGCCACGATTCGAACTCGCACGGATCGGCGAGGGGACACGCTCTACCTTGTGCAGATCGGCTCATTCACGACTCGGGCAGCAGCGGATGCCGCACGCGGCAGCCTCAAGGGAACAGAGCTCGTGGTCGTTGCGCAATAGTCGACCTGGCCATTCAATATCCCTTCAACCCGACCTTGATGAGCCGTTCGTACTCTTCGGGACGGTTGTACACATGGGCGGAGAGGCGAATCCACCATCGCCCTCCCCAATCGTGAACTGCGACATCGAAGGCGTGCTCATCACGGAGCCAGTGACGCCAATCTTCAACGACATCGAAGTGATTCCGGAGACGCGGCGGCAATTCGATCGTTCGCATCGACGTCAATCGACTGGCCTCAGGAACATCCAGCGGATCGACCGACCACGCATCGCACAGCCTCCCGGTCGCCCAGGCGACCAGTTGACAATTGTGTTCACGGACAGATGACCAACCGAACCGTTCGGCGAACCATGCAATCGCAGCCGGTGCCGTGAGATAGGACGATGGGTCACAGGTACCTGTCCACGAGAACTCCTTCTGAAAGCCCTCGCCGAGATAATGACTGATCGATGCAGGATGGACGGCAGCGTGATGCTCCGGACGAACATGCAGAAAGGCCGCACCAAGAGGGGCCGATACCCACTTGTGCAGATTCCCCGTGTAGAAGTCCGCTCCGATGGAAGTGATATCCAGGTCCAGCATCCCGGGTGCATGTGCACCATCGACCATGATGCGGATTCCACGCTCACGACAACGTCGAACAATCTCATGGACAGGAAACAACAAGGCAGTCGGTGACGACACGTGATCAAGCATGACCAGTGCCGTCTGATCATCCATCGCTGACTCGAACGCCTCGATCAGCACGGCTTCATCGGAAAGCGACTGTTCCAGATCGATGAGACGAAGCGTAGCCCCGACACGCTCTGCGACATACCTCAATGTCTGATTGACCGCGTTGTAGCCATGATTGGTTGCAATGATGTTCTGACCCGGCTGAAGGTCCAGGGCCCGCGCCACAGCATTGACGGCCTGGGTCGCGTTGACGACACTGACCAGATCATCAGGCGAAACCTGAAGGAATCCCGCCAGCTGAGCGGTCGCCTCCTCCAGCAGGGATTCACCACGGACCCAGAGAATGTCAGCGGGGTCGTCATCAAGTCGCCGCTTCAGATCCAACTGGGCCTGGACGATGTCCTTGGGCCTGGCGCCGAAACTGCCATGATTGAGAAAGGTCATGTCCCGACTCAGGGACCAGTACGTCATATCGGAACCTGAAAGCGGATCCGGAGGTGATGAAGCAACCAGTTTGCTGGATTCAATGGGGCTCATGAGTTCAGGGTAACGAGATGAGGACATCCGCCCATGGAGCATCTGTTCGGGTCAATCGAGGGGCTGAGACCGAGAATGAGGGTTTCTGGGTGGTCTGGACTAGGAAAATCCGTAAGGTTGCTGTTATGCTAACGAATACCGAACGCCCTGGTCGATAGGAAGTTCAAGTCAGCTACGAGTTCTTGTCGAGGTGTACTCCGCCAGATGTATCTCAGCCAGTTTGACCCACAAGATCTAGTGTCCTCCCTGCCCGGCATGCTCCAAGCCAGCCAGGGAGGGCCTGGAGGGTCGAAAAAGAAGGCTGAGCGTGACCGACGCAGGTCAGGCGGGTTCGACATGAGGGAAGAGGCGAACCCGCCGACCTCTCGCACTCGACACGCTCAAGTCGCTGACAGCGAATTGAGAATCGAAACGGAAAGGCCCACGGATTGGGCCAGGACACCAGGGAGTGAATTGAGATGCAGCAGCCACTTGTCCAGACAGGCCCGGGAGGAGATTTCAGAACCGCATTCGTGATTGAACATCCGGGAAACAGAGGTCGAACACCTCGCCTGGTTGCCCAGGCCGGACANGACCTCAGAATCGACAAACAGGTTCTTCCACTCCCGACTGCAATCCTCAAGGCACCCAGGACACTGCTGGACCGACTGTTTGGAATTGTTCGCCCGATACCCGCCGTCAAAGAGACCTCGATTCGAACCCCCCACCTCGACAAGGACCAGATGCAGAATGAATCTCACCCCAAAGCAGCTTCGCATCGTGCAGTTGATTCGAGAAAGTCGCCTGACCAACGGCTATTCGCCGACGATGCAGGAGCTGGCCGAAGCCACAGGCGTCAGCAAGGTGACGGCCTTCGAACACGTCGAGGCGCTCATTCGCAAGGGAGTCCTTGCAAGAGAAGCACACAAGGCACGCTCTTTGTCAATCGTTGAGGACGCTCCGCTTCCCGATGAGGTAGCGCCCCTGCAGTTCCCATTGGTGGGTCGAATTGCAGCGGGCATGCCCATCGAGAAGTGTGAACAAGACGACATGCTCGACCTTGAAAATCTCGTTGGCCCCAGGATGGGCACGAATGCCGGAACCTTCGCACTGAGAGTCGAAGGCGATTCGATGAAGGATGAAGGCATCCTCGATGGCGATTACGTGCTGGTCGAACGAAGAAACACTGCAAGGGACGGAGAGCGTGTTGTCGCCCTCCTTCCAGATGGCGAGACGACCCTGAAGACGATTTTCCGCGAGCCCGATGGCAAGATCCGGCTGCAGCCGGCCAATGACGACTTCGAGCCCATCATCGTCGAAAGCTGCCAGATCCAAGGGGTCGTAACCACTGTTCTTCGCTCTTATCGATAGAGATCACGAACGTGCTTTCGACAGCAGATCCCTTTTTACGGCTGCTTGCCTATTTCACACCCTCTGCCGAGCAGACTTCTTCTTCAGTGAGTTCTGCCGGCTTCCATGTCATCATCGCCATCGTGATCGGCGTGATCCTGACCTCGCTCATCTGGCCCTGGCTTGGACCGAAGCTGAAACAGAACCACGAACGCCTTGAAGAACTGGCCAAAGATGCTGATGCGGGCACCAGGGCATCCATTGATTTCAATAGCCCCCCAGCGTTCATTCGCAACGGCAAGATGGGAACCGTCCTTCAATTCCTCCTCATCCTCCTGCCCATCACCCTTCTGGCCTACTACCTCCTCTCCAAGATCTGATCTGACGCATCGTGTTCATCTGCTCTCAAGGCTCAGCGCGGAGCCGTCTCCACTCTGGCATCAGCCCGAAACCATCCCGCATCATCCAGACGCTGCAGAAGATCTTCAGGAGAATGCACCAGAGCGGCCCAGCCATCTCCTATCGCTGCATGACATCCTTCAGAGGTCCGCTGATCGACTGATCCTGGCACTGCCCAGGCCTCTCGACCTTGCGATTCGACAGCCAGCCGAGCCGTGATCATGGCGCCACTCCGACGTGGGGCCTCGACGACCAGCACACCAATACTCAATCCGGCAACAATGCGATTGCGACGCGGGAACTGACCTGGACGTGGCGGCCGATCGACCGAAAACTCACTCAAGACCGTACCGCCAGCTTCGATGACTTCTCTGAACAACGGCCTGTGCTCAAGCGGATAGGGATGCCCAAGGCCGCTCCCCAGAACGACAATCGTGCGACCTCCTGATCGAAGCGTTGCTCGATGGGCTTCCGCATCGATCCCCCTGGCACCACCTGATACGACCGTCACTCCAGCCGATGCCAATGCAGAAGCAAACCGTGACGCCTGACGCAGGCCATACGCCGTACAGCTCCTTGTCCCCACAATCGCAACCGAGCGTCCACTGCCAGCAAGATCTTGACCCTGAATTCGAAGAACGGGCGGTGGATCTGGTATTCGACAAAGCTGCTCTGGATACTCAGGCTGACTCCACAGGACATACCGAGCACCGATCGCCTGCAGACGTTCCTCTTCCCATGCCGGATCACTTTGGTCGATGGCTCGAGCGACCAAACGAGCCGCTTCTTCATTCAGACCGCAGATACGTGCAATGCTCGATTGATCGGCCTCAACCGCAGCTTCAGGAGATCCAAATCGTGTCATCAGGCGATTGGCAATTCCTGGCCCGATGCCCTCCGCCGCCAACAGACGGAAGAGGGCGTCATTTCGATTCTGCTGTTCCATGCCATCGACAGTAGAGCCCGGAGGACGAATCCCGGCTGATCATGATGGCAAATCTGTCGAGCGCGNACCTGCAAGCACCTGACCGTTCAGCTGACGACCGCAGAGCCGCCATGTGCCGGCCGCTTCGATTGGGAAGGCGACAGGACCAATCCGATGCACAAGCACATCACACCCGCGCCAAGGAACCAGAGGCGTCGTGGACCGGTCGCCATCAGCTCCAGACGTGATTGGGTCATATCCGCATCATCGAGTGGATTCTTTGCTGATTCAGCCTGTACCGCTGAGGCGTCCAACCACTGGAGAACACCGGTCGGGGAAGCCAGATCACGCATCACGGGCTCATCACCTGGATTCAGCCTGTTCAGATCCGCCCGGGCAATCCTGCGAATCACATCCTGATTGCCCCGGAGCTGATCCAACATCATCGTGGACTGAGTCAGGCGGNCCTGGACCTGCGATTCGGCCAATCTCGATTGCTCCAGCCGGCGGTCAAGCATCTGATTCTCCCGCCAAACGGGCAGCAGAATCCCAGAGGCCAGAATGGCCAGCCCAGCCACGATGAACAGCCAGCCCGGGTCGAACCCGAAGCCTGGCCGCAGTGCATGGAGTCGTTCTCGAAAGGGTCGCCTTGACACCTTTCTGATATCGGCCGCAAGAGTTGAATAAGGCCAGACATCTCCATCGAAGATCCCGCCCTGAACGGGTATCGTGAAGTCCAATGAGCTTGTTCCGCACCATTCCAGCTGCCCTGATGGCACCGCTTCTGATCCCTGGGATCACACTGGCCCAGCAAGGTGATCGTGCAGGCGAAACCCAGCCCCCCCTGCCACCCACACTTCAGATTCCCCAGAGCCCACCGTTGAGCCTGGCGGACTCACTGTCGTCATTCAAGGTCCCTGAGGGCTTGAAAGTTCAACTCGTCGCAGCAGAACCTGACGTGATCGCCCCCGTGATGTCCACCTTCGGACCCGATGGGAGACTGTGGGTCGTCGAGATGCCGGGATACATGAGCGATCTTGACGGCACACGTGAACTCGAGCCCAATGGCCGAATCGTCGTCCTGACGGACACTGATCGCGACGGACGAATGGACGATCGAACGGTCTTCCTTGATGAACTGGTGCTTCCACGAGCAATGGCGGTTGTCGAAGATGGGATCCTGGTCGCCGCACCTCCCAACCTGATTCATGCCCGCGATCTTGATGGCGACAATCACGCTGATGAGACCACGATCCTTGACAGCAGCTTCGGCGGACTTGAAAGCCCCGAGCATGCTGGAAACGGACTTCGCTATGGACTGGACAACTGGTTGCACTGTTCCCAGCACTCCTGGGAATATCGATTCAACANAGGTGAACTGGCCCGCCGAGCCGTTCCACCGCATGGGCAATGGGGTACCACGAGCGATGCCTGGGGCCAGTGGTATTACACGCCCAATTCCTACCCACTCCTGATGGATCTCCTGCCCAAACATGTCGTCAGCATGAATCGTGCGCAACGAGACCATTCCGGCGTCTACGAACACCTGCCCGCCGATCAATCAGTGCACTCGATTCGCATCAACCCAGGGGTCAATCGAGCCTATCGATCCAATACGCTCAACGATGACTTCACACTGAGTCAATTCACGGCCGCCTGTGGCCCGACCATCTATCTGGACAGTGTGCTCGGAGACACATACGAAGGCGATGTCTTCATCTGTGAACCCGCGGGCAACACCGTCGAACACCGCAACCTTGTTCACAGAGCGGAGCACCTCACACCCGAGCTGAGGACGGATCCGGACATTGGTGCCATCATCGCCTCGAGCGACGAACGATTCCGACCGGTACATGCTGAAACAGGCCCCGATGGCGGCCTCTACATCACCGACATGTACAGAGGCATCCTCCAGCACAAGATCTTCATGACGACTTTTCTTCGACGACAGATCGAGGAACGCCGCTTGGATACACCGATCGACATGGGCCGCATCTGGAGAATTGTGCCGGATGATGATGTCACCAGAACCCCGACCGATCTGACAGCCCTTGATGACCATGAACTGGTTGAACAGCTCGATGCCGTCAACGGCGTGGTCCGGCGGCTGGCCCAACAGCAACTCGTGAATCGCACCGACTTGTCAAAGCCAGCCCTGGATCGGCTGGAGTCGATGGCCGGATCNAGCGACTCCCAGTTTGGTCGCATCCATGCCCTGTGGACGCTGCATGGCAGAGAGTCCCTGAGCAGCAGCCTGCTCGTCTCTGCCATGGAGGATGCCGATGCCCGGATTCGACATCAGGCCTATCGAATGGCCGCCGATCATCTTGGCTCCGCACGTGTTCTGGATCAGGTCCTCATCGGCCTGGATGACCCCTCCGTTTCGTGTCGAAGACAGGCCGCTGCCTCGCTCGCAGCGACCGATGCNTCGACCATCCTGACCGAGCTCGCAGATGCCTTGAATGAAACACCCGCCGATCAGGTTCTGCGAACAGCCGTTGTCGCAGGCTCCTCCGGCAACGAGATCGATCTGCTCTCCGAGCTTGTCTGGCGGGATCAGTGGGTGGAGCAGGATGACGCCCGAGCTCAACTCGCCAGATCACTGGTGATGACGACGCTTCGCCAGAAAGACCCCACGCTCAATCTGAAACTGCTCGAACTGCTTGCAGCGCTGCCGGAGGATCAGCAATGGCTCACTGNTGTCATGGCCCAACCGATCATCGAGGCCCAGAAGCTTCGATCAGCACAACCACGATCACTCAAGGTTTCGGCGGCCCCCTTTGATTGGGACAGTCGACTCGGAGAATCACCCGGACTGGCAGATGGCCTGCTGCACCTGATTGACGCCCATTCGACCTGGCCGGGTCGGGCCGGTTATGAACCGAATGTGGATGTCACAGGATTGAAACCTCACGAAGCGAAGATGCTTCAACACGGCTCGATGCTGTACACACATTGCACCGGATGCCATCAGGCTGATGGCCTTGGACTCAGGGGGTTCTATCCACCCTTGGCGGATTCACCATTCGTGACCGGCGGCGTGGAACCACTCCTGGCGATCCTCATCAAGGGCATGGACGGCCCGGTCGAGATTGAAGGCCTCCTGTACGACCAGCCGATGCCGCCTGCACCATTCACATCAAATGAAGATCTTGCTGCCATTGCGTTCTTCATTCGACGCTCATTTGACAACAAGGCCAGCTTCGTCAGCCCTGAGGATGTCTCCAGGACACGTGAACAGCTCATCGATCACGATGGACCGGTCACCACGGAAGACCTCCGCAAACGATGGCCCTGATTCGCCAATTTGCCGGGATTTTAGGGTTGGCGTTGATGGNCCGGGGCGGGTACGCTCAGGACTCAGGAGAGAGAGGAGGGGTGGCCGGCTCGCATGCGAGTCGGCCAACTCTGTTTTTGAGCAGTGTCTTCAGAGACTTGCAAGCACATCATCCAGCAGTCGAACCGTCATGTCGATGTCGAATTCATCGAGAACAAGTGGCGGCTTGATCTTGATGACGTTGTGAAGCGGCCCATCGGTACTCAACAGAACACCACGATCCTTCATCCTGTTGACCAGCGTCGTGGCCTCCACATCCGCAGGCTCGAGCGTCTTGCGATCCCGTACCAGTTCCATCCCGATGAACAGACCCCGGCCTCTCACATCTCCGATGATGGAATGCTTCTTCTTGAGGGACTCCAGCCCCTCAAGGAACCGATGCCCCAGAACACGTGAACGTTCCTGAAGGGCCTCCTCTTCGATCACATCCAGGACGGCAAGACCACAAGCACATGACACCGGGTTTCCACCGAAGGTCGAGAAGTACTCCATGCCGTTGTCGAAAGCATCCGCGATGGCCCGTGTGGTGACGACCGCACCCAGTGGATGACCGTTGCCGATGGGCTTGCCCATCACGACGATGTCGGGGATGACCTCCGAGAGCTCGAATCCCCAGAAGGCATCGCCCACACGACCGAAGCCAACCTGAACCTCATCGGCGATGCAGAGCCCCCCTGCACGCCGCACATGTTCAAAGGCTGCAGACAGATATCCGGCCGGGAGCGGTATCTGCCCGCCGCACGAGAGCATCGTCTCGGCGAAGAATGCAGCGATCGAACCGCCACCTGAACAGGCCTCCCCGATCACCCGCCCCACTTCGAGCGCGTAGCCGGCACCCGCGTCCCGATCCCGGATTTCACCCCGGTATGTATCTGGCATCGGAACCACATGAACCCAGGACGCCTTGGCATGCCCACCGCGTCCATTGAACTTGTAGGGGCTCATCTCGATGCAGTTGCTCGTATGTCCGTGATAGGCACCATCGATGACGAGGACATCATGACTGGCCGTCGCCGCTCGTGCCAATCGCAAGGCCAGTTCATTGGCCTCCGAACCGGAGTTCACGAAGTAGCAGACATCAAGACCATCGGGCATCGTGTCACAGAGCCGACGGGCATACCGCGTGATGTTGTCATGGAGATACCGTGAGTTCGTATTCAATGTTGCGGCTTGCGACGCAATGGCAGCAACGACTCTTGGATGACAATGACCCACGTGACAGACATTGTTCACAAGATCGAGATAAGGCCGGCCCTCGGATGAATACAGATACTGTCCGCGACCACGAATCAGATGCAGTGGCGAGTCATAACTCAATGAAAGAGATGGCCCGATCAATCTGGCTCGCTCATCCTGAAGACGTTTCGTTTCCGACTCGGACGGATGACCGTCGAGCAGCGCCATCCATTCGGCTGGTGATCGCTCCATGAGTGAATCAAGCGTGCGCCAGGTCGATTCCTGATGGGAATACCAGGTTTCATGATCCGGGGCACCGATCCGGCGTGTTTCCGCGACACAGATGCTGGTAGCCAGACGGGCCACCGCGAGCGGGAACAGTGCTTCACGTTCGCGGGGTTCNAGCGGGCGAATACTCTGATAACCGGNCAGCAGCGAAGTGAGATGTGACACACCGACGCCATCTTGCTGAAGTGCGTAGGCGAGAAGGATGGCAAGGTCCTGTACCAGTGCACCAGCCTGACAATCACCCAGATCGAGAATGCCCAGGACCTGATCATCACCAACAAGAATATTCTCGTCATTGGCATCTCCATGCAGCATTCCGTGGGGACACTTCGGCAGAAGCAATCGTCCGCATGCTCGATACATGTGAAAACAGGTCTCGATCATGGATCGCCGCTCAGGCGAATCGATCAGATGAATGGCATCGACATGCTGATTGGCCTGTGCGAGATCCCAGAGATGTGTTCTTTTCGAACCCGGGTGTTCGAATGAAACAAGGGACTGGTGTACCTGCGAGAGATAGGCTCCGATCTCGAACAGCAGTTCGGCAGTCGACACGGTCTCGCCCCAGCTGACACCTCCAATATGGACCTGAAGACGCGCCACTGCAGGAATCTCCGCAATGCTGGTCTTGACAAAGGTCTCGTCTTGAAGCGTCGGAATCGAAGTGGGCACGACGAAACCGGCCTTGTGCAGGTGTGAGAGCACCGCTTCTTCAAGCTCGACATCCGCATCCGGATTGGTCGTGAGCTTCAGCACCCTTGGCGTTTCACCGGGAACCTCAACTCTGAAATTCAGATTTTCACCTGGAAGACGNGACAACTCGGCCGTCACACCCCAATACCTCTCAAGGATGTGGCGAGCCAGTGTTGAATACTCTGGGCGGGTCAAGCCGACGGCTGCTTGCTGCTACAACAACCTGCTGCACATCGACAGCTCCAATGGCGATTGCAGAGGTGGCCAGCCACAAGCACAAGTCCACCAAGCGGGGTCATGATCAGCCAGACCAACGCCATGAACCCAGCGGTCTCAACTTCGATCTCTTCGGCATCTGTGGGACAGCATGCTTCCCCACACGCAGCATCGTCTTCATTGGCCGCAGCGACAACGACTGGCGAGGAATCCTCCGAAGACGGACAGCATGACGCCGCACAGGCAGGCTCTTCCGTGAGTACGGCAACAACCGCCGAAGGCGTCGCTGGCTCACCTGAAGGACAGCATGAAGCCTCACAGGCAGACGCTTCAACGAGTACCGCAACCACCGGTGGAGGCGACATCTGTTCTTCGGAAGGAGGACAGCATGATGCCACGCACAGTTCGCCGCCTTGACCAGACATGGTGGCCATCGGTGCTGCATGAACCGTTGATGATGAATCTCCGCATGGCGTCGGACAACAGTCCTCGGGACCTGCAAAGGCCGCCAACGAAATCAATGAAAGACCGAAGATCGCGATGAACGCCGGCATCAGTCTGCCNTGCCGACGCCAACCAGGCACGAATGCCAGCAACGCGATCAGCAGGCAGATCCCAACCATCCACTTGTGAAAGGAAGGATCCGCAAGAAAGCTCAGGCCAAGCAGTGGCAGGAAACCAACCACAAATGGCATCGCGGCACAGTGGATCGCGCAGGCAATGGAAGCGACCACACCAAGCCAGTCACCGTAGGCACGGCTGCNGGGGGCTTGAAGATCTGGCGTGATGGCATTGGTCACTTGCACGAATCGAATCCTCTGACAGCTTCCTGAATTCTGATGAAACTGAAGCCCTTTTTCAATCCCTTGGGTGAAACCTGCGAGTCGAATCGGCCCTGAGACCATCTCAAACCACTCGGTCAGCCCAAATGAATCTAATGACAATTGATTGTCATTAGTAGTTTATATGACGCGGATGACCTGTCAAGCGGGCCCGCAGGCATGTGAAGTGAATCGGCCCAATGACGAGCCATCCATGATCAGAATCATGATCAGGTCATGCGGGGGGATACGGACCGTCAGCCTCCTGCGGCCTGCAACGTCACTGCAATGTCGACAGGCTCCCCATCGCGATCGACNGTGACGGTCACGACATCACCAGGCGAATGGGCCCCCATCAACTCCATCCAATGGCTGACNGACTCGATCTGGTCGCCATTCCATTCCATGAGCCGATCACCTCCGAGGACGCCAGCCATCTCAGCGGAGCCACCGGCTGACACACGCTGGACCATGATTCCTGGTTTGGTGTCGTTGTAGTTGCCGGGCATGATTCCGAATCGAACACGCATGTCTCCCATCGACGGACCACGACCTCTCTCGTAGCCATCGACTTCCTGGAAGACGAACTCATCAAACTGCTGCGATGCCCTCTGAGCCACGTCGGATGCGAGCGACGCCACCAGAGCGCCCCCTCGACGATTCAGCTTCCAGGACTCGTCCTGGGGAGTGTGATAGTCCGAATGGAACGGTGTGATGGTGAAAAACAGAACAGGAACCTGCTCGTCGTAGAAAGCGGCATGATCGGAACGTGCCGTGAGCGCGTCGGGTCGCACGATCTCAAGCGGAGATCGCTGTGCAGCCTCATCAATCAATGACGCCAGCTGTGGCGACGTATCGATTCCGGATACGGACACGCGATCGCCCGTCACACGACCGATCATGTCGAAGTTGATCATGAGGTCGACATGGTCCATCGGACGAGGTGGATTCTCGGCGAAGTGCCGTGAGCCGTTGAGCCCCACCTCTTCGGCGGAAAAGGTCGTGAAGATGATCGAGCGAGCATCGGCACCTGGTGGCATCGATGCGTATCTGTCCGCAAGCATCTCGGCAGCCAGGAGGACGCCAGCCGTGCCCGAGGCATTGTCGTCGGCCCCCTCGTGCAGCTCGCCCTGACCTTCCCTCGAACCATGTTCTCCGAAGCCCAGATGATCATGATGCGCACCGATGACGATGTATCTCGATGCCAGCTCGCCCCGACCCTTGAGTATGGCGGCGACATTCCGGGCCTCGATCTCGGAAGGCCCTGCATCATCCTGCTTGCCGTGTGGGCGGAACGAGAACGTGAAGGGCTGATAGAACGAGGCCTCGGGGCCTCGGCCAAATGCGGGGGCGAGACCGAGCGATTGAAACCGCTCGGCGATGTACAACTCCGCACGCTCGATACCAGGCGTNCCGGGAAAACGTCCCTGCATGAACGGACTGGCAAGCACCGTCGCATGTTCACTGAAGGCCCTGGCATCGGCAGATACGGAAGCCATCGCGTCGGCAACCGGCGATGAGGTCACTTCCCGGTTCCCACCAGCACCATGAAGAACAAGCCCCTCGGGAAGTTCGTCCCCGACGGTGGAGATGTAAAGCTGCGAGGAACGCCGCCCGGATTCATCCGGCTCGTCACGCTGGCCGGTCCACATGACGAATGAACCTGCAGGACAGAAGACCGGAAGGCCATCGAAGCCCGCAGCATGGGTCACGCGCACGGGAGTCGGCATGTCACCATCCGGCGTGAGCCGACTGGGGATTGCAAACACCTCATAGTTGCGATGAGAGACGTTGGAGGTCGCATAGAGCAGATAGTCGCCCGATCGATAGTGAAAGAATGGGGCCCAATTGACATGACCGTCGTCCGTCAGCCTGATTTCGCGGGCGACGCCGATGGGCGAACCATCAGGACCGAAGGCCAGATCGGAGACATAGAGCTGAAGGAGATCGTTCTGCTCCCGATCCGAGCGGTAGCACATCCGTGTTCCATCTGGAGAGAAGAACGGCCCTCCGTCGTAGCCGGGCTCCGTGATCAGCGGAGTATGGACATTCTTCGCAATGTCGTACATGTACAGGTCACCATCGTCCTCACCCGGAGCGACATGGGTGTACAGGATGAAACGGCCACAGGGTGACCAGGAACCCTCTGCGTCATAGCCATCGCGTGAAAAGATCGGAACGGGCGTGTCACGATCCTTCCTCATGAGAAGTTCGGCACGAAGCATCGGATTGTCAACTTCCCGTTCGACGATCGCGCTCACCGTCTGGGAGACGATCTCCATCTCACGCGGAAACTCCCAGGAGTAGCGTGAGTTCTCTCGCTGATACTTGGCACTTTCTTCGGTTGCAGGCTTCGTGATCGTCGAACCGTAGAGCACCACGCCTGGAAGTGTGGGATGGAACCAGCCACAGGTGTTTGCAGATCCCTCACCGGACAATCGAATCGGCGACTCGATGCCGATCGGATGGCCGCTGTCATCGAACACCAATGCCGCAACGTACATCGCATACATGGGAGAACCACCCGACTCCTCTTCGAGCGGAACCGCCTGGAAAATGATCCACTTGCGGTCCGGAGAAAAGTAGGCCTCGCCAGCTCGTGAGAACTGATCTGGCGAAGTCAGACGAACGGGCTCGGTTGCGAAGAAACTCTCCGCATCGGGTGGGTAGGTTTCCATGGCAGCCGTACAGGACTCACAGGCNTCCGCAAGCGACATGCAGAAACAGGCATCCGTTGTCGAAGCCATCGCCCCACCAGAACCAAAGACGGAATGGCCCCCTGCCGATGACAGGACGCAGATGGTGATCACGGTCAGCTTTGAGAGGCGGAACATGGGGATCTCTCCGGAGCAGGAGGCATGCGAGACTCGATCGGTGCAATGCGGGACTGGGCAGCCAGAGGATGGAACCGATGACCAGCGCCGCCAGGCTCACAGGATTGCCTGCTCAAGTTGTTGAGACTTGGTCTCAATTGTAGACAAGACAGTATACCCAAGAAAAATGCCCCGGGAATGCCACCAAGACCACTCACCCCCGTGCTCAGTCGATGGGAACCCCTTTCTGACAAGCAGAGCAGGCCATTCCGATCGACATCGGCATTTGAACCGACTCGACATTCCGTCCAAGCGGCCCCTGCCATCGGTCCATCGATTGCCTGAGAACCCATGCAGAACATACGCCAGTAGAGCGATCGAGTTCGATGACCGCGGGGAAACACCGAGTCTTCGCACCCTTCAGGCCCCTCGATCAGCATGAACGAGACCCCTCAGCAGCACACCTGTTGAACGAGCAAGGCTGGAGGCGGTCCATGTGTTGAAACAAAAAACCCCAGGGCCATGGATGCCCTGGGGTCTGTTGCAATTGAACGATCAGTCGACATGAATCCATACGATTCATGCCCCTGATCAGATCAGCCTACTCCCATGATCCGAAGGGGACGGAGGAGTGCTGAAGCATGATCTTGAGCTTGCCGTCGGCACCACGCACGTAGCCGAAGGAGTACTCGACCTTGGTTTCCGAACCATCGGGACCAGTGAAGAAGTAGTTGCCCATCGCCATGGCCAGATCACTGCCNATGAACTTGCCTTCATTCTCGAAGCGGACATTCGTCCANCCCTTGATGGCAAATCCTTCGTCTTCCGTACCTTTGCGTCCGATGAAATACGAAAGTGCTGAATCAAAATCGCCGCGGAACTGATCCTCGGATGCCAGAGTTGGCTTGAACAGAACGATCGTATCGCCGTAGGCGTACATGGACTTGATGTGCTGAGCAGCCCGTGCTTCGTAGTCGCCACCCTTGGCATAGACACGAGAGATGTCGACAATGCCCTCACCCCAGGCACGCTGAGCATCCCGGACTTCAGCCTTGGTAATCGGGGCATCGGAAGTCGCTGCACCGCGAGTGCTCGTGGCCTGGGAGCTGGCACAACCAGAAAGCATGGGAATGACAGTCGCTCCAACCATGAGCAGCACGGCGCCGATCATTGAATTCTTCATTTGGTAACTCTCCTCAAAGGGGTCTGCAGGATCCAGTTCTTTTCTGACATCACAGCAACCGAGGCCTTCGATCGCCGCACCTCATCTCAACGAGGCAGAGGACAATACTGCTGTGATCAAGGCATTGTCAAAACCGATCGAGTCCAGTTCCAAACAGCCCAGATCCAAAGGGTCTACAAAGCAAACGGCCCCCTCCGTTCAGGGAGAGGGCCAGGTGCCTTGTGAATAGCGGGGGTAGGATTCGAACCTACGACCTCCGGGTTATGAGCCCGACGAGCTACCAGGCTGCTCTACCCCGCAGTAGAGAATGGACAGTATAGGGAGGCCTTGGATCGGGTCAAGGCATACACACCCGGCCCCCGTTATCAGGCATGCAAGCGTATCCCTGATGCGTCACAATAGATCCGAGGCGTATTCAGGAGCATGCCGGAACATGGCCAAGAAGCCCGTAGCACAACTCGTTCACGAAGCTGATCAGGCTGCTCGTGTCGGCGATCACGCCAAAGCCGTCAAGCTGCTCAGGCATGCTGCCAAGGACCAGCCCCGTTCGGCAGACGTGGCTCAGAAACTGGCGGATGCCCTGGTCGCCTCGAACCAGGCTGATGAGGCCATCAAGATCCTCAAGAAGGCCCTTCAGACAAACAAGGACAACAGTCCACTGCTCACCAGTCTGGTCGTGGCCCTTCGATCTGCCGGCCGTCTACCGGACGCCCTCGAGGCCGCTCACGAGCTGACTCGACTCTCCCCGGATCGCCCCCAGTCGTGGCATCTTCTGGCACAGACTCAGATGGCCTCCGCCGATGCCCCCACCGCATTCAAGACTCTGCAACATGCCGTTGCCCTCGATCCGGAGGATCTGGAGATTCGTGGGCTGCTTGCAGATGCGCAATTGAGCAGCGGCATCTTTCCCCTGCCGATCGATCAGGCCGAAGAGATGGTCAGACGCCAGCCCGGCCATTCACGAAATCACTCACGACTTGGAAACGGCTATCGCCTCAATACACGATTCGATGAAGCACTCGAGGAGTTCGACACGGCGCTGACTCTGGATCGTCACAATCTGGAGGCCGTCTCCGGCAAGGCGGAAGTCCTCGAGTCACTCGGCAGAACAGATGATGCGATCGCCCTTGTCAAACCCAGAATCTACACCGGTCAATCGTCCTTCCTGCTTCTCAACTGCTGGGCCAGGCTGTGTCAGCGAACCAAGGATCCAGCAGCAGCCATCGGCCCCATCGAGCAGTTCATTTCATCCGGACGCGCCTCCGCATGGCATCGCAGCAATCTGCTCATTCGACTGGGGCAGCTCTATGAAAAGGTGGAGCGATACGACGAGGCGTTCCAGGCCTGGACAGTCGGCAATGGTCTTCACCGTGGTCGCTGGAGCAATGAAGCCCATGCGGAATTGATTGATCGTCTCATGGCCACGTTCTCCTCAGACGTCATGACAACACTGCCCAGAAGCCAGCATCAAGGCAGGCAGCCGGTCTTCGTCGTGGGAATGTATCGAAGCGGAACGACCCTGACCGAGCAGATCCTCGCAGCGCATCCTGACATTGCAGGCGCCGGTGAACTCGGACAGCTGAATGCCATCGCTCTCGAGCTTCCGGAACGTCTGGGCGAGGACAGGACCTATCCGGAGTGCATCACCAGAGCGGACCCCGAGCTGCTCACCGAACTGGCGAATTCCTATTGCAGCTATGCCCACCAGCTGGCAGCTGACAAGCAACGCATCACTGACAAGATGCCGATGAACTATCTGCACATCGGCCTGATCTCACTGCTCTTTCCGAATGCCAGGATCATTCACTGCACACGCAATCCCCTGGACACCTGCATCTCCTGTTTCGGAAATGCCTTCTCGTCACGAATGGCCTACACCGCCGACCTGGCCGATCTTGGACAGACCTACGCCCAGTACAGGCGGCTGATGGCCCACTGGGAACAGGTTGACACGATCCCGATCATGGAACTGAATTACGAATCACTCGTCACCGATCCCGAACCGGTCCTTCGCGCCGTGATCGACTTCCTCGACATGCCCTGGAATGATGCCTGCCTGTCGTTTCACGAATCGAAGCGAATCAATGTCACACCGAGCATTGATCAGGTGCGAGAACCGCTGTATCGAGGGTCGATGGGACGAGCCAGACACTACGACGCGCATCTCGGGCCACTCAAGGAAGCACTCGGTTCGATCTAGGACTTGCCTCCGACCAGAGTTCCAGCGATGCATTCCTCCGAAGCACCGAGAATCATGNCTGCGGTCAATGAGTCTTCCTGACATCCAGCCAGCGTGGGCGCATCAAGATCGACCAGAACGAGATCCGCTTCTCGACCCGGCTCGATGCGACCCGCACGAACACCCANTGCATCGGCACCATTGATGGTTGCCATGTCCAGAAGAATACGATCGATCCGACCGTCCTCATCNCGACAACTGCCCCGCTGCTGGAGACGAAGACGCTGCCCGTATTCGATCAACCGCATCTCCTCGAGCATCGATATCCGTGCATTCGAGTCACTGCCGAGACAGATCCGCCCGCCATCACCCAGAATCCCGGGAACATCCGCCAGACCATCCCCGAGATTCGCTTCCGTCAACGGGCAGATACAGACCCTGGCACCGGTCGAGAGGAAACGGGACATCTCTTCGGGATCGGTATGGGTGTCATGTACTGCGGTGAATCGATCATCGAGTGAAAGATGCTCCAGCAGCAGCCCGGTCGGCGTTCGACCATGGGCTGCCTGGCACGCCTCGATCTCCGCAGGCTGTTCCTCGACATGCATGTGGAATGGGCAGGCCCGACGGCGACTCTCTTCATGAAGCGCAACCAGCTGATCCAGTGGAACGGCACGGATCGAATGGGCCACGACACCCAATTGCTGCTGACGGCCATCGATGATCGAGGACAATCGGTCCATGTTCGACCAGTAGCTTTCGAGATCCTGACCATCGAATCGTTTCTGGGCCTCACCCAGCGGCACACCGATTCCACCGGTGACATAGTACGCCTGCAGCAGGACGATTCGAATGCCGACTTCTGATGCCGCTTCGAGCATCAACTCGTCAAAGGCCCAGTCGGATGCGATGTCGTGATGCAGATAATGGAATTCCCCGACGGTCGTCATGCCTGCACGTCGCATCTCGGAGAAGGCCTGCACGGCGATCGACTTCATCGATGCGCGATCCATTTCCTGCACCAGCTCGTACATCGCCTCACGCCATGACCAGAAATCCTCATCGGCCTTGAGGAATCGTTCACCGCGGCCTCGAAGTGCTCTCTGAAAAGCATGGGAATGCGCATTCACAAATCCGGGAAACAGGGCGATTCGAGGATGTGTCGGCGGCTGGGAGGTCGACTCGATCGAAGCGATCAGACCATCCTCACCAATCGAAACCTCCAGATCGCGATGCAGTTCACCGTCAATCCAAGTCAGTTCTGCACGAATGGTCGACTGCAGGCTCATGAGACTCACCCATTCCCCAGACAGTGGCGATTGATGACATCCCGAAGGGCGTCTCTGCCAAGCGTGAACTGTTCAAGACTGAGGTACTCATCCGGCTGATGAGCCTGCTCGATCGAACCCGGNCCCCAGAGCACGCACTCCAATCCCAATTTGGCCAGATGTCCACCATCACTGCAGTAGGACACGCCAAGGCTGTGTTCCTGGCCAACAGCTTCACAGACCATCTGATTGACCAGAGTCTCTTCGGATGTGCATAACGGCGGATTGTTGTTGTAGACATCAAGCGACCACTCGAGACCGTCGAGCGACATGGAAAGCGCTGATCGAATCTGATCGAGGACCGTGGAAACATCCTGATCAGGCAGAACACGAAGACCACATCGAATCTCACACTCGTCCGGCGTGATGTTCCAGGCCTGACCGGATGTCATGCCCACAACGGCCAGGACCGGATGCGCGACATCCTCGAAACAACCACTCGTCGCAGTTCGGATCTCCTTGAAGTCGTCGCCGATGCGAGCGAGGACCTCGACAGCGGCTCCCCCTGCCACAAGCGCATTCTGTCCGACCGTCGGGTTTCCGCTATGACCCGAGGCACCACGAATACGCACGAAGAACTTGAGATGGCCCTTGTGCATGCGAACCACATTCATCATGGTCGGCTCACCGATGATCGTTGATCTGGGCAGCTGCCGGTCCCGAGGCCAAGCCTCGACCAGTTGTGCAGCGCCCACTCCTCCGATCTCTTCATCACAGGTCAGAACAAGTGCCAGAGGCGCCTCCAATGTCCCATCAGCCACTCTGGCCATGGCATTGATGGCGAGCGCGTCGAACCCCTTCATGTCACAGGCCCCTCTACCGAAGAGCCTTCCGTCTCGTTCCAGCAGGTCGAAGGGACCATGGGACCAACCTTCTCCCGCAGGAACACAGTCCAGATGCCCGGACAGGGTCAGTCCACTGCCATCCTGACATTCCGGCCCGACTTCGACGACGAGATTCTCCTTGTCGCCGGCAGCAGTCAGGCGATGAATCCTCACTCCGGGCCGATCGAGGTAGTCGCAGATGACATCCACGACGCCACGATTGGACAACGCGCTGGTCGTCTCCAATCCGACCAGCTTCGCCAGCAGTTCCCGGTCTTCCATCAGGTGCGAGGCCATCGCAAGGGAGGATACCGTCGCGAGCCAACCCGCGGAGGCGTATAGTGGCCAGACCGATGAGTTCAACCGATTGAGGAGCCCTGACATGGCAACCCGGACGAATCCCCGTAGTCGCACTCGCAAACCGATCACTCCCGAATCCCTTCAGGACATCGTGATGGTCGGTGCACCCGCCCTCTCACCCGACGGTAGCCGGGTGGCGTTCGTGCACAAGAAGGTCGGCCCCAGGAACAACTATGTCACCAATATCTGGATGATGGACACCGATCGTGGCGAGCCGCGGCAGTTCACAGCTGGAGACCGGGATGGCGCACCGGTGTGGTCACCGGATGGAACGATGCTGGCATTCGTGGGTGGCCGCCAGAAAGGTGCGCCACAGGTCTACGTGATGCCGACCGACGGCGGCGAGGCCCGGGCACTCACGGAACTTCCGGAGGGAACGCTCTATCAACTCAAATGGTCAGGCGATGGCAAGCACTTGGCATTTTCGTTTCGTGAGCAGGCGGAGGAACTGAAGAAGGAACCGACCCGCGCTCGCAAGGAGGAGGGCGGCACCACACCTCCGCTCGTGACCGAAAGCATCTTCTACCGCCTGGACGGTGACGGCTATTTCGGNGAGCGCCGTTTCAAGCTGTTTGTCGTCAATGTCGAGGACGGNCAGCATCGCATGGTGTACGGCAAGGACTCGATGGGGTTCTTCCAATACGACTGGTCGCCGGATGGCAAACAGATCGCGATTACGACCAACCGTTCCAAAAGCGCCATGCGACAGCCCGAGAAGACCGAATTGCTGCTCCTGAACGTTGCCACGGGCAAGCTTGCTCCGGTCCCCAACATGCCCAAAGGGCCCAAGGGCATGCCCGTGTGGTCCCCCAATGGTCGGTTCATCGCCTATGCGGGACGAACCGGAAAGGACGGAACCTACAGCACCGCGAATCTGGATCTCTGGGTATGCGATGCCCGTCATGGTCGTGCCAAATGCCTGACGGAGTCGACGGATTGGTGCCTCCTGGCAGCAACCTTGTCGGATACGAGTGAAGCCAGTTTCGAACCCTGGATCGCATGGTCCGGCAATGATCACATCCTGTGCCGGATCGGCTGGCACGGGGAAGCCCACGTCGTTCGATTTGCACGGAACGGATCCGGCAAACCACGACAGCTCACTCTGGGCAGAGTCGTCCTTGGCCCGGGGAATCTGTCATCCGATGGCAAACGCATCGTGACGACGCTGGATCAACCGACCGCACCATCTGAGATCCATGTCGGGCGAGTCTCCGCGAATTCGATCAACCTTCGCAAACGAACCGCTTTCAATGACGACTTCGTCAAGAACCATACGATCGCCAAACCCACCACCCACTGGATCCGCTCAGGAGACGGCACACGTGTCCAGGCATGGGTCCTGAAACCACCCACCGCTCGTGGCAAGCGTCATCCCGGCATTCTCGAAGTCCACGGCGGGCCGCATGCCCAGTACGGCTGGGGGTTCTTCCATGAGTTCCAGGTTCTGGCCAATGCGGGCTATGTGGTGACCTATTCCAACCCGAGAGGAAGCAAGGGATATGGACAGGATTTCTGCCATGCGATCCGTGGCGCCTGGGGCACGGTCGACTGGGAGGATATCCATGCCGTTGCCGTCTGGATGCAGTCACGCGAGTTCGTGAACAGCAAGAAGATCGGCATCATGGGCGGCAGCTACGGTGGCTACATGACCAACTGGGCCATTGGCAGCACGACCATGTTCACCGCCGCCATCACGGACCGCTGCGTATCCAACATGTTGAGCATGGCAGGAAACAGCGACTTCCCTCTGGAGCCCAACAAGTATTGGCCAGGCAATGCCTGGGATTCGATCGACGGCCTCTGGGCAAGCAGTCCGATGAGACTCATGGGCAATGCCAGGACTCCGACACTCGTCATCCACTCAGAGGGTGATCTCCGCTGCAATATCGAGCAGGGAGAGCAGGTCTTCTCGGCACTCAAGCAACAGAATGTTCCNGCCCGTTTCGTGCGGTATCCAAGAGAGACCAGTCACGGCATGAGCCGAAGCGGNCCACCGGACATGCGACTCCACCGCCTGGATGAAATCCTCACCTGGTGGAAACGTTGGTTCAGCGGAAAGACGTCATGATGACGAGTTTTCCGGAACAACTCCCATCAGGCGGACTGCTGATTGGAATGGTGCATGTCCGAGCGCTGCCGGGCACGCCGCGACATGATCTTCCGGTCGATGAGATCGAACGGATCGCCCTGCATGAAGCGATGACGCTTGCCGATGCCGGGTTCGATGCCATTCTGATCGAGAACATGCATGATCTGCCCTATCTCAATCGGAACGTCGGGCCGGAGATCGTCTCCGGCATGACGCGGATCTGCACCGTCATCCGAAGTGCCGTCGAATGCCCTGTTGGCATCCAGGTCCTCGCGGGCGCCAACCAGTCAGCGCTGGCCATCGCTCACTGCTGCGGGCTGGACTTCATCCGCGCCGAGGCCTTCGTCCATGCTCATGTCGCTGATGAGGGTCTCATGAATGCCGATGCGGCGGACCTGCTTCGGGAACGCAGACGTCTGGGGGCTGATCGAGTCGCCATCCTGGCTGATATCTGCAAGAAGCATGCGAGTCACGCCATCACGGCCGATCTCTCTCTGGCTGATCATGCCAAGGCCGCAAGCTTCTGTGGAGCGGACGGCGTCATCGTGACGGGCAGATCGACCGGCGAACCCGTCGAAAGCAGTGATCTTGATTCGCTGCGTCAGACCTGTGATCTGCCGATTCTTGTCGGCTCAGGCGCGACCGCGGAGACGATTCCAGAACTCCTCGAACAGGCCCACGGCGTCATCATCGGAAGTGATCTGAAAGTGGACGGACAGTGGGACAACGACCTGGATCCGAAACGCATCGATGCCGTTGTCAGAAACCGCTCCAACTAGAACGACATCATGAGCCGCAGTTCCAATCGGACAGAAGCAACAGGACGTCATTGACGTCTACGTAACCACTGCCATCCAGATCGGACCCGCAATCCGTACAGGCCGTATCGAAGTCCTCCAGCACAAGGAGGACATCATTCACGTCCACGAGGCCATTCCCATCGGCATCCCCTTCGCATCCGGAGGAATACTCCGGACCGAACCGGCTCCATGTGGAGACCATGCAGTTCTGGTCATCTTCTTGCCAATTGCGACTTCCAGAAGCCGAGATGATGCGACCATCGACAACCTGAAAATCCCAACTCGGCGTACCGCCGTCCATCTCGATCGAACCGAGCCATTCCGGTGGATCCGACTCGTGAATCCGCCAGTGGTCGTAGATCGATCCTGACCGATCGTCACGAAGCGGATCATCCATCGGAAACTGGCGGGCGATCCAGATCTCGTTTCCTTCGATGGCGAAGTTGCGAAAGTAGACGCGATCGGGCTCGTTGGGTTCCAGCAGATGCATGGTTCCCAGGTTGCCGTCTTCATCGATGATCCCGATGTAGAGGAACTCCAGATCCCAATTTCCACTTTCACTTCCGATGATCACCAGGGCATCGCCTTCGATGGTCATCTCATGGAAGTAATCGAGTCCAAGGTCGTTTTCCGTGATGTTCACCACCTGATCCCACGTCGCATTGTTGATTCGACGCCAGACCTTGCAGTAATCCACATTGCCGGAGTCCCCTTCGGACATGACACCGACGAGATTGCCCCGGACGGCGATCTCACTGCCCAGACGATCATCGGTGTTGCCGACGAAGCTTCTCACGTAATTCCAGACACCTGATCCGTTGCGACGGTAGATGTGAGCGGCACCCTCATATGAACTACTGCCACGAAAGAGGTTCGTTGAGAAGCCCGAATCCGAGACGACCATCAGTCGTCCATCGATCTTGACTTCGTGCCCGAAATCCCAGTAGCTCCCATTGCGAGGCGGAATTTCCTGGACAAGTGCGAATGGANCCCCATTGACACGCTCATAGATCTGAACAGGACCTTCCCACTGGCCGCCCCCCATGGCGAGAAAATCAAACGAATCACTTCCATCGATGTAATTCGTCAGCCCGAGATAATTCCAACCATTGCTGTTGAAATCCATGGGATCGTAGTTTTCATTTTCCAGATACTGCAGGCTTGTCCAGGTCCCGTCACCCTGCTGCTCGAAGATGCCGACACCGTTGGATCCAAGTTTCGGAGGGTTTCCATCGTCGTCCCAGCCATAGGTATTGATTGACGAAACCATCAAATCGCCACGGACCTCGAGACCCGAGGCATAGACACCGTCCCATCCGAAACACGGATCGGGCCCGGTCGCTTCCCATGTCGTCTCGATCCCCCAGGTTTCCTGAGCCGAGACAGCAGAGGATGCGAGTGCCGACGCAGCCAAGNCGATCATTGCCGTACGCATGTGAAAATCCCCGTGATAGGCAGTAACCAAGANCGTCACCCACTCATGTTGTAACAGTACATGCACCCGGGGCTCGATAGGGATCTTCCAAATACCTGAAAATCAACCGTGACGCTGCTTCAGNTGGGCAAGGGCCGCGATCAATCGATCCAGATGAGCCTGCTCATGTGCCGCCGAGATCTGAACACGGAGGCGAGCTGTCCCTTCGGGCACGACGGGATATCCGAATCCGATCACGAAGACACCCATCTCGAGCAGTTCATTGCTCATTGCAATGGCCTTGGCCGTATCTCCCACGATGATGGGACAGATCGCCGTCGGGCTTTCGATGACTTCGAATCCGATTTCCTTGATGCCCTTGCGTGCATAGGCGACATTGTCGCGCAGCGTCTGCACGATTGACGGNTTCTCCTGCAGGATCGAGATGGCCTTTTCCGCGGAGCAGGCGACCGTTGTCGGCAGTGCATTGGAGAACAGCGTCGGACGTCCACGCTGGATGATCATCTCGATGCCGGCTTTCGAACCTGCGATATATCCACCGGCGCCACCGCCCAGCGCCTTGCCGAGTGTTCCTGTGAAGAAGTCGATCTGACTCCCTTGAAGCCCGAAGTATTCGTGGGTCCCCCGCCCGGTTTCCCCCATCACACCGGTTCCATGGCTGTCATCCACGACCAGCATCGCACCGAACTCGTCACAGATGGCCCGCAGTTCGTCAAGCTTCCCGAGATCGCCTTCCATGGAGAACACGCCATCGGTCACGACCCAGGGAACCCCGGTCATCTCCGGATTGTCGACGGCGTTCTGGAGCACTTCACGAAGATGCGCCATGTCACTGTGACGATAGACCGTCTTGAGCAATCCCTTCTTGATGACGGACGCCAGCCGCATGCCGTCGATGATGCAGGCATGGTTCAGCTCGTCACTGATGATGATGTCACCGGGCTCACACAAGGTCGCGAAGATCGCTTCACTCGCCGTCCAGCATGAAACGAAGGTGTAGGCAGCTTCGACACCGAGAAAGTCGGCGATCCTGTTTTCCAGACGTTCATGAGGCTCAAACGTGCCACAGATGAATCTCACCGATGCGGTCCCGGCTCCGTAGCGACGAAGACCCTCGACGCCGGCTTCGACGACTGCAGGNTCNTTGGCCAGACCCAGGTAGTTGTTGGAACAGAAGCAGTCGACGACCCCACGATCACGCAATGTGATCGAGGGCCCCATGGGGCCTTCGATCATCTGNAGCCGCTTGAGCTGACCACCGGCATCCAGCTCACCGAGAACACCTTCGGTCCGTGATGCGAAGACATCCGCGCCCTGATCATTCATCGTGGTCATGAGTCCGTCCTGCCAGCTGCTGGCGTTTCATAGTGTTTTCTGATCGAAGGAATGATGTATTCCTCCATGGCTGCCTCAAGTCCCCAACGCTGCTGAAAACCCCAATCGCGGCGAGCACTGGAACAGTCCACATCTCGAGGCCAGGTGTCGACGAGCGACTGACGCCCCTCATCAGGCTCATAGGTGATCTGTGCATCCGGAAAATAACGACTGATGAGACGGGCAAAGTCACCCGCCGAAGCGGAGAACGAACCGATGTTGTAGACCGCATGCGGCGGCTCATCGATCTGCGAGATTCTGACAAGTGCCTCCACACATTCCGGCATCGTCATCCAGGGGATGACCGTATCTTCCCGNACGAAACAGGCATANGGCTCGCCCTTGGCAGACGCGTGCAGCATCTCCGGAACAAAATCGCTGGTTCCACCCGAGGGCCTCGTATCGGCAGCGATGACACCGGGCAGACGAAGACACCTGAAATCAAGCAGATGCTTCGGGCGGCTCTTGGAAACCTGCTGATAGTGCCGACTGTAGTAACGACCCAGCGATTCGCAGTAGAGCTTGTTGGCTCCGTACATGGTCACGGGTGAGAGATGTTCGTTCTCCCGCAACTCGCCGGAACGCATCTTGTCTTCCAGCGTGCGGATGCCATACACCGCAATCGTGCTCGGAAAGATGAACTTGACTCGAGTACTCCAGCTCTCACTCAGTCGCGCAGCCAGTCGAAGGAGATGAAAGGTCCCCTGCACGTTCACATCATGGGCGGTTTCAGGAACATGTTCGGCCCGGGAACTGAGCAATGCTGCCAGGTGATAGATCTCGTTCGTCTCATGCATCGTCAGAACATGCTCGACGAAGTCGCGATCGCACACATCACCGATGTGAACGGCATCGCAGAGTGCCCTTGTTTCCTGAGGCACTTCCCTGAGATCCATGGCGACGATGGAGATGTCGTCATGCCTCATCGAGGCGATGAGACCATGGCCGATCTCTCCGGCTGCACCGGTGACCAGCACGGAACGACGTGGTGTGGATGATGAACTCATGATCAGTGGTGGCTCTTGCATGCTGAGTGGTCTTTTCGAAGCCGATATTGTAATGGCTCCATGGAACCCCTTATGCTGGCTTCTTCATGATGAAATCGACTCTTCAGATCGACCAGCTCCTGAGCAGGGATCGGGCCGGCGTCCGGGCAGACGCCCGGGAGGCCGGACTTTCCGTCGATCTTGCGGAGTCCAGATGGCTCGAACTCCATCGTCATGGAGCCCTCCGCTCAGAGCGGCCCATCGGCAGGATCCAGCACGAGGGCACGACGACCAAGTTCACCCTTGAGCTGGAGGATGGCAATGAGACCGAATCGGTCATTCTCCCGATGGAAGGTCGGACCGGTCGGCAACGTGTCACCCTGTGCCTCTCCTCCCAGGTNGGCTGCGCACTGGGCTGCGTCTTCTGCGAGACGGGCACGATGGGCCTGGTCAGGAATCTCACGACCGCAGAGATCATCGACCAGTGGCACCATGCGAGATTCCAGTTCGATACGGAGATCTCCAACATCGTCTTCATGGGCATGGGTGAACCCATGGAAAATCTCGATGCGGTACTGCCGGCAATCGAAGTGCTGATCGACCGATCCGGACCTGGTATCGCCGCTTCGAGAATCTCGGTCTCGACCGCCGGTCGCGTGGCCGGCATCGACCGGTACCGCACCTTCATGATGAAGCCTGATCATCATCGAATCAGACTGGCCGTCTCGATCAATGCCCCCAATGAGGAGATCCGTCGTTCATTGATGCCCATCACCAAGGCGGATCCGATGAGCGCACTCCACGACGCCATGAAGTCATGGCTGGATTCCGGCGGTCTTCCAATCCTGATGGAGTACGTCCTCATCCCGGGTGTGAACGATGCACCGGATCATCCAGCCATGCTTGCCGAGTGGCTCTCGGACCTCGACTGTCGTGTCAACGTGATCCCCTACAACCCGAGACGCGACTCCCCATGGAAAGCACCCGAGGAATCCTCCGTCGCCACGTTCATCGACAGTCTCAGACGGAACGGCTGCCACGTTCATCGAAGAAAAACCATGGGTCGTGATGTCATGGGCGCCTGTGGACAGCTCGGCAATCCGGACATCCGCCGNAGAGTGCCTATTCGGGTCCCGGTGAACCTGACTGATCCGGCGNCATGACCTCAGCGGCCGCCACGCCCTCTTCTACCGCGCTGATCACCATCGCGATCAGGTGCCTTGCGTGCGATTGAAAGTCTGGAGAATCGCGCCTCACCGATGATTGACCGAAGGCTCTCCAGCATGACGGTCTCCCAGGACATCAGCTCATCCATGCTCGCCTGTCCCGACCCGGACCAGTCCGCTTCACGATCAAAGTCGTCCGCACCGAAGACCTGCTCGGCACCGCTCTGTCGCCGGGTGATCAATCGATCCTGATCCTGATTCTGAAAAGCCTCCCGGGAACGGAGGGCATACGCCAGCATCCATGCGGAGGCGTCGGCACGCAATGCGGCCAGGGACTCCAGCTGGTCTTCTTCCAGAGACGGGCGCGATCCGGTGGCTTCATCGATTCCACGCAGGACACGGCCTCGCGAAAAGACCGTCGGAAACACCTGCTTCAGAACGACCTCCTGGAATCGAAGCCCCTGTTCATCGCCCAGGGCTTCGGAGACGGCAAAGAGCGCGTTGATGTTCGCATCACGAACGAAGCCCCTCTGCATGACCTCACGCCGAGTGGCATCCGACCAGCCATCGGCCGAACCGGAGACACCGGACGAAAGGTATCCCCGGAGAATGTCATCGAAGGCAACGGATCTCGANGCAAGCAACGATCCGATATCGGCTTTCCATTGATCGATCTCATCCTGTGCCCGTTCCGCCGCTTCCTCATCAAGGACATGTGCGCGGACAAGCTTCTCCAGATCGATGGATTCCCCGCCCAACTCCCCTTCCGACAGTTCCCGGCGAATCCAGTTGTCCGCCATTGCCATCTGCCAGTTGGTTTCCTGTTGCGGATCGAGAAAAGCCTGGAGACTCGATTCAAACTCGCCGTTGAGTTCATCCCGAAGCGCCGCCCACTCCTCGAAAGCGATGCTGTACTGGTTGAAGTATCCGGACCAGTCCAGAGAATCCGATTTGGCCTTTTCAAGTTCAAGGATCTGCTGCTGCAGATCCCTCGTTGCTTCGGAGAGTGCTTCACGCATCTTCGCGTGATCGCCATCCCATTCACCGTTGCGATAGCGAACCGTGATGTCCTCGCGGATCTCCTTGAGTTCTTTTCTCAGCGCCTCTTGATCCGATGCAATCTGCTCAGAACCACTGGATTCGGGCTTGAGTGATCCAATCGTGCTGGCATAGCTTGCCGCCGCATCACGATACCGATCCTGATAATCGGTCAGGATCATCTCGATCACGGGACGATGGGATTCATCAATCTCGAGGGACTCGATCAGGACACCCAGATCACTGAGCCGGTACAGAGGCCTCGCCTGCCCAAGATCCGGTACCGCCGAACGGCCCATCCCACGGTAGCCATCACGCCCCCGACCCCGACCTCGATCCTGAGCCAGGGATTCAGCACCGATGCCGAGCAGGAGCACGGCCACCACCACTGTGGAGGCGCCTGAACTGGCGATACAGNAAGACAGACTCGGNAACTTCAGTCNTATCAACTCATCACTCCAGAAGACCTGCTCGAATCATTGCCCGGCCTTGCTTGCCTTCGAGGACATGACCTCNTCCCAATAGACGACATTGGCTGTCCTCTTCTGNTGAGGCACCGGACCACGACCGTTATCCGGCCTGCGTGCGGCACGGAATCGACCGGGAATCGCCTCGAAGACTTCCGGACTGACCACGGCCCTGATCTGGTAGGCATAGTCTCGATCCATCTGCAGCCCGGCATCGATGTGCTTTCTCCAGGCCGGAAGACTGGACCGATTCGAATGGATTCCGTTGAGCCAGCCACGATATGCCAAGGCCACGGCGTTGGTTTCCATCTCCTGAAGGAGACGATCCCGATCCCATTCCGGAAGGAGTTCAATNGCGACGATTCGCCAGACTTCGCGCTCAGAGACATAGGCCTCACGCAGATCTCTCAACGCCNCCACGGTCTCTTCATCAAACGAACCGAATTGAAGGGCATAGTCGATGGTCGATACCGGAGGATCACCATAGTAGGCATCGGGACACATCTTCATGTTGGCATAACGATGAAAGTCACTGGATGCCTGCTCGTCCTGGATGGCTTCAAGGAATCGAAGCAGCCAGTTTCGGTTGATATCGACCAGGGCGGAGCGAGCCTGAATCTGGGAGGTCCCCAGCGAGATCGCCTTCTCAAGATGGGTCCGATCACGGGCATCGAGGATCGCCGGTGTACTGGACGACAGGATGGCATTGCGAGCNTGAAGAGCGTCGTCGTACTCGATGGCGTACTGCATTCTCAGTGGCGCCAGCTCTTCGTAGATCGTGGACTGGGCACCGAAGTGTTCCGCAAGCAGAAGATCCAGATCGACNTCTTCGCCGAGAAGGAGATTGGGCCATGCCGTATTGATGCGCCTCAATGCTCGATTGATCGCATCCCAATGCCTCGCATCGAGCCCCTTGATGAGCTTGAATTTCTCAAGGACCTCCTCCTGGAGTTCCAGACGTCTGTTCGACCAGTCGTAGATCATCGTCGAACGACTGGAATCAGGCACGGGCTCGTCGAGCTCGAGCTCCAGCTCCTCGCGGATGATCTCCACGGCACGCTCACGTCTCTCGGCGGAATCACCCCGGTCCATGTTCAGCCGAATCGCATCACCGGAAGGTCGCATTTCCGCCTGGGCACGCTCCCGGATCTCCTTGCGATCAACCAGATCGGGCAGCGCCATCGGGCTGGTTCCCCCGGCCCGCGCGATCGCCTTCTGGACCTGTTCCGCTTCCATCTGGAAGACGGCGACATACTGGTTCACGATTTCCTCGACCAGCGCACGCTCATCAGCCGACAACCCGAGCTCACGGGCGATCATGGGTGAGTCACGTTCCAGATAGGAAGGATGGAACAAGCCGAGTTCAAGCTTCTTGAAATAGGACCCGTCCATTGTCTGGGCACTGGCTGCCGGCGAACCCGAGACGAACAGGGACCCGATGATGATGACCAGAAGACTGTTCCAAAATCGCTTGCTGTACATGTGATCAGGTCCTCCATTGACACTGCAGGGCCCGGGACCGGGCCCATGGACGAAAAAGAGGATCCTGGACCGAAAACGGGCGGAAGAAATCGGCCACATCCCCTATCTGGACCATAGTCTATGTCACTCCAGAGATCATGGCGACTGACGTAATCATCATNGGCGCCGGGCCCATCGGCCTTGAAACGACCGCCTTGCTTCAGGAAGGCGGGCTGGATGTGCAATGCGTTGACGCCGGGCCGATCGGCGGAACGATCTATTCGCTCTTCCCGCCCGACACCCGCTTCTTCAGTTCTCCTGAACGAATTTCAATCGCCGGCATGGATCTGCAACTGCCCGAACAGGAAAAAGCCAGTCGCGAGGACTATCTCTCGTATCTCAGAAGCGTGGTGAATTCGAAGCAACTGAACGTTCGGACCTTCGAAACCGTCATCGACGCCGAATACGAGGCCGGCCAATGGTCGGTGACCACTCGCAGTCGATCCGGTGATTCAACCATCAGACGCGCACCGCATGTCGTCCTGGCCATTGGCGGAACCCATGATGTGAGACGACTGGGTGTTCAGGGCGAGAATCTTCCACATGTCGATCACCATCTGGGCGATCCGCACCGCTTCTTCGGCAGACGAGTGGTGATTGTCGGCGGCAAGAACAGTGCTGCAGAAGCAGCACTCAGATGCTGGCGGGTCAACGCGGATGTGACCATCGTGCANCGGGATGATGCCCTTCATGAACGAGTCAAATACTGGATCAGGCCCGAGGTGGAAGCCCTCATCAAGGAGGGCCGAATCAAGGCCTGCTTCAACTCGACGATCGAAGACATCCAAACCGATGGCGTGACTGNCGCAACACCAGAAGGACCTCGCCACATCCCATGCGATGATGTCCTGCTCATGATCGGTTATGTACAGGACCCGATCCTGTTCAACCTCTTCGGTGTGGATCTGGANGGGCCCCAGTCATCGCCGGTTCATGACCCTGTCACGATGCGCACCAATCGCGAAGGAATCTTCGTTGCCGGTACAGCAGTCGCCGGAACCCAGCAGCGATTCAAGACCTACATCGAGAATGCGCATGTGCACGCCGGTCGCATCAGCGCCGCCATTCTTGGAACGCCACCACCGGAAGAAACGCCTCCACGATCCCTACCGGAGGCATGACGTTCGGCCGTGCTCCTGAAGTCGTGCGTTTTCAACATGCTCAACGCGTGCCCGCCCCCATCGGCCCAGCACGANGGTCATGACATCCAATCGAATGTGGTGCTCCGGAAATCTACCTGCGAGCAACCGAGCGGATCGGATCATGTGCCTGCGTTTGCGACCATCAATCCGGCGGCGTGCCGAGGCCATGCAACCCTGTCGAGTCGTCTTGACTTCAACGCATGCAATCAGCCTTCGATCCGGCGACTCGACCACGATGTCGATCTCATCGGAACCGATGCGGAGATTTCGATGCAGGACCCGCCACCCACGATGCCGCAACCAGCGACGTGCTATTCGTTCACCTCGGCGTCCCGTGCGGTGAGTCGAATTCAACGACCTTCCTTGTAGCGGGAGATGGCGATGGCGATCACGCGCATCTGCATCTGATTGAGATCATCGTAGATGCCCTCTTCAAGCATGTTTGCGATGAAGTCCTGACGAGCCTGGGTCATCTTCCGATTCAGGATCTCGCCTTGAAGCATGCTCTGGACCGCAGGGTCGTAGAGATCGCGATGCTTGGGCCTGGTGATCTCGATCACACTGATCCAGATGGTGTAGTTGCCTCGAGTGAATTCGGAGGAAGTCTCGCCTGGCCCAAGACCCTCGAGGTGGCTCTTGTAGAAATCAGCGACTTCGATGTCCGTGACGCCTCCCTCACCCATGGTGAAGGTGTCCCAGATGCCGTCATCCGGTGCACCGGCCCACTTGGCGACCACATCGAAGGGGTCGCCTGCGCCGAACATTTCCTGGATGGTCTTGATCTTCTCGGCATTGCCTTCCGTGCGGACACGGATACGGCCGAGGGTCACGGTGGGATCCGGTTGGAACTGCGATCTGCGAGCGTTGTAAAGACGCTCGACATCACGCCAGGACATGACGATGTTGGGCTGGATCTTCTCATGCATGAGCGACCGGATCAGCAACTGGTCCTCCTGCATCTTGAGGTACTCCTCCCAGCCAAGACCCTCTTCCTGCATGATCTGCTGCTGCGCCTCGCCGAAGACGCCACCACGTTCGCCGACGAGCTCTTCACGCAGGTTCTGCATGAACGCCATCAAGCCCGTCTTTTCCTGGGCGGTCAACCCGGCACGAGCCTCGGAGAGATACAACTCGTTGAGAACCAGATCCTGAAGCTGAGACCCGACCAGACGAATCAAGGTTCGCTGGAAGAGTTCCCAGTCGGGAACCGCGGCCTCCTCCACCAGCTGCAGGTATTCGGCATTCAGCTGATCGGAAATGGGCCCGAGGACTTCATCTGCGTAGATCGGCCGTCCATTCACCTGACCGATCAGACTGTCGACAATCACCGATTCACCCGGACTCACCCGGATATCGAAGAAGGTGTCCTCGGTCCGATCCAGCACGGTCGGGAAATACGTGGGCTCCGCAGGCCGCAGGCCGGATGCGAGGATCGCCTCTTCGGATTCGTTGGCGGAAAGCCGGACTTCATCGCGACGCTCCTGATCTGTGAAATCATCGATGGCAAGCCTGGTCCCCGTTGGTCCGGGAACCACGAAATCGAGCGAATCACAGCCTGTGATCCCGATGGTCATGAGGACCATCAAGGTCACCGCTGGGGGCGTTTTCGTAATCAACCGGTGAATCACGCTGATGATTCTAACCTTCAGAGCCGGATTGCGAGAGAAGCGTATACTTTCAGACCTGAACCAGACTTTCAGCAAAGGAATTCCCAATGGCTCCAGAAGAGACTCCCGAAATCCAGGTCGATTCCGATTGGAAAGCAGAAGCCCAGGCCGAGAAGGAAAAGATGGCCGCAGCCGAGCAGGCCCAGGCCGATGCCCCCCCTCGAGGTCTGCCCCCAGCCGATTTCAAGGGACTCATGAGCATTCTGGCTTCGCAGGCCATGATGGGGCTGGGCATGATGCAGGATCCAGGAGGCAAAGGGGTCATGATCGACCTCGAGGGCTCCAAGTTCGCGATCGACCTTCTGGACGTCCTGGAGCAGAAGACTGTTGGCAATCTCGATGAGACGGAAGCCCAGGAACTCAACCAGCTCCTGACCGAACTCCGCGCCAGATTCGTTCAGATCACGCAACTGGTTGCCGAACAGGCCGCTGGCGGCGGTGCGATCCCGGGAAGCCCGACAGCACCCAATGCACCTTCTGGCGACAGCCCGATCATCACACCCTGATCAGATCGACTCAGAACAACCAGGATCCCGCGGACAGAATGAACAAGGCCGCGAGGATGATCGCCTGAAGACCCCATGCCCATCGTGGCAGCAACGCGATCCATACGACAGGCATGGCGGCGATCCACGCCAGAACGAATCGATCGAAGACGAATCCTTTCGTCAGCATGTACAACCCCCAGGCGCACAACACCGCAAAGAACTGCAGTCTGCAGAGTGTTGCCAGCGTCGTATCGTCTTTCAGCTCGAGCGCCATCCCGCCCATGGCACCCAATCCACCCAGGCCGATCGCGGCCAGGATCGCCATCGGGATCCACTGCAGGCTCTCCGTTGAAACGACGGCAACGATGGCGCTTCTGGTGGGCCCGAGGTAGAGCGAGATTGGATTCACGATTCCCAGATCCTGTGGATCCATCAGGTCCGGCGCCGCCACGACACCAAGCAGCAGTCCGATGAGGACTCCCAACGGTGCCAGCCACCAGAAGGTCAGGAAGCGATACTTCCACAGCCAGATGAAGAGAAAGATCCCGAAGGGAATGGCGAAGATGGCACCCAGATACGTCAGACTCTCCAGTCGCAGTCCAAGACCGTGATGCATCTGGTAGTCACTGCTGACCAGTCCACCCCATCGAATCCAGAGCGGTATGCGAAGAAGACCGGCGATGATCGAAGCCAGCCACCAGGGCCAACTCCGGACGCCATCTCGAAGAAACATCGCAAGGCAGATGCCACCTGCGATCGGTACGGCATGAATCCGGCTGTGCAGGATGATCGCAAGAAGAAGACCGTAGATGACGGGCCCCAGAACCCTTGAGACCATGGGACTTGATGGTTGCGCATGATCGCCATCACTCAGGAGAACAACAGCGAGCATGCAGGCGACCAGGAGTACGTATGAGGGTTCGCCCATCACGAGCTGCGCAAGGACGGCTTCGTAGGGAAGCAGTGACAGACCGATGGCGACCAGTGGATACGCCCTTGGCGACAGTCCACATCGTCTGGCCAGCAGCAGCAGCGGGAACAGGGTCAGAATGAAACAGATGATGGACAGCCATCTCAGGCCGTTCAATGAAGCATCGACGACCTGTCCCCAGACGGCATATGGCCAGATCATCGCCGGCCCCTTGGCCTCCTGGAAATCGATCGCCGTTTCGACCGACCAGCCCTGCTCGACGAGATCATTGATGGGCATGATGATGTACTGCTCGTCCCACACCGTCCCCGTTTCAAGCAGGGCCGTCCCCCACCTCAGGCCGAGACTGAACAGGACCACCAGCAGAATGGACACCAGGAACCAGGCCCACTCATTGCTGCGCAGAGGAGAGAGGCCGTCTTCGCGGAACCGGATGGCCGACATCACGCATCACCGCCATGATGCGCCAGCACGTTGACATAGGACCGCCCTGGACAGGCTCGATGGATTTCCTCAGCCGTGGAGGGCTCCAGGGTCCCGCGTCCCTCATCGATGATGGACAGCGTAAAACCACGAGAGACCAGGTCATGCAGGAGTTCCTCGGGCTCATCACCCGCCTCGCGCAACATCCATGGGGTGTACTCGAGAATGATGTTGATGCCCGGGCTGCAATCGATCATCTGTTTCATCCCGGCGATGACGCGAGCCTCGGCCCCCTGGACATCGATCTTCACCATGTCCACTCGGGTCACGTTGTTCTGCCGGCACCATTCATCGATTGAGACGACCCGGGTCATGACACCGGATCCCGACCCTGCGTCTCTTCGATAGAGGCGATGATCACCGGTGTTGAATGGCGACACCTGCAACATCATCTCACCAGACGAATCCGATACGGCGGCATCCACGACCGTGACATTGTCGGCATGATTCCGCAGCACATTCTTCTCGAGAAGCGAACGGTTCCCGGGGTGCGGCTCGAAGGCGACGACCCGACCGGCGTCCGTCACCTTTGCAGCCGCTGGAATCGAATACAGACCGACATGCGAACCCACGTCGAGAAACACCATCCCGGGACCCAGCAGATCCAGACAGGCATCACGCGTGAACGGCTCATAAGTTCCGGTCGAATGCAGTTCGAAGGTGACACCGAAATCTCTCGGGTCGACCTGATACACAAGACCGTCCAGCGTGACCTCGCTTGGATGCCGCCTGGACAACGCCCACAGACTCAGCTTGCGCAAGGGACCGACCCGTTCAAGGAACGGACGAATCATGGGCCCCAGGCCCGCTCGCATCGAGTTGAAGAAACGATGTCCACTCATGTCTCTGTTCCGCAATCCGGCCCGGGCGCCAGCAGGTCCGTCACCACGACATTGGCAAGCAGAAGACCCTCGCCGCTCAGGCGGAGACGATTCTCCGACCGAAGGAGCAGGCCCGAAGCCACGTGCCGTTCAATGATCGGCCGACGACGGGCTCCACCTTCACCAGAGAGCATCCGATCCACCTCTTCGAGGGCAATTCCATCGATGCACCGAAGGCCCATCATGAAGGTTTCACCGATTCGACCATCCTCATCAAGCCGCTCCAGGTCCAGAACCGTGGAACGCCCACTGCCGTCCAGGTATCGCCCGAGTCTCGGCAGGTTCCGCCACCGCCAACCGTTGACATGTGCTGACCCCGAAGGCCCGAACGCCCACCAGTTTCCGTTCTGCCAGTAGAGCAGATTGTGACGACAGGCCAGACCCGGCCTTGACCAGTTCGAGATCTCGTACTGCTCGTAACCCGCATCCTCGAGCCGTTGAATCGTCCATTCATACATGGACGCCTCATCCTCTTCAGGGACCGGATTCACCTCACCACGATCCAGTCTGCCACGAAGGGGCGTCCCAGGTTCATAGATCAGGCCATAGCAGCTCAGATGACCCGGATCGAGATCGATGGCCGCCTCAAGATCATGCTGCCACTGAGCGAGATCCTGGCCTGGAATGCCGAAGATCAGATCAATCGAGAGGGACTCGATTCCCGCGGCGCGCATGTGCGCCAGTGAACTGGCGACGGTTCCGGGCTGGTGACGGCGCTCCAGTGTTTCCAGAAGATCCGACTGGAAGGACTGAGCCCCCAGGCTGACTCGATTGACTCCTGCGTGGACGAGCGCGTCGGCGACTTCCGCATCGACGGTCTCGGGATTGGCCTCTACGGTGAATTCGGTGTGCTCATCAGCGAACCGCCGTTTCAAGGTTTCCAGAAATCGACTCAGCGGCTTGACAGGCAGAATGGTCGGCGTCCCACCTCCCACGAAGATGCTCTTGACAGGCTCAGCCTTCAGGGACTCTGGAAAGGCGTCGATTTCATCGATGATTCGATCGACGTATTCAGCATGCGCATCCTCTCGGCCGGCAATGGTGAAGAAATCACAGTAATGACATCGATGCGCACAGAACGGGACATGTGCATAGATGCCCTCTATGACAGGACTTGCATCGCATGCCGTGTCGCATATGGCCTCGATGTCGAGCGACTGTTCACCAGGCAGGGACGAATTCCCGACATTCGTGGTAGCCTGAGTCAGTCGGAGGTCTTTGGTCATGTGTCTCTAAGGCCTCTGTCTGGACAGTCTAGCGAACGGACGTCCAGGGGAGTTGCATGAGCCTGCTCAGTCTGATCATGAAAACGAACGGCAAAGGGGAACGAGTCTTCTCGATGTCCTCTGAGGAGATGGTCATTGGCCGAAGCCAGGCATGTGATCTCCGCATTCCCCTGCCCCAGGTCTCCAACACGCATTGCCGGATCTCGGATCAAGGCCCTCAGCAGATCCTGGAAAGCCTCGATGATGAGGTCCTGACCTGCGTGAACGGTGTCCAGATCACCAGAACCGTGCTCCAGGATGAAGACATCGTCCAGATCGGACCGGTGACGTTCCACGTGTCCATCTCGGATGGCCCCGGGGGAACGAACTTCACTGTCCACAGAGACGATTGATCCGCCCGACGGTTCCGCTCAAGCGACCACGCGTGCCACCTGGGAGATCTCCGTTCCAGACAGTCGGATACCGGGAACCCGCAGGGTGTTCTCACAGTGACGGCACCGGACGAGATGACCTCTCGCCGCCTTGGGAACCGCCAGGAGGCGACGACAGCAGAGATTCGGACAGCGGACACGGAAACGGTTCGGAGCAGTCATGAGAGGCCTCCAGCGGTCAGGATTCCAACCAGTGTCTATCGGTGGCTCCACCCGGCTTCTTGAGCCGGGAGAAGGTGGATTGTGCAGACCATGCGTGCAAGCCCTGCTACACTTGGCCCGCGTCATTCGAACGGCCGATCACGCGTCGGAACTCCGGTTTTTTCCGGACTCCAGCAGTGAATCGCCTCCTCGAATGAAACGCATCATGGAGTCAAGATGGGCAGGAATACAGCTGTTGTTGGTCTTCAATGGGGCGATGAAGGCAAGGGGAAGATCGTCGATCTTCTGACGGCCGACCACGATCTCATCGTCCGATACAACGGTGGTGCCAATGCGGGACATACCGTGGTTGTGGGCGGCAAGAAGTACGCCTTGCACCTGATCCCATCCGGCATCCTCTCCCCGGAGAAGACCTGCGTGATCGGCAATGGGGTCGTCGTGGATCCCGCCAAGCTTCTGGAGGAGATCAAGAGCCTCCACGACCGAGGCGTGAAAGTCGAATCCAATCTCAAGATCTCCAGTCGGGCTCATGTCGTAATGCCGTATCACAAGGAGCACGATGCCGCGCTCGAGAAGGTGCTCTCATCCGCTGCTGGAAAAGGTGATCGCAACCTCTCCATCGGAACCACCAAGCGTGGCATCGGCCCGGCCTATGCGGACAAGATCCATCGATCACTCTCCGTACGGATGGGCGATCTTCTGGATCGAGAGTATCTCGCGGCGAGACTCGAGGTCATCTGTGCCATCCGATCCCGTGAACTCGACGCGTTGGGCGTCAAGACCCCCCCACTGGATTCGGCAGCCCTGACCGAGGACTACGCATCGATGGGCCAACGCCTGGCACCCCACATCACAGACACCGTCTACGAGCTGCATGATGCGCTGCGTGAAGGGCAGTCCATTCTGTTCGAAGGCGCCAATGCCTGCCTGCTCGATATCGATCACGGCACCTTCCCCTATGTGACCAGTTCCAACTGTTCCACACTCGGCATCCCGGCCGGCACGGGTGTCCCTGGAGCAAACATCGATCATGTCGTTGGAATCATGAAGGCGTACACCACGCGAGTGGGCGAAGGGCCGTTCCCAACGGAGGAACTCGGCGAGACTGGTGACTACATCCGGGAACGCGGAAACGAATACGGCACGACGACCGGTCGACCTCGTCGCTGTGGCTGGCTCGACCTGGTAGCCGTCCGCTACTCGGCCATGATCTGCGGAGTCACGTCGATTGCGTGCATGCTGCTGGATGTGCTCTCCGGTTTCGATGAACTCAAGCTCTGCACGGGCTATCGATTGAAGGACGGCACGGTGACCGACCGGTTCATTCCGGATGCCCACAGACTGCCCACGGCCGAACCGATCTACGAGACCCTTCCAGGTTGGCAGGAGGAGATCGTCGACGCGACGGATCGTGACAGCCTTCCTGCTGCGGCCCGGGCCTACCTCTCCCGCATCGAGGAGATCACGGGACTGCCCATCGATATCGTGAGCGTCGGCCCCGATCGTGCACAGACCGTCCGGTCAGCGCGACCCACGGCCGCACTTGGCGGCTAGACTCGGCAGGGACGTCAAGTCCATGGATGACCAACAGGGCATGAACAGCAGTACCGACAAGCAACCCGTTCAGATCGAAGGCATTCCACCGGAACGCATGCCCCGCCACGTCGCCGTGATCATGGACGGCAATGGACGCTGGGCGGCAGAACGTGACAAGCCTCGTTTCGAGGGCCATCGTGCCGGTGTGGAATCCGCACGAGGAATCGTCGAACACGCCGGCCGACTGGGCATTGAAGCCCTGACCCTCTACTCGTTCAGTCAGGAAAACTGGAAGCGACCTGCCAGCGAGGTCAATGCCTTGATGCAACTGCTGGTCGATGTGCTGCCGACCGAGCGGCATACGCTTCTTGAGAACAACGTTCGATTCAGAGTCATCGGCAGCCGTGATGAACTGGCCGATGACGTCCTCAGGGAACTGGATTCAACCTGCCAGGAAACCGCCCATTGCACCGGACTGCAGTTGAATGTCGCGCTGAACTACGGCTCGCGACAGGAGATCGTCGATGCGGCACGTCGCCTGGCCGCCAAGGTGAGTTCAGGCGAGATGTCGGCAGACGATATCGACGAGACATGCTTCAGCGACCATCTCTGGACAGCCGGCCTGCCTGATCCGGATCTGCTGATCCGAACAGCCGGCGAGCATCGTGTCTCGAACTATCTGCTGTGGCAGATTTCCTATGCCGAGATCCATGTCAGCGATCTGTTCTGGCCGGACTTCGACACCGATGCCCTGGAAGGCGCCATCCGCGACTTCGCCAGTCGCAAACGCCGCTTCGGTTCACTCGACAACCAGTAAGACAGTCAGTTTCCCAAGCTGAATATCGAGGGCTCGATTCCCTTCACCCGCTTTGCAGACAGGAGACACGATGAGCAAGTTCTGGAAGATAGTGATTGTTGCCGCGTGCATTGGTTTGATCTACGGCGCCATCGAGACCATGATGATGCGCCTGTTCGAGATCGATCTTGACGTTTGGTATGCCCAACTCTTGTTCATGTGGCTGGTCGCGATCATCTGCATCTACATCTGGCAAAAATCCGAGGGCTCTCCGAAGTAGCCTCCGCACCCTCTTCTGAATACCGAGGGCTCGAAGCCCTTTGACGCTTGCCGTCCTGGAATTCGACAAGACCACCCTGAATGAGCGCTATTCGTCAGTGAGGTTCTTGGCGCCCGTCGAAGCCGGGAGCGAATCGGTCACGCCATCCGTGTTGTAGGTAGCCACTGTTCCACCACCATCGGAAGAAGACAAAATGGTACACAGAGGCATCTCGTCGCTTTTTCTGAAAAACCACATCGAACCATTCGATTCCATGTTTCCGCCCATGGCGATCAACTGCCCATCTCTGTTGTTCATCAATTGAACTTTCGCACCAACAGAATCGGAATACATGCGCACCCTTGGCTTCCCATGCTGATCATGGATTCCGAGAAAGCCCCTTCCATTTTTCTTGGCATTCATCCCGATGACTTCGTTACCGTCATTGTTGTGAAGTGAAAATGACCCGCCGCCATGTTCATCAACATGAAACTCACCAACCACGTTCCCCTTCGCACTCACCAACTCAAACTTCTTCGACTGAATGACATCGGGAACATTCTGAAGAGTCGTTGCGGCAACAAGCCCTCCAACGACAACCAATGCCAATACTCCGAAGAGCATTTGTTTGAGTGCGCGAACCTGGGTTTCAAGCGATTCGATGCGAGAGGCGTCAGACATTCTGGTACCCCTATGAATACGCCCAATGTACCACCCTGCGCAGTCAGCAATCTCTCTTGGATGTACTCTCGAATCCCCCCTGCGACTTGGATACCTGGGGATATCCCAGCCGGGAATGTTCGCATTCCAAAAGGAACCGTCCCGCCGACAGGCCATGGCAGCGGCGATGTGCGACGGGACGGCTCACGTTCTTGAAGAGGCCGAGGCCTCTTGGGCGCTCAATCAGTTCTCGATCTTCTCCAGGTAGACGATCCTGGGCTGATCGCCGGGGTGATCGACTTCACTGCGATCGACGAGCATGACATACCGACTGTCATCCACGATGGCATCGGGATTCGTCGCATCCCAGACACCGGTCTCCGGATCCGGCTTGAAGGTCCGGACTCTGAAGTGCACCGTGAACATGTCCGAACGCGTGCTGATCATGTTGGAGATGCCCGAGAAGAGCATGTTGGCCTCTTCGGCATCACCGGCCACCATGTCACCACCGAGCACCCGCTCTCGATATCGACTGTCATTGGGCGCCTGCAGGATGTTGTTGACACCCAGCTCGTTGAGACGTTTCCATTTGGGCGTCTTGCCGTGCAGGAACTGGAAGCCGTCACCGCGGGAATCACTGATCGTGCTGACATCCGTTCCGAGATTGGCACCGATGTCCCAGAACTCGAAGCGATTGTCCTGCAGCGGTGTATCACCCGGTGCATCGACGTACTCGGCCAACGAACGGAATGGTCGATTGGCGGCGAAATCGATCTCCCATGAATCACGGGAAGTCCAGTTGCCCACCAGATCATCGACGACTTCAACGGCGGAATTCGATGGCGTCTCCAGCTGGAAGAGTTCACCCAGCCCACGGAAGCCCCGGACACCACTGCCGGTCGCGATACCGTCATCCGCAAACGTCACGTCGTATTCCGGCGAGTAGCCGGCATTCTGCCGACTGGCGGCATCGATGTTCAGATTGGCCACATCGGATCGCACCGTGGCATCCACATTGCCCAGGGGCGTGTGCGATCCACGAACCGAGTAGTTGGGGCCCCGACCGTATCCACTGGACATCGCGAACTCCCAGTCCTCGACGACACCGCTGTCATCGAGGTCCAGATCCTGTTCACTCTGGAACGGAAGCCACGCGTCGCCGGTACCGACATAGGGCGCGGACCGACTGGGCTGCTGCCCTCCTGCCGACGCGACCCCCAGCAGGTCACGGTACTGGATCAACGCCTCTGGAATCGCAACCCTCGGGTTCCGGTTCTGGCGTTCACCACCGAAACTGGTGTCCAGAACATTGTTGGCGTTGATCGCATTGGTCGAATCATTGCCGGCATGCACCATGCGATACATGTGCGGCAGGGTGCGGAGCGTTTCCAGCGTGGCCGTATTGATGTTCACCAGGCCAGGCGTCCCCTTGCCTTCGAAACCACGCGCATTCATGAAGTTGGGGTCGTATCCGATGCCCTGATTCAGAACCGCTCGGCTGTACTGCTCATAGGCGGGTTCCGGATCGATGATCCCGTCAGGGGTGCCGTTCCACTGGCCCTGGTTGTAACTGATGTTGTCCACGAGATCGTGAATGCCGGGACCATCACAGACGAACAGGTCCAGAACGCGCTGACCGGCCGGCTGAATGGGCTCGAGATGGGACAGTTCCGTGTTGGGTCGGACCCATGGCGGAATGACCGTCGGAACACCACTGGAATCATCGGATGCGAGATCCTTGACCGGTTCACCGACCAGGTTATTACGACCGGGCGCTCCGGGTGACACTTCCAGCCGTCCGACTCGGCGAAGCGCATCCCGCATGTGATCTCGATAGGTCCATCGCCAGTTGTCCGGCACTCCGATTCCGCCGGTCTGGGACCCTGCGATCTCCTGCTGAACGCGTCTGGAGACCACGGGCCTGGCCGCGGTGATCGTGTCCTGAAGCTCTTCGGAGAGTGACTCCGAGAAGGTCCGGATGGTCTCGACGGGAACGGACGGGTCCGGACGCGGCGCGACACCGGGCAACCCGGGGTAATGTCCATCGAGATAGGGCTGACTGACCAGATGCGAATGGGTCCAGACATTGAGCACTTCGCCGACCTGTTCGAAGTTGCCGTCCTTGTGGTTCATCTGGAACGCAAACGGCGCCAGGAAGTTCTCGTCGTACCGGTAGCCACCGTCTGCATCGAAGTCGATGGCATTGGGATCATTCGGCGCGGCAGGATTGAAGTTGTCGAATCGTGGCGCCTCTTCGATCGCATACACCCCCTTGTCGGGGAACGACCATCGATTCACCGGATCGACATTGCCGTTGGAATCGACATAGGCGGCATTGTTTTCATACGCGATCATGCCCAGTGCGGTCGGCTTGCGATTGCGGTACACGATCGTGTACTGACCGTTGCCACCGAGCACCCGGGGCATCCTGGTGTTGCGACTCAACCACGGGAAGTAGGGCGCGTTGTCACCACTTGGATCGACGAACACGCCCAGAGACGGATCGAAGATGCCGTCGGGATCGTTCTGGCCACTCTCGCCGAATCCCGTGAAGTCGTAGTCGAACTCGAAGAATTCATAATGACCTGCCGAGGCCTCACCGGCTCCTCGTGCATCTCGGTAGTCGACGGACTTGTAGGCGATCGCGGGATCATCGTCATCGACAAGTCCCAGGAAGCCCTGCTTGACCGCGGTGCTGTTGTCATTGCCACGGATGATGATCTGGTACCGGTTGCCACGACCATCCTGGAGGGCCGTGTTCAGACGGGTGATCCCGGGCGCGATCTCCTCGGATTGCCGTGGATCGATCCGCTGCTCGGCAAAGTGACTGGTGAAGATCGCCTGCTCATCACCATCCTCCGGCTCGTCCCCGGTCGGGTCGAAGGTCCAGTTGGAGGGCGATGTCCTGTCGAGGAATTCAGAACTGATCAGCGGCAAGGCTTCACCATTGAACTGGGCCGATGGACTCTTCTCGAACTGCTTGGGCGAGTGTGATCGTGTGACACTGCCCTGCCCCAGTACGAACCGCGGCGCGGCATACTCCATCTGCTGCTGAGGCGGCGTCACCACATCAGCCTGAGCCGGCCATTCCGGATCCAGTCCCCACGGGCGGGCATACCGAGCCCATTGGGCGAAGCGTGCACCACGTGCCTTGTTGGCCATGTACTGCTGAGTGACCGGCTGCGTCCAACCGGGAAATTCGTCCTGCTGTCCCGGCTGATGATCGCTCAAATCCAGCCACGATCGGCCAAGGGAGATCGGAGCCCCACTGAACGTATCGTTGTCGGTGGAAGAGGATCGATCCCAGATGATCGGGAAGTAGCGATCACCATTGTTCATCTCGATCGACTGACGAATCTTGTCATTGGGCGCCGGTGAGAATTGAGGCCCGTCAGCATCCACCTGCGTGATGCTCCATGGACCGGTGAAGATCTCATTCAGCTGCGGCAGCCGTTCCTTACTGAGGCTTCCGGGGTAGAGATAACGGCGATCCACCTGGGCATCATCTTCATTGGCCTCAAATGGATTGCCAGAGTTTCCGGGATTGGATGGATAGAACTTGCCCCACTGGAGCCCGGTGACGGTCTCCATGAGCGGATCCTCCCAGGTGCCGTTCTCGGCCCGCTGGAGAGTCCTGTCGATGACGATCTCCTGCTCCGGCAGACCCAACCCATCGGGATTGTCGAAGAACAACGAATTGAAGACACCCGTTGCCGGGTTGAAGGCTTCGCTGCCGTACTCGAAGACGGTCGGATACCCGTTGACCACGCTCTGCAGATCGAAGTCGTTGTAGTCACCGTCCTGGTTGTAATCCAGACGGTCGACCCGAACGAGTTCCACGGCGGCCTGAGCCGGCGACCAGTAGGTCTGGTTGTTGATCTGACGTGAGGTCAGGAAGGCATCATCACAGGGATTCCCGGAACAATTCGAACCGCTGCCGAGGAAATAGCCGCCATCGCTGGTGCAGTCCGCCGACGTCGCGACCTCTGTACAGACATCACCGAAGCAGCAGCCCCCACCGCCTTGTCCGCTGTCTTCGCCGCTGTAGAACGGCAACCAGGACTGATTGGCCGGCAGCGTCTCGTCACCTGAAAAATCGTAGTAGGAGTCGGTATACCCGTCGTAATAGAGACGATTGGTTGCCCAGATCTCCCGCAGATCGTCATTGTCGGAGAGCGCGTCATCACCACCATCCGCTTGTGTCGGATCGTAGAACCCGTCCCCTTCCGGATCGATTGCGGGACGGAGCAGCCAGACGAGATCACCGCCACCCACCTGGTAGATCTCTCCGTCCACCTCGTACTGGGTCTGTGGCAGCCATGGCGATTCCGCATCACCATTGAGATCGAGGAAATCGAGCCACATGTCCAGCTCTCCTCGAAGCGCGGAATCGTCTTCCAGTGAGAACGTCCAACGCCTGGCATCGGTGACCGACTCGTCGTCGCGTGCAGCAGGAACCGAGATGATGGTCAATGTGAAGGGACGATCGTGGGTCGCGGGCGGCAGAACCAGACCATGTTGAGTGTTGACCTGAATGGAGTTGTTGTAGGTCCCGGTTGCGGGATCCCACAGGAGACCCGAATCAAGCGCGTCGAAGTCACCCGACTCGATGATGCCCCGCAACGAAGCGACGCGACCTTCCGTCACCGGATTGATGTTGGGCGACAGTGGGAACTCCTGCCCGAAGAGCCGGATCTTGTAACGAGGCAGGAAGTAGACATTGCCGCTGGTCGTCACCACCCTGTCGAACAGCGGAATCGGCGTGTCATAGGGATTGGCGATCTGCACCACGGAAATGGTGTCTGATGGACGGGGATCCGGCATGTAGCCGCTGGCACCATCGGGCTCCAGCTGCGGATAGCCCTCTCGATTGCCTTCGGCAACCACCCATGCAGGATGCTCGTTGTCCCAGACATCGACCAGCTCGGTCGAGTTGCCTCCCGAATCGGGGTCGGTGAAGACATCCCGGTGAAAACCACCACGCATGGCGCCGGGAGCACCTTCATTGGGAATGCGGACCGGACGCGTGACATGGGTCACGAAGGCCTCGGTGATGAACGGCTGGGGCTCCATGCCCAGTGCGCGGACATTGCGGACATGATCGCGTGTGTTGTTGGCCGGTCCTGACCAGGTATCCGGCCAGCCGTCGCCGCTGTTGTCGATGCCGGCCACCACCTCGGCGGCTGGATCGGATCCCGCGAGTCCGGGGATGATGTACGGATTCGCCATCGGGATGGAACTTCCGGTGGTGTATTCCCAGAGCAGTGGATAGTTGGGGCCGTCGAAATCGTCACCGCGATACGGACTGTCCAGATTCGCGGAGAAGAATCCGGCCGGCGGAATCGCGGCACACCGGATGTCATCGCAGCTGTTGGCGGGATACCACTTGCCACCCAGTGCCAGACAGCTCGAAATCGTCCTGATTTCGCAGAGTCCATCGACGCAGCAGGCACCATTGACGGCGCAATCCAGCTCGGGATACCACGCGTATTCACCGCCCTGATCGACACAGGCCTGCAGCGTGAAATCCGTCTGACAGGATTCGTTGCCGATCTCGGTATTCAGACACACGCCGACGGCGTTGTTGATCTCCAGCGGCTGGTAGGCATTGTCGTAGAACAGGGTGTCGTCGACACGGACATCATCCGCACTGGAATCGATGAACTGATCATCGATCGCAGGTCGCCAACGCGCCGGAAGCCCGGTATTGCTGTCGATGATCTGATCGTTGTATTCCGGATCCGATGAATCGACATTCAGTTCCCAGCCATCCATTCTCGGAAGCGGAACGGCACCGAAGCTACCGCGCGGTGAGCCCTGGGCATTCTTCCAGCCCATGGAGTAGAGCGGCGCTTCGACATCCGGATCACGCCACGCCTGGATGTTGGCCGCCAGCATGGCGGCGGACTGCCGGGCTTCTTCGATGTTCGAGTCACCCGAATAGGCATAGGACGTGAAGGTACCGGGAATGACACCACCACCCTCATGGGATTCACGTGGATTTTCGTTGGCATACTCGAGGACGGACTGGGCATCCTGAAACGCGGGACTTCCATTGTTGAACAAGGCAATCGCACGGTTGTAACGAGAGGCCCACGAGTCCAGCATGTCCCCACTGGTCAACGCCGTGAAGATCGCCATGGGAAGACGATGACTGAAGGTCAACGGCTGATAGGACAGCTGGGTCGGCGTCGGGTTGCCACCCAGGGACATCGTCGCCCGAGGCAGCGGCCGCTCCCATTCACGCAGATCGATCTTCTCTCGCATCTGCTGGTGGTAGTCCTCCCAGGTGTCCTGGGTGATCTGCGAATAGAACTGCCCGTCGACGAAGTTGAGATCACCCTGAGGGGTGAAATCGGATGATTCGTCGTAGAACGATGGAGGCAACTGGGAGAGGATCTCCCTGGCATGTGGCACGAATCGCGGATACCCGTCATCCGCAACACCGTCTCCATCGACGTCCTGAAGCCCTGGATCAGGCTGGGCTTCATAGAGACGACTTCGCGAAAGCGTATCCACCAGACTGACGCGACCGACCCGGTTCTCGGGCCACAGCCACGGCGGCATGGTTTCGTTTCGAGTGCTGTTGAAGAAGGTCAGCTTGCGGCGGTTGTCCGCGACCAGTTGGCGGTTGTTCAGCTGTTCACCCAACGCGGCACTCTCCTCGCGATCCTGACCGGATCGCAGGAAGGAGGCTTCGATGCCGTTGTCGTAGGGGCTGATCGACCACTCGGGGTTCATCACCTGCTCGAATCGACCGTAGAGCCACGGCAGGTTGTTGCCCTCGTAGGACCGAAGCTCGAGTTCTTCTCCAATACCCATGGGCGTGAAGAACCCGCTTGGATTGAACGGATCCACACCGGCCTGCTGGAAGTAATGCAGTCGGTTGTTGCGATCATGGACCTCGCCGTAGGCGCCGTCCGGGAAGGTGACGTTGTAGTCGATCCCCAGTTCGGAGGTCAGGTCCTGCAGATTGCCGCTGCCGGCAAAGGATTCCGGATCGAAGCCGACCACGACCTGATTGGCCTCGGCGCCATCATTGCCGTTGTTGGGCGTGGATGTGTATTCCTCCCAGTCCTGATCGCGATACAACAGCCAGTCGCGATTGCCATACCAGTTGGTCACACTGGCCGGAAGAAAATCCTTGTCGAAGAGCCCCGACCAGTTGGCGCGGTTGTCGAAGAAACCGACGCTCCAGTAGTCGAGATTGCCGTCAGACTGAGCCACCTTCGGCTCGAGGTAGGCTTCCTGTGAAGCCGAGTCATCGCCCCAGGGTTCCTCGAAGGCGGGTGCCCCTTGTCCGATGAGTGCCATGTCCGCGGGTGTCCAACCACGCGTCGCTTCCTGCGTAAACCCGGTCCCCACCGTGTCGTTGCGGATGAACCGCGTTGCCACGTTGGCGTTGATCCGTCCGGCGTTGTCCGTGACCGAAACCCCGACAACCTGCTTCAGACCACCGGGCGCCATGTGCGGCGACAGATACCAGAAGGAATCCGTGAACCCGTCACCATCGGTATCCGTCAGAACACGACCGACATGCCAGCGAGCAGTTCCCTTTCGGAACTCGTCTTCGGGTTTCTCGCCCAGCTTGGTATCGGACTGGCCCGGATCGTAGTACTCNCCNTCGATGCCGTCGCCGTCCAGATCCGTGAGATCGTAGAAGTTGGGTGGCAGGGATTCGCCGATGGGCCATTCATATCCGGAAGCAAAACTGCCCCCACCGGGCTGACCATGCACTTCGTCCATGATCGATCGGTAGCCGCGAGGATCAAACCAGGCCATCCAACGATTCCAGAAGTCATCTGAATTGGTGAATCGAGCCTGCCCCGAATCGGCAGGAGACGATGTCCCCTGGTTTTCGATTCCGGTCATTCGGAGATTGTTGGAGGTCGGAGACTGTGCCGGCCACTGTTCAACGGGAACATCCAGTCGCTCGACCAGACCGCCGTGATAGTGATAGCCATCCAGTGGCGATGTGGCCCAGGGTGAGCCCCAGCTCCAGTTCTCTCGGGTCGCGACGTTGATGTCGGGATCCCATGCCGCAGCACCGGATCGCATGCCCGTGACATCCGCGATGTCACGCACGATCCGCCATTCATTGTCGGGCCGTGAGAGGTTGGTGAGATGTCGCCAGTGACTGAAGCTGTCGGCATATTGCGCGTCCGGGAAGCCCGTATCCACGTTGCGACCACGATCGGTCGACTGTCTCTGAGGCTCGAGATCGCGAAGCCATCGGGTATCGCCACTGCCGGGACCACCTCGCGGATTCTGTCGAGGTGGCAGAATGACGCGGTTGTTCGCTGTCAGCCCCATCAAAGGCTCGTTCCAGTTGCCGGCGTTCGGGCTTCCATCCACCTCCGAGGCATAATGCAGTTCATGCTGCAGACCGACCTGATTGGGATAGGTCAACCAGTCGGGCGGATTGGTCCAGGGCGTGACCGACCAGGGCGCATAGTTCCAGGTGAAGTTCGGATCCACGCCATAGCGTGTCGCATCCTCCGACGGCTGCAATCTGCGGCTTTCATCGACCGTGTCCAGAAGCGGTTGACCCAACTCGTCCTGAGGATCGATCGGCTTCACGAACAGGGATGATGCGATCTCATTGGCGATGTCCTCGGCAATGGCATCGGACGATCCATCGTAGACCCGGGCATCACGGTAGGCCGCCGCCGTGGAACGGATTCCCTGGGCACGCGTGATGTAGGAGATCGCGATGATCAGCAGCAGCACGATCAGACCCACGACGAGAATGATGCTGTTGCCGCGACGCGCATATCGCTGCATTCGTCCCCCCGGACGGTTGAAGGAAGATCTGTTCATGGTTGACATCGCTCGGGCAGCCTGACGACGAATTGGACGACCTGGCCGTTTTCCAGCTCGGTCTCGGGATCGTGCAGGACCATTGTGAATCGCAGCGCCGATGGCCACGGTGTGTAGGAATAATCGAAGTCGTCCAGACCGTCGGCCTGACTGAATTCACCGGCATTGCCGATGATCTCACCCGACTCGTCTCGTTCATCGAGATCGACCAGAGGNCGATCATTGTTGAGTCCGAAGAGCGCCCAGTATTCGATCGGACGTTGATCCTCGTTGCCGCCGAATCCCGCAGGGAAGCTGACTTCCTCGATCGCGGATGTTTCGAAGGCCGGATCACTGACCGTACCGGTCGGGGTCGCAAATCCACTCACACCACCCCGGACGGTCTGAGGCGCGTGGGTCTGGTCCCCGAATCCAGGCGGGAAAGCGCCGGAAAAACTGTCCCAGCCCAGTGTGTTCGCATCATCGCCGAGATCACTGAAGGGCAGTACCTGGCGACCCTCGTCATAGAGACCGAACCAGCGGATGCCCTGGTATCCCTCTTCGCCGGAGTCACCGTTCCAGGAGGATTCCGGGTTGTATCGAATCCCTTCCCAGCTCACAGGAGTCTCGATCACGGCGCCGTTGAATGCCGTCTGGGTCCGCTTGGTATCGACAGCGCCGACGCCTTCATCCCAGGTCCATTCGACGATGAACGAACTGCATGCCGAGCCGATCACGGGGATCGAAAGATGCTGATCGAAACGGCCCTCCCCGGGTGGTACGCGTTCTGCGCGTGGCCATCTCACCAGCGACTTGACCAGCTCACGCTGCGTCCCCCGGTCGGCCCCGTCACCGGGCAGCGGAGGATTGCCCCCACCATCCAGGACATCGCGATTCAGACTGCTGCTGACATCGATCGAATCCCATGATCGATAGGCCGGGTATCCGAAAGTCGGATTGTTGGCCGGCCTGGACACACCCAACGCTTCCCGGAGCCCGGAAAAACGCATGCCGGCCATGTCGACTCGACCCGACTGGATCAGACCGAGATCCTCGAAGTGGATGTTGTTGGAGCTGGTGGCGAAACGGGGATCCACCGGAAAGACCGAGTTGTCCCCGAAGGCTCTGCTGAGATAGATCCGCTTGTTGCGTTCACCGGGCCATCTTTGGTCGTCATCACCCATGACGATTTCCTGTCGAGCCAGAACCCACTTTCGGGCCTCGGGCTGCGTTGCCAGGATGGGATCCGCGGGGTTCTGGGCAAAGTCGATCGTGAAGTGGGAGTAGTTCTCGTCCGTAGCCGCTCGGGGAAACTCGCGATGGATCGTGGGCACACTGGCCGTCGCGCCTCCATCAAACCAGGGGGTTATTTCATCACCACTGTCCCGGATCGTGACGAAGTCCGGATCGTGCCCGCGGAGCAGCGGAAGCGTGGTGTTGTTGCCTGGATCGGGATTGATGTTGCACGGCTCGAGTTCAGGAAACTGAATACCGTGGCCGTAGTAGACCATGGACCCTTCCGCGAGCAGCTTGGGGAACCAGTTTTCATCCGCCGAACTGTCGCCCTCGGTCGTGACATAACCATCGCTGCCCATCTGCTTGATGCGACTGACACCGTCGGTGAAGAACACCAGTTGATCGCACCGGACGCGAGCATCCGGATCGAGATTCGGATTGATCAGACCCGGACGCGGTCCGTTTCCATCCCAGGATCGCAGACGTTCATCGTTGCGAACACTCGTACTTCGAATCGCCACGACCCCCTGCGGGGACATGCGAGCGACATCTTCACGNATCTGTCGCTCGATCGCCGCAGCTTCCTGAAGGACATCGGCCGAAGCCGCACCGACATTGGAGACCTGCTGAGCCGTGCTGAAGACGCGGCCGGCCACGATGAGGATTGCGATGAGGACACCTACCGAAACCAGAATCTCGGCAAGTGTGAAAGCCCGTCTTGGATTGTGTTCAATCATGTGCATCACAGTCGCTCCAGCTGGACATACACGGGGACCAGTTCCCACTGCTGCAGGACACCCGTCGGGCTGGTGAGTTCGACGGTACGAGGGATGAACCAGACGCGATCAACGATCGGAAGAGACGGATCCGCGAATCCACCTGCCCAGAGTTCGGGCGATCCCTGCAGGGCCTGAATGGTCGAGCCTGGCAGAACGTGGGAGAGCGACTGGGGCGTCATCTCGTATCCGGTGTTCTGGCCCTGGGCCAGCAGACCGCTGACGCGTTCACGGGGAACCTGGTTGTAGAAACGCACGCCCTGTCCGTCATCGAAGACCTGATTGGGCCGGACACGACCCCGCTCGACGTTGTGGATCGAGCCGATGTTGTCCACGATCCACTGACCGGGGTACTGCCAGGACTGGGTCGGATCCGCCGGATCGAAGTCCGCATCCGTACCCGGCAGCGGTCCGTTGACGCCGACGCCCTGCCCTGCCGACCAGGGGGTGTCGAGCTGCTGCATCAATGGGATGGCGGGCTGTCGATTCGTGCCGATGTCGACCGGTCGCACACGCCAGTTGTCCACGTCGCCGCGCGGCGCGACGATGCGATAGACGTACACGGCGACATACACACTGCCGCCCTGACGACAGAGCATGAAATCCCAGAAGTACTTGGGCTTTCGACCCGTGCCGTCTTCCGGCGGCCATCGACGGTCGCCGGCATCGAAGAGCGCCTTGGGTGGTTCGAGATCGTTGAGATCAAGCGCGTAGGGAATGCCCAGTGGTCGGGAGAACCCGGGACTCTGGGCATTGAGATTCCAGGATTGGCAATAGCGGAAGAACGTGTCGTCCGAGGCCACATCGGTGACGGTGGCGTCGGGACCGTAGGTGTACCCGAGCCAGTTGAAGACATCGACNGTTCCGTCATAGGTGTCATCACCCAGGACCGTCGCATCCGCAACGGCAGGCCGCATCCAGCACCAGTCCCCCTCCTGCAGGTAGTAGGCCGGCGAATCATCCAGGGTCCCGCCCTGGAAGAACTGATCGACCTGGTCGGCCGTCCAGTAGTCCGTCCAGTCGCCGAAATCCTCCTGGGAGATCTTGGATCGGATGACTCCCATGGCCGACTGGGCCACGGCCGGGCCTTCGAAGGAATCCTTGGCCCGCTGCTGCTGCACGATTCCGGCCGGGAACAACGCNGCAACNCTGATGAGACCGATCGCCAGGATCATGATCGACATCAACAGNTCGATGAGCGAGAACGCTCTTGCATGTCTTGCAGGTTCACTGATCACGTTGCGAAACTCCCGTGTAGCGATTGATCCGGATCCGACGACCGTTGTCCGTGATGAACTCGGTGAGATCCTTCCCGCGTGCGGCAGCACCGGATTCGTCATATGTCCAGTTGCCGATGATGTACTGCTCCCGGGCAGCCTTCTCATCGAAGATCATCAACTCGGTGGCGAGNACCACGAACGGCTCGTCNTCGTTGTCATGCGCACAGAGNGGNAGCTCTTCATCAAGCGCGGTCTCGTTGGGATGNGGCAGACCACTGGCCAGTCGTCGATTGAGNACCCAGCACTCACCGGCTGGCATGAAGCCTTCCTGAAAATCGATTCGATCCGGCGGACAGGCCGGTGGCGCACCAAAGCTGGCCGCCGCCCAGTGATTGCACCAGTCACTGGTCTCCTGGGATTCGGCATCCCAGCCACGCTGGCCACCGTCTCCATTGAAATCCATGAAGACCAGGGAAGCATCGGTGTCCTGATCGTAGTTCACGATTTCTCCATCGGGCCCATAGAGAACCGCCGGCATGATTCCGGGCGGTTCACCGAAGACGCCGACCTGCCCGGTCATGACATACATCTCATCGTCCCCGAACTGATGGGCCGGGGTGGCGAAGCCCATGTCCTCGGGCATTTCGCGAGGCTCNAGACCNTGCAGGGGAACAAAGCGNGTCGCCATCCGTCGNGGCGCTCCCTGNTTGGTGANGGGATCGTANGGCNCNTGACTTGCGGACTTGCGCCANCGGAAGGTTTCCCCGCTGGACTGACCCACGACCGCTTCGATGATCTGCTCACCACCGGCGGTGATGCGTGGGCGAAGAACGACCATCGTCGCCTTGCCATCACGGATGGCACGCGAACGGGCCTGCTCCATGACGCTCGTGACATCCTGGACCGCGGCGGACATCCTCATGTCGGAGGCGATGCCTCGATACGCCATCAAGGTCAGCGTCGTGACGATCAGGATGATGCCAACGACCACCAGCAACTCAAGGAGCGTGAACGCCGGCCGCCGAAATGTCAGGGCCGAGCTCACCATGTCCGCACCTCATAGGAATAGATGTTGTCCAGCGTGTGCTGGTATTCGTCTCGCTGCAGAAAGTCCGCGTCATCCTCGGGTGGGAACGGCTCTCCGGAAGCGATGTTGAAATCGACGTTTCCAAAGCGGCCATCCGGCCCGGCACTCACGAGATAGGGACGACCATTTCTCGCCGGACCCTGCAAACGTTCTTCAAATGTGCGGATGGTGCCGTCATCATCCCGCCAGCAACCGTTACCGGCATTCTCTTCATCGTTGTACTGAGACGAGGCCCCGTCGGTTCGCCATTTTCGGCCCGGGAATACGATCATGACCGGGTTGCCCCAGGCATCGTGGAGGCACTGCCTGCCGCTGCCATCCACCTCGTCCCGCAGCATCAGATCGGCGTCGATCTTGGCCATCACAGCCCGCGTGGACTCCACCCCCTGCATCCGGTTCCAGAACTGCTGGCCGAGCGCCTCGACCGATTCCTGAAGCTTCCGTTCGCGAAGGGCCAACAGGGTCTCCACCGGCGTGTCACCGACCAGATCCTCTGGAATGGTGACGTCGTAGGGTGGCAGTGCCGCGGGATCGTCCATGCCGGCAAGCATGTAGGACCAACCCGTATCGAAGGTGCCGTATCGGGGCTGGCGTCCCATGCTCTCAAGCCATTCGTGCATGGCGGTTGCAGCGACTTCCATGGCGGCGAGGGTTTCGTCCGCCTCGCTCTTGCGAAGCACGCGGTTGCCGATCGACAAGGCGATCGATGCCAGAATCAGAATGACGACGATGGTCACCGTCAATTCGATGAGCGTGAAACCTCGATGAGACTGTCGGCTTGTCATGGCCCCACCTCCCTGATGTTGTCGCGATTGGATTCCTCGGTCGCCGTGTCCTGATACCAGGGATCCGATCGGCAGTAGGAACCACGGCCATCGGGATACCAGCTTGAATCGGCTGACCACGACGGTCGATGTCCCAACCAGTTGCGGAACGTGCCGCCATCGTTGCCACCGCGATCGAGATAATCCGTCCGGTGCCAGTTGAAGATGCGTCGATCGGGACCAGCCGACAGGAAGGCGTACTCGCCTGTTTCCAGACTGGCCGTTGTCGTACTGTCTCCGCGGACGCCAGCGCCGAGATCGTTGAAGTCCCCCCACTGCGTGGCGGAACCACCGGGCGTGAAGAAGTAGTCCGTCGCCCGGGACTCGTCGATCTCCCATGGACGCAGCGCAATGAATTCGGAGAGACGAGGCTGGTAGGTCCAGTTGCTCAGAGAGGACCCCCCATCACCGGCACCCGTCGGGAACGGCCTGTAGTTGGAGGGGAACGAGCCTCCGAGATCACCGGTGGGATACGTCTTGCGGTAGTAGCGGATCGGTGTTCCCCAGGCATCCACGATCACCTTGGGCGCATTGATGTCGTATCCCGGTTCGCCCGGATAGAAGACGGCAGGCTGCCCCGTCGCAGGATCGACACTGCCGGAATCCCAGACGCCCTGAGAATCGTCCCATCCAAGAGATGCGATCACCGAGTCGTCCTTCAGATCGAGATAGGGCCCGTAGACCATGCCGTTGGTTTCCGGCTGACGGTTCGAGCCGGGAGGGCACTGCTGCAGATTGCCATCGGCATCCAACGTTGCGCCCCACACGCCATCGCGACCGGGATTGCGGATGCCCAGGCCCGCATGGCCATCCATCGATTCACCGCCGTAGCCGATGAGATACTCGGCCGGCGACGTGTAGGAATACCAGCCCTGCATGTCATAGAGATAGTTGGGGTACCCCTGGGCGTTGGTGGTGTTTGTGATGGGAACGGCATCGACCAGTCGCCGATCGTTGTCGAGGATCGGAGGCAGATAGCCCGTATCCTCGCGGAATCGACTCATGGCCTGGGACATCGCCGTCATGACCGACCGTGTGGAAGCGACCCGCGCCGTATCCCGGACACCACCGACGGTGACGAGCAGAATCGCCAGCAGAATCACGAGGATGCCGATGACGACCAGGACCTCGGTCATGGTGAAACCGGACCGGCCGGTCGATCTCTGGAACGTCTGTAACGAGCGGTCTTGATGCATTGACGTCATCCCGTCAGGAGTTGGCGGTTTCGGAAACATTGGTGATCAGCTTGACCAACGGCAGGAACAGGGCGATGACGATCACACCCACGGCACCACCGAGGCAGACGACCAGCAACGGCTCGAGGAGGCTCAGCAGCGACTGGACCGCCACGTCGACTTCCTCGTCGTAGTTGTCCGCGATCTTCATGAGCATGACGTCGAGGTCACCGGTCTCCTCGCCGACGTCGATCATGTTCACGACCAGAGAGTCGACGATCTTGGCTTCACGCAGAGGATCCGCGAAGGTCTCACCTTCACGGATGGAATCATGCACATTGGTCAACGCACGTTCGAAGACCCAGTTGCCGCAGGTATCGCGGGTGATGTTGATGGCCTCGAGGATGGGCACACCCGCCGAAATGAGCGTACCGAGCGTTCGTGTGAACCTGGCCACGGTGGTCTTCTCGACCAGGCCCGCGATGACGGGGATGTGCAGAAGCGTCCAGTCCGTGACGGCGCGACCGATGTTCGTCCGCCGGAAGATCTTCAGCAGGAAGAACAACACGAAGGGCCCCGCCAGGATGTAGATGAACCCCGGGATGTCCGTCGTTTTTCCAGCCATCCAGTTACTGGCATTGATGAGCCACTGGGTCAGATCAGGAAGCTCGGTATCGAAGTCGTTGAAGATCTCCTCGAACTTCGGAATCACGAAGATCATGATGCCCGAGACGATCGCGACCGCGATCAGGACGACCACGATCGGATAGATCATCGCACCCTTGATGCGACGACGAAGACGCTGGGACTTCTCCATGAAGTTCGCCAGACGCTGGAGAATGATGTCGAGAACACCACCGATTTCACCGGCATTGACCATCTTGCTGTAGAGACGATCGAAGGCCTTGGGATGCTTGGCCATGGATTCGGAGAGTGACGTACCTGATTCGACGTCCTCGACAACGAACCCGAGGATGTTCTTGAGCTTGCCGCCCTTCTGCTGCTGCTCGAGGATCTGCAGCGAACGCAGCAGCGGAAGACCCGCATCCTGAAGCGTCGAGAGCTGTCGGGTGAAGAGCGTCAGGTTCTTGTTCTTCACACCACCGATCGAGAAGCCTCCCGGCTTCTTTTTCTTCTTGGGTGCGGACGAGGCATCCTTGTCCTTGGTGAGCTGCAGGCCGAGGAAGGATTTCTTCTTGGGCTTGCTGCCGCCGGCTGCCGGTGGGGCCGACTTCTCCTTGCCCTTCTGCTCACGGACCGAGGTCGGGAAGTATCCCTGCCCACGGATCTGCTGAATGGCTTCTTCGGAGGAGCTGGCGTCAATGGCACCTCGTTGAGGCTTGCCTGCGGTGTCGAGTGCTTCGTATTGATAGATCGGCATGGGGGTTCACCAACCGAGGTTCATTCCTCGGCGATCGTCTCGCGAACAACCTCGTCGATGGTCGTTCGTCCGTCATAGATGGAAAGGAGTCCGGTTTCACGCAGGGTCCGCATGCCGCGACGACGGCACTCGGCCCGCAACCCGGCGGTGGACGTCTGGTTGATCACCAGTTCACGCAGGGCATCATCGAGCACCATCATCTCAAAGAGCGCCAATCGCCCCTTGTAGCCGGTGCCGTTGCAGTGGTCGCAGCCGTCACCTCTGAAGAAGGTCCGGCCGGACACGTCCGATGGCCGCAGCTCGAGCTCCATGAGCTCCGCTTCGGACGGTTCGTATTCAACCTTGCACTTGTCGCAGATGCGCCGGACGAGTCGCTGGGCGACGATGGCCTCGACGGTTGCCGTGATCAGGAAGGTTTCGACTCCGAGATCGACCATTCGAAGAATGGTCGATGGCGCGTCGTTGGTATGCAGCGTCGAGAAGACCAGGTGACCCGTCAACGATGCCTGGATGGCGATCTGCGCCGTTTCAAGGTCGCGAATCTCGCCGACGAGGATGGTGTCCGGGTCCTGTCGAAGGAAGGATCGAAGCAGCCGTGCAAAGGACAACTCCTGCTCCGGGTTGACCTGGCACTGGATCAGACCATCGATGTCGTACTCGACGGGATCCTCGGCCGTGAGGATCTTCGTCTCAGGCTCATTGAGCTCGGACAACGCCGCGTACAGCGTGGTCGTCTTGCCCGAACCGGTCGGACCCGTGATGAGCACGACGCCGTTGGGCTTGCGAATCAGGTCACGCATGCGTTCCAGTTCGTCATCGCGGAAGCCGACCTTGTCCAGACTCAACTGGACGTTGGAACGGTCAAGCACACGCATCACCACTGATTCCCCGAACATCGTCGGAAGAACCGAGACACGAAGATCGATCGGAAGCTGGTTGACCGTGAGTTCGATACGACCGTCCTGAGGCAGACGTCGCTCGGCGATGTCGAGATTGGCCATGACCTTGATTCGACTGACGATGGGCAGGGCCAGATGCGGCGGCGGTGGCACCATCTCATAGAGCACGCCATCGATTCGATAGCGCATCTTGAATTCCTCTTCGAAGGGCTCGAAGTGGATGTCACTCGCCTTGTCCTTGATGGCCTGCAGGAGTACCAGGTTCAGGAGCCGGATGACCTTGTTGTCGTCGGCGGCCATGGCGACCTGCTCGAGATCGACCGAATCCCCGCGGCCCTCCAGGGCCGCGAGCGTTTCGGAATCCTCCATCTGGGACATCATGTCCAGCATGGACGAACCACCCGATGCGTAGATCCGTTCGATCACCGCATCGATCGACTTGGGATCCGCCACGACGGCCGTGACGTTGAACCCCATGAGCAGACGAACGTCATCGACGGCGCGATAGTTGTCCGGGCTCTTCATCGCGATGGTGAGCGTCTTCGATCCCTTGTCGAAACTGACTGGAACGATCTGATAGGTCCTGGCCGTCTCTGCCGGCAGCTGCTCGACGAGCGTGTCGTCGATCTTCTCCGGATCGAGATCGATCATCTCGATTCCGGCCTGACCGGCGACAGCACGCAGAATGTCCATGTCGTCGATGTAGCCGAGGGCCTTGAGAATCTCACCGATCTTGGTGCGATCCCCCTTTTCCTTCTGGGCACGCTGGATGGCCAACGCTTCCTGGACCTGGTCCCGATTGAGCTTGCCCAGCTTGACGAGGACACGACCAAATCGCCGCCCCTTCAACTCCGAACCTGCCCCCCCCGAACGAGACCTGGAGCGGGACGATCCCCGTGATCCTGATGAAGGCGATCTCTTGGAATCCGCCTGGGTCTTCGCCATGGCTCTATTGCTCCGAGCAGACTGTGCTGCCTTTGAAATCCGGTCGCTTCAATCCCAGCGTGAACGTGAGACAGCCGACCATCCTGAGTCGATTCTGTACCGCTTGGACGCCCAGAGGAACCACCGTCCCAGAACAGACCTCGCGGTACGTGAACCGTACAATTACTTTCGTAGCATTGTGACCGATAGGGCCCATTTTTTCACTCAAAAATGGATGTGACATTCGTCATATGCAACGATTGAGAGGGCCTGGGAGTCAGTTCAGAAGCGGAGAGAGACCCACTCGAGGGCTATTCAGAAGCCCCCTCGAGATCAAGCTCCGTCCGCCCCACCGTCTTGCCGGACCTGTGGACTCGGTTGGTAATCTCGCCCGGATCACGTGATTTGTCGACCATGTCCTCTGCCGAAATCTTGCCCTCTTCAAAGAGGCTGAAGAGATTGTCATCCAGCAACTGCATGCCGAATTTTCGACCTGTCTGGATGGCTGAATCGATTCGGAACGTCTTGTTCTCACGGATGAGGTTGGAGATGGCTGGCGTCACCACGAGGAACTCGTAGGAGGCCACCCGACCCGGCTTGTCGACGCGGGCCAAGAGGACCTGAGACAGCACTGCCACCAGGGACGAGGACAGCTGGACCCGGACCTGGGCCTGCTGATTGGTCGGGAAGGCATCGATGATTCGGTTGATCGTGCCGGCTGCCCCGGTGGTATGGAGCGTGGCAAACACAAGGTGACCGGTTTCCGCTGCACGAATAGCCGACTCGATGGTCTCGAGGTCACGCATTTCACCCACGAGAATCACGTCGGGGTCCGACCGGAGCACACGCCTGAGGGCCTCGGCGAACGTGGGAACGTCCGCACCGACTTCTCGCTGGTTGACGACCGAACTCTTGTGCGTGTGGTAGTACTCGATGGGATCCTCGACGGTCACGATGTGACGATCGAAGTTCTCATTGATGTAGTCCAGCATCGTGGCCAGCGAAGTCGTCTTGCCCGAACCCGTCGGACCAGTCACGACGAAGAGACCTCGCGGACGGCGGATCAGTTCCTTGCAGATCGGCGGCAGACCAATCTGGTCGAAGGTGAGAAATTCGTTGGGAATAAGCCGGAGAACCATTGAGAGGTTCCCACGCTGCCTGAAGACCGAGACACGAAAACGAGCGGCCTCTCCGTAGGCGAAACCGAAGTCCGTGCCGCCGACTTCCTGAAGTTCCTGCTGGTTTCGCTCGGGCGTGATCGACTTCATCAAGGCGACGCAGTCATCCGGATCCAGCACCTTCGTATCGAGATTCCGAAGCTTGCCGTTCAGACGCAGCGTCGGCTTGCGGCCGACCACGATGTGGAGGTCGGACGCATCCTGCTTGACGACGGTGTCCAGCAGCCTGTCAATCTGCATCGTGGACATGGATCAGCAACTCCTTCTCAACAATGACCTCGAGTCATTCGACATCGATATTAGCCCCAACAAGCGTGTCGGACTGCGCGAATTTTGCAACCTCGCCGGGTGTTGTCAGTCCTTTGAGGACCTTCATGCGGCCATCACCCAGAAGATCCCGCATTCCATTGCGGATCGCGGACTGCCGGATTTCAGAGACCGGTGCTCGTTCAAAGGCCATTTCACGGATTTCGGTGGTCATCACCATGAACTCGAAGATGGCCTGGCGACCCTTGAATCCAACGCCATTGCACTGCGGGCAACCCACGCCCTCCCGGATCTTGCCTTCGGCCTCCTCCTCACTCACGTCGATGAGCCTGAGCATCTTCGGATCGATGCTGTCGGCAATCCGACTGCAGGATGGGCAGAGGATTCGGATCAATCGCTGGGCCATGATCGCCTGAATCGAACTGGCGGCCAGATACGGCTTCACACCCATGTCGATGAGACGGGTAATCGCGGATGGTGCATCGTTGGTATGCAAGGTCGAGAAGACCAAGTGACCGGTCAAGGCTGCCTGAATGGCGATATCCGCCACTTCACGGTCACGAATCTCACCGATGAGAATCACGTTGGGAGCCTGACGCAGCATCGATCGAAGAATGTTGGGGAAGGTCAGACCGATCGAATCGTTCACCTGGCACTGATTGATGCCGGCGAAGCTGTACTCGATGGGATCTTCAGCCGTGATGATCTTCCGATTGGGCTGATTCAACACGTCGAGCGCCGAATACAGCGTGGTCGTCTTGCCCGAACCCGTCGGACCAGTCACCAGGAAGATGCCGTTGGGACGGCGGATGATCCGGTTGAAGATGTCGAGATGATCCTGCTCGAAACCCAGTGCGGTCAGACCGATTCGAGCCGAATCGGGCCGAAGAATACGAAGCACGACCGACTCACCGTGATAGGCGGGGCAGCAGGAGACACGGAAGTCCACCTGCGAACCGTCGATGTGCATCTTGATTCGACCATCCTGGGGAATCCGCTTCTCGGCGATGTTCACACCAGCCAGCAGCTTCATCCTCGCCAGCAATGCCGGCTGCATCCGCTTGGGGAGATTGTCGCGGACATGACAGGCGCCATCGATCCGATAGCGGAGCATGACGCGATCCTCCATCGGCTCGATATGGATATCCGATGCGCGGCCACGAACGGCCTCTTCGATGATCTTGCTCGCCAGGCGAACGATGGGCGCATCGTCCTCACCGCCTCCAGCGATATCCACCGAAGCATCCACCGATCGATCGACGGTCACATCAATCGATTCGGTCACGAGTGATTCGTTCGAAACAGCCTGTCCGCCGCCCATCTGTTCGTCGATGTACGCCTTGATGGCACTGCGAGGTGCGATCACGGTGTCCACTTCCATGTTGAGCCGGAAACGAAGCAGATCCAGCAGCTCGAGATCCATCGGGTCATGGACGATGACCTTCATGCGACCGTTGTGCTTGCCTGCTGGCAGGATCAGGTGCTTTCGGATCAGGTCGACGGGCGCCGCATCGATATCGATCTCGGAAACATGCTCCGCTTCCGTCAGCGAGAGATATTCCATGTCGAACTGCTCGGCGAGCCCCTGGGCGATCTGGACATCCGTGCAGAACCCGGCCTCGACGATGGATTCGCCCAGACGACGACCGGATCCTCGTGCCAGCGAGAGCGCCTGCTCCAACTGCTCACTGGTAATGAGCTTCTGGCGTATGAGTATCTCGCCAAGTTTTAATCGAACTCGGGGCTTCCTGGCCATGAAACGTCCGTCGAAGAGGTACGAAAGCAGCGTCCATACAAGCAACGCCTGAACAAGAGGACGCTCTTGGACCTCCCTGAAGAAGGTAGTATGGCGATGGCTTCCGCACACCGCAAGAAGCGGTTTGGCAGTGTGCCTGCCATCGTGCCCCGTCAGCCCCTCTTCAGCAGGCCAATCTGCCCCGGATTCTCCCAGCAGCCACCATTCGATGCCCTCTGGACCTCGCATCCTGATCACAGCCGGGCCGACCCATGAGCCGATCGATGCCGTCCGATATATCGGCAATCGGTCCTCCGGCAGGTTGGGGCGTGCCATCGCAGATGCCGCCGAAACGGCTGATTGCCCGGCAACCCTTCTGCTCGGCCCGGTCACTGAACCTCCTCGGGATCAGAAAACACCCCATGAGGCAGCGGTGATTCGATTCCGAAGGACACACGATCTTCAGGAGCTGATTCGGAACCATTGGCCAGCTCATGACATCCTGATCATGGCGGCAGCCGTCTGTGATTTCATGCCCGCTTCGGAGATGCCAGGCAAAGGGCCACGTCGAAGCGGACCCGTCAGCCTTGATCTGATCCCGACGCCGGACCTGCTCCAGGAAGCAGCGTCCACCAGCCGATCCGACCAGACCTTGATCGGCTTCGCCCTGGAGGCCTCCTCCGAACTTGAACAGAAGGCCCGGGAGAAGCTGAAACGCAAAGGCGTCCATGCCATCGTGGCCAACCCGCTGGACACGATGGATTCTGACACCATCGATGGGCTGTTGCTGTTGCCAGATGGGCCATCACACGCCCCTGGTGGCCCGTTGCCCAAGGAAGCCTTTGCCGCCTGGCTGATCGATCGCATTCTCGAGCTTCATGCGGAACGCTGAATCGACGCCATGGCCGATCGGGCCGTTACCATGGGCTCCCTCATGACAGTCATCGAACCAGATCATTCCAATCCACCCGTCCAACGTACGGGCGCTGTCGTCTTCTGCGTCCTGGCCAGCATTGTCATTGCGGGCCTGCTCATGCTTGGACTGACCGGCGACGGTCACGGACATGGCCATGAAGTGGAGCTGGAAGAAACCGTCCTGGTCGAGACTGAAACAGGCGACATCCCCGAACCTGGCAGCATCTTTGAACAGACCGCCACCACCCTTGGGGATACGGACGCCAATGCCAAGGCCGCCGCTCATCTGCCGGCATTCTGGGGCCTGGGCATTCTTCCATTCATCATCCTGCTGGGCTGCATCGCGATTCTGCCATTGGTGAAGTTCACTGAACACTGGTGGCACAGCAACCTCAGCCGCTACATGCTCGCCATGGCCTTGGCGCTCTGCACGATCATCTTCTACTGGCTCTCAGAGGGCTATGACTCCATCGGATACGTCCTGAACCACGCACTGCTCGAGGAGTACGTGCCGTTCATCATCCTGCTGTTCAGCCTGTACGTGATCAGCGGCGGCATTCATCTGAGAGGCGATGTTCCCGCATCCCCCTGGGTCAACACCAGCTTCCTCGCGATCGGATTCGCAATCGCCTCGTTCATTGGAACCACCGGCGCCAGCATGCTGCTGATCAGACCGCTTTTGAAGACCAATCGCGAACGCAAGTACAAGGTTCACACGGTCGTCATGTTCATCTTCCTGGTGAGCAACATCGGCGGCACGCTTCTGCCCATCGGAGATCCACCACTGTTCCTGGGCTATCTCCAGGGCGTCCCCTTCTTCTGGACCTTCAACCTGTGGTTCGAATGGCTGGTCGCCGGAATCATCCTGCTGGTCGTCTATTACATCTGGGACACGATCCAGTTCAAACGCGAAGCCGAGGTGGTCAGGATCTTCTCCAAGGCGAATGCCCAACCGCTCCGGATCGATGGCGGCATCAACTTCCTCTGGCTTCTGGGCGTCATCGCCTGTGTCGCGTTCATCAACCCTTCGAATCCATTGCCGTTCTTCGAATGGACTCCCTTCGCATTCATGCGTGAACTGTGCATGGTGCTTCTGGTCCTGATCTCCCTGGTCCTCACCTCGAAGTCGATCCGGGAAGCCAACCAGTTCGACTACCACGCCATCATCGAAGTCGCCGCCATCTTCATCGGAATCTTCATCACGATGCAGGTTCCACTGGATGTGCTCAAGGCCAACGGTGAACAGATCACACAGATCATCAATGAACCATGGCAGTACTTCTGGATCACCGGCGGCCTCTCCAGTGTCCTGGACAACGCCCCCACCTACCTCGTGTTCTTCAAGCTCGCTGAAACCGGAATCAGCCCGGAAGGCACCATGATGCTCATGCTGCTGGGCGGGGAATCCATCCCGGTGGATCTGCTGGTCGCCATCAGCCTCGGCGCCGTGTTCCTCGGTGCCATGACCTACATCGGAAACGGGCCGAACTTCATGGTCAAGGCCATCGCCGAACAAGCCGGCGTGGAGATGCCATCCTTCTTCGGCTTCGTCTTCAAGTACAGCATTCCGGTGCTCGTTCCCGTATTCATCATCATCACGGTGCTTTTCCTGCTCTAGCGGGGATACGATGAAGCCATGCAACTGACCATCAACGGCGAACAACGCGACGTCCAGTCCGATACGGTCGGAAGCGTCCTCTCCGAACTCGGCATGGACCAGTCGCCCTGTGCCGTCGAGGTCAATCGGGCCCTGATCCCCGCAAGAAAAAGAGATGAACACCCGTTGAACAACGGCGACGTCCTTGAAATCGTGACTCTGGTCGGTGGCGGATGATCGCCGTCGACCGTGGAGAGGAAGGAAGAACGGCATGGACCTGACCTTGAATGCACCTGAAGCAAGCAAGATGACCCTCGGGCCATGCACGCTCTCCAGCAGGCTGATCGCCGGCACGGGAAAGTACGAGAACCACGAGATCATGCAGGCCGCTCTGGAGGCCGCAGGCTGCAGCGCCGTGACGGTCGCTGTCCGCCGGGAACGATTGCTCGATGATCAAGGGCGATCGCTTCTGGACTTCCTTGATCTTGATCGATACACCATCCTCCCCAATACGGCAGGCTGTTTCAGCGCCGAAGACGCCGTTCGGGTTTCACGGCTCGGGAGAGATCTGCTTGAACAACTCGACAACCCCGGGCAGCACTGGGTCAAGCTCGAGGTGCTCGGCGATCGGACCACCCTGCTGCCGGACCCCGTCGGAACACTTGAGGCCTGTCGTGAACTCGTGAAGGATGGCTTCTGCGTGCTCTGCTACACGAGCGATGATCCCATCATGGCCACCAGGCTCCGGGATGCGGGCGCCGCATGCGTCATGCCGGCGGGCAGCCCCATCGGTTCAGGTCGTGGCATCGCCAACCCCGCAGCGATTCAGATCATCCATCAGATGCTCAAGGATCCTGAACATGGTGGCGATCCCGACTATCCCCTCATCGTCGATGCGGGCGTCGGAACTCCGAGTGACGTCACACTCGCCATGGAACTGGGCGCAGACGGTGTGCTCTTGAATACGGGAATCGCCCATGCCAAGGATCCGGTCCGCATGGCCCATGCCATGCGTCTGGCATGCCTGTCGGGTTACCACGGTGCACGAAGCGGACGCATTCCGCGAAAGCTGCATGCCACGGCATCCAGCCCCTGGGAAGGCGTGATCTCAGTCATCCCGGGCGAGTGAACCGGCTCATTCCTCGACGCGTTCACCAAGCATTGGAGCGACCTCGGCGACTCTGGCCTCCACGGTCTTCTCGTCCGGGCCCTCGAGGTTCAGTCTCAGAAGCGGCTCCGTGTTGCTGGGTCGCACATTGCACCACCAGTCTCCGAGATCGACGGTGACACCATCCAGCCGATCGGTCTTCGCATCCGGATACGCCGCAACGAGTGCATCCATGGCGGCCTGCTTGTCCTCGGTTTCGAAATTGATCTCCCCGGACTGCACATAGCGGCGTGCAGGCTTGATCTCATCGCTCATGGACTGACCGGATTCGATCAGACTCGACACCACGGCTGCAAAGGCCATCACGCCCGAGTCGGCGAAGTAGTTGTCGCGGAAATAGAAGTGACCTGAGAGTTCACCACCGAAGACCGCGTTGGTCTCCCGTGCCTTGCCCTTCATGAAGACGTGACCGACGCGTGAACGATGCGGCACACCACCATGTTCCTTGATGAGTTCCGAGACGGAATGGCTGGATCTCAGATCGAAGACGATGCTGGCTCCGGCTTCCTCGGCAAGGAATCGCTTGGCGAGCCAGGCCGTCAGAAGATCACAGCCGACGGGCGTCCCGGCCTCATCGACCACCATGCACCGATCCGCATCACCGTCGAAGCAGATGCCGACGTCGGCCTTCAGTTCGACGACCGCATCGCGGACCTGCTGAAGATTCGCTTCGACGAGTGGATTGGGCTCGTGGACAAAGACGCCCTTGTCGTTTTCGTAGTTGATTCTCGTGATGTCGAGACCCGGCACATCATCGAAGAGCGGTGGCATGCAGGTACCCGCCATCCCATTGGAGGCATCGACGACGACTTTGATCGTCTTCGCTCCACTGAGGAGATCCGGATGAAGAAACTGGTGGACATGCGCCTTGTAGGCCGTCCAGAGATTCAGATCCTCCTCCCGGCCGACGAGTTCGCCCTCCGAATCATGTGCCCGGGCATATTCCTGGATTCGATCAAGCCCACTGCCCATTCCGACCGGCTTGGCTTCATGGCGACTGATCTTGAAACCGTTGTACTGGATCGGATTGTGCGAGGCGGTCGTCTGGATTCCGCCAGCCGCATCAAGGTGATTGACCGCGAAGTAGATGAAAGGCGTATCCACGAGGCCCACGTCCACGACATCCGCACCGGCTTCACGCAGACCGGCCTTGAGCGCTTCCACCAACGAGGGCGAGTGCGGCCTCATGTCACGACCGACGACAATTCGTCGGTCGGCTTCACCGGTCCGGCCGGCGGCCTCCGCTTCCTCGAGAAGAAGACGCCCTGCCCCGTAACCGATTCGACGGGCGATGGATTCGTTCAACGGGTCCGGCACGGTGGCACGGACGTCATACGCTTTGAAGACTTTGTCGAGCATGGGCGAAAGTGTAGCGTCTCTGAATCATGAACCGTCAAACAGCTGTTCATGTTCGCTGGCCTCTGCGGCCAGATCCTGAATTCGCACACCATCCGGCAAGGCCTTGAGGAAGCGACGACCATAGGGCTTCTTGACCAGTCTGGAATCGAGGATGGCCACGATGCCCTCATCGCTGCTGGATCGGATCAGCCGACCGATCCCCTGACGGAATCGAATCAATGCACGCGGCATCGCATCATCCATGAACGGATTCCCGCCATCCTTCTGAACACATTCCGCCCTGGCTTCAACGAGCGGACGATCGGGCACATCGAATGGAATGCGCGTGATGATGACGCTTCGAAGCGCCTCGCCTCGAACATCGACACCATGCCAGAAGCTCGATGTCCCAATCAGGACACCGTCACCAGCGGCTCGGAACGTCTCGAGAATCCGGGATGGCGATCCATCCCGACCCTGAATCAGAAGCGGACCACCAACACCCTTGAGATCCTCGCCGATGCGTTCGACAAGATCATTGATCACCTTGAAACTGGTGCACAGAACGAACGCACCACCCTGGGTTCTTCGAACAAGTTCGAGAACACGCGCAGCGAGTTGGTCCAGATAGCCGGCATCGCGTGGCTCCGGCATGGCACTGTCCAGCAGGACTTCCATCTGGTCCTGGTAGTGAAACGGACTCCCGACCTGGACCGCGGTCGATTCAGGACACCCCAGCCGTCTACGGGCATGGTCAAAGCCCCCCTCGCCATCACTGGTGGCCAATGTGGCCGAAGTCATGATCACCGAGTACTCACCACCATGGAGGCAACGCTCCAGAACGGGGGCCACATCGACGACCATGCAGTGCAGACTGGGTTGCGGCCTCTGGAATCGACCACCGGATTGGCGACGCGGCTGAAAACCATCCAGCCAGTAGACGCATCCTTCAACGGACTGATCAACCAGAGCCGAAGCGATGCGTGATTGCTCTCCAGCGCGTTGGACATAGGCCGCCAGCTCGGCCCGCTGGGCTTCCTCGCCCAGACGACCACGAAGCAGGTTCAAGGCATCCGAAAGATGATCCAACGCCGGCGACAACACATTCTCGACAATCCCTGGCCCGGGCACACGACCACTGCCCCCATCCTTCTCCCGCCAGGCGAGACATTCGGAAAAGAACTGTCGACAGGCCGCTTCGACATCCTCCACGGCATCCCTTGATTCACGGACACCCGTTTCCATGTCACCGAGCGTGGCAAGGAAGCCCTTCCCGCCTTTGGCTTGCCACAAGGTCCCGAGCAGATGCTTCACCTGGTTCTCGGAGAGCCGGAGCCCGAAATGCTCGGCTGCCACGTCTTCGATCGCGTGCGCCTCATCCAGAATGACATGGTCGTACCCGGGCAACAGCCCTCCACCTCGCAGACGCAGGGCCAGGTCGGAGAAGAACAAGGCGTGATTGCAGATCAGCAGATTGCCTTCCTCCATTTCCCGTCGAGCCAGTTGATAGAAGCATGAATCAAAGGTGGGACATCGCCTGCCCAGACAGTTCCCGGAATCACTCTGGGCGTAATCCCACATTCTCATGTCCGGGAGGATCGGCAAGGTGCTGCGTGTCCCGTCCGAAGTCGAAGCCGCCCAGTCCTGCAGCAGATCGAGTGAACGACCTGAATCGGCATCGCGAATCAACCGATCACCTCTCGAGACGGCCAGCGACAGTCGGCGTCGACTGAGATAGTTTCCCCGGCCCTTCACGAGCACCGGTTTGAGTGATGACCCCGCGATCCCCGCAAGAACAGGAACATCTTTCTTGAAGAGTTGCTCCTGCAGATTGATCGTGTGCGTCGCGACCACGACCCGTTCACCATGTTCGAGTATTCGATGAATGGCCGGCACCAGATAGGCGAACGATTTGCCGACACCCGTCCCCGCTTCCACCAGGAGACAGGCACGGTCCTCAAGCGCCTTGGCGACGGACTGTGCCATGTCGATCTGCTGCGGCCTGGTCTCGAAATCCCGAAGACCACGGGCCACGACACCATCTGCGCCGAGAACTGAGACGGGGTCACCGAACACCGTTGTGATCCATGTCACTCCCCTCGCTTCCCAACGGTCGCCGCTTGGGCTCCCCGGGACGGCGTGGATAGAGTCGTGGTGTCGACTTGTTCTTCTGGATCAGGACGATGGTGCCGGTATCCGTTCGATGCTGTTCGATGACCTCGGATCGCAGCATGATCAATGCCTGCGCCGAGTCCTCGATTTCGATCGAAGCCCGACCGCCCTTGATCGCGGCGACAATGCCGTCCACACGTGCGAAGGGAACCGTCAATTCAAGCAGCACCGGAAGAGGACCGACGGCCCGGGCGATGACCACGTCGAAGGCGCCGCGATGGGCACATCCATGGGCAGCCGCCGTCTCTGCACGATCATTGACCACACGAACATTGCTCAGGTCAAGACGTGTCACGACATCCTGAAGAAACGCCGCCTTCTTTCCGGTCGCCTCGAGCAGAACGAATCTGGAATCCGGAACCGTGATGGCCAATGGAATCCCCGGAAGACCGCCACCGCTTCCCACGTCGATGACCGTGTCCGACTTGACCGAGGAGAGGATCGGAAGCAGCGACAGACTGTCCAGAACGTGTCGGCTCCAGGCGTCTTCCGGCGAACGGATCGCGGTGAGATTCATCCGTTGATTCGCTTCATACAGAAGACCCAGATACGCCGAGATTTTCTCCAGATCCCCCGCATCGAAATCGAGGTTCATTCTCGACGCGGCTTCGAGGAAGGAATCAGGAACCGGAATGGGTGCCATGGCATCACTCATGCCTTGGACTCCTCATCATCGAACTCGAACGAGTGCCGCCACAGCAGCGGTGGCCGTCGCAACGAAACACCGAAGATCAAGCCAATCATGATCCAGGCCGTCACAAGACTGGAACCACCATAGCTGACAAACGGCAGGGTCATTCCTGTAATGGGCATCAGTCCGATGGTCATCCCCGTATTGATCACCATCTGGGCAAGGAGCGCAACGGCAAGACCGACGGCGACCAGTCGACCGAACGGGTCCCGACAGATCGCCGCCGTCATCAGTCCTCCAAGGAGAATCAGACCGTAGAGACACCAGGTCGCAATCGCGCCCAAGATGCCCCAACGCGTGCAGATCACCGCGAAGATCATGTCATTGTGCTCCTCGGGAAGATGATTCCACTTCAACATGGAACCGGCCGTTTCCCGCCCAACACCGGCGACGCCTCCGGCCCCGACCAGCATCATCGATCGGGCACCCTGGTAGCCGATGTCGTTCTCGAACTGATCATCGCCCCTGAACTGAGCCCACATCGCCTCGATGCGATCCCGTTGATGAGGACGAAGCATCGGCGTCATCGCCGCACCGGCCATGGCCCCGAGCAGAACAACGATGAGCAGATGCCGTGGCCTGGCTCCGGCGGCGAACAACATGGCGAAGCAGACGGGCAGGAACAGCAGGGCCGTCCCGAGATCCGGCTGCAGCAGGATGAGCCCCATGGGAACAAGGGCCATGAGCAACGGCCGGATGAGTCCCGGAAGACTTCGATGATTTTCACGGAATCTCAACCACGATGCGATGAGCAGGACCGTTGCGATCTTCGCAAGCTCGGACGGCTGCATGTCCGTGAAGCCGATGTTGATCCAGCGCCGAGCGCCATTGCGGGGATGAACGATCTGATCGGGAACCCCCGGGATCAACAGGAACAGGAGCATCAGCAGTACGAGGATCATGAATGGGAGGCTCAGGAGCTGAAGCCATCTCATGTGCGGCACGGCGACGACCATGGCGGCCAGGATGCCCAGACCAAGAAGCACCATCTGCTTTGCAACCATCTCGGGATGCGTGGTGCCAATGGCGGCGAGACCCAGCAGGCTCAGCAAGAGCGCCGCCAGTACGCACAACCAGCCTGGCGTCAACCAACGAAGACCTCTCCTGTGACGAGCCTCACCTCGATGGACCGCAGCCGAATAGCCTGTTGACATGGTCATCGGGGAGACTCCCCGAGATACCCCTCCGCACGCAACGACTCGATCACCTGATTGGCGACGGGACCGGCGACCTTTCCACCGGAGCCTCCATATTCCACAAGAACGGCGATGGCATACCGTGGAAGATCATCCCACTCGTTGCCGACCACACCGACGAACCACGCATGCTCGAGATCCCGGGTTCGCTCACCTGGTGCGATCACGCCATCGTCATTGACATCCCTTGACCAGGGAGGCGCCTGCGCCGTGCCGGTCTTGCCCATGACCGAAACTTCGGGAACCGTGAAGATCGAGTCGTAGTCGCCATCGGAGTACTTGATACGACTTCCCGTTCCCCACGGCTCCGTCACACCCAGCGCCATCCCGTCAAGAACGGTCTCCACGACGACGGGCGGCAGCCATCGATCGCCATCCTCGCTCGTGCCCCCGGGAGTTCCGCGATGACCACGAATCAATGTCGGCGCAAGCCGCTTCCCGCCACGCACGATCGTCGCGAAAGCGTCAGCGGCATGAAGCGGTGTCCACGTCAGTCGCCCTTGACCGATGCCCATCATCACGGATTCGAATCGCCCTTCGCCTTTGGAGGCCAACTGCGATCTCGCCTCATCATCCGGCAAGCTGCCGGCAGCGGCTTCGAGAACGATGTCTTCCGGTCCACCCAGACCGGTTGGAATCGAGTGCCCCATCCCGAACCAGTCCAGCCATTCGGCAAGACGCTCAAGACCGAGTCGATCCGCCAATTCATAGAAATAGCAGTTGCATGATCGAGCCAGAGCTTCCCTGGCGGCGAGGAAGCCATGGGTCGCCATGCCGTATCGCTTGCGATAGATCCAGCAACGAGCCACGGTTTCCTGACCGGGGAAGTGATGACCGCGACATTCCAGCTGGGTCTCGGGCCCGACCAGGTCTTCCATCATCGCAGCGGTCAGCACCAATGGCTTGATGATCGAACCGGGTGGATACGCCGCTGCGAGCGCTCGATTGACCCATGGAGATCGCTCCTGCTTCTGCAGGTCGGTCATTTCATTCGCATCCGACGGCGTGGGCGAGGATGCCATCGCAAGGATCTCCCCCGTCGGAATATCCAGCACGACGACCGCGCTCGCCAGCGGCTCGCCCACTGGAAGACCTGAATTCTGATGCCAGGGCTGTACGTGGGTCAGCCCCCCACGTTCGCCGATGATCGATTCGATCCGAGCCTGCAACGCGGCATCGATGCTGAGCATCACATCCCGGCCCGGAACGGGTGGCTCGCGATCGATCGCGCCGGTCGTTCGACTGGTGGTGATGACGCCCAGTTCACCCCGAAGATGATCCTCCCAGCCCTTCTCGATCCCCCGGGCGCCGACCCGATCCATCTGGCGATAACCGCCCCGGTCGATCGTTCCCGTCTCAGGATCACGAAACGGTCTCCGGTTCATGTCCTCCGCCCAGACGTCATAACGAACCGTGCCAAGAAGCTGATCGGCCACATTCTCAACGCGTGAAACCTGCAGTCGACGAGATCGCATCGGCCGTGGCCGGTGCGACTGATCGGTACTGAACTCCATGACCGTATTCGGATACTCACGATGTCGGGCATATCGAACACGAGCCAGTTCCGGCCACTGTTCCGCGAACTTCTGAAGTGGCAGTGCACGTTGATCCGTGACATCCGGGATCACGACATGGAAACCACGCTGCTCGGCAATGGGTCTTGCCTTGAACGTGCCGTGATCTCCGTATCTCGCCTCATGTCGCTGTTGTTGACGCTCCCAGACAACAGCAGCCATGTGCTGCACCTTGGCACGACGTTCATCAAGCGACCGGTCGACGTCGTCGATGTGACGGTCGGAAGCTTCCGCGATCAGTTCCCACAGTTCCTGCTCGACGGCCTTCCACCTGGGCAGTTTGGAGGCGATCAGGGCTTCACGTGCTTCAGGCGAGAGGCTGTCCCACGTCGAAGCCTCACTGGCTTCGCGAGCCTGCTTGATGGCCATGTACTCGGCCCAGGTTCCCGTAATGGCACGCCAGGAGACGGCGATCTCGTAACCGGGTTCATCCCGGGCCAAGGCACGTCCGTGTCGATCATGAATCGTGCCCCGCCAGGTCGGGATCCATTCCTGGAACTGCAGTCGCGACTCGGCTTCGGCACGGTGGGCACCACCTTCCAGGACAGCCAGACGAACAAGCTGAAAGGTCATCAGCAGGCACGCCAAGACACCCGTCACCATGATCACAATCAGGCGACGTTGGAACATGATCGGTGCGCGTCGACGGGTCGTTGTCATCCCGGCTCGAGCCGTGGGGCCCTTGACTCCTTCCAGGGGCGGCATGCAAAGTCTACGACGAGCACGCGATGACCGTAGGCCTCTTCATGCAGGAAAACCTCATCTCATGATGTGGACAGCACATCATCCAATCCGGGCCAGCGGCCCCAGGCCACAGGATCGGACCGATGCGCCTGCAGCAGGCCCAGATACCGGTCCCGGGGGACTTCGATGGCCCCCATCCGCTCCATGTGATCCGAGATGAACTGGACATCCAGTACGGTGGCACCGATCCGGTTGAGGTGGGCAACCAGCCAGACCAGACAGACCTTGGAAGCATCGGTCCCGCCCTGTTCAGGCAGAGAAAACATCGACTCTCCCATGAACACGCCACCCAGCAGCACCCCGTAGAGACCACCCACAAGAACACCCTCTCGCCACGCTTCCACGCTGTGCGCCAGACCACGTCGATGAAGATCGCCATAGGCCTGGATGAAACGATCATCAATCCACGTCTCGGAGCCAGATGCCCGGGGAGCGGCACAGGCACGCATCACCTCTTCGAAGGCGGTATTGGCCATGATCTCGAAGCGTCCTGATCGAACACGTCTCGAAAGACTCTCGGAGACCCTCAAGCCATCAAGCGGCAGGATGCACCTTGGATCCGGGTTGTACCAGTCGATATCACCGGACCGTGGGTCGGACATCGGGAAGTACCCTTCCCGGTAGGCAGCCAACAGGATCTCCGGTTCGATGGAAGTCATGCATCCGTACGATACGGGCCGATACGGGATCTGAGCAGACAGGAACCCCCGTATGGCCCTGGCAATTTCAGTCATCGTGACCACCTACAACCGGCCTGATGCGCTGGCAGCGACGCTGCGTGGACTGGCCGCCCAGGAGGATCGACAGTTCGAGGTCATCATTGCGGATGACGGATCCACCGGAGACACCGCGGATGCCATTCGGGAGATCCAGAAAACCTTCCCGGTTCCACTGCAGCATGTCTGGCATGCTGATCAGGGTTTCCGTGCGGCAGCCATCACGAATCGAGCCATCACTCGATCCACAGGCGACTACATCGTGCTGATGGATGGGGACTGCATTCCCCGCCCCTGTTTCATCGGTTGGCACCGCAAGCTGGCCCAGCCGGGCTGGATGGTGGGCGGCAACCGGCTTCTGCTCTCCGAGGACTTCACACGACGGATTCTGGAAGAGGAAATCCCGGTCCACTCCTGGAAGAGATCCCAGTGGATCATGCCACGGCTCCGTGGATGGACCAATCGCATGCTGCCCATCCTCTTCTCGTTGCCCGATGGATCCTGGCGATGCCGAAGACCCCGAGACTGGCGATCCCTCCGAACCTTCTCGATGGCCGTCCACAGGGAGGATCTCCTGAACGTCAATGGCCTGGATGAGGGCTTCACGGGCTGGGGGTCCCAGGATTCCGATCTCATCATTCGCCTGATGCATGCCGGCGTTCGGATCAAGAGTGGCCGACATTCCTCACCGGTTCTGCATCTCTGGCACGCGCCGCTCTCAAGGGACGATGCCGGCAACAACCGCTCAGAGCTCGAGCAGGTCCTCAAAAGCCACCGGATCAGGGCCCGACAGGGCCTCATGGACCATGGATAGGCTTGATCCACCCCCCCCTGTCACAGTACAATTCCTCTCTTCCTCCACGGAGGGGCCGTCGGTGAGGCTCGTAACACGAGCGGCGCCGCATGGGGCACCAGGTCGCGGCTGACAGGTGCTCCCGCCTCTGGAGGGCGCAGCCGCGGCCGCGTTGAGCAGTTGCTCATCGTCGAGACCGCGCGAGTTCGATGAGGCCGGGCTTCCCGCCTGGCACGAGTTCGGTGGTCCGACGGCACGAGCCATGGACCGACAATCCAGCGTTCCAGTACTCAGCGTGCCACCACATGGCCCGTGGTGTAATCGGTAACACACCTGTTTTTGGTACAGGCATTCCAAGTTCGAGTCTTGGCGGGCCAGTTCACTTTTCCGCAGGGTCTGAAAGACCTTCCATCATGACTGACAAGCAACCCAACCAACCAGCCTCCATCATCCTTGCCGCAGGCAAGGGAACACGGATGGGAAGCGACCTTCCGAAGGTCCTGCATCCGGTCTGCGACAGACCGATGCTCCACTGGGTGGTGGACGCCGTTCGACAAGCTGGCTCCGGAAAGATCATCGTCGTCGTCGGACACGGTGCGGATCTGGTGAAGGGATCCTTCGGCGATGACATCTCGGACATCGAGTTCGTGGTGCAGGCCGAGCAGAAAGGCACCGGTCACGCCGTGCTCGTCTGCCGGGATGCTCTGGAGGGCTTCGAAGGAGATGCGTTCGTACTCGCTGGCGATGGCCCACTGATCCGGGCAGAGACCCTGAGGACCCTCGCATCGCATCATGCCCGGACGAACGCTCTGGCGACACTCGCCACCTCCATTCTCGAGGACCCGACCGGCTATGGGCGAATCGTTCGAAACGAAGCGGATCGATTTGCCGCCATCGTCGAACACCGCAACGCGAGCGAAGCCCAGCGGGCGATCCGCGAGGTCTACCCCAGCTACGCCTGCTTCAATGCGGTCGACATGATGAAGCGGCTCGCGGCGCTTGAACCGGACCTGGATTCCGGGGAGTACTACCTGACGACCATCCCGGGCCAGATCCAGCAGGAGACGAATCGCGTCGAGGTGGTTGCCGCCGTCCCGGCAGAGGATGTCCTCTCGATCAATACACCTGAACAGCTTGCGGCAGTCGACGCTGTGCTCCGCGAGCGATTGACCAACAGCGCGGGGGTTGCATCGTGAACAGAGTCGATCACGATCATCTGAAGATCTTCGGAGCACGCGCAGGCGAGAACCTCGCTGCACGCATGTCCGAGTATCTGTCACTGCCACTGGGCCAGGCCGATACCGAACTCTTTCCCGACGGCGAACTGATCGTCCGGGTCGAAGAGGACGTCCGAGGCAAGGACTGCTTCGTCGTTCAGTCCACGTCCAATCCGGTCAATGCCAACCTGATGGAACTGCTCATCTACATCGACTGCCTGAGACGGGCCTCGGCACAACGAATCACGGCGGTCATCCCCTACTTCGGATACGGCAGGCAGGATCGCAAGGCCTCGGGCCGAACACCGATCACGGCCAAGCTGGTGGCCAACCTGATCACGGCCGCCGGCGCCGATCGCGTGCTCTGCATGGATCTTCATGCTGCACAGATCCAGGGCTTCTTCGACATCCCCGTCGATCACCTCTCGGCCATGACCGTGTTCTGCGACTACTTCACGAGCATCCGGGATGAACTTGGCGATCTCGTCATCGTCTCCCCGGACGTCGGAAACGTGAAGGTCGCCAATGCCTATGCCAGCTACCTCGATGCCGATCTGGCCATCATCGACAAGCGTCGGGAGTCGGGCATGAAGGTCGCCTCCCGAAACCTCATCGGCAGTGTCAAGAACCAGACCGTCCTCATGGTCGATGACATGATTTCAACCGCCGGCACCATCTGCGAAGCCGCCAATCTGCTCATGAACGAGGGCGCCAAGCAGATCATCGCGGGTGCCACCCACCCGGTCCTGGTCGGCCTGGCCATGGATCGACTGCAGGAGTCCGCGTTCGAACGAATCGTCGTCACGGACACGATTCCGGACAACGGACGCCTGGATCCCATCCGGGATCGACTCGTCAAGCTTTCGGTCGCGCCGCTGATGGGCGAGGCCCTTCATCGTATTCATCATGACATGTCCATTTCCGCGCTCTTCCAGCGCGCCACAGGAACAAAGAGATAAACACACCACGCCGATCCAGGCGTGAGGGAGTGAACAATGGGAAGCGAAACACCAACCATTTCTGTCGAAACTCGCGAGAAGACGGGTACTCGATACGCAGAACGTCTGCGTAAGGCCGGTCGACTCCCTGCCGTGATCTACGGCAAGGGACAGGACCCGATCCACGTCAGTGTGGATCAGACTGAGATGCTCGATGCACTGCACAACGGAGCACATGTCGTCGACATCTCCGTCGACGGCAAAAGTAACGACACGTGCCTCGTCAAGGACCTCCAGTTCGGGTGGCTCGGCGACAACCTCATCCATCTGGACATGACCCGCGTGGACATGAACGAGGTCGTCACCATCAACCTGCCCGTCACCCTGGTCGGAAATGCCAAGATCGCCTCGGCGGCTGGCGCCGTGCTNGAAGTCATCCGCCGGGAAATCGAAGTCACCTGCAAGGTGTCGGACATTCCAGNTGAACTGAAGTACGACATCACCGAAATGGGTGAGGTCGTCACGATCGGCGATCTCCCCCTCCCCGAGGGTGTGACACCGGTCCTGGAACTCGAGAAGCACATCTGCCACGTCACCTTCATGCAGGACGAAGAAGCGGAAGGCGAAGCAACGGATGTCGATGCTGATGACGCTCAGCCGGAGGTCATCACCAAGGCCAAGGAAGATGGTGAGGACGCCTCTGACGAAGGCTGATGCCTTTCGAGATACACCATGAAGTTGATCGTCGGAATCGGCAACCCGGGACAGGAATACGAGCGGACGCGACACAATGTCGGGTTCGATGTGCTCGATCGCCTGGCCAGACGACTGGCGCCGGGCGAAGTCGCCCGGGCCCGGTTCAAGGGTGCCACCGTTGAATCATCGCTTGGTGAAGAAAAGGTCCTGATGCTCAAGCCCACCACCTATGTCAACTGCACCGGAGAAGCCATCGGCGAGGCCGTCCGCTTCTACAAGCTGGCGCCTTCCGAGGACCTGCTGGTGATCGTCGATGACACGGCCCTGCCTTGTGGCACCATTCGCATGAGGCCATCCGGGGGCAACGGTGGACACAACGGCCTGAGCAACATCTCGCAGCATCTCGGCAACGACAACTGGGCCAGGCTCCGGATCGGAATCGATTCACCCGGCCAGATCCCACTGAAGAACTACGTCCTGGGCCGCTTCGCTCCTGAACAGGAAGAAGCCCTTCAGCCCGCCTTGGAGCAGGCTGTCGGAGCAACGGAGTGCTGGCTCAAGGAAGGCGTGACAACCGCCATGAATCAATACAACGCAACGGACTGAAAGAAGAGAACAGAATCGAACATCACGACGCCGATCCANCGCGTCACGAGGAACCCAACGAATGACAACCACGACGACGAATTACTACGAAGGCCTTTTCCTCCTGCCCCAATCAGCAGGCTCGGATCTGGGAGCCGCTGCCGAACTGGTCAAAGCGCTGCTTGACAAGGTCGGCGCCGAGACCATCTCCTTCCGCAAATGGGATGAGCGACGTCTCGCCTATGAAATCAAGGGCAACAAGCGTGGCCTGTACTTCCTCTGCTACTTCAAGGTGGAAGGAAGCCAGATCGCAGCATTGGATCGGCAATGCCTCCTCTCGGAAGGCGTTCTGCGACACATGGTGACCCGAGCGGATCACCTCACACTCGAGCAGATGCAGTCCGTGGATGCCCAGCAGGAACTCGCTGATGAGATCAAACTGCGGGCGGAACAGGCCAAGGACAAGACCTCGGCTTCCACGAGCATCGTTGATCGTGAGGACGTCAAGGCGGAAGAGGCCCCCAAGGAAGCTCCAGCAGAAGCCCCCGCGGCAGCCGCTGAGGAGTCCGCAGAGGCTGTTTCAGCCGAACCGGCCATTGAAGGCGAATCAGCCTGAGTGGACTTTGTGACTTCGAAGGCCCCGACTGGGTCCTTCGAGGTGTAGCATGATCGAATTGATCTGAACGCAGATGCCATCGAGGGCATCGTTCAAGCAAGGCAACAGGAGGGATTCATGCCGAACTACAACAAGGTCATGCTGATGGGCAACCTCACTCGTGACGTGGAGCTGAAGCACACGGCCGGAAACACCGCCGTGGCCAACCTGGGACTGGCCGTCAATCGCCACTTCCGGGTCAACAACGAAGCTCGCGAGGAAACCACGTTCGTGGATTGCGAAGCCTGGGGCCGTACCGCGGAGAACATCCACAAGTTCTTCAGCAAGGGCCGACCCATCTTCGTCGAAGGACGCCTCAAGCTGGATGAATGGCAGGATCGCGACGGCAACAAGCGATCCAAGTTGAGAGTCGTGATTGAGAATTTCGAATTCGTAGACAGCGGCGGACGCGGCGGAAGCTCGGGCACCCAGTCCGAGAGCCGAACACCCGTACCCGCCGATGACATTCCCTTTTAGCCGGAACACTCCGGCGGCACTGGGGTCGACCTCGTTCCGGTCGACTCCTAACTTGAACCGAAAGGACAGTGACCCATGGCACGGAACATTGAACTCCTGCTTCAGGAAAACGTCGAGAACCTCGGCATCGTCGGAGATGTCGTCAAGGTGAAGCCCGGCTTCGCCCGGAACTACCTTCTCCCGATGGGCGTAGCCGTCGTCCCGACACCACAGAGAATCGCTGCGCTGGAAGCCGAGCGTGAACAGGCCGTAGCGGCCCTCGCCGAGCAGAAGGAACGCCGCAACCTGATCATCGAGAAGCTCGAGGGCATCGCCCTGACGATGACTCGCTCCTGCAACGATCAGGGCGTCCTCTATGGATCGGTCAGCCAGCGTGATATCGCTGATGGCCTCCAGGAGATCGCGGTCTCGATGAATGAGAACATCGACCCACGCCACGTCCGCGTGGCCACCTCCATCCGCCACATCGGTACCTACGAGGTCCCCATCCAGTTCGAGCAGGATCTCCGGACCGAGATCCAGGTCATCGTCGAACCGGATCAGCCACTGGAGGAGCGTGAGGAGATGGAGTTCGACGATGAGGGCGAACTCATCGAGAAGCCTCAGCCCAAGGCTGAAGAAACGCCAGCCGAGTCGACCGAACCGGCCGATGCCGAGAACACCTCGGACTGAGTTGACCGACATGTCACGCACAGGAACGAGCCCCATCCGGGGCTCGTTCTTCTTTTGCGACCTGCTACCCTGACAAGCCAGCAGAGAACCGGACGTGACCAGACAACCATTCATCCCGATGGCCTTCGACATTCCGGAGAGATTGGCTACCCCACGACTGCAGCTTCGCCCCCTGACCATCCATGATCTTGATGCGGATTACGACGCGGTCATGTCGAGCATCGAACATCTCCGCGAAACCATGCCCTTCGGGCCAAGCCATGACTGGCCAAACTCGGCACTGTCCCGGGACCAGAACCTCATCGACCTTGGTTGGCATCAGAAGGAGTTCCAGAATCGAACTTCCTTTGCCTATACCGTGACGGCACCGGACGATTCACAATGCCTGGGATGCCTCTACATCTACCCCTCCGGCAAGAAGGATCATGATGCGGAGATCCTCATGTGGGTTCGCAGCTCCGAAGCGGGCACTGGTCTGGATGACCATCTCTTCACAGCGGTGCAGGAGTGGATCCGCGATCAATGGCCGTTCACAGCCCCGGCCTATCCTGGCAGAACCCTCTCCTGGCAGGAATGGGACCGGTTGCCACCATGCGCAGAATGAAGCCCTCCGCTGACCGGAGAATCTCAGGAGTCGATGANGGTGCAGGCTTCAACCGACCAGACGGGGCGTGGTCGTATCCTCGTCGCTGCTCACGAACTCATCCTCGAGATAGCAGGCGATGTAATCGAGAATGCTGGTCGCATGCGGAATCTTCGGATTGGACGTTGAGCCGGAGGGCTCGAAACGCATCCCCTTGAACCGGCTCACGGCCTCCTTGACCGGCAGCCCGTACTGGAGGCTGATCGAGAAACTGCGGCAGAACCCCTGGATGAGTCCGGACAGGGTGGACCCCTCCTTGCTCATCTTGATGAAGATCTCACCCGGGCGGCCATCCTCGAAGAGGCCGACCGTGAGATACCCCTCGTATCCACTGATGGCGAACTTGTGAGTCACGGACTCACGAGTGCTCGAGAGGATCTGCCTGTTTCGTTCGCTCAGCATCGGGGCTGGTTCCATCCGTGGTCTGCCTCTGCAAGGTCCTGTCAAGGTACGCCTGATGGGCCATCCATGGCCCGGCATCATTAGATCGGCCGCGGCCGATCGGTTCCTCCAGAATCAGCCGATCGCCTTCGTCATCAGGATGCCGAAACCGAGCCCCCCTGCCACCACGAGGGCGACGGCGGCAGGCACCTGCCAGCAGCGGGTCCAGCGATTCACGCCCGCCAGCACGAGCACACTCAGCAGGAGCACGAGACCGGGCTCCAGAAGGCTGCTGGTGAATTCGAAACGAGGCGGTGGAACGGAGCGAAGATCGGACTGCACGATGGTCGAGAGCATGTCCTGGCCGAGAAGACCGAATCCGAAACAGGGCAGCAGTACCGCAAACCAGCCGCCAGCCTGCACCGCCACCGGAGCCCCACGGATTCGAGCAAGCAGCCCGAACACCGCAAGAGAAACCAGTGCCAGGAAGACCCCTACGGGAACCAGCCATTCCATTGGTGACAACCACACGCAGGCAGCCAGCAGGACGGCCATGATGAACGCCATCACCAGATTGAGATCCGATGACTGGGGTTCGGCAGGTGAAGCATCGTCTTCGTCTGACTGGATGTTCAGCCAGATCAGCACCAGTCCAATCGCAAACAGGACCAGACCCACCACGTGTGANACCTGNCCAGCGGCCCCCACCATGAGCATCAGAACACCCGCTACCGGCCACGCCATGGGGATGAACCACTCGGGCCCGGCAGGAGCCGTCAACCCCGCACCCTCGACCTTCTCATCACGCCTCAGCAGAAGGACCCCCACCAGGATGGCAAAGACCATCGCACCGGTACCGATCGCCATCGAAGACTGGCCATGAAGAGGCTCCTGTTGATCCCACAGCAGACCGAAGAGCCCAACAGATGCAAAGAGTGGCGCCCAGACGACCGTGACCAGCCGATCCATTCGCGGATTGCCATCCAGATTCTGCAGACATCGTCGCCACTGGTGAAGCATCACGAGGGCGACTGGCAGAAGGGCAACGAGGGCCAGCTGGGAAAGCATGGCGTGAGTGTATCCAGATCATGGTTCGGCCTGCACGGGCTGACGGATGGTCATGCCGCGCAAAGAACAAGGCCGTGGCAGATGCCACGGCCTTGTCGAAAACAAGAACAAGAAAACGTCGATCAGTGACGACGACGCTTGCGGCCAGCAAGACCTGCGAGACCGAGCAGTGCCAGAGCACCTGGTGCAGGAATGTTGCCNGGAGTCAGGATGTTGACGTCGCTGGAAGTGGAAAAGACATCCACGTTGAAGTCATCAACCCAACCGGAGNTGATATCGTTGTCGGAGTACGAGTACAGGCGTACTTCGATGACCATGCCGTTGCGTGTGCCTTCACTGTTCTGGCTGAAGGTCCAAGTATGATCGAGTTCTACCCATTCGGTTGCGGATGTGCTGTAGTCGCTGGGACCACTTGCCGAACCACCGTATGAGGTGATGTCTGAAGTCGTGTAGTGAGCCCAGAGGCGAACCTTGCTGGTGACATCGCCATCACCAAGGCCAAGCATGGAGACATCGATGGTGTCACCTTCATTCAGGCCGGTGATCCATGCGAGGTATCCCTGCGGGGTACCACTCAGTGGGTCTTCACTGATTTCAAGTGCTCGATCGGATCCCCCATCAACAGGGTCAACGACATTGGCAAAGCTGACATTTGAACCGTAGGAACCGATGACTGTGCCACCGTCATTCCAGTCATAGCTGGCGCTGTATGACAGACCTGCAACAGCCGAAGATGATGCCAAGGCGGTAAGTGCGCCGAACATTGCAATAGTTTTCATTTCTCTCTCCCTCTCAGTCCATTATGGACTGATCTGTTTCTCATTCCTGTTCATGAGACAAGAGGCTGGACCTCTCGCTCAAGGCGTCTCTTTCTGCCGNCATGGTATGGGACTGGGAGGACAATTCAATAGACCAATGGCGCATAATCACGCTTGTTTTGGGTTCACAGGGCGTTCAGCCATGACCCCCTCAAACCGGCACTGAAAGGCCATTGCATGCGAACCTGCCTCGATGCCCCCCGGGATCAGNCAGAAAACAGCCTCAAGCCAGCCTCAATCGAAGGATCGACCTGAGAGAGCCCAGATCCGGCCCCTCGAGCGTCGCCTCAGAGGGCCGCCAGTAGATCTCACAGATTCCCTGGGGATCCGGCCTGCCCACGAGTCGAAGCGTACCGGGCACGTTCGCAAATCGGCGTTCCAGCCCGGGTGCGTCCAGGGTTCTGAAGACGATGTCCTGTTGCTTGCGTTGGATGCCATGGATGCCTGCCCGGGCTGCCAGCACACGAATCCGGGCCAGATCCCAGAGTCGATCTGCTGGCGGTGGCAACGATCCATAGGCACTGGTCACGATCTCCTCGACATCGTCCAGTTCATCGAGACGTTCCGCCCGGGCCATTCGACGGTAGATGTCCATGCGCCTGGATTCGCTGGGGATATAGGCGGCCGGAAGGTATCCACGGATTCCGAGGTCGACGTTCGTTCGATCGACATCGACGACGTCCTCATCCTTCAGCTCACGCACGGCACGTTCGAGCAGCTGGCAGTACATCTCGTAGCCGACGGCCGCGATGTGACCGGATTGCTCCGGGCCAAGCAGGTTGCCCGTTCCCCGGATCTCGAGGTCCTGCATGGCGATCCTGAAGCCGGCGCCGAGCATCGAGAAGTTCTCGATGGCCTGAAGACGTTTCTTGGCTTCGGGGTTGACGGTCCGCGTCATCGGAAGCAGCAGATAACAGTAGGCCCGATGCTTGAAACGACCGACCCGACCCCTCAGCTGATGAAGATCCGAGAGACCGAACCGGTCCGCTTCGTTGATGATCATCGTGTTGGCGTTGGGAATGTCGATGCCGGATTCGATGATCGTCGTGGAGACGAGAATGTCAGCTTCGTGTCGCATGAACGCCAGCATGACCGCTTCGAGTTCAGCCGGTTTCATCTGACCATGTCCGGTCACGATCCTGGCATCGGGCACCAGCTTCTTGATCTCATCCGCCACCTCCTGGAGAT
>PAAJ01000019.1 GCA_002702575.1 Phycisphaerae bacterium | reverse complement strand
GGACATTCGGAAAGTCTTATCAGCGATGTATGGACTGATCCAAGCCCTCTCAACCGAACGGTCGTCATTCAAGTAACCCGTCACGATACCGCCTGCCTTGTCACTCTCCGCAATGGTATATCCATCATCAAAGAAGGCATCGACTGCAGCTGCAAATGTATCGTCATATGAAGCATTGACCGTACGAGTAGTCAAGGCCGTCAACTGCGCCTGTGAATACTTACGAAGATTGGACGCGGCACTGCCACAGCCAAAGGCGACACAGATCCCTAGAACAATCAGAATGGCTGCCTGTAAACGAGTCATGAAATAGTCCTAATACTTGATTTGGTCCAAGCGATAGTCATAGACAATGTCATTCGAATCAAAGTAGAGAATGAGCATGATGGAAACTGATGACGAACGAATAGACCCTGCCTCATAAAACAAGAGACCACCTCGATCAGCTCTCATATAGTTGCTGATCTTGTCATAGGTAAATATCTGAATATCGTTCCTGTGCGTCGTTTGATCAGGCGGGCCAAAGACTTCCAAAACCTCTGCCTGTGTCGTTTGACCTTTCTCGATTTTGAGCTTCACCATGCCCGGCGTCAGATTGCTTTGACGAGCATCTGCCGATCCGGCCCCACGATCAAACTCGCTATTCGAGAATCCGGCACACCCAATGAAGCTGATCAATATCAGAGTGGCAATGACTGTTCTCAGCAAGATCTGAATCCACATGATCTGCTCCTTCATTGAACATTGAACAATAAAAATAGGGAGCCCCGAACAATTCAATCGGGTCTCAGTCTATATCAATACCCTCTGACATGATGCGAGATCGACCCACCAGGCAGAACTGAACCCCGTTTCCGAGCATTCAAGATCAATCTTGGCAGAAATATGATTGAAAAATCAGGCTCTAATGCGACTGGCTACAGACCGACGCAGGAATAGCCCGCATCGACGTAGATCACCTGGCCGGTGATGCCACCGCCCCGCTCACTGAGCAGGAACGCAGCCGTATCGCCGACATGCTCGCCTTCGATGTTCTTATGGAGTGGCGCCTTCTTCTCGACCCAGTCGAGAATCTCGCCGAAACCACCCACTGCCATCGCGGACATGGTTCGCAGCGGTCCACCGGAGATCGAGTTCACACGGATGTTCTTCTCGCCAAGCTCGGCTGCCAGGTATCGCGTGGATGATTCCAGGGCCGACTTGGCGACACCCATCACGTTGTAACCGGGCACTGCTTTCTCCGCGCCGTAGTAGGACATGGAGATCATCGAGCCGCCTTCCTTCATGAGAGGTGCCGCACGATTGGCCATACCCACCAGAGTCCAGGCTGAGATGTCCATCGCAGTGGTGTACACCTCGCGGGGCGTGGCGGTGAACTTGCCGGCCTGCAACCAGTCCTTGTCGGCATAGGCAATGGAGTGCACGACGAAATCGAGCTGACCGTGATCGGCTTCGATCTTCGCGAAGACCTCATCCATCGAGGCATCGTCGGAGGCGTCCATGGGCATCATCCAGGGATTCTCGACGCCCAGCGATTCAATGGCCTTGCCGCATCGACGAGCCATCTTGTCACCTGGAAGATGCGTGAAGAGGCATTCGCCGCCTTCACGGAGGATGGATTGGGCGATGAACCAAGCAAAGGAACGTTCGTTGGCGATGCCGACGACAAGCCCTTTCTTCCCAGCCATCCAACCTTCAGCCATGTCGAGTTCTCCTGAGAACGAAAAAACGCGCATGGCAGGACTCGAACCTGCAACCCTCGGTTTCGAAGACCGATGCTCTATCCAATTGAGCTACACGCGCTGGGACAGGCCGGGATTCTACGGGAATTCAGGCTGAGGCGACGGAAGAGGTTCCAGCCAGCCCCCTGCGGTGATCGGGCAAGGCCCCGTCCCCCCTCCCGGTATCCTGTGCCGTTCAAACAGGGATCTCCTTCGATGACCTCCATCCAGCCACATCCTGTCACCATCGTCGGCGCGGGTGGTATCGGCTGCGCCATCGGACACGCTCTGGTGACCGGCGGAATCGATGTGACCATGGTGGACGCCGACACCTCGAAGGTCGAAGCCGGCAAGAAGGTCGGGATCTCGATCGACGGTGTCGATGCCCGGGCGGCCACGTTCGTCTCCTTCGAATCCTGGCAACCGGCCTCGGACGGCATCGTGATCCTCTGCACGAAGTGCTATGACAACGGCGTCGTTCTGGAACGACTCGGCCCGGATGTCATGATCATTCCCGTCCAGAACGGCTTCGATCCACAGCTTCAGGAACGCTGTACATACGAAGGCATCGCCTCCTTCGTATCCGAGTGTGACCAGGATCGACCCAACACGCGCATCACGCGTGATGGTGACCTGCATATCGGGCACTGCGGAGGCCAGGCACCGTTGCCGACCGAAGTGGATGCGATCGTGAAGATTCTGGAACAGCATGCCACCTTCAGCGTGAAGCGGGTCGCGGACATCCTCCCCTTCAAGCACACCAAGCTGATGTACAACGCCGCAATCAGTCCGCTGGCGGCCATCACGGGAATGGACAACGGACAGCTCCTGACCCATGCCCCGGCGCGAAGACTCTTCTTCAGATTTCTGCGTGAGAACTACGCGATTCTCAAGGGATCCCATACGACTCTGGGGACGGTCGGCCCGTTCCATCCCGACACCGTCAACAAGATCCTCCGAACGCCGCTTCTGGGCACGATCATGGCCGGCCCCTTTTCCAGAAGCCTCAAAGGGACCTACTGCTCGATGTCGGGTGATATCGAGACCGGTCGCACCGAAGTCGAGAATTTCAATGGGCACCTCGTCCGCCTCGCAGGCCCGACGCCCTGCCCGCTCAACCAGGCATCCTGTCAACTGGTCACCCGCATGGCGACTGAACGGGCAACGCCCGCCATGACCTATCTGGATGAACTGATCGCATGACCCTGCAACTCCGCAACAAGCAGGTGCTCGTCACCGGCGGTGGTGGCTACATCGGCGCCCATGTCGTCCGGCTGCTGAACGAACAGGGCAACCGGGTTCGCGTACTCGATCTGGCAACACCGGATGATGCCGCCGATTCGCAGACTGAATTCATCGCCGGCGATATCCGTGACGCCAATACGGTCCGGCAGGCCGTCAACGGTTGTCAGGTCGTCATGCACCTGGCTGCCAACCCCAACCTCTGGGCTCGCCACCCCGATGAGTTCGAGACGGTCAATCATCAGGGCACGCGACGCGTTCTTGAAGCCGCTGCCGCTGAAGGCGTGGAACGAACCGTCTACGTTTCGACGGAATCGATTCTCACGCCCCGTCAGCACACTCAAGTGATCTCCGAGGATGTGAAGACCACGCTGGCGGACATGATCGGCCCCTACTGCCGAAGCAAGTGGCTCGCCGAACAGGCAGCGTTCGAGGCCGCCGGGGCCGGACAACCGGTTGTCATCGTCCGACCCAGTGTTCCCGTTGGACCGGGTGATCGTCATGGCGGCCCCCTCACCCGCATGATGCAGGACTTCAGGCAGGGACGGGTCAAGGGCTGGATGCCCGGCCAGCTCAATCTGGTCGATGTCCGTGACGTCGCGGAGGGCACCCTCCTCGCCGCTGAACGAGGAGAGATCGGCCAGGCCTATCTGCTGGTCAACGAGAACTGGACCATTCGCGATTTCATGCACTACCTGGCCGAACTCTTCGACCGCAAGCCACCACGGGCCCGGATCCCCTATTCCGTCGCGCTCAGCTTCGCCTACTTCGAGGAAGCCATGTGTCGCATGAGCAGAAAAGGCCGGATTCCCATGGCAACCGTCACAGGGGTCAAACTGACACGTCGCTGCTTCCACTTTGATGGAAGACGTTCACGCGAAGCGCTGGGCATCAAGCAGATGCGATGCTGTCGCGAAGCTGTCCGCGACATGCGGGATGACCTGTCAGTGTGACGTCGCGTTCATCCTGGTCATGCGACCACTGGAATTCCAGTCCATGACGTAGAGATTGCCGTCGGCATCGAAGCAGACACCATGCGGGGCCGTGAAGACACCTTCGATCCATTCCGATCGAGGCACTGGATTGTTCGCCCATTGCGACCGGTCCGGGTTGTCTCCCAGATGGCCCAGAACCTTCATGTCGCCATCGAGGATCGTGACACGACCTTCCAGTTCGGCGATTGCGATTCGATCGTCCGCCGAACCGGGACCTCCGTGATGAATGCTCAAAGCACACGGGCGGCGCAGGCCCTCGACGGGCGTGTCGACATGCTTGCCGTCGAGATCAAATCGCTGAAGGCGACGATTCTCACGATCACAGATCACCAGCATGGGTTCCTCACCACGCGTGTCCACGACCATGCCATGGCAGGTCTGGAACTGTCCGGGGCCACTGCCTCGGCCACCAAAGCTCGACTGATAGGCCAGATCGGGTCCGAAGACATGGACCCACTGCTGGCCGTAACCGTCTGCGACGTAGATGCGACCATCCGGGGCAACCGCGACGGCTGTCGGATTGAAGCTGGCCGGATTGCCTTCGTACTTGCCCGATTCCATCGGAACACCAAGCGCCCATACCAGTGTTCCATCCATGCGAAGCTTGATGACCTGCTTGCCATGCAGATGCGCCGCATAGATGTAGGGAACACCATCCTCGATGTTGATGAGCATGTCATGGATGCCGGGGTACCGATCCGCCATTGACCGGACGAAGGCGCCGTCGGATTCGTGAACCATGATCGAACGGGCCGTGTCCGTGTTGTAGTAGACGTGACCGTCCGGATCGACCAGGATGCCTCCGTGCGTGTTCCCGATCGGAAGGGCCACACCATCACGACCCCATCCCGGAACGACCCGGTACGTCATGCCGCCGACCTCGACAGGATCCGCCACCTTCAGCGGCGCCTCCTTGTCGTGCGAATGCGTCGCATCCGTGGGAACCGTATCCGCCTGAGGCTCATGGCCGGGGTGGGCAAGACAGACACTCGACAGGACAACGAAACTGGTGACCAGGGACTTCATCTATTTCTCCTCCAGGGGTGATGACTGAACAGTATCCGCTTGATTCTCCGGCAGGGCCACACCATCCCGAACACTGGAGCATCGTGGAATCAGAAAGACCATGAGAAGCAGGATGACCGGGAGGATGAAGAAGGCCGCGAAGCCCCATGACATCAACCCCTCTCCCATGGGTGGCATCTCATGTTTCGACTGGTCGGGATTGGTCTGATCATTCATCTCAAGTTCACCTTCAGAACAGTTCCAGCATGAGTTCGGTGACTTCTTCGTGGGACTGGTGCTCCAAGGCCGCCCACTCCGCCTGCTTCACCCCCAGATACGCTCTGGCAAGATCACTGCCGAGCATGTCACACAGGACGTCATCAGCCTGCAACGCAANCAACGCCTCACCCATGTCNCGTGGCATGGGGACACAGTCACCCTGTGGAAGGGACGCCGGATCGACATCGACGGCAGGTGGAAGCGGCATGTGCTCGACGAGACCTCGATGGGCAGCGGCCATGACACCAGCCAGCCCGATGTAGGGATTCGCCGTCGCATCAAAGGTCTTGAGCTCGATGTTGGTCGGCGAATCCGGTCCCCGCGACGCAGGCACTCGAAGCGGCGCCTCCTTGTTGTCATGGCCCCAGATCTGGTACGCCCCACTCCATGTACCCGGCGTGATGCGCCGGTATGANTTGAGGCATGGCGTGGTCAACGCAGCCAGGGCCGGCAGGTGATTCAACACGCCTGCCAACGCGGATCGACCGATCTCGGAGAGCTCCTCGTTGCTGTCGGGATTGGAAAAGACGTTCCGGCCATCCTGTGAGAGACTGAAATGCATGTGACAGCCGTTGCCACCGACCTCCGGGAAGATCTTGGGCATGAAGGATGCGATGAGGTCATGCTCACCGGCNACCGCATGGACTGTTTCACGAACGGCAATGAAGTTGTCGGCAGCCGTCATGGCGGGACGATGGTCGACGACGATCTCGAACTGTCCGGGACCCGACTCCGACATCATGTTCTGAACCGGTACCCCCTGCCGCTGAAGCGCATCGGCCATCATGTCCAGAACATGCCACGCACTGGTCAAGCCCATGGCGGATGCATAGTGACTCTGATCGAAGGGGGCATAGCCATCTTCAGTGCGATGGAGCAGATAGAACTCGTTCTCGAAAGCCGCGTGACAGTCATAGCCCAGTGATTGAAGGGATTCATGCGCCCGCTGCAGGCAGGCTCGTGGACAACAGGACCACGGAGCGCCTTCGACATCCACGAAATGACACATCACGGCCGCCAANCCNGGCGCGAACGGNAGNGACCGGAGCGATTGCCAATCNGGCATCAACCAGGCCCCNCCCGCCGGCCCGAAGCCGCTGGCGGGNACGATGGCATCATTCATCACCGGAAGNCCCTGAGCACTCTGTGAGATATAGAAGCCACGCTGGCTGCCGGAGAGCAGATGATCGCGATGCAGCGCTTCACCCCGGATGATTCCGGCGTTGTCCACCCACGTGATTCTCACGAACCGCGTGTCATCACTGAGAAGGTCTTCCGGATTCACCATCGAAGGTTCCATTTGGTGCCTGAAGGATACACGGTGCCTGATCGCCAAGCCGCTTCTCCACGCACATGGGCTTATGATCTCCGCAATCAAACTCCGACAATCCACCCGGAAGGACACGAGGCATGAATACAGAGCAGCGACTGGATCGACTCGAGAGAACCGTTCGTCGCCAGAGAACACTGATCGGCATCCTTCTGGCNGCAGCCGTGNCAGCCACACTCGGTGCCATGCAGGAGCTGCCGGTGACCGAACTCTCGCTTCGCAAGCTGACCATCGTCGATGACAGAGGGCTGAACCGCATCGTGATCGAGGGCGGGACCAAGGAGCCGGGCGTCGCCACACTGGCCCATCTCGATGAACAGGGCATCCCGAGAATCTTCTCGGGAACCTTCCCCGGNGGAACCGCAAGCATGACCCTGGCGGATCGACTTGGTCGTGGACGCCTGGTCGCCGGAACGTATGCCGGTGGCTCCGCAAGCATGGTCTGTGCATCCAAGGAGGAAGCCATTCGACTGGCAGCCGGTACCCGTGCCGATGGCACGGTCCAGTTGACGCTGTACGACAATGCGGGCGACGTGGCCTGGGAAGAAGCCTCGGCGGCAACACCACCCACCCAAGCACCCTCACAGGGGCCCTGAACCCTGCACGGTTGTCCAATCGAGCTGATCGTGCGAACCTGTGGCATTCCCGGCCAAGCACATCCGGGATGAGGAGACCACGCATGACCACGCTCCCACACTTGATCGACGGCAAGTTGGAAACCCTGGCCGGCTCATCGGCCCGCACCAACATGGACCCCGCCACGGGCAAGACCATCAATGAAACGCCACTGGATGCGATCGATGCGCTTGATCGCGCGGTCGCATCGGCCAAGGCCGCGTTTCCGGCCTGGTCACAGACCCCGGTCGGCGATCGAGTCCAGTGCCTCTTCCGGTACAAGGCCATCCTGGAGGATCGCGCCGAGGAGCTGGCTGCCATCGTCGTCGAGGAGCATGGCAAGACGTTCGGCGAAGCGATGGGATCGGTTCGTCGTGGCATCGACTGCATCGAGCACGCCTGTGGAGCACCGGTCCTCATCCAGGGTCGCACACTTCCGCAGATCGCCGTGTCCTCGACCTTCTGTCGGACGGAGGACGAAGGCGGGATCGGCATCGATTCGGCCGTCGATCGGGTTCCTCTCGGCGTCTGCGCCGGGATCACCCCGTTCAACTTTCCCGTGATGGTTCCGATGTGGATGTGGCCCATGGCCGTCGCCACCGGCAACACCTTCGTCCTCAAGCCTTCCGAGAAGGATCCAGCCTCCGCCCTTCGCGCAACTGAAATGGCTCAGGAAGCGGGGTTGCCGCCGGGTGTCTTGAATCTGGTGCATGGCGGGCGCGACGTCGTCAATCATCTGCTTGCCCACGAGGACATCACGGCCGTCTCGTTCGTCGGATCCACTTCGGCGGGTGAGCACGTCTATCGCACAGCCGCTGCTCATGGCAAACGCGTGCAGTGCATGTGTGGTGCGAAGAATCACTCGATCATCATGCCCGACGCCAATCGCGAAGCCGCCGTCGACGGCATCGTCGGATCCGCCTTCGGAAACACTGGCCAACGCTGTCTGGCAGGTTCCGTCGTCGTCCTGGTCGGTGACACCCCCGAGTGGTTCATGCCCGCTCTGATCGAACAATCCAGATCCATCAACGTGGGTCCCGGCTGCGAGTCATCGACGGCCATGGGCCCCATGCAGGATGTCGAATCACGCGATCGAGTCGTGGACTACATCGACATCGGGCTCAAGGACGGCGCGGATCTGGTACTTGATGGAAGAACCAGCGACATGCCAAGTGATGGCTGCTTTGTCGGACCATCCATCTTTGACAACGTCACCCCGTCCATGCGCATCGCAAGCGAAGAGATCTTTGGTCCTGTCCTGTCCGTGATGAGAGCCGCCACACTTGATGATGCCATCGAGATGGTCAATCAGTCCGAGTATGGAAACATGGCCGTCCTGTTCACTGATTCGGGCCATGCTGCTCGTCGTTTCGAGACCAATGTCCAGGCCGGCATGCTCGGCATCAATGTCGGTGTTCCGGCTCCCATGGCCGCTTTCCCCTTCGCGGGCTGGAAGCGGTCCTTCTTCGGAGACCTCCATACCAATGGTGAGGACGGATTCCGTTTCTTTACCAAGTCCCGCGTCACCGTACGCCGATGGATCTGAACAACCCACGAGGTACCTGACATGCCCCGCATCACACGCGCCGCCCTGATCCAGGCTTCCAACCCACTGGCCGAGTCGACCGATCTGGATGCCATCAAGAAGGCCATGATCGACAAGCACATCGGTCTCATCGAAGAGGCTGCCGCCAAGGGGGCTCAGGTCTGCTGCCTGCAGGAGATCTTCTATGGCCCCTACTTCTGTGCCGAACAGGATGTGAAGTGGTACCAGACTGCCGAGCGGGTTCCCGATGGTCCCACCATCAAGCTCATGCAGGAACAGGCCAGGAAGCACGGCATGATCCTCGTCGTACCGATCTATGAAGAAGACCTCACGGGTGTCTACTACAACACCGCCGCCGTGATCGACGAACAGGGCCAGTACCTGGGCAAGTATCGCAAGCATCACATCCCGCACTGCAATCCCGGCTTCTGGGAGAAGTTCTACTTCAAGCCCGGTGATCTGGGCTANCCGGTCTTCCAGACCAGTGCNGGTCGNATCGGNGTCTACATCTGCTACGACCGNCACTTNCCNGAAGGNGCACGCGAACTCGGACTCAATGGCGCGGAGATCGTCTTCAACCCCTCCGCCACCGTGGCCGGTCTCAGTGAATATCTCTGGAAGCTCGAGCAACCTGCCCACGCGGTTGCCAACCAGTACTACGTCGGAGCGATCAACCGCGTCGGCACCGAAGCTCCCTGGAACATCGGGGAGTTCTACGGCCAGAGCTACTTCTGCGATCCCCGCGGTCAGATCATGGCGGAGGCAAGCCGTGATCAGGACGAGGTTCTCATCAGCGATCTCGATCTCGACATGATCCAGGAAGTCCGCAACACCTGGCAGTTCTTCCGCGACAGACGACCTGAAAGCTACGAACGCATCTCGGATTGCCACGACCTGGGCTGATGACCAACACGCTTTCCAATCCTGACCTTGCTCCCGTCCCGCCAGAGGGACGAACGTGGTCAAGATGGAACATCGCGGCCCTGTGGATCGGCATGTCGGTCTGCATCCCGACCTACATGCTGGCTGCCGGCATGATCGCCGAAGGCATGAACTGGTGGCAGGCGCTGCTGACCGTCATGCTGGGCAACCTCATCGTGCTGGCCCCCATGGTGCTCAACGGCCACGGTGGCACCAAGTACGGCATCCCCTTTCCGGTTCTGGCACGTGCCAGCTTCGGTACCGCGGGCGCGCATATTCCATCGATTGCACGAGGTCTTGTTGCTTGTGGTTGGTTCGGCATCCAGACCTGGATCGGTGGCGCCGCCCTCTATTCCATCCTTGGTGCACTTGGATGGGTCGACGTCGCCAATGACACACTCCAACTCGGCTTCCTCGGAATCACGACGACTCAATTCGTCTGCTTCCTGGCGTTCTGGCTGGTCCATGTCCTGATCGTCATCTTGGGCATCGAGTCGATCAAGTTCGTGGAAGCGTGGGCTGCCCCCTTCCTCATTCTCTGTGGACTGGCGCTTCTGATCTGGGCATTCGTCACCGTCCACGATACGACCGCACTGTTCAGCTCAAAGACCAATCGAGCAACTGGTGTCTCGTTCTGGGCGATCTTCCTTCCACAGCTCACGGCCATGGTCGGTTTCTGGGCAACCCTCAGCCTGAACATTCCGGACTTCACCCGCTATTGCCGTACCCAGAAGGATCAGGCCCTCGGACAGCTCTACGGNCTTCCGACGACGATGACCCTCTTCTGTTTCATTGGCATCATGGTGACCGGCGCATCCGTACTCATCTATGGCGAGGCGTTGTGGGATCCCGTGGAACTGATCAAACGAATGGGCTCACCATGGGTCGTCGTGCTCTCGATGCTGGCACTGCTTCTGGCGACGCTCTCGACCAATCTCGCTGCCAACGTGGTGAGCCCGGCCAANGGCTTCTCCAACGTCGCCCCTCGTTACATCAGCTTTCGCATGGGTGCCATGATCACCTGTCTGATCGGGGTCCTCATCATGCCATGGCGACTGATGGATGATCTTGGAGCCTACATCTTCACCTGGCTGATCGGCTACAGCGCTCTGCTTGGCCCGATCGCCGGCATCATGCTCTGCGACTACTTCGTGTGGCGTCGAACCAAGCTCGACGTCGACGATCTGTACAACCCCAAGGGACAGTTCAGCGGTGCCAACTGGGCTGCGATCGCAGCCCTGATCCTGGGCGTGCTGCCGAACATCCCGGGCTTCATCAACGCAGTGACCAACACCGCGGGAACCGAAGACGCCATCTTCGATGCCCTCTTCGACACGATCTACAGCTATGCCTGGTTCGTCGGACTGCCGCTGGCTGCCGGCTTCTACTGGATCTTCATGATGGTTCGAACCACACCAGGGACGACTCAGGCACCTACTGGNAAACAACCATGATCACCGCCCCTCCAACGATTCCGCCGAGCGACCACCAACCACGTCCCTACGACGGCCCATCAAAGAAAGAGGTCCTGGACATGCGGCGGGAGTTTCTCACGCCGGCGCTTNTGACCTACTACCAGGAACCGATCATGATCGTGGAGGGCCACATGCAGTGGCTCTTCGACGAAACCGGAAGACGCTACCTCGACGGGATCGCCGGTATCGTCACCGTCTCGGTCGGCCATTGTCATCCCAAGGTCGTCGACGCTGTGCGAGAACAGAACGAGCGACTGCAGCACACCACGACGATCTACCTGAACCCCAACATCGCCGAGTTCGGCAAGCTGCTGGTGTCGACCTTTCCGAAAGATTCCGGCCTGGGCGTGTGCTACTTCACCAGTTCAGGCAGCGAAGCCAATGAACTGGCCATGCTGATGGCTCGATTGCATACCGGCAACTTCGANATCCTGGCACTTCGAAACGCCTATCACGGCCTCTCCAACCAGGCGATGGGACTCACCGCGCTGCACAACTGGAAGTATCCCTACCCGCATGGACTGGGCGTCAAGCATGTTCCCTGCCCGGATCGATTGCGTGGCCCGCATGGCTATGACGATCCGGATGCCGGCGAGAAGTACGCCCGCATGCTCGAGGAAGTCATCACCTATGAAACACCCGGTGTCGTCGCCGGTTTCATCGCCGAGCCGATTCAAGGTGTCGGCGGAACGGTCGAGATGCCTCCGGGATACCTGCCACTCGTCCATGACATCGTCCGCAAACATGGCGGCATCTGCATCTCGGATGAAGTCCAGACCGGCTTCGGCCGGACCGGCACCGCCTTCTGGGGATTCGAGAACCATGGCCTCAAGCCCGACATCGTCACGATGGCCAAGGGGATCGGCAACGGCATTCCGCTCGCCTGCTGCGTAGCGCGTCCGGAAGTCGCNGAGTGCATGACCCAGCGACTGCACTTCAACACCTANGGCGGCAATCCCATGTCCTGTGCCCAGGGTCTTGCGACCTTGAAGGTGCTGCTTGAAGACGATTACCAGAAGCGTGCCCACGAGATCGGCGGCTATCTCAAGAGCGGACTTGAGGATCTCAAATCACGCCATGACATCGTCGGNGATGTCCGCGGCCAGGGACTCATGCTCGGNATGGAACTCGTCGAGGATCGCACGTCCCTGACACCCGCCCCCGCCATGACGGCCAAGGTGCATGAACGTGCCCGCGATCTGGGCCTCCTCATCGGCAAGGGTGGACTGCATGGCAACGTACTCCGCATCAAGCCACCGATGTGCATCGAACGAGAAGACTGCGAATTCATGTGCCAGGTACTCGACATGTGCCTCACGGAAGCCAAGGACGCCTGATCCATGCCCCTGCTCATCAAGAATGGACGAGTGATTACATCGACAGAAGACCGAATGGTTGATGTCTATGCCGAGGGTGAAACGATCACCCGCATCGAGGAGAACATCGATCCCGGGTCCCTTCCCGAAGACACCGAGGTCATCGATGCCAGAAACCGCTACGTCTTTCCGGGCTTCATCGATCCACATGTCCACATCCATCTGCCGTTCATGGGGACCAATGCGATCGATGACCATGCCTCTGCCACCAAGGCCGCCCTGGTCGGCGGCACGACCTCCATCATCGAGATGATCTGCCCGGGCCCGGATGACGAACCGTCGGCCGCCTACAAGGAGTGGAAGGATCTCGCGGAAGCCGGAGCCTGCTGCGACTGGACCTTCCATCTGGCGATCGTCCGATTCGATGACCTCGCGGAACAGCAGATTCGCGATCTGGTTGCCAATCACGGTGTGCGTTCCTTCAAGATCTTCCTGGCCTACAAGGGTGCCCTGGATATCTCTGATGAGAATCTGTTCCGGCTGATGAGCCTTGCGAAGGAACTGGATATCACCATCACGGCTCACTGCGAGAATGCCGAGGCCGTTGATTCGATGCAGCAGAAACTGATTGGCGAAGGCAAGACGGGACCGGAATGGCATGAGCCTTCTCGGCCTCGAAGCGTTGAAGTCGATGGCGTGAATCATCTCTGCACGTTTGCCGAACTGACCGGCGCGAGGATCTACATCGTGCACACCTCCTGCGGTGAAGCCGTCAGACGGGCCATGGCCGCACGTGCTGCCGGTGTCGATGTCATGGTGGAAGCCGTCATTCCACATCTCGTCCTCGACAATACGTGGGCTGAACGAGACAAATTCGAGGGTGCCAAGTACGTGATGTCACCACCACTGCGTGATCCGGAGGAACACGACCAGCTCTGGGAAGCCATTGAAGCCAGAGAGGTAGCGACCATCGGAACGGACCATGCACCATTCAACTTCAATGGCCAGAAGGACATGGGCCGGGACGCCTTCACGAAGATTCCAAACGGCATCCCATCCATTCAGGAGCGAGTCGATCTTGCACACACGTATGGCGTGTGCGCCGGCCGCATCAATCTGAACACCATGGTGGATGCCTGCAGCACACAGGCCGCGAAGATCTTCGGCATGTACCCGCGCAAGGGAGAGATCGCCGTCGGCTCGGACGCGGACCTCGTCATCTACGATGCGGGATACGAATCTCCCTTCTGTGAGGCAGACAGCCTGAGTCAGGTGGACTACTGCGGCTATGAAGGCATGGAACGACGCGGCCGTGCTGAAGTCGTCACACTTCGTGGCCGGATCGTCGCCAGAGAAGGTACGTACGTGGGACCCGATGGCGGTGGCGAAGAAATCAGTCGTGACCATTCCCATGGCTGAGATCCCCAATCTCCAACCCGAAACGACCACACCAAAAGTAAGTGGTTACTACCGACTCAAGACCGATGAGTATCCGGCCAGTGCGCTGCCGATGATCGCTCGACGCAAAGGCATGCCGGGGAACGCCCTCCCCTATCTGATCACGCTTGCACTCGTCACACCGGTCCTCGTATGGACCTTCATCAACCTGAACTCGTTCGCCTGTTCCATTCCATTCGGCCTGGTCCTGATCGTCTTCGGGGTCCTGATTCCCTGGGGCAAGCAAATGTACGGTTCACTTGCCGGTGATTGGATGGAGTGGTCCATCCGTCACAAGGATTGCATCTGCCTGGATTGCGGCGAACCATTGACCAGTGAACCGTCAACAGGAACATGTCCTGCCTGCACACAGCCCTACTCGCATGAATCATGCCAGTGGGGCTGGAGGCGATGGCGCAATGACGAAGACCTCGAGGACACGCCACCAGCACGCCCGGGGCCACTCCTTCCAACCCGGCCGTGCCGATCCATTCTCACCGGAGCACCACGCGGCTACAGAATGCTGCTGCTGATAGAGAGCCAGTACTTCATTTACTTCGTCTTGGGCTACTGGGTACCGATGTCACTGGTCCGAACGCTCTTTCAGGGAATGAATCCGATGTTCCAGGTGGCCATCGTGACCCTCATACTGGCCATGATGTGGTGGCTCTTCACGCAGGCCTTCCGACGAGGCAGAGCCCAAGGTACTGCCGCGGACTTCAAGCTCTGTCCGCAATGCGGCTATCACCTGGGCGACCGTGATGCCCGTGGGACATGCCCCGAGTGCGGCTTCCTCTACACGTTTGCCAACTGCACCTGGGCATGGCGGTTCATCCAGAAGAGCAGGAAGAAGAAAGACCTGCCTCCGACACCGCCCCCGCTGATGATGCCGCCTGAGTCAGACAACGCTTCAATACACTGACCACACGAGAACAACGCCCCGGTCTGATACCGAGGCGTTGTTGATGTGAGTCTGATGCGATTGCTGGATCAGGGACATCCTCCCCAGGCATCCAGCACGAACAACAGGTCGACCACGTCGACGTCGCCGTCGCCGTTGATGTCGGCCGGGCAATCACCGCACGCGCCCCAGTTGTCCAGCAAGAGCAGTACCTCGGTCACGTTCACCACGTTGTCGCCGTTGAAATCTCCAGGACACGGCAAGGCTTCCTCGCGGAAGACCAGCCAACCGGGATTCGCCACCGTACAGAAGGCCCCAATCGCTTCACCCGTCTGCCCATCGAACACCTGCACCTGATGCGAAGACTGACTGGTGACATAGAGATGACCATCGGCCCCGAAGGCCACATCGCCGGGATTGGACACGCTGCAGAACGGACCGAGCGCTTCGCCCGTCCAGACATCGAAACGCAGGATCTGATGACTGGAACCACTGGCGACGAACAGATCACCGCTGGTACCGAACGCGAGACCTCTGGGATTGGCGACTGAACAGAACGCCCCCATCGCCTCACCCGTCTCACCATCGAATCGCTGGACCTCGTGTGAAGAAGCGCTGCAGGCAAAGAGATCACCCAACGCCGATCCACGTGTCTTCAAGGGCTGGAAGGCCAGACCCGAAGGATTGGCAATGAAACAGAAGGCGCCGAGCAGATCGCCCGTCTGCCCGTCATGCCGCATCACCTGATGCTGCGACAGACTCAGCACGAACAGATCACCATCCGGCCCGAAGACCAGATCACCCGGGTTGGAGACGGAACAGAAGACGCCGAGGGACTCTCCCGTCTCACCATCGAATTGCTGCACGTTGTGCGAAGACGCACTGGCGACGAAGAGGTCTCCGCTGAGTGCCCCCAGTGTCTGCAGCGGACGGAAGGCCAGCCCTGCCGGATTCGCCACCGTGCAGAAGTTGCCAAGCGGATCGCCATCCTCGTCATTGAACTGTTGTACCTGGTGCGAAGAACTGGTGGTCACGAACAAATCACCTGCCCACAGCGAGCTTGCCAGACACATCGAGATGAACACACATCGAATCATGACTCTCCTCAATCGTTGGCAACCAGCTTGTCGGACTGCTCCACGAACTTCTCGCCATCCCAGGTCTTGTCCTGAGTGACCATGCCGGCTTTGGCCGCTTTCTCAGCCGCCTTGATGTCGGCCTGACGACGGACCAGTTCCGCATGCGTCGTGAAGTACTGCAGACTGTGACCGCGGAACTCGTCGATCGTCTTAAAACCATGCTTGTCCATGAAGGCCGAGAGCTGTTCACACATCGTCTTGACCAGCCCATAGCCGTGGATCATCACGCCGGTACACACCTGGATGGTGCTCGCCCCCATGAGCAGGAACTCGGCGGCATCATCACCCGTCTCGACACCACCGATGGCCGAGAGACTCCGGTCCATGTAGTGACCCGAAGGGGTTTCATCATCGAATGTGCCAACAGGTGACACATGCGCGGGATCCACCCGCTCCGTCTTTCGCTCAGGCGGTGGCGTGGCATCCAGCTTCTTTGGAATGAGCTGACCCGAGTTGCCGCCATACATCATGGTCGCGAGTTCCATCACCATGCGAAGCGCAATGGGACGAACCGCCTTGCAGGAATACCCGCCGGGTACCGTGTACCCCTCGACTGTCGGTTCAGGCCGAAGCGTGTTGAGATCGACACCCATCACACTCAGGATCGTGTTGATCGCAGCAATGCCTTCACACCCTGCATCCAAAGCCGCTCGAGCCGGATCTTCGATGTGCGTGATGTTCGGCGTCATCTTGGCCCACACCGGAATGGTCGCGGCTTGACTCACCCAACCACACACCTCGCTGACGATGCCCGGCTCCTGGCCCATCGCGGCACCCATCTTGCGCTCCGGCAGACCGTGCGGACAGGAGAAGTTCAACTCGAAGGCGTCAACGCCGACTTCCTGACAGCGTTCCACGATCTCGACCCAGGCATCCTTGCGGTACTCCTCCATGATGGAGGCGATGAGAATCCCATCGGGATGCGCATCCTTCACCTGCTTGAATTCATCCAGCCACGTCTCGAAGGGACGATCCGAGATGAGCTCGATGTTCTCCCAACCGATGACCTCTCGTGAATCGGTCGCACGCATGCGCGCATAGCGAGGCGCGACGTTCTGGACCTTGTCGGCCTCCAGAGAGATGGTCTTGGCGATCACCGCGCCCCAGCCTTCTTCAAAGGCCTTGTTGATCACGTTGGCGTTGGTACCCGGTGGCCCCGACCCGATCACGAAGGGATTGGGCAGTTCCAGTCCGTCAACTTGCACACGTAGATCAGCCATGTCAGCATGCTCCGGGGTCCCATCAGGACCACTTGATTCCCCATCAGATTACCGCGCCAGGATTCTCGACCATGGGCCTCTTTCGATCGAAACCCCCACTTCACACCTGGCACCCTCATGAAGCCCTGTACCCGGTATCCATGATGCGTACGGCTCGCCTGGTGGCGGTCGTGCCCTATGTCGCCGGTGTGCTTGGAGTCGTGCTCTGCCTGGTTCTGCTCTTTCGCGAATCGACCAGCACGCACACACTTCAGCCGGCCACGGCGTTCTATGTTCTCCCGCTGTTCATCACCGCGATCGTCGGATGGCTGGCCTATCTAAGACTGCGTCGCCGAGCGATGAAATTCGATCACGCACTCTGCATCCGTTGTGGCCATGTACTGGATGCGACACGACCGGAAGGACAATGTCCGGGGTGCGGAGCGGCCTACATCACCAGCCGTGTGCAATGGGCCTGGAAACGCGCCTGCGAAATGCCCACGTCGATCCATCCGCCAGACAACCCGGACCCGGAACGCTTTCCTGAAGCCACTGCAACACGCCGACATGATCGATGGATGCCGGACAGATTCGGCCATGTCCATCTTCCACGCGCCTTTCGCAGATCGACTCTGGCATGGGGCCTGAGTTTGATTGCCGTGCTGGCCACTCTGGACATCGGCATCGCGGTGCTTTCTCACGTTCTGGAACTGTCACCGCACACCGGAGCACTCTGGCTGATGCGATGGTCTCTGATCTATCTCTTCCTCCTCACGTGCTCGATCGTGCTCATGAGCGTACTCCTTGTCCGCTGGAAAAGACGTGTCAGGAATCTCGATGGCGATCTCTGCCTGGCGTGTGGGCAGCATCTTCAGGGACTGCCGGATGAAGCCCAGTGCCCGGAATGCGGCCAACCGTTCAATCGAGAAGCCAACAAGTCCATCTGGGCCGCGTTCATTCAGTCAACCACCCCGTGGTTCCTGCGGTTCGGCAAGAACGTGTGACCAGACCTTCTTCAGCCACACCCACGATCGGCTCGAATCAGCCATAATGCCCCGATGGAACGATCGTCTTACTCGAGGAGCCACTGAGGCATGGGTCGCAAGGGAACATCCAGAAAGCCTTCCACCAAATCCGGAGCAGGCGAGTCCCAAGCCCCCCGTAGCGCCGTGGCATCGACGCGTAAAAGACAGTCGACCCGCTCAAGTCAACCGGATCCTGCACAGCCACCGATGGATGATGCAGCCGCTCGTCGATATGGACACTTCGTGATCGCCGTCACATTGATCGCCATCGCCGTTCCGGTCGTGATCGCCATCATCAACATCGCACGCATCATTCCGGCCGTCGCCAAACCGAGCCTCTTCACTCCATGGTGGGCGCCACTCATCTCACTGGGAGTCATTGCCATGACCTGGGGCCTCTACATTCCATGGATTCGCCAGCGACGGACCTCGGACGATTCATCAACCTGATCTCGTGATCGCAATCCGATCCGGAGCATGAAGTCGTGAATGACAACACCAACGCCACGCCAGGACCCATTGCAGAAGTCGTCGAAACCGTCGCGGCCGAACTGCCTCATGCGGATGCCTGGATCACCAACAGAGCCGCCGTACTCGGCATTCTCCTGGTCATCCTGGCGATCATCTTTCGGACATCGTCACGTGAAACCGGTGCCTGGAAGAAGTTCTACGGCATCGTCCCTTCAATTCTGCTGTGTTACTTCATCCCGGGCCTGCTGAGCACCTTCGGGATCATCGGAGATCCCTCGGGTGATCTGTACTTCGTGGCCAGCCGCTTCCTGCTGCCAACCTGCCTCGTACTTCTGTGCCTTGCCATTGATCTGCCGGGCATCGCTCGACTTGGCCCCAAGCTGCTCATCATCTTCTTCACGGCAACCGCCGGCATCATCCTCGGCGGCCCCTTTGCCGTCTGGATTGTCGGGCTCTTCGACCCAGCCTCGGTCGCGGGTGAAGGCGCCAATGAAACCTGGCGTGGACTCTCGACGGTAGCCGGTTCCTGGATCGGTGGCGGCGCGAACATGACCGCCATGAAGGAAGTGTTCGGGCCCTCCAAGGAACTCTTCTCGGCCATGATCACGGTTGATGTCATCGTCGCGAACATCTGGATGGGTTTCATGCTCTGGATGGCCGGGCGATCGGGCATGTTCGACCGATGGCTCAAGGCGGACATGACCGCGATGGACGATCTGCAGCGACGCGTCGAGACGCTCTATGCAGGCAAGGCACGCATTCCATCGACTGCGGATCTGATGACGATCTGTGCAGTCGGATTCGCCGTCACCGGCGGTGCCTTCATCGCGGCGGATTCCATTGCACCGTGGTTCGAGGCCAATGTGTCATGGGGCGCCCGCTTCAGTCTCACGAGCATGTTCTTCTGGCTGATCGTCATCTCGACCACCGCCGGCCTGATCCTGTCGGCGTTCCCGGCAGCACGCAATTTGGAACATGTCGGCGCCAGCAAGATTGCCAGTGTCTTCCTCTACATCCTGGTTGCCGTCATTGGACTGGAGATGGATCTCACGGCGATCGCGGAGTATCCCATGCTGTTCGTGGTCGGACTCATCTGGATGGGATTCCAGGGCGTTCTGCTGTTCACGGTTGCCAAGTTCATCAAGGCACCGAGTTTCTTCATCGCGGTGGGATCACAGGCCAATATCGGAGGCGCCGCCTCGGCCCCGATCGTGGCAGCTGCCTTCAATCCACGCTTGGCACCGGTCGGAGTTCTTCTCGCTGTGCTGGGCTACGCGGTTGGAACCTACGGCGCCTGGCTCTGCGCCAATCTCATGCGAGAAGTCACCGTGGGGTGACCGTACCGGTCGGCTTCTTCGGATCGGCCGTCGCGGGGGCGTAGTGTCCGTCGGGCAGACGCGTGGGAAAGTTGAATTCGGGTCGCTGGATCAATTCAACGATCCAGGGATCCTGTTTCTTGACGGCCTCGGGTGAGCACGGACGCCATTCATGTTCAATGTCTTCACAGCGCTCAGGCGACGACTGACCACCCAGCAATGACGTGACCGCCCAGTAGACATATTCGGTCACCATGCAACGGTACTCGCACGTGTCATCGTCATAGGTGAACCAGGCGTTCTCCGGATACCGACGGGGAACGTCCACGAAGTGCCCCCCTCTCGCCCGGTCGAGGCAGGTGGCGACTTCCGTCCCACGCCGTTCACCCCAGATGGCCGGATAGGCGTTGGCCCAACCATGCGCGGTGATCAGATGGAGCACTTCTTCGAGGGTCGCATCGAACGCCCCGTTTCCGGGCGCCGTCTCCAGGGCGAACTGGAACTGACCGGCATCGAAACCCTCACGGAACCAGACATCCGGATCGATCCTCTCGATTCCGCGTTCATCGAAACTCATCACCATGTAGGCGTCCCGATCCGCCAGGGCCGAGGCCACGAGTGGATTGTCGGGCGTGCCATCCTCGTCATTGTCGAGATATTCCGCCATGACCGCAGCCACATGACGGACCTTCTCGTCCGGAACACGATCGGTTGCGAAGACATGCACGCCGAAGACGTTGGCGTACTTGGTGAATCCGGCCTGGAAGGGTTCCAACCGATCCCCGGGGACGGGCCCCACCTTGAGATCGGGCACCTCCCACACACGCGTCGTCTCGATTGAGCCGACCAACACAAGAGGAAGAAGAAACATCCTGATCGTTACTCCGTCGTGAAATCGTGAATCATGAGATGGCGATAGGTTTCACCGGGACTCAGCACGACGGTGTCCCAGCCCTCGACATCCGTCTTGTTGATCGCATCGGGAAAAGCCTGTGTCTCAAGACAGAAAGCCATGTGCTTTCCGTACACGGTCCCGCCCTTGCCGACGACGTCATCCAGATAGTTGCCGGTATAGAACTGGAGACCCGGCTGATCGGTCCAGATCGTCATGGTGCGCCCACTGACTGGATCGCGAACGACACAGGCCTGATGCAGCCCTTCGGCCGACTGATCGAGTACGTAGTTCACGTCATAACCACCTGGATCCTGTTCATCGCCCGGCAGCTGGTCGATGCGATCACCGACCCTGCGGATCTCTGTGAAATCGAACGGAGTGTCCATCACCGGCTCGATGGCACCTGATGGAATCGGACCATCCTCCGAAGGGGTGTATCGAGTGGCATTCACCTTCAACTCATGATCCAGAATGCTTCCGCCATCATGCCCACTGAGATTCCAATAGCTGTGATGAAGCATGTTCAGAGGAGTCCGTTCCTGACTCGTTGCTTCCATGAGGATCCTCAGCTCGTTGTCTTCCGTCACGACATACTGGACTTCCGCATCCACACGACCTGGATAGCCCTCTTCACCATCCGGCGAAATCAATCGAAACCGTACTCCGGGACCGTGCCCGGTCGTGATGGAAGCACCTTTCCAGATCCGCTTGTCGAACCCACGATTCCCACCGTGGAGATGATGAGGCTCGTTGTTCGCTGCCAGTCGATAGGGCTTGCCGTCCAGTTCGAATGAAGCATCGGCGATCCGATTGCCCACCCGACCGACCGTGGAGCCGAAGTAGGGACTGGACTGGACGTACTCGTCAACGGAGTCGAAACCCAACACGATGTCGGCTGGGACACCGGATGCATCCGGAACCACGAGGGTCGTCACGGTGGCACCGTAGTCCATGACCTGAACAGTCATGCCACGATCATTGTCAATCGTCCAGAGGGTCACGGGCTGCCCGTCGACCATGCCGAAGTCGGACTGGCTCACATGACCGGGCGCATGGCTTGCGCAGCCCGGTGCCATCAGGAATACGAGCAGGGCCAGCCATACCCACGAGATTGGACGCATCGTCATTGAACCACTCCCTGTGCACGACCTGAAGGTCATGCAGGAGAGGATAACGAGCCTTCACGGGATCAGTCCGTGACCGCGTCAGACCGGTTTGTTGAAGGAGATCTGAAAATGCTCCAGAGCCTTGCAGACCCGGGCGACGGGCAGACCGCGTTCCCGGGCAATGCCCTCGATGCTCCGCCCCTGTCTCAATTGCAGGATCAGATCCCGACGGCTGAGCCGCTTGGGTGCTTCTTGATTCATGAACTGCTTCCTCATCACTCAAAGCCATGCATGCACATGGATATGAAGAGACAGCACGTTGAGTTCACAATCTGCGTCGCGAAGTGAAAAAAGTGATCAAATCGATCAGTCCTGACCCTCGGCCAACTGCTTTCGCTGCTGCCTGAACGCTTTTTCCTTCGCTTCAAGATCTTCTCGAACAGCATCGAACTGGGCTTCTGCCATGGCGTGGGCTTCCTGGCTGGGAACGCCGAACCGAGGATGTTCCAGAAGCTTCTCGATGTCCATCGCCATCACGAGCGCGACGAACTCGGCATCGATGAGCGGCTCGCCAGCCTCGATGGCGATTTCATCCCATCCCTTCAGCTCATCAACGAGCTTGGTGGCAATGCTGTCGGTGTCTTCGTTTTCGGAAAAGAGCAGGAGGGCCTCGCGAGTCTGCTGCCGCTGCTTTTCAATCGAAGACTCCAACGCTTCGCCCTTCTTCCACTGGGCGGCCTTCTTCGCATCCATGGAATCCCGCGATGGTGGCTCGAACGCCTTCAACTCGACCTTGGCCCCCCGCTTGACGATTTTGCAGTACCACCCAGAGAGGCGATGGGCATCATGCAGTCGTCGCATGGCCGTCGGACCAGGGGTCGGCTCGCCATGGACGGCCGAGTTGCCGTCACGACGGATGGCATGCATCTGATCCGCATGTGCCCGGGACAGCATCTGGGAACGTTCAAGAGAACGCAGCATGGTGCTCAGATCCGAATCGACGAGATGAGGCGCCTGCATCTCGATCAGCGTCTTGGCCATGGTCTCGACCATGAGTCGCAGCTTGAAGAGACACGACTCCGGGTCGGTATAGACATAGCGTTCCGCCTGACCGGCCAATCGACCGACCCGCTGGTCATAACGATCCATGAATCCGAAGTTCGAACTAGGCATCGGATTCTTCCTTGCCCGAAGGATTCAGCATGGTCGCGATGACACGTGCGCCGATGCAGCATCTCTGAAAGTCATCCTCCGAAAGTCCGATGGCGGATGCCAGCATGGAGGCCCAACGAACTTCCAGTGGATGCATGGCCTTGGTCGAATAGGCGATCATCATGACTCCCGTCATGATCTTCTCGCCCTGTTCCCGAGGCAGATTCCTGACGGCAACAAGACAATCCTCGATCTTGAGTGCCCCGATGTTCTCAGGCTGCTTGGCTTCGATGCAGACCCGCTCGGGAAGCTCCAGAATGGCCCGCGCGTAGAGACCGGCTGCAGCTTCCTTGACCTTGGGCACATGCCCATCGGCAACGGCCATCGTCCTGGCGGCCAGGAACCACGTCGTTGCCAGCTGGATCTGGGTGTTCAACATCGATTCCGACATGAGACCCTCATTGTAGGGCATCCCCGCGGATCAGCCGCCAAGAAGCGACCGCATGACATCGGGATCCAGTTCATCAAGGGAATCAATGACCAGATCGGCCGCCGACAGCTCATCCCGTGTTCGACCCTTGGAGCAGAACCCGACACTGGCCATTCCGGCACGCTGTGCAGCCTCCACGCCGGCCGGAGCGTCCTCGATGACGATGCACTCCACAGGCTCGACCCCGAGTCTCTCCGCGGCCATGAGGAAGACTTCAGGGTCCGGCTTGCCGTGCTGGACATCATCACCGGTCACGATGGTTTCAAAGAGTGGTCCACAACCCAGCTTTGAACGGAACATGTCCGCATTCTCAGCAGGCGCGGATGTTCCGGCCGCCAGTCGCCAGCCGGCCTCATGCAACGCGGCAACCAGCTCGGTGGCACCGGGCATCTCCGGAAAGGCGTCTTCGATGATGGAACGGAAATCGGCTTCCTTCCGGTCGGCCAGCGAACGGATCTCATCGGATCCAGGAGATGAGCGACCGGCGAATTCGAAGAGCTCCCGAATGATGGGATCATTCATGCGACCGAACTGTCGTGCGAACTGGTCTTCCTGAAGGTCGTGACCGATGTGGGCGGAGACCTCGATCCAGGAGGCATGGTGGGCATCGTAGGTATCGACCAGCGTGCCATCGATGTCGAAGATTGCTGCAGGCATGATGAACACGATAGCAGGGACTCGAATCATCATTGTTCCGGCCGAATTGACTCATTTCATCATGGATCCAGCAACCGCTCCAGTACACTCGGGATGAGGTCAAGGATCATGTCACGCCTGACGCGAAGACAATTCATCGGCAGAACCGCGCTCATCGCCGGGACGCTTCCGATGTTCGCATGGGATGAGGCCTGTCAACGGGCCAATGTCACGACCTCGACGCTCCAATCCTTCCGCAACAGCCTCGATGGCACCGTGGTCTTCCCGATCGATGATCACTATTGGGATTACACCGTCGTCTGGAATGCACGCTTCAAGCATGCCCCGATGATGTTCGTCTTTCCGAAGAATGCACAGGATGTGGCCAAGGCCATCCAGTTCAGCCGCGATCACGGAATTCGCCTCTCCCCCAGAGGTGGTGGACACAACTACTGTGGCTGGTCGACGTGCGATGGCATGGTCATCGATTTCCGGGACATGTCCGATGTGGCGTTGACCTCGGATGCTTCGAAGGTTCATGTGGGGCCCGGCGCACTGCTCTTCGACGTGTACCAGAAGCTCTGGTGCGAAGGCCAGTGCTCACTTCCAATGGGAACCTGTCCGACAGTCGGCCTTGCTGGATTCACACTGGGGGGCGGCTTCGGACTCTACTCCCGGGCCTGGGGACTGATGTGCGACCGGCTCATCGAGGTGGAGGCCGTCACCGCAGATGGCGAAGTGATCACGGCCAATCATCACAACCAACATCACGATCTCTTCCGAGCATGCCGAGGCGGTGGCGGCGGCAGTCTCTGTGTGGTCACGAAGTTCGTCTACGAACCGATACCGCTTGACGTCGCAACGTTGGGCCGCGTGATTCTGTCCAACTTCGATGCCGCCGAGGAATTCATCGACATCTACCAGAACTTCGGGCCGAATGCGGACCATGATCTCGGGGTCGTCATGAGCATCGGTACCAGACCCGGTAATCAGAACGGTGCACGATGCGGCATGGCTGCCGTTGTGATCGGCGATGAGGACAAATGGCACACGTTGATGGATCCGTTCCTGAACGAACTGCAGAGTCAGAACGTCCCTCACAGCAGCACGGCACCACAGGCTTCGAATCCGGCCCAGATCGCGATCACCTATGCAAGACGCGGCACCGACCCTCAATGGCAGGCCTGTGATTCGGATGTTCCAGACGCACGGCACTTCGAGAAATCCGGTCCGTGCAAACCATCNTCCGTCTATCTGAATGAGCCACTCACCTCCAACGGACTGGAGACGTTCGCTGGAGCCATCCGGACTCGCCAGGAAGATACGAGCTTCACGAACTCCGCCAGCATCTCGATGGACTGCTACGGCGGTCAGATTGCACAGGAACCGGAAGGCGGATCCGTGATGTATCACAGGACGGCAATGGCCGTCTCCCAGCTCTTCACAGGAGGCTGGGATTCGGACGCACCGGCTTCCTACGTGAAGAAGAACATCGACTGGATCAACGACACCCGTCACGCCCTCGTGAAGGTCGCGACCAATGGTGCCTATGTGAACTACTGCGACGATGCCATTGAGGACTGGGAAACTGCGTATTGGGGTGACCAGTATCCGTTCCTTCAGACCGTCAAACACACCTACGATCCGAATGACGTATTCAGGTTCCCGCAGAGCATCCGCCTACCCGGAGCGTGACGGCTCACAGCCGAAATTGTTGAGAACGGCGAGCAGATCATCGACATCCGTCACGCCATCGCCATCGAGATCCCCACCCGGTCCGTTGAAGACCGCCAGGAGATGGAGAATGTCATCGATGTTCACCACGGCATCGCCGGTCAGGTCCGCGGGACAGCAGGTATCGATGGTGCCATCGAGATCACCATCCAATTCAGGTGACTCGAGGATATCCAGCGCATCCGGAATGCCGTTGGCATCACAATCCGGCGGCGTTGGAAATGAAGCCAGCAGAGAATGAACCGGTGTGCCACCCTCAGGTGCCCCCCAGGTTGCCGCCCAGGTCGATTCGACTTGCGGATTGGCNTCGAACCTGAGCGACCACGTCAGCCATTGGCTTCCATTGGGCTGATCACCTGTCCATTCGGCGTAGGTCATCTCCGTACCATCGACCCATTTCCAGTTCTCGGTCAAGGGTGTCGTGGTCGCCGTGGCATTGCGCTGCGCACCCAGCCAGGGACCATCACATGGTCGGAGATCCGCGTCCGATGCCACGCCATGAAGAAAGCTGTTCATCGATGTCGATCTGGACATGGCCAACGCCCCCCCGGCATTCTCCGCCAGCGTGGCGGCGTCCGCCCATTTCAGAGGTTGCGACGACTCGAACAGCATCACCCAGCTTGAACCATCCGGCGATTGGCGTGGCGATGTCCACGTTCCGTCCGGGCCACCGGGGAGGCCCGCTGCTGCCATGAAGACGAAGATGGATCCTGTCAGCATCATGTCCTTGATGATGACTGATCTCGGTCATCAGTTCAACACAAAAGACACCGGCCTGAGCCGCCTGGGCCAAAAACCGGACATGTGAATACCCGGCAGTTGANCTGTTGCCGATCCCTGCACCATGGACCCCTGATGTGCCACTGCGCATACCATCGAAGTCATGTTGGGAACACATGACTTGGATGGCATTTCTTGGCTCGCTGAATTGAACTGCGGGCCCGATGTTCCAGCTGCGACGGAGGAACATCCTGAGCATCCGGAAGGCCTGATCACTCAGGCTCACCAGAGCAGCAATTCCTATCCTGTACCAGCCTGTGCGAATGTCGAGATCTTTTTGGACAAGTCCCGGCGGGTTCCCAACACAGCCCCCCTGCCGCCCACGAAACGGCTGTTCGCCACGGCGATATTTCTCAACAGACGCTTCTCAACGGCCTCCGATACCTGATGGACTGCCGGCATCGTCTTCAATGTGACGACCTCCGTGGCCGGAATACCGTCGGGCACCTGACCGTTGAGAACAGACCATGGCACTTCAAGAAGTCCCCAGCCGATGGGTAGTTCGGTACACGCGATCAAGCCAACAGGTGCCGCAATCAACAACCGGCTGGCACCTCGCCATCTTCGAAGTTTCGCAAACTTCATGCCTCTGTAGAGACGTCGCTCGATGGCTGTCAATTCGACACGCACTCGACGAAGATCTCGATCGGAACGACGAGCCGTCCGCTCGACATCCTTGAACAGCGTCTCATCAACATCGCCAAGCGGCGAGAAGAGACCGGTCGGCTCCATGTCATGTCGTTCAAGTTCCCGGAGCAACTGATCACGACGAGCGAGCAATCCAGACGAACAATCCCCGTCACGAAAGAAGTCCCCTCGTGACTGCTTGCATTCCACAAGGACGGTCCGTGGCCCCAGCTGCCTGAGCGCCGATCCCTGCGCATCTCGATCGGTCCAGCCTGCCACATCGACACGGAACCGTCCGGTCGGATCGGCCACTTCAATGCCCACGGCAAGATATCCCTGCTCACGAAGCCAGAGACTCGTCCATCGCTTCAACTGCCGGTGTGCTCTGCTTTCCGCCATGGTGTTCTCCATGAGCACTTCGGCCCTGAGCGGAGAATCTCGACAGAAGTCCATGCGATCCGGAAAAGAACCTCCGATGCGGGTCCCCGGATACACTCTCGGACATGAACGAGCAACTGACCATCGCGTTGATCAGCGATACATTCCACACCGAAGACGGACCAGCACGCCTGGTCGATCGACTCCAGGAAGCCAAGGCCGGCGGCGCTGACGTGGCCGTCCTTCCGGAGCTTGGTTGCAATCGCTGGTGCCCTTCGACCAGAGATCCATCACCTTCCGATGAGGAGCCCCCGGGTGGACCACTCGCGGGAATGCAATCCAAGGCGGCCGCTGAAGTGGGGATCTGGCTGGTCGGTGGCAGCCTCATCCGGGATCCGGATGACATCCGTCGCAATTCCGCCCTCGTCTTCAATCCACAGGGCGACCTCTGTCACCGCTACAGCAAGATCCACATCCCGGATGAACCGGGCTTCTGGGAGGCCGATCATTATCAGGCCGACGATCAGGTCCCCAGGCCGCTGGACATCGCCGGCGTTCCGATGGGCATCCAGATCTGCAGCGACATCAATCGCCCAGCCGGCACGCATATCCTCACGGCGCAGGGTGCCGAAGTCATCCTCGGCCCACGGTCGACCGAGCAGGCAACGTATGAAAAATGGCGGCCCGTCTTTCAAGCCAATGCCCTGACGGGCGGGTGCTACATGCTCTCAGTGAACAGGCCTGTTCCGGAAGACGGCGTTCTGATCGGCGGTCCATCGATTGCCGTGGCACCCAACGGCGAAGTTCTTCTCGAGACCACCGACCCGGTCGGCATCGTGACCATCGATCGATCCGTCGTGCAACAAGCTCGTCGGGACTACCCGGGGTATCTCGCGATCCCCAGTGATCTCTACGCCAAGGCGTGGTCGAGTATTCCACCCAGGCAGGCCCATGCGGCGATCGATACCCGAATGGATACCTCCCAGACCTGATTCCTCAAGCAGGCATCCCGCTGATAACCTTGAGACATCGACATGAACCCTGGGTGACCACACTCACCCCAGAAACCAGGAGGAGATCGCATGACGACTCCCACTCCACTGCCAGACGTTGAAGCCAGGCTCCAGGAACTCGAAGACCAACTGGGTGCGACACGACGTTCCCTGAGGTGTACGAAGAGATGGCTAGCCGTAGCCGGCATCGCGGGCTTCGGACTGCTGGCTGCCGCGGCCGCCGATCTCGCCGCAATCGATGTCCTTCGAACCAAGCGGCTGGAAATCGTCGACCACACGGGCAACGTGGTCCTGGCGGCTTCAGCAGATGATCTGGGCGGACGAGTCGACTTCTGGAACAACGAGGGGTGCAACTTCCTGAGACTGGCCGGCAACGAACAGGGTGGAGATGTTGCGATCTGGAACTGCGATGGCAAGTCCGTCGCGGGTCTCTATGCGAATGCCACCGGCGGAGAGCTGGCCATCCTGGACAACCAGGGACGTCGTGCAGCACGGGCCTCCAGCAGCAGCGACGGCGGTGTCCTCCAGGTCCTTCATGGCAATACGACGCTCGCGTCTCTGCACGGAACCGGTTCGGGTTCCGTACTGGGCCTTCATGACAAGGACGGCACCATCCGAATCAACGCTTCGTCGAATGGCGATTCCGGTGCACTTGAAATCGGNGGACACCTTCACCTCCATGCCAATGCGGACTCGGCAGCCCTGATCATGAAGCGACAGGACGATCACGAGCTGCTCCATCTGATGAGCGATCCTCGAGAGAACATGGCCGAAGTCCGTCTGCACAGCGACAACGGCGAAGTGGTCCTCAGCACGGGCCGGGATTCCAGGATGCCTGAAGCCGCCGTGGTGAACAGCATGGGTGAACAGGTCGCGCACATGACCGTTCGATCAGAGGGAGGCGGCGCCGTGGTGGCGTCTGCACCGGATGGAACAGACGTTGCATCCATCCGTTCCGGAGCCCAGGGCAGCGGCCGAGTCGATCTCTCGGATACCTCGGGCAACATCATGGCGACGATGCAGACCCTCCCATCGAGGGGGGCGACACTGGCTCTGATGTCCCCCAACAAGAAGACCGCCTGTGCAATGGCTGCTTCAGAGGATGGCGGCGTCCTCAACCTGTCCAACGGCCAGGGAACTCCTGTCCTCGTCGCGGGGATCGCATCCGGTCGACGAGACGGTGCCATCAGCGTCAACAACAACCGGGGCATTCCGGTCGTGACGGCCGGCAGCACCATCGGAGGCACCGGGCAGGTGGTCATCAATGATGACAACGGTCACCGCATCGTTGCACTGCCCCAGCGATTCACCACCTCGGCGGAGCCGCCTCAGCAGAAGTGATCAGGCACCGGGGACGGACGAGAGATCGACGTGGACTTCGCCTGAATCGTGTCGCTTGGCGTACCCAAGTTCTTCAAGGGCCATCAACGCTGCTTCCTGCTCAGCTCGCTTCTTGCTGGGACCCCAGCACGGCGGGAATCGTCTCGTTCCGATGGTCACCGCGATCTCGAAGCACTTGGCATGATCAGGCCCCTGTTCATCCAACAACGCATAGGTCGGGGTGTGGTTGTAGACCTGTTGGGCGATCTGCTGAAGAACCGACTTGAAGTTGGAATGATGACCGGACGCCGCAGCCTGTCGGATCCTGTCCTCAAGTCCTGAAATGATCAATGTTCGAGTGGTGTCGAGTCCGGCATCCAGATAGACGGCGCCCAGTACGGATTCGTAGACGGCCGCCGCCACCGAGGTTGGAAGCGCATCTCTGGAAGCCATGCCCTTGCCGATCATCAGGATCTCATCCAGCCCCATCTCGGAGGCCACCTCGGCACAGACCCGCCGACTGACTACGGTCGACTTCACCTTGGTCATCTCGCCTTCGAGAAGATCCGGAAACGTATCGTGGAGATATTCACAGACGACCATGCCCAGCACCGCATCACCCAGGAACTCCAGGCGTTCATTGCTTTCGAGCCGGTCTTCCGTCAGGGAGGCATGCGTCAGAGCCCGCTGGAGGAGCATGGGATCCTCGAATCGGTGGCCGATTCGATCCTGAGCAGCTTCCAGCATGTCTTCCAGCATGATCCGAGCCCTCTCCCGAGTCCGGTCAGTTCGATCCGAGCGGGTATCAGGATGGTGTTATCAGCCCTTCAGGGCAACGATGAGTGGCTTTTACTATATCGGAGGGGCCTCATCGAGATGATGGAACCCCCTCCAGCCATCTCAGTCTTGGCCTGAGGCCCCCTTCCTGCTACTATGCTCGATCCCCGATTCGGGGTGTACGGCAACTCGGGAATGACCTCAGAGGCATTTCCCTTCCGGCACGGAGACTTCTCGCCATGGCGATGCATTACCCAAGAAGAACGAGCAAGATCAAGCGTGCCCGCCAGTTCGGTTTTCGCGCGAGGATGAAGACCAAGAATGGTCGAAAGATGATCAATCGCAAGCGTCAGGCCGGCCGTCGACTCACACCAAGCGACTGAGTCCACTCAGATCAACCGAACAGACCCACCGCCTCCCTGTTCAGGGAGTCATGGTGACGCGCTGTCATTGCTGATGTCGTGGATGGCCTGGATGGCAGTCGACAGATCCATGCCGCCGACATCCAATCCATGGTCTGAGACGGATTCGTAGGCAGGCGCACGCTGGGCACACACGGAAGCGATTTCATCCGCCGGCAACTGGCCCGTGAGCGTGGGGCGATCACCCGTGTCTTCAACCAGCCTCTCAGCCAACAAGGCTGGATCGGCTTTCAGCCAGATGACGCAGGCTGTCCCCCGGCTTCGCGCATCGTTGAGCAACTCGGCCGCTTCCTGGATCGTGGGAACACCCCCACCGAGTGCAATCACTGAAGGCGACTCATCGAGCACGGATGCGAGGACTCGTACTTCGGCCTCTCTCCAGGCGGATTCTCCATGCCTCTCCCAGACCTCCTTGACCGAGGAGGANTCGAATGATTCGAGCACCCGATCATCCAGATCGATGAATGGACAGCCCAGCGATGCGGCCACGGCGGTACCGAGCGTGGACTTGCCCACNGCTCTGGGCCCCGTCAAGACGATGTGCGTGGTGATCCTTCGACTCACGAGTCGACGACTTCCTGCCCGGAGGAACTCGTCCCCATGAACTGCACGTCCATGCCGTCGATCCGAACGCCGAGACGTTCCTCGATTTCCGACAGCACCGACTCTGAAATCGAATCCATGATCTTCTCACCGAGGTCCAGAGGGACATCAACCATCCGATCACTTCCCTGGTACTGGAAGTGCATGTGGGATCGTTGCCCACCGCAATATCTGAAGCTGCCTGAATTGGACGGGATCCTGAGAATGATGCCCTTGGAGCTGAACAGATCGAGCGTGTTGTACACCGTGGCCAGGCTCATGGACATGCGGCTGGACACGGATGCATGAAGTTCCTCGGCCGTGGGATGGGAGCTGCCGCACAGGGTTTCATAGATGGCCAGACGCTGCGGGGTGCATCGCAGGCCTTCCATTCGAAGCCTTGATCGGAGTCGGCTGACCAGCGGGGACCGTGAATCACCGAAAGACCCCTGATCGGCGGCAGCCTGATCATCGCGATCCGCCGGATTCTGTGCGTCGGTCACCATCAACCGTATGATACCGGCCACGGAGGCGACCCGGACCAGAACATGACCATCTTGGATGCCATCATTCTGGGTATTGTCGAAGGAATCACCGAGTACCTGCCGGTGAGTTCCACGGGTCACCTTGTCCTGACCAGCTCACTGCTTGGACTGGATACCGGAGAGTCGGCTGCCGCGGTCAACGCACTGCTCATCGTGATGCAGGGCGGCGCGATCCTGGCCGTACTGGGGCTCTATTGGAAACGTGTCCAGTCGATGGCCNTGGGTGGACTGGGTCGTGACCCCCAGGGTCTTCGACTTCTGATCAACATCTGCATCGCATTCGCCCCCGCCCCCATCGTCGGCATCCTGCTTGATGACTGGATCGAAGCAACGCTGATGAAACCCGTACCCGTGCTGATTGCCCTGGCCGGNGGCGGCATTGTCATGATCCTCATCGGCAAGGGACGGCGGAAGGAAGGACGTGATCTCGATCTGTGGGAGCTGGCGCCCTCGGCCGCACTCATCATCGGGCTCATGCAGCTGCTTGCCATGTGGCCCGGGGTCAGTCGTTCCATGATCACGATCGTGGCCGGCATGGCAGTCGGGTTGCGACCGGCTCGAGCTGCCGAATTCAGCTTTCTGCTCGGCCTGCCGACCCTGGGCGGCGCCTGCGTCTACAAGCTCGGGCAGAATCTCATGAGTGACGGACCGAACCTCTTTGAACAGCTGGGCTGGTTCAACGTCCTCGTTGGAATCATCGTGGCGACCATCTCCGCCGCCATCGCGGTCCGCTGGCTTGTGGGCTACCTCAACAAGCATGGACTGGCGGTCTTCGGCTGGTATCGAATCGGCCTGACGATCCTCATCGGCGCCCTGCTGATGAGTGGATCGATCACGCTGTCGACGACAGAAGCCGCACCGGACATGCCTTGAGTCAATTGTTGTTCAGTGATGCCAAGGCAGACCATGCCTGGTAGGCCGCGAGCCGGTCAGCAAGCTTCTCGGGCTTGGAAACCGATCCATTGGAATCGATGCTGATCCTGTACCAGGCAGAGGTGCCACTGGTCTGATTCGATGCAAAGGCCACCAGTTGATCATTCGCTGTCAGCAGCGGCAGGATCTCGACGATGCGCTCGTCCTCCAAGGTTCTCCATTTGATCTGGTTGCCCGATTGGCCACGTTCAACCAGAACATACTTCAGAGGAGAGTCCCCTGGCTTCAGCGGAGCGGTATCCATGCAAGCCGTCCAATGCCATGTTCCGTTCGCAAACGGAATGAGCTGCAATGATCGGCAAACAGGCTCGGCAGGCCTTGGCCACAGAGTGCCTCCAAGCGCCCACGCAAGCAAAGCTGCCATGATGAAGAACACCAAGGCTCGAAACAACAAACTCCGAAATCCCAACGCTACCTGGCCCATGGGTCCCTTCATGTTAGCTGCCACGCCAGATCTTGTTCACATGGCGCCGATCCGGCTGATCATCGTGTCCTCATCCCAGACCTCNACCCCCAGATCCTGTGCCTTGCTGAGCTTGGACCCGGCCTTTTCACCCGCGATCAGGAGGTCCGTTTTTGCCGAGACGCTCCCGGTGACCTTGGCCCCCATGCCTTCAAGGCGTCGTTTCAGCTCATCGCGGCCTGTGGAGACCAGGGTGCCGGTGATCACGATCGTCTTGCCCGAAACCGGACTGTCCTCATCCACAACGGCCCGTTCCGCCGTGAGATCCACGCCGACCTCTCGAAGGCCTCGGAAGACCTCCTGGCCCATGTCCGAATGGAGAAAGTCGTGCAGGATTCCGGCCGTGATCCCTCCGAAATCCGGCAGCTGTTCCAGCTGCTCATGGGTTGCGGCCATGAGCGAATCGATGTCCGTGAAATGAAGGGCCAGCGTCCGGGCCCCGGATCGCCCGATGTTGCGAATACCAACGGCTGCCAGCACCCGTTCCAATCCTCGACTGCGACTCTCATCAATGGCTTTCAGGAGATTGGTGACCGAAGTCTCTCCCATGCGATCAAGGGGAAGAAGATCCTCGGAAGTCAGTCGATAGAGATCGGAGAAGTGGCTGATGAGATCGGCCTCCAGAAGTTGATCGACGACTTTCTCTCCCATGCCGTCAATGTCCATCTGGTTGCGGCCAACGAACCATGCGATCCGCTCACGAAGCTGCGCCGGACACTCCGGATTGATGCAGAAGAGCTTCGGACCTTCCTGTTCAACAACACCGTTGCAGGCGGGGCAGGACGACGGTGGCGTGATCACCTGCTCCGAACCACTGCGAGAGGACTCCACGGCTGAGACGACCTGCGGAATGATCTCCCCGGCCTTTTCCACCACAACCTGATCGCCGACGCGAATGTCCTTTCTTCGGATCTCCTCGATGTTGTGCAACGTGGCATGCTGAACAGTGGTTCCGGCGAGCGGAACGGGTTCCATCGTCGCGCGTGGCGTCAGCGTTCCATTCTTCCCGACCTGCCAGTCCACCTGCAGCAGCGCCGTGATCCCCTGCTCGGCCGGGTACTTGAAAGCGACGCACCAGCGAGGCGCCTTGGAGGTCGCACCCAGTCGATCCTGCAGCGAGAACTCGTCGATACGAATGACCATGCCGTCGATTCCGTAGGGCAGATCACCCCGCTCAAGACCGAAGGACTCGATGCGTTCAATGACCTGGTCAATCGAAGCCACTGGACGAACGCGATCACTGATGGGCAACCCCCACTCGGAGATCTGTTCGATGAACNCGGAGTATCGCCCGAAGACTTCTGCTGGACCATCGCCCAGTCCATGGATGATGCAGCTGAGACCTCGACGGGCCACGACGGAGGTATCAAGGGACTTGAGTGTTCCAGCAGTCGCGTTCCTGGCATTGGCGAACAGCTCGTCTCCTGCCTGCGTTCGATCGGCATTCACCCGCTCGAAGGCCTTGTTGGGCATGAAGATTTCGCCACGAACTTCGATCTGCTCCGGCGCCGTATCCGGAAGCTGCAGCGGCAGTGCGGTGATCCGACGAACCTGGGCCGTGATGTCATCACCCTTGACACCATCGCCACGAGTGACGGCGATCGCCAGCTTGCGATCTTCATACCGGATGGCCACCGCAACGCCGTCGATCTTGGGATCACAGCAGAGTGTCGGAGTCGCCCCGTCCAGTCCCTTGAGCACCCGCGCATGCCAGCTCCGGACATCCTCCACCGAATAGGTATTGTCGATGGAGAGCATCGGACGGGAATGTGGGACGGTCTGAAAACCCTCGATGGTTCCACCACCCACGACTCGCGTGGGCGAATCGGGATCGGCCAGATCGGGCCTCCCGGCCTCCAACTGCCCCAGTTCAGCAAGCAGCTCGTCAAACTCACGGTCGGTCAGCGTCGGCTCGGCCCGGATGTAATAGGCCTCATTGGCCTCCCGCAGGACCGCCCGAAGTTCATGGATTCGTGAAGTTTCCTCATCTCGTCGAGCCATGACGACCGAATCCTAACGGAGTAGCATGCCTGTGATGAGTCCATCGAGAAACCAACCGGCTCGAATCCGGAGACATTTCCCCGAAAGCCTCCGTGGACTGCTGTGTGGACTGTTTCTGCTGAACCTCATGCCGGCCCTGTCGATGGCCTCGCTGCCATCCGATGTGGCCACGGCCATCCGGGAGTCAGGCATTCCAGAATCCCGGGTGAGCGTCTCCATCAGAGATACCGCCTCGGGCCGTGAGCTGGTGGATGTGGGCAGCCGTACGCCCAGGATTCCAGCCAGCAACATGAAGCTTCTGAGCACCGGCGGCGCCCTCTGCAGCTTCCCGCTGGATCACCAGTTCCGAACGAGACTCGTCCTGGACGACGACCGAATCGTGATCATCGGCAGCGGAGATCCCGCACTCGCCGATCCGGACCTGCTTGATGACATGCAGGATGATGATGGCCGGACACTCGATGTCGAAGGCCTTCTGGATCTCTGGGTCCACGCCATCCGCACTGCAGGCATCAGCGAGGTCGAGGAGATCGTCGTCGATGACCGGATCTTCGACCGCGATCTGCTGCATCCGGACTGGCCGCGCAATCAGGTCCAGAGACAGTATTGCGCCGAGGTATCCGGGTTGAATTTCCATCGCAACGTGCTGGCCCTGCGACCGAAGCCGGAACCCGGTCGAATCTCGCTTGGAGAATCGCCCGCCGCACCGTTCCTCACGATTCGCAACGAATTGAAACGCGGGCAGTCCAAGAGCACGGCAAACAACATCGACCCGCACAGGCAGCCGCTCGCCGAAACGATCACCGTGAGAGGCAGCATCGTCCAGGAGCAGGTCGCCCCCGTCGAGATCACGGTCCACGATCCTGCGATGTTCACCGGCCGATTGCTCTCCCACCGCCTGGCTCAGCAAGGCATCCGGGTCGGACAGACCCGAAGGGCAACCGCCTCTGAACGGTTTGACGAGGACCATGTCCTCTTCGATGTCGTGACGCCCATGCAGACCGTCGCGGGCGAGTGCAATCATGAATCAAAGAATCTGTATGCGGAAGCACTGCTCAAACACATGGGCAACCGCCGGACACGACAACCCGGCTCCTGGAAGAATGGTGGTGATGCGCTGAAGACCATCATTGAAGAGCGAACAGGGAGCCGTCTGGATGGACTGGTCATCGCCGACGGATCCGGGATGAGTCGAAACAACCGGATCTCCCCCGAGCTGATGACACGATGGCTTGCGACGTTCTCCGACGATTCCCCGACAAGCAGGGCATTCCGGACTTCGCTGCCATCACCCGGAAGCGGAACACTCGAAACCAGATTTGCCAATCGGTCACTGCATGGCTGCCGGGTTCTGGCCAAGACCGGTTACATCAATGGCGTCAGCGCCCTGAGCGGACTCGTCATCGCACCGGATGGCAGAAGCTACGCCTTCAGCGTGATGGGCAATGATCTGAAGAACATCAGACGCTGCAAGCAGCTTCAGGAAACCATCGTCGAGGCCATCGCCGAAGACATCACAGGCCGGACAAGACGCGCCAAGGCCACGCCCTGAAGGTCATCGTGACAAGGCCTGCTGCACCTCTTCACGCAGGCGGTCGAGATAGTCAGCACCCGCCCCACTGTGCCTGGAGACGATGCGGCCTGCAGGATCAATGACGAAGGTCGCCGGTATCCCATCGACCCCCCAACGAGTGGCGACCTCACCGGCCGAGTCCATGAGAATCGGGAAGGTGAGCGACAACTCCTCGACCCTGGCCTCAACCTTGCGGCGGATGTCATCAGGCGTACCCTGTTCGAAACAATCGACACCAAGGACCGTGACCGCGCTTTCGGCCATCTCCTCTGAAAGCTGCTGAAGGCTCGGCAACGCCTTGATGCAGGGACCGCACCAGGTTGCCCAGAAATCAACGACGACGACTCGTCCTCGAAGGTCCTGCAAGTCGATCATGCCACCATCAAGCGTACGCAGACGCAGCGATGGCGCCTGATCAGATGGCCCACCGGCACTGGTCAGGGACGAGAGACGATCAAGTCTGAAACGATTGCCTCGTTCGAATGCAAGCTGCTCTGAGGGCGGAATGTTCTCGTAGGCCCAGGACCATCGTGTCGTGAGCTTGGCCCCCTTTGGCAGCGAATCGACAGACTCTTGATGAAGCTGCCCACTGATCGGACGTCCACTCTCCTGATCCAATGAGATCTCGAGGGAGAGATCCGGGCCTGTCCAGTTCACGCCAGAGAGCCGCCCTTGCTCATCACGGGCCACCTGCATGTCGAATTCGCCCGAGCGGCCGGGAACGAGAAATCCCGGAATGCCGTTCTTCACCTGTCCGGGAAAGACCATTGGAAGCATGGGATACGGGCAGAACGTGAAGGCTGAACGGATGGACTGAATGGCTGATGACGACGCGGCTGGTCGCACGTATGCATCGTCGACTCCATCTCGGGTGAAGACGACTTCTTCGTCTTGAATATACGCGGCATACTCGCCCAGACGAAACACGCCCTGGCCAGGTGCTGACCAGTCGATCACCGATCCGAGCGGACTGGACACCTTCGAAGCGACATCCTCCTCCGGAGGTGTGATCTCAAGCACGAGCTGGGTGGAAATTCGAACCGGACCATCACCATGAATCGCTTCGGCGATCTCCAACAGGACGTCAGGAGATTCCGATGTTTCGGATTCAGCCGTGATCGCGGATACGCCTCCGATGCACAGACTCGAAAGCACGAACCAGTGCAACACTCAACTGGCCTCCGCTTTCTCGTCGGCTTGGGCTTGTTTGATGGCATCCTGGATGCGGAGCTTCATGTCACTGTACAAGCCGTTGACGACCGAAACGATCTGACCGTCCGGACCGACGACGACCATCTTTGGAATCGATGTGATACCCCACGCCGTCACGACCTTGTCATCGAGCGCGATCAAGGTCGGCACCTGGTATTCCATCTTCTCCCAGAATTCCGTGACCGCCTGGATTCGATCTTCGGGCTTCCGCATGCGCTCCATCACATCGACCGCATATACATGCACATCACCTTCATTCTTGCCGTAGTCGAGATAGAGCTCATCGAGCTTTGGAAGTCCCTGCTTGCAGGGGGTGCACCAGGTTGCCCAGAAATCAAGCACAACCGTCTTCCCTTTCAAGTTCGCCAGATCGACGACCGTGCCATCAAGCATGGGCAGCTGCAAGGCCGGAGCAGCTTTGCCCGCTTCAACACGATTTCTCTTGATCATGCTGAGATCATCCATGTTCGCGACCGGCACCCGCTTGCCCGGATCAAAGGTGATCGGCTTGGGAAGCGTCTCCATGAAAGACGTCTTCGTCTTCAGATCCATTGTGAAGAAGAACCCAGGTGCGTCTTGGATCGGATACATCTCGGTATGAACGGCAATGATCTGCTTCGACTGGGGGTTGTAGTCGATCCAGCCAGAACCCATGCGCCCGGCAACGGACACACGTGACAGGACCGCTCCATCCGCTGTCGTGACCTCTGTCAATCCGGTGACTGTTGGATTGACCACCGAACGCATCGTCAGCGCGTCCAGCCAGGACTGCATGGGTTCACCCTCACGCATCATGATCTCGAAGCCCGCGACGAAGCGATCCTTGAAGATCGCTTCGATGGTATCGGTCACCGAACCACTCACTGGGACCTTGAGATACCGGTCGGGAATCTTGTAGAGAACGACATTGAGATAACCATCCTTGCAGACGATCAAGGCGTCCGCGTTCTCGATGCGCATCGTGTTGGCTGGACCGAATTCCGCTTCAATGATGAGCTCGTTCGTGTTCGGGCCCGACTCCGTATTGACGGTTGTCTCGCAGATGATCGCCGGAGTCTTCTGAAAAGCCTCCATGGCTTGCCGAAGAATGCCTTCGGCAACGAGCTTTTCAGCAGGATCGATCTTCGGCATCTCTGGTGGCTGCCCGGGTGAAAACCTGGAGGGATCTCCCTGAGCAAGCGCATGAGAACTGGAGAAGACCGCCAGAAGGAGCCCGAGGACGAGCAGAACGCGTTGGTAAGTCGATTGTGTCATCCCCTCAGGATAACCGTGCAATCACCTTGCAGGCCACTTTCAGGCAGGAATCACTCGAGATCCGGGGTCCTGAGCGGCCCGCGGCCAGCTGGTCTGCATCGACCAGCCAGATCCCCGTGCCGATCGATTTCCTCGGCCAGCAGTTCCTGCATGGTCCTGCCCAGAGTGGGATGAATCAGATCCGGCGCCAACTCGACCATCGGCAGAAGGACAAAGGCGCGTTCATGCAGTCTTGGATGTGGAAGATGAAGACCCGGCTCGTCACTGGTGCAGTCACCCCACAGCAACAGATCAAGGTCGATCGTACGAGGGCCGCCAGGGTCTGCCTCCGACCGGACGCGACCAAGTTGCTGTTCGATCGAGAGAAGATGCGCCATCGCCTCGACCGGCGCAAGAGACGATCGGACTTCAGCAACGGCGTTCAGAAAATCCGGCTGATCCTGCCGACCCACTGGATCCGTCTCGAGAAACGTACTCACCCGCCAGACAGACATGCCCGGAGTCTCATCGATCCGATCAACCGCATCGAGAATCACGGCGACACGATCACCCAGATTGCTGCCGAGTCCGATGAATCCGGTCCTGCTCATGTGATATCCCATGAAGTCGGGGTCATCGGATCCTCTCCCAGAAGACGCCATCGCAGCAGCTGCAAAGCCATGCTGACCGTCCTTCTTCGAATACGTGTTCGATCCTTTCCGAGATTGAAACAGCGCGAGATCGTGCCATCGGGTCCATGACAACCGATCCAGACCGTTCCGACGGGTTTGTCCACGGTCCCACCCTGCGGGCCGGCAATCCCCGACACGGACAGACTCCACTGGGCCTCGGCCTTCTCGGCCGCTCGCTGAGCCAAGGCCTGAACCACAGGCTCCGAGACGGCGCCATGGTGCTCGATCAACGCTCGATCGACATCCAGCTGTTTCGATTTCATCTCGTTGGAATAGACGACCCAACCACCCTCGAACCATGAACTGGAACCAGGAACATCAACGACCTCACGACCGATCCAACCACCGGTACAGGATTCCGCTGTCGCCAGTCGCTCCCCGCGGTCAAGAAGCAGTGAACCGACGATCGAGGCCAACGTTCCGCTCCGTCGCCCGTAGATCCACGGATGCAATCGTTCCAGACAGATGTCGATGCAGGCATCCATGTCGGCAGCATCCACACCAACCGAATCAACATGCAGCAGGAACTCGTCCTGACTGACTCGAGTCCCAAGCAGAGGTCTTTGATCGCGCTTGGTCAGATCGCCAAGCAGTTCCTCGAAACGCGCCTCGATGAGTCCGAACGCCTTCAGATCGACTGATTCGGAAACAGGGACACCGCCCAGTTCATCACGCAACCAGAGTTCGACATGTCGATCCCAGAGGTCATGCATCTCGAATGGCGGGCCCGGCAGCAACCAGTAGTCCGCCTGGTCACCACGCACATGAATCCCGGGAGCGGTCCCGGCATGATTTCGATGACAAGTGGCGTTCGAAGGCCTCATTGCCAAGCGTCTCTGCGATTCGCCCATTTCGAGACTTCGGGATGCAAAGAACTCCGTCAGCCATCCCATGGCCTGGGAATCTTCGATGAGATCGCTGCTGAGGAAGTTCGCCACCGCTTCTCTGGTGAGATCATCCTGAGTGGGCCCGAGACCACCGGTCAGAATGACGAGATCGACATCCCTCGACAGCGACTGCAGCGAGTCCACGATCTTCCCGAGATCATCACCGACTGTGCGTGTTTCAATCACACGGATACCGAGGCCGGCACAACGGCCGCAGAGCCAGGTCGAATTGGTGTCCTGACATCGCCCACCGAGCAACTCATCACCAACGGCGAGGATCGCTGCGTCCATCAGGCCCGACCCCCATCCCCGAAACGATGCACGGTGATGCGAACGGAGTGATTGTCATGCTTCAACGGTCGACCCAGGACAACGATGATCGCATCGCCTTCGTCAATCCAACCGACATCGGCCAATCGATGCTGGGCATCACGGCTCAGGATCGCCTCATCGGGCACGACTTCCATGAGCTCCGGAATGACACCGCGACACAGCAGCATCTGGCGGACCACGGACTGCCTTGGCGTGTAGGCGACGATCGGAAGCGAGTCGATGCCTCGGCTGATCAGACGTGACCAGGTCCCCCACTCCGAAAACACGACGATGCACTTGGCCCGAACGGATCTGGCGGCCGAATGGATTCCGGCGACCAGCGCGTGCGTATCGTCGACCGCCTGATCGTCCGAATCATCAACTGGATCGCAGCAGACCATGTCCGAGGAGTCCAGCCACGCTTCGGATTCATGGGCGATCCGCTGCATCGTCTCCACTGCAAGAACCGGATACCGACCGATCGCGGTCTCACCCGAGAGCATGACGGCATCCGCTCCATCGAAGATCGCATTGGCGACGTCACTGGCCTCCGCTCGTGTCGGAACCGGCGCATCGACCATCGATTGAAGCATCTGAGTCGCCACGATGCAGGGGCGATCCAGTTTCCGGGCAATGGAGATCAGTCGTTTCTGGATGATCGGAACCTGGGCCAGATCCATCTCGACACCGAGATCTCCCCTGGCGACCATGACACCATCCGCAGCAGCGATGATTTCTTCCGCAGAAGCGACTGCAGGCGGCACCTCGATCTTGGCAATGATCGGCAACGGGCGTTCATGTCCTGTGCCATCGATGTTGTCCTGCATGATTGATCGGATGCGTTCGATCTCTTCCGGAGATCTCACGAAACTCATGGCCACGAGATCCACATCATTCTTGATGGCCCAGGCAACAAGCTCCATGTCGCGAGGAGTCGGCACCACGATGTCCAGTTCACTGTCGGGAAGATTCACACCCTTGTGAGAGGTGATCAGGCCACCGGTCGTGACTCGACACTGGAGACGACCGTCCGAGACTTCCGTGGCAAGCAGGCGAACAGCGCCATCGTTGATCAGCACTCGGTCACCAGGCTTCACGCAATCGACGATCCCGGTCCAGGTACATCCCAGCACAGGTGGTTCTTGCTCGATGCGAACGCACGGAGATGACTGATCGCGATCGAAGAACACCTCTTCGCCGACTTCGACATCGATACCGTCACCGGCAACCTCGATGACTCGGATCTTCGGACCGGGCAGATCACACATCAAGGCAAGCGGAATGTCCATCTCGGCTTCCAGTGCCCGGACATCCCGGATGTTGCGACGATGATCTTCCAGATCACCATGACTGAAGTTCAGACGGAAGATTCGACAACCGGCTTCGACAACCTGCTTGAGCACACCCGGCATGATGGTGGCCGGCCCGAGCGTTGCAATGATGCCGGTGCGGCTTCGAATTCGATCATCAAGCGGTGGTGCGGGCATCAGTGGGACTGCTTCCCACCCGACTCTTCGGCGAGTGTCACGATCCTGCGGTAATTCGAGGCGATCTCGTCACCCAGGGTGCGGCGGAGGACATGACGTGCATCCGCCTCGTCATCCCACAGACCCTTGCCCTCCCAGACCTTCTTCAGCCACCCGCTCTTGATGGCCGCACGCCCTTGGGCGGTTGCCAGCGAGATGTTTTCACCACTGGGCCCCGGAACCGTCGGGATCGCATCGAACAGACGAATCATCTCGGAGAGCGTGGAATCCTCGACATCATCCGATGTGACGATCGCCCCGGCTTCCACTGGGGGGTACCCGGGATGGGTCACGATGGCATGCCAGGCCGCTTCCAGTTCGACGGCGTTGTCCATGGCTGCCGCCTGGAAGAGGACCGGTATGAATGACCGCATGTTGCGATCATTGAATGGTGGCGGTTCGGCGTTCAGGAATGGGTCGACCTGATCGGTGAAACGATCGAAATGATCCCTGTACAGCTCATCGCAGATCGGCATGCGTCTCAAGGAGAATTGGTACGGCCCCAGTCCATCCTCATGCTTGCCCGGCGCGAACTGCCACAACGATTGGCCTGCAGGAGACAGTGTGAACTCGATGAACCGACGAGCCATCTCCTCATCGGGGGGATTCAGAAGCAGTGAGATGGGATCCGGATCGAGCATCGTTTCACCGGGTGGATCGATGTAGCCGATCCGATCGCCTGCGCCGTGATCCCTGAGAGACTGGGACTCGAATCGACCGAAGAAGTCGATGCAGACACCCATCGCGGCATCGCCCTGGGCGACATCCGTCGGCGCTCGCAGTGAGGACGCCGAGAAATACCGGGCATTGGCCGCCGCTCTTCGCAGGATTCGCCATCCCGGCTCCCAGCCACGTCGCTTGAGAATCGTCTCGAACGCGGTGGTCACGGAGCCGGACTGTGCAGGATTCACCAAGGCCACTTCCTGCTGAAGACGCGGATCGGCCAGATCGGACCAGGCTGTCGGCTGGGGAACATCCAGCGACTTCAGAAGATCGTTGTTGTAGATGATTCCAAAAGCGGACAGCGCGGTACCAAGCCAGTATTGATCTGGATCCCAGAGCGGTGTCCCCGCCACTTCCGTTCGACCATACAGGGCGTGGAACATGTCGGACGGAAAGCCAGCGGGAATGCTGATCGTAGCCGTCGCCTTGATCGTGTAGAGCCCGGACGATTCGTCCTGGGTGATCTCGGCGGTGATACCGGTTGTCTGCAACGTGCCCAGTGGAATCGAGGACGGCGACTGGTCGGCCCTGCCGATGATCTTCCTGATCCAGTCTCGTGTCGTCTGTGCATCCAGACCTTCAAGCGTGACCTCGATACCGCGCTTGAGCTGAGTGTGTTCCCAGGAGCCACCTCCGAACACCAGGTCCGCATTGCCTCCGGGCATTTCGCCACGTTTCAGCGCTGAGATCCATTCCGACTGGAGCATCTTTCGAATCTCAGAGGTTCCACCTGGAACGCTCCAGTCGACGCGTGCAGGCTCGCCGAACCTGGCCTCGTGCCAGTCTGCGAATCCACGACCGAATTCGTACCGAATCTGTTCGTTATGTGGACTGATGATGATGACACGACGGGCAGCCTCATTGGATTCCTCCGCAGATACACGGAAGATGAAAGGCAACGCCAGAACGATTCCGAAACATCCGAACACCACAATGATCCGCCATCCCGGCAAGGAAAGACCTCCTCGTGAAAGCGTCTGGCCACTCATGATCGAAATCCTGCTACTGTTCCGATGGCTTCCGAGAATTCAATGGCAGCTGTTGTGACGGATGTCTTCCAGTCTCCGGCCTGGTCATGGAAGGCGTAGATGACGCTGCGACTGGCCGTCACGATCGCTCCCATGCCATTGGCATCGAATGCCGGCGACAACGACTCCGCCGTGCCACCCTGAGCACCGTAGCCGGGCAACAGCATGAAGACGCCTGGCATGCGATCACGAAAACCCGCCAGTTCCTCTGGATGCGTTGCGCCAACCACCGCACCAAGCGTGCTGTAGCCACGTTCACCGACATGTCGTGCGCCCAGCTCCGTCACGAGATCCGCCATGCCTTCCGCCACGCTTCGCCCATCCTTCAACTGCAGACTCTGCAACTGTGCACTGGATGGATTGGATGTTCTGACAAGAACGAAGGCCCCGGCACCATCCTGAAGGAATGGACTGATGCCGTCCTCACCAAGCCAACCGTTGATGGTCATCCAGTCTGAACCCATCAACCTGCCTGTGGCCGCATAGTGTGATGCGGAGATGCCGATATCGCCTCGTTTGGCATCCAGAATCGATGCCAGATCACGTTCGCCAGCGGCCTTGACCAGACGCCCGAGCAAGGCCACCCCAGCCGCACCATGCCGTTCGTAGCAGGCGGACTGGAACTTCACCACACCGACATGGCCTGCGATGGCATCCAGGATGCCGAGACTGAAGGATTCCATCGCGTTGATGACCGATTCATCCGAGCCATCCACGGCCCCCAGATCGGCAGGCAGCTTTTCGAGAACAGGATCCAGGCCGACACAGGTCGGCGAAGAGACACGATCGATTGCGGCGCACAACCGGTCGCCTGCATGTCCCGCAAGCCCAGAAGGTGCTTCTTGAGAGGATGGCATCACTGTCCAGGGCTCCTTGCCTGCTTCATGGGCAATGGTACGAACCATCGCTGACCGGATGTAGGATACCGCTCATCGTTGGATTCGACGTGATCAGCGTACCCATGGAACCCGCCCCCAAACATCTTGATCTGGACAGAACACGTGGACTGACGGTCACGTGGCAGGATGGGACGACCTCATTTCTCCCCATTGACCACCTGCGCAAGATGTCACCATCGGCCGAAGCCAGGGCTCTTCGGACGGAGATGGCCGACAATCCCCTGACCGTGCTCCCTGCGGGAGATGGCAAACCCGTCCAGGCCGATGACATCGAACTGGTCGGATCCTACGCCCTGAGAATCCTCTTTTCGGACGGCCATCACACGGGCCTCTACACCTGGGCCTATCTGCGATCGCTGGATCCTGAGAACGAAAGACCGTCATCATGACCCAGCCGCTTGCACCGCGAAGAACGCCCGACATGGTGATGCTCGATGAAGTGCCGATCCATGTGCCTGAATGGGTTGTTCATCCCTCGCCTGTCTGGCTTCGCCTGAAACCACTCCAGGAGGATGCCAGCGCCGTCATCGCCCATGTCTCCAACGTGTCGTATCTCGGCTGGATCGATCATGCGGCAGAACGGGCGTTGACATCGGCAGGCTGGTCCTATCAGGATCTCCTCGAGAAACAGGCCATGTTCTTCGTGGCACGACATGAAATCGACTACAGGATGGAAGTTCACCGGGAAGATCTGGTGTACATGGCGACGTGGGTCCGCGATATCCGGAAAGTGAAGTCGTGGAGGGACACGATTCTCTGGCGGATCGAGGATGACAAGCCCGTCGTCGTGTGTACGGCATCGACGCTCTGGGTTCATGTCGATCTGGAAACTCGAAGACCAAGCAGGATTCCCGACGATATGTCCAGAACACTCGAACCTCTTCAGCACGAAGACCCCCCTTGGAGAACCCGGACCTGATGCACCTGCTCGTGACCATCGACGACGCCCGAGCCCAGGAAGAAGGGCCGGCCTACGCTGAGGTCCTTGCTGGGATCAAGCAAACGGGCATCCAGGTCACCGAAGTGGTCGCGGCAACGCCTGGACAGGACAATGAGGTCGTCGGACTGGATACGGATTCACCGTTGGTGGCCCCCATGCCGCTTCCATGGTTGCAGCGATCCAAGATCGTCAGCAACCTGGTCCGAGACGTCGGACGTCCCCTGCCGGACGTGGTGCTGTGCCTCGGCAGCCTCTCGGCGAACGTCGCCTTGGAAATCGCCAATGCCGTCGACTGCCCAGTCATCGCGGAGTGCTGGCTGGCGTCCCACCTCAAGCGGCCAGCCCTCAGAGCTTCCCAGGTGGCTGGCTATGTGACGGCTTCCGCCGGCCTGGCATCCGCACTTCGTGGAAGACAGGTCGGTGATCTGGTCGTGACCGTTCCATTTCCCGTGAAGCTGCCGGATCTCAATCATGAAGCAGCTGACGTGATTCCCTCGATCGCTGTGCTGGGTTCAGAACTGGATCATGATTCCGCTCGATGCCTGCTTGATGGCATTCGAACCGTTGTCGAGACCATCCCCGACCTCCAGATCTGCCTGGAACTCGGCACCCGCACCGGTGATCCCACATGGAAGTACGCCGAGTCGATCGGGCTCCTGGATCGAATCTCCTCGATCAGCAACGCCTCCAACCTCGGTCCCCTGGTCAGCCAGTGCACCCTGACGGCACTCGCATCATGCCAGCAGACCGCCCGATCCGTCGTGGATCTGGCCATGGCTCGAGGAAGCGTGGTCATTCAGGCCGACCATGCGTTCCTCTCAGAAGCGGAACGGGAACAACAGTGCATCCTGCTGGAAGCGACTGCGGAGCAGTGGGCGAAGAGCATCCTGGATCTGCTCAACGATCCTGAAAGAAGATCTCGGCTCGGAAAGGCCTCCCGCGAACACGTCGCCCGAAGAAACAACCCGGATGTGGTCATCAGCACCTGGACCCAGCTGATTCATGAGGCCAGCAAGGATGTCACCTATCCCTTTGCCAATACAGGAACAAGCGGGCCTTGAGGGTGCCCACAAGTCTGAAAAGAGTCTGCTAAATGGCAAAGATTGTGAAGTTTTCTGGACAAGATGGGACCATGCGGTCGATCAGCGTGCGGTGAAGGGGCCAATAAAGCACCCCAAAAGGTGCTCAACCGGCCACCCAACTGGTCCTGGCCTCCTTCATGACGACCCTCGGGCCGTCCTCAACCTGCTCTTTCTCCCCTCCTCCCCGTCGAGACCTCGTGTTTCGACGGGGATTTTCTTGTGAGGGTGCCCGGCGTCAGCCTTTCATGGCCTGTGCGATGGCCTTGAGCCCCGCCTCCAGGGCCTCATCCTCTGTGGCATAGCTGATGCGCATGTGGGAATCGCGATTGCTGAAGACCCCTCCCGGGATCGCGATCACGTTGTGATCGAGCAGCGACTCTGTGAACTGCGTCCCGGTCATACCCAGCGAAGCGGGGACTTCGGGGAACGCATAGAACGCACCCTCTGGGGCCGCCACGTTCGTGACTGGAGCGAGGTGCTTCAGGACGAGATCCCGCTTGTGTTCATACGCCTCGACCCATGGTGACATGTCGACCTGATGAGCCGCCATCACCGCATGCTGAGCCATGCTTGGCGCACAGACAAAGGAGTACTGCTGGAACTTGATCATCTGCTGGATCAACCAGGTTGGTCCGGCCGCGAAACCAAGTCGCCATCCAGTGCACCCGTAGTTCTTTCCGAATCCGCGGACAATGAGCATGTCCTGGCCATGCAAGGCGGGAGATGGAGCACGGTCTCGTGCATCACGTGCCGCCGAGTAGGTGAAGAGATCGTAGATCTCATCGGAAAGAAGAAGAACGCCACGGGATCGGCAGAGTTCCGCAAGATCACGCATCTCTTCGTCGGTCAGAACGATGCCCGTCGGATTGGCAGGCGAATTCACCATGACGATCTTGGTCTTCGGAGTCAGAAGCGGTTCGACACGATCCGCCGTCATTCTGAAATCCGGGTAGAGATCGCAGTAGACCGGAGTGGCCCCCGTCATCGGGCCCAGTGCCGGATAGATCACGAAAAACGGGTCAGGGATGATGAATTCATCACCGGGATCGAGCATTGCCCAGGCTGCCAGCACAAGGGCTCCACTGGTTCCCGAGGTCACCATGAAGTCGACATCATCGGATGTGAAGTCCCAGCCAATGTCTTCCTGAAGCATCGACTCGATGGAAGATCGAAGGGGTGGATGCCCTCCAGTCAAGGTATAGCCGTTCGAGTCCGACTGGATCGCCTCGATGGCAGCGGTCTTGAGTGGATCAGGAACAGGGAAGTGCGGCTGGCCGATCGAGAGATTGATCGGATTTTCCAGCTGGGCACCAAGCTGGAAGGCGCGGCGAATTCCAGATGCATCGATCTGCCCGGTTCGATGGCTGAGTAGTTGTCCCTCATCGAGCATGGGCAGTCATCCTGGCCTGGAAGCCAGCGTATCCAATTCGATTCAACACAATGAGCGGGTCAGGAATCGTCGGAAGATGCTGCGGCCTCGTCGCCAGCTTCTTCGACCTTCTTCTTCTTCTTGGTCACGAGTCGTCGTTGACCGACCTTCACGAGTCCAAGAGGAGAATCGTCCTCACTGAAGTCACCTCGGTCAGCCAGCATGGCAATCCGCTCGCTGCGCTTCAGCACGGTACGGAACTGGTTCAAACCTGATGGTTTTGTTCGAAGGCTTGGGTGAAGACTCATCACTGTTCTCCTCGTGAACGCTTGGCTCGAGTGCTACTCGACGACGGCCACGATCCTGTCAACATAGCGGTCGGAGAAATCGGTTCGACCACCATTACGCTTCCATTGTCTGCCCAGGGCCGCAATCCGCGAATCCTGAGCCCTCGCTTCCTCGGTCTGTCGAGACGAGGTGGCCATGCCAGGCAAGGCGATGACCCGTGCGAGTCCCGTATTGTGACGAGGAACGACCAGCACTTCAAGCCCCTGCCCCCTGCAGAACCCCGCTAATCGCTCAGCCCCTTCTTTATTGGTCTCAGCAAGCACGAAATGCCAGGGTTTTCGACTGTCCAGCGGAGATCTGGGTGGTGTGGAGGGCTCGACCACGGCCTCGGCGACAGACGCTTCGGATCGAGTCACAGGCTCGATGAGGAGTGGATCGACCAGCTGACCACCCGGTCTGGCGGCCATGAGGGACTCCGTCTGAGCAACCCCCTGGGTGAACCCAAGCCACCAGGCGAAACCGACCAGAATCACCAGCAACACGGCTGCCAGAAACAGGAAGCCACCGGGTATGCGAACACCTGCACCAGGCGTCAACCACGTGGTCGCTTCACCACTGCCATTGGTGTTCTCAATGGAAGGCGGCTCGGCTGAAAGGTCACGATCCTGCTTCGACTTCGTCAACTCGTAGAGCGCTGGCTTGTTGTTTCGTCGCGGCATACTGGCACCCCTTCCCTTCGCTTGCAGAGCTCGATCTCAGCTGGCGACCACGCTGGCGATGGCAAGCCCACCGGCATGACTCAGACTGAGTCGCCACTCACTGAGACCCAGTTCATCCGCACGCCTGGCGGCAAGTCCGGATACCCGGACAATCGGCCCACCGGAAGCGGCTCGGCCAACATCGATGTCGTGCCAGGTAATGCCGCCACTGAGACCGGTGCCCAGTGCTTTCAGCACAGCCTCCTTGGCTGCGAAGCGTGCTGCATAACGTTCTGCCCGACCTCGCACCACCTGCTCGGCATAGGACCGTTCGCCATCCGTGAAGATGCGTTCCACGAATCGATTGCCATGGTCTTCAAGCATGCGCTCGATTCGAGAGACCGGAACGATATCCACACCATGTGCCAGAGCCGTCATGGTGGCAGTCTATTCCACCGTCATGAACCCGGTTCTGTCAGCCATCCAGACTGGCGGATCGCCAGGCCTGACGCCCCGCTTCCAGAGCCTCCCAGGGCGATGTCAATTGACGGAGGTCCATGGTGATACAGGTATCGGGGACAACCGTCACGACAGCTGCACGATAATTCGCGACATTCAATCGACCCTCGGACAGACCGATTGGACCTCTCAGTCCCGTACTCAGAAGGTCCGACAATCGAGGCGCGACCAGGCGACTCCCGATTCGAAGGACTTCTTCGATGGGATCCCGATCCACGGCGAGACAGGCGGCTGGATCCAGCCCCGATGCGATCGAACCTGTGAGATCAGCCTCCAGACGATGATCTGCAAGAACGACGCCACTGCGGATGGCGGATGACTCAATCGCCTCCATCGCATCCGGATCCATGAGATCACGTTCAGGCAGCTGAACACTCAATGAAGGCACACCAAGATCGGAAGCCAGTCCACAGGCGGCATCGATCGTCGTCACAACTCGATCCACAGTGGCTGGATCGATGTAGTGTTCCCTTGGAATCCAGAGATCCATGCCACTCGCAACCAACTCGTTTCTTCGCAGGGTGGCCAGCAGATCACGCCGTGCTGATGTGCCCAGATCACGTGGTCGCGTGCCGGGCATGGCTGCTGACAATTGAACAGCCTGCCATCCTTCACGATGCAGTCGATCGAGGATCGACCGAAGGTCCGTACCAAGCGATGCGACAGTAGGCGCCAGGTGCGCGTGCATGAACAGAGCTTAGCAGGAGGGTGGAAACAACTGGATCATCGAGGCGATCCAGCGATAGGATGTTGACGTGTGCAGACCAGCCGCCATCCTGGACATTCAACTGGTCCACCAGCCCGTCGAGATTGCGGCCTGGTCGCCATTCCCTCCTGGTGGTGCCGAATGTACGTTTCTGGGTGTGACGAGGCCCGAGCAGCATGAACATCACGGCGAGCTCCAGGCCCTCGACTACGAAGCTCATGAATCGATGGCGGTCGATGAGATGAAGCGACTTGCCGACCAGGCTGTCCACCAATGGACGCTTCTCGCGGTCCGAATGCATCATGCACTCGGACGGGTCCCGACCGGCCAGGCCAGCGTCGTGATCCAGGTGGTGTCAGGCCATCGGCCCGAATCCTTCGAAGCCTGTCGCTGGCTCATTGATGAACTCAAACGCCAGGTTCCGATCTGGAAACGCGAATGCTGGAACACTGGCACCAGCTGGTCCGAGGGAACACCCCTCACGACCGGTCAGACAGGTGACGAACGATGACTCGAAGCCGCTGTCTCACAGGCCTTGACCTTCTCTGCCAGTCACTCTGGTTGGCCGTGGTTGTCGCAGGCGGTCTTTCCGCTGCCACGGTATTCACCACACTGCCTCCCTTGGAGCCCCAGATCATCGGCTACGAGATCGATGACGTGGAGATGCGAGGACGACTTGCCGCCGGACTCATCACACAACCACTCTTCGAACTGGCGGACATCGTCCAGCTCATCCTGTTCCCGCTGGCAATCGTGATCATCATCGCTCAGAGGATCTCCGGACTCCTGGACCGTCACAGCGCGTCGCAGTGGATCCGGATCATCTGCATCGGACTCGCCGGCACGTTCCTGGTGGCACGCTTCGTATTCGTGAACCCACCGATGCATGCTCATCTGGATGGGTATCGCGATGCTGCAAGGGCCGGCGATCTGGAATCAGCTCGCTCGAAGCAGACCAGTTTCAACGAGTGGCACCACACCGCCGAACGGCTCTGGGGCCTGACCGGCCTCTGCCTGATCGTTTCGATTGCAGCCACTGGAGTCTCTCTCGCGCCTCGATCGAAGCCCTCCTCATGAGTCAGACCAGCAAAGCCAGCTTCAATCTGCCTGAGAAGACGGTCGCGGAACGGCGACGCGCCGCTCGACTCTACTCGGCACTCGACAAGGCCTATCCCGATGCGACCTGTGCATTGAACTATTCATCACCCCATGAACTGCTCATCGCCACGATTCTGTCTGCCCAATCAACGGATGTCGGCGTGAACAAGGCGACACCCGCCCTGTTCGCTCAGTTCCCACAGCCGATCGACTATGCCCGATCCACACCGGAGGCCATCCAGCCATGGATCAGCTCGATCGGTCTGTATCGCAACAAATCCAAGGCAGTTCATGAAGCCATGACTCGAGTCGTCGAGGACTATGAAGGCGTCATTCCTGCGACGATGGAGGATCTTCTCACGCTTCGTGGCGTGGCACGCAAGACCGCCAATGTCGTCCTCGGCAACGCGTTCAACATCAATGTCGGTGTGGTCGTGGATACCCATGTCATGCGACTGGCGCAACGGCTTTCATTGACCCGGGAAACCGCCGTCGCAAAGATCGAACGTGATCTGATGGCGCTGTTTCCACGACCCAAGTGGACGCAACTCAGTCATCTCCTGATTGCGCACGGCCGAGCCGCCTGCAAGGCAAGACATGCGATTGGTCGTGACAATGCGATCTGCAAGCGCTATGGACAGTGCGAATGGTGCGTCAGCAGCGAATGCTGAACACGACGGCGGACTCACCAGCTCTCGCGGACAACCCCGAAACCACCATTGGCAGCCGCATAGCCGATCCCTCCACCCAACTCGAGTGGCTCGATGAAGATCACAGGACCATCGACCTGCACGCTCAGCTTCTGGATGCCCTGAAGCGGCGAGTAGCCCGCAGCACGCTGCTCATCAACCGTCATCTCATCCCAACCGACTGGAAGCATCGGCATGCTCGAGGGCGGCCTCAGCATCATGATGCCCTCCACGTGCCCAAGCCAGAATGCCCCGTCGCCTGCTGCAACCGTCGTGAAGTGCGACCCCACGGGCGCCGGCATGATGTCCTGCCCGATTTCATTGCGAACGACCGCATGACTGCCATCTGCGGCAATCGTCACCTCCCACCCAAGCAACGCGACGCTCCGAGGTGGTTCCGGATACGTGGTGAATCGTGCACTGGAGAGGTTCGCCTCGTCTCCGATTCGATACTCCCAGATACCGTCATGACTGGTTGCGCGGATGGTCCGCCCGTCCGAGACCGCCTGAAGAAGACCGCCCGGTGAAGCGCGACGGAAACGCTCCGAATTCACCTGTTTGTCCGTCCGAAAACAGGCCTGGCCGAACTCGCCAACGACCACGATGTCATCTTCACCCATGAAATCCACTTCACGGATTCCCATGAGTTCGGTGGACCAGAGTTCCTTGAGCGCACCATCGGATTCGATCCTGAACAGGTGGACACTTCGAGGACCGGCAATCAGCACACGGTCATTCTCGACACGGATGCAGTTCACACCACCAGGAAGCGCCTCTGTACTTCGAGTGGAATCCACTTCACGCAGAATGCCCTCTTCCATGTGGGCGAAGCCACCAAGACCACCGCTGCGTTCATTGCGAATGAACAGCAGCGTCTCCCGAGGCAGAACACTGCCGAGTGCAGTACTGCTCTCGCCGTTGGGCGAGGACGGAAAACAGGCAAGACTGCTTGCGGAGCCGACGTAGGCGTCGTCATTCAGGCGATAGACACGGCGACCCATGGTGTAGAGGCCGTCATTCTCCAGTTCGACGACCGATGTGACCTCTCCATCATGATCGATCAGTCGTTTCAAGTCAGGCAGCTGAATTGCCCCACCGATACCACTCACGATCGGCCCGAAACGACCCGGATCCACATGGCGTGGTTCGATGCCGAGCGTCTCCGCATCCCAGGTCGATTCGATCCAGGGCCTTCTGGCATCGGTTCGATCGAGTGCCACAACGCCACTGTCCTGCAGGACGACATACATCATCGTCGGTTCCACGAGCATGTCGACGGCTGGACCTGATCGACCAGCTGGCATCAGGTCGAGCTCGCTGATCTTGCGACCGGTCTCCTGGTCGAGAACAACCAGATGATTTCCCTGGGTGACATACCAGAGGTCTCCATCGACGACTGTGGAATGCGAGGTCCCATGAACCTCGTGCCGGACCTCGAGATGAACGGTGTCTGGCCGAGGCGTCTTCTCGACCTTGTATTCGATGCAACCCGAAATCCCCATGCAAGCGGCCGCGAGAAGACAACCCGCCTGGCGGTGTACCATGAAACGAACGGATGAAGATGCAGACGTCTTGAACATCCCCACAGCATACTCTTGTCCACTTCCTTCAGGCACGAGGACAGCCCATGAGCGATCGCATCAACCAACTCAGGAACATGCTCGAATCCGAGCCGAATGACACGTTTTGCCTGTACGGAATCGCGATGGAGTATGCCAAGACCGGCCAATCGGAGCGTGCACTGGCACACTTCGACAGAACCATCGAAGTCGATCCCGACTACTGCTATGCCTACTATCACAAGGCCCGGTGTCTGATGGAACTGGATCGAACCGAAGAGGCGAGATCCACACTGGAAGAGGGTCTGTCCCATGCACGTTCCAGTGGCGACATCCACGCCGAGGGTGAAATCGAATCTCTGCTGGCATCCGTTTCAGCATGACGCGACTGTCGGATGAAGGCGGCGATCAAAGAGGACGGCACCGGCCATCGGTACCCGTGCATGGCTGCATCACCTCCATGGACATCACGTCAGGAGATGCCGATGCCAGACACATCGCGATCGATGGAACACGGGCAGCAACTCTTCTGGAAGCCGATGTCGTCCGCCTGAATCTTGGCCTCGATACACCATTGTCGCCTGATCTCGCTGAGCGAATCGCCTATCACCACGAGTACCGACTGGCCTGGCGTGCGACCCTGAAACGTCTGGAACGTTCGTCACGATCACAACAGGATGTCCTTGATCACCTTCTTGAGAGAGGACATGAACAGGAGGTCGCGGAACAGGTCATCACGACGCTGGTTTCCAATGGTCTCCTGGATGATGCGCGATTCGCAGCTTCGGCAGCGGAGTCCATCGCCCGTCGGACTCCCGGATCGGCTTCCTATATCGAATCCAGACTGCTGCGGCATGGCATCCAGCCGGCCCAGGCGCGTGACGCAGCACGTGATGCAGCCGGCGATCCGGTGGAGATCGCGACCGAAATCGCCAGAAAAGCGTTGCGAAGCCTCCACACCTGCACCCCGGAGACACAAGTTCGCAGGCTGCATGGACGCCTGGCGAGGCGGGGGTTCGAACTGGATGTGATCGAGGCAGCCCTGCGCAGACTTGAACTCGATCTTCCGGAATAGGATCCAAAGAGGGAATCCGTTAGGATGGAAGTCGCATGAGCGTTCAGCGAAACAGTCCATTGCCTCATCAATTCGAACCCTTGAACAACTCCGCATGGGAAGTGACGACCAGCTGTGTCGCCAGGCTCATCGATCGAGGCGAGGAGTTCCTGCTTGTCGACTGCCGTACGAAGGAGGAGTGGGAAGCGGACGGGCTCCAGGACGCCCTCAATCTTCCGCTCCAGCAATGCTCGACTCGCATGCATGAGCTCGAAGCACATCGCACCAGACCCATCGTCACGTATTGTCGGACGGGTCGGCGTTCCGCAATCGTGACCAAGTACCTGCACATGTCGGGGTTTTTGCATGTCCGCTCGATGGCCGGAGGCATCGAAGCCTGGCTTGAGCACTCCTCCTCGAAGAGCGGACATTGACGTGCTCGCCCATCGCCTTGCCACCGGCAGCTGTTTCATCATCTTTGTCGTGGGCCTGCTCTGGCTGGACGCCACGATGGGTGCCGTTCCAATCGGCAGCTGGTCGCTCCCACCCGGACTGCTGCTGGCAGGAGCGGGATCGATCCTCGTCGGACTTGGCAGCCTGGAACTGATCCGGATCGCCGCAACTACCGGCATCAAGACGAATGCGACGCTGACCATTGGCACGACCGTCTGCGTGATGCTGGCGACCTGGCTGTCGTCGTCACTGCCGGAGATGTTCGATGCGACCATCCCACTGACCATCATCGTCATCGCCTTCGTGGCGTCACTGCTCCAGTTCAGTCGCGGGCGATGTGTCGAACACGCTTTCGCGTCAACGGCGGTGGTGATGCTCTCGGCGATCTACCTGGGGGTCCTGAGCGGATTCCTGCTTCTGATTGGAGCCGACATCTCCATCTGGATGATCGGCGGCGTGGCATTGGTGGTGAAGTCCTGCGACATCGGTGCCTACTTCACCGGACGGGCCATCGGTCGGCACAAGCTCATTCCCTGGTTGAGCCCGGGCAAGACCATCGAAGGCCTGTTCGGTGGCATCGTGGGCTCCATGCTGGCAGCACTCATTCTGAACCTGGCACTGGGCAGCCCGCTGGCCTGGTGGTGGGTCTTGATCATGGGTGGCGTGCTCGCCATTGTCGGTCAGGCCGGCGATCTCACCATGAGCCTCTTCAAACGCGGTGCAGGGGTGAAGGATTCCTCCACCCTTCTTCCGGGCCTGGGGGGCGTGATGGATGTCATCGATTCGTTGCTTCTGGCAGCCCCTGTGGCCTGGTGGATGCTGCGACTTTCGCTGTGCTCCGAAGCCTGATCTGCGGATGCTTGCTGACCGAATGCGGCACATTGAGGATCTCTTTGCCCACCTTGTGCCATTGCGCGTGTAGACTGAAAGTTCATGAAACCGCAGCTGCAAGCCGGCTCTGAACGAAAAGGACAGTGAACTCCAATGAGTCTCATCGATGATCTTCTGGAACTGAATCTTGTCGAGCGCCAGCTCCGAGGACTGCAATCCCGGGTCCATTCCGCAGAAGCCTACCACCGTGCGCAGACTCGACAGATGACCGAGCTGGAACAGCGGTCCGAGGAACTTCAGACGCGTCGCAAGCAAAGACAGGTCTCGATCCACGGGCACGAAACCGATGCGAAGAGCATCGATGAACGACTCGAAAAACTCCGAAACGATCTCAACACCGCCAGTACGACCCGGCAGTATTCAACTGTTCTTGAAGAAATGAACACGCTGAAGTCCAGCCGATCAAGCGTTGACGACCTGATCCTGACTGAAATGTCGGAGATCGAAACCATCGACCAGGACCTCTCCGAGCTGGAAGAGTCGATGAAGGAACGAACCACGGTCCTCGAATCGGCTGCAACCGAACTGGAAGAACGCAAGGCTGAGATCGCAGACCGCGTGGCGTCACTTCAGGCGGAACGTGAAGTCAAGGCCGCCGTACTTCCAGAATCCACCGTCGAGATCTTCGAGCGATGTGCAGATGATTTCGACGGAGACGCCATGGCGCCGATCGAGGAAATCGACAAGAAACGCCGTGAGTACTGCTGCGGTTCCTGCAATCTCAATCTGCCCTTCAATGTCGTCGTGCAGCTGCTCGGTGCAACGGACTCGATCACCCAGTGCGAGAACTGCCTGAGGATCCTGTACGTGACACCTGAGATGAAGGCGGAGACGGTCAGCAAATAGGCTGACACCGGACAACCGACTAGAAGAGTTGATCCTGACCCTCGGCGTCCCGGGGTCTGGTCTTGAGGTCCGTCACCTCTTCGACGAATTCATCGATCGTCCCGAAGCTGTGGTACTCGCTGGCGTAGCGGATGTAGGCAATCTCATCGATCGAACGGAGGCGAGCAGCCACACGCTCTCCGATTTCCCGACTGGGTACTTCACGGTCGAATTCCCTGTGGACCTCAGCCTCGATGGCATCCACGATCCCATCCTTGGTTTCTTCGGGAATGGGCCGCTTGCCACAGGCCGCCTGGATTCCCCTCAGGATGTTGGAACGGTCATACGGGACTCGCGCACCATCCTTCTTGACGATCACAAGCCTCTGGCGGCGTTCAACCCGCTCATAGGTCGTGTAACGATGCTCGCAGGCCAGGCACTCCCGCCGTCGACGGACCACATAGCCGTCTTCGGCAGCCCGGCTGTCGATCACCTTGTCATCATCACTTCCACAGCGTGGACAGATCAATGGTCGCCTCCAGGGCCCCTGCTCCGTTGTGATGTCGGCCTCTGAGGCCCGTTGACCCCAAAAGAAACCCGCCCGAGATCCGGTGACCCGGCGGAATCGGCCCTGATCCGGCCTCATGACCTGCCCATGGCGGGGTATCCTGTTCGCCCGACGCAACAGAGACACCTTCATGCCCACCATCCAACTGCCCGACGGATCCACTCGAACATTCGACCAGACTGTCACCCCAGCCGATGTTGCTGCCGACATCGGACCGGGGCTTGCCCAGTCCGCAATCGGGGCGCGCCTTGACGGCACACTCGTCGATCTGAACGAGCCCATCGACGGAGATGCCGCCCTGTCAATCGTGACGGCTCGAAAAGGCGAAAGTGAATCCAGCGACGATGCGCTCTGGCTGATTCGCCACAGTGCAGCTCATGTCATGGCTGAAGCGATCCAGCGGATCTGGCCCGAGGTCAAGCTGGTCTACGGCCCGCCTGTTGAAGGGGGCTTCTACTACGACATGTGGCTGCCCGATGACTGCAAGATCAGCAGTGATGACTTCGAGAAGATCGAGAAGGAGATGGCTTCGATCATCGAGGAGAACAGGCCCTTTTCACGCTATGAGATGAACGCCGAAGAGGGTCTTGCCAAACTGCAGGGAGAAGGCAGCAAGTACAAGATCGACAATGCGGAGCGAGCAATCGAAGCGGGCTCCCAGGAGTTGACCTGGTATGCCACGGGAGAACCCGGTGGCAACTGGGAAGATCTGTGTCGAGGCCCGCACGTTCCGACAACCGGTCGCATCGGCGCCTTCAAGGTCATGAGCATCGCGTCCAGCTACTGGCATGGAGACGCCAAGTCGGATCGACTCACCCGGGTCTACGGAACCGCATTCACCGATCGCAAACAGCTCAAGAAGCATCTGAAGCGGCTTGAGGAAGCTCGCAAACGTGATCACCGGGTCATCGGCAAGCAACTCGGACTCTTCACGATCGATGATGCAGTCGGCCCCGGTCTCATCCTCTGGAAACCGGCAGGCAGCATCATTCGACAGGCGCTGCAGGATTTCATCTCGAAGCACACGGCACGCCAGGGATATGACCAGGTCTTCACACCTCACATCGGTCGACTCGAGCTCTACAGGACCTCCGGTCACTTTCCCTACTACCAGGAAAGCCAATACCCACCGCTGATTGAGCGGGATCAGATGTCCATGCTGGCAGCGGAAGGCTGCTCCTGCGGAGATCTCTCGAATCGACTGCAGACTGGCGAGGTCGAGGGCTATCTGCTGAAGCCGATGAACTGCCCCCATCACATCAGGATCTACGCCAGTGAGCAACGGTCCTATCGCGATCTCCCGGTCCGCCTTGCCGAATTCGGCACGGTCTATCGACATGAACAATCCGGCGAGCTCAGTGGCATGCTTCGTGTCCGTGGATTCACACAGGATGACGGCCATCTGTTCTGCATGCCCGAGCAGATCGGTGACGAAGTCCAGGGCTGTCTGGAACTCGTCAAGATCATCTTCAAGACGCTGGGCATGGAGGACTATCGCGTCCGTGTCGGACTGCGTGATCCCAACAGTGACAAGTACGTCGGCGATCCTGCCAACTGGGAGATGGCGGAAGCCGCCTGTGTCCAGGCCGCCGAAGTCCTTGGAATGCCCTTCGAGTCCGAGCAGGGCGAAGCGGCGTTTTACGGACCCAAGATCGACTTCGTGGTACGCGATGCCATCGGTCGNGANTGGCAGCTGNGAACCGTNCAGGTCGACTACAACCTGCCCGAGCGTTTCGAACTGACGTACATCGGCGCCGACAACACGACTCACAGGCCGGTGATGATCCATCGGGCACCCTTNGGATCCATGGAACGTTTCATCGGATTCCTCATCGAGCACTTCGCGGGTGCGTTTCCCGCGTGGCTGTCACCCGAACAGGTTCGGGTGCTCCCAGTCAGTGAGAAGAGCCTGGAGTACGCCCGTGAAGTCAAGGCTCGATTGCTCGAACAGGATCTCAGAGTCGGCCTGGACGCCACGGATGAACGGCTCAANGCCAAGGTCCGTTCAGCAGCGGAATACAAGATCCCCTACGTGCTGGTCGTCGGCCCCAGAGATGCGGAAAACCAGACGGTCAGCGTCCGGGCACACGGCATCGAGCGGGATCTGGGAGCCGTCGGACTGGACGTCTTCGCCGAAACCCTTGGAAACGAGGTCCGTGATCGAGGCCATGGAACGGCTTTGAAGACCCTCTTTCCAGATGCATCACCACCCTCCGAATCCGGTCAATGACCCCCCTGTGACGGGTTGGTGAGCGGTTTCATGTTGCTGCCAACGCGAGTCGCAGGTAGTCTTTAGCCTTGAGAGCCGGACAAGGCGTCCGACTTCGAAGCAGTTCACCTGGAGCCACTGCATCCGTGCATGTCCTCGTATACAGCCTTGCCCGACTGCATTCAGCATGAGGTGCTGCTTCCCTTCCATACGGTTCGCATACCAGGCGTCATCGCAGAGCCGCGATGACGGCCCGCGATCTTCTCAACTGGAGTACTGAGCCATCGCACGTCGTCGATACTTCCGTCCGCAGGAAAACGTCAGAAACCTGCCCCGGGTCAATGATCAGATCCGCAAATCACCCATTCGCCTCATCGATGAGAACGAAGACATGATTGGTGTCGTCGATGTCAGAGACGCCATTGACCGTGCCAAGGAAGCTGGCCTGGATCTGGTCGAGGTCTCACCTGAATCCGACCCACCGGTCTGCCGCATCCTGGACTTCGGCAAGTATCGCTACGAGCAGTCCAAGAAGGAAAAGGCCAACAGGGCGAGGTCGAAGGCTGCGGAAATGAAGGAGATCCGGCTCGGACGATCCATGAAGATCGATCCCCACGACATCTCCATCCGTCTCCAGCAGGCACGCAAATTCCTCATGGATGGACACAAGGTGCAGATCGTCCAGAACTTCCGTGGCCGTGAGATGCTCCACAAGGAGCGAGGACACGAGCGAATGGCCCATGTCATTTCGACACTCGAGGACATCGCGAAGGTCGAGATGGAACCACGCATGGCCGGCAGACGNATGAGCATCATCATGTCGCCNGACAAGAACAAGATCAATCAGGTGATGCGAGAGGAAGCCGCCAAGGGAACGGCTGAAACGCCTCCATCCGAATCGGCACCCCCTGCCGCCGAACAGGACATCCAGACCGATCAGGTCACCGAAACGTCCGAGGACTGATCCAGCCCGAAAGTCCATGCCGGCATCGGTCAGAGCGTGCGGCTGGCCCAGCCGCCGTGCATGAACCTGGCAAGGAAGAACAACGCCCGAACGCCAAGTTCTCCACACAGACCGATCCAGATTCCCGGCAACCCCCATTCCAGGTGGACTCCAAGAATCCAGGCCGCTGGCAATCTGATTCCATAACTCGAGACGACCGTGATGATGAAGACCCACGTCGTGTCGCCGGTTCCTCTCAACGCCTGGCGGATGACCATGGAGGCCGCGAAGAACACCTGTGTCGCGCCGCAGATGATCAGGAGTTTCGGAACGACTTCGAGGTGGAGCGCCTGGGTCGAAATGATCTCAGTGAGCTCGCGACCCCAGATCATGAAGACGATGCCGATCAGACCCATCAGGATCATTCCGATGCTGACACACCACCAGACGGCTCGCTTGGCCATGGCCACGTTCCCCGCACCCAGATACTGACCCGCGACGGCACCGGCCGCAATGCCGATGGCGAAGCCAGGCAGGAAACTGAATGCTTCCCATTGGACAGCGATGATGTGCGCGCCCTGAAGCCCCTCCCCTGACATCACGAGCTCATTGGAATCCTGCCCGGTCTCCCCCATGATCGAAGCTCGGATCTGCTTGCCGGCAATGGTGCCGATGAAACCGAGCACGATGATGTTGGCGATCCACATGGCAAGACCTTCAAAGAAGTTCGGGATGCCAATCCGAACAACCCGCCAGGACATGCCGGGATGGAACGACATCAGGCTCGGCCGGAGACGCAGATCACGAATGCCTCGGAAGAGGACAAACAGCGTCAGCACGGAACCCACGCAGATGCTGATCAGGCTCCCAAGCACGATGCCCAGCACATCGAGATCGAAACCGAATGGGTTCATCCAGACCGTATCGCCGAACTTCAAGTCGGCCCCGGACAGCATCCAGGAAGCGAACACATTCACGATATTGATGACGACGCTGATGAGGAAGGGCTTGAGCGTGTCACCAGCACCCTGCATGCACATCGCACCGACGATGATGACTCCGAAGAACGGCATCGAAACCGCGAATGTCTTGACGTACTGATTGCAGTAGAGAGTTGCCTGTGGACCGAGCCCGCCGATATCGGCCAGGTAATCGCTGCACAGCCACATGACGACACCACACAGGATGCCCCAGGCGACACTCAGTGACAGCGCCTGGCCCAGTGCTCGCGCACCTTGATTGATGTCACCGGCGCCCATCGATCGGGCGATGATGGCCTGACCTCCGATCCCGAGACCGGACATCGCGATCCCGATCAGCCATCCGACATAGGACCCGACTCCGACACCATCAAGCGCGGCGATCACGATGTCTTCCGGCAGATGGCCCGCCAGGATCTTGTCGACCAGACCGACAAAGGCCGCCATGACCTGCTGAAGAAGAACCGGGAAGGCGACAATGGCGATGGCCGCGCCGAGGGATTTGCCGGCCAGTCGGCCGGATTGGATCTCACCGGATGCCGCTTTCACCGACTCCGCCTTCGTCGTCGCCTCCGACGGTGCTGACTTGTCCTCGTGCTGGGGATCTTCCACGGGACGGATAGCCTAACCTCAAGGGCTCACGAGCACCTTGCGACCCGTGGCCAGCTCCGGATCGGCCAGCACTGCGGGGACATCTTCGAGACGCCGCCGGACGCCGACCAGGCTCACGACATCGATCTGATCGGTGGCGATGTGGTTCAGGCCTTCGCGGACCGGGCCAAAGGAGGATCCAAGCAGACGGACTTCGGAATCGACCAGTCGCTGCAGATCCAGCGACGTTCCACCCGGCCNCATCACCTGGGGAGCAATCATCTGGATGATCGTTCCACGAGGTCGAACGAACCCCAATGTCGCCGCAACGCAAACGGGGTCTCCCGTGCACTCGACGACGATGTCCTGATCAGCACGAAGACCCGCCTCCTCACGATGACGGTGACGAATCCCCCAACGCTCACAACGCTCGAGAAGTTCCACATGCTCGCCCAGGACCCGAACGGAAGCATTGAGCCGTACGAGGACCTGGGCTGTCAGCATGGCCAGGGCATTGTCACCAACGATGGTGACNTAGGTCTGCCCCTCGATTCTCGCCTGCCGAGCCGCCTGAAGGGCTCGCGCAACGGGCACCGCGAACACTGCCGAATCGTCATCGACATGATCTGGAACTGGAATCAGGGATTCCACTGGGACGATCACATGCTGTGCGAGTCCGCCATCAGCACCATCGCGGCCAATGATCCTGCGGTCATGACAATGAGTCCGCAGCCCCGACTCGCACCAGGTACATGCGCCACAGGCCAGAAGTGGATCAACCACGACCCTCTGACCAACCAGTTCTTCGGGAGTCCCCGCGCCCCGGCGAACACGACCGACGATCTCCTGTCCGGGCACGCCTTCAAAGGACACCCGACCTTGACCGATGGCGGCATCCAGATGCGAGAGGCCGACTCGATCGACATCGACAATCGCCTCACCGTCTGCAGGGGTGAGGCCTGGCCTGTTCTGAAGTTCGATGAGTCCATCTCGAACAACAACGCATCGATTGACCTCGGTCACGGTGCGTCATCCACCTGCTCGAGTTCCCGGGTCGCCTCCTCACGCTCGTAGGCTTCAGGCGAAGGTGTTTCTTCCCAGGTCCGTCGTTCCTCGCGAGAACGTTTTCCGGTCGGCGTACCGGGCTTCTCCCAGTTCATGTCCAGCCAGAATGCCGCGTACTCCCACCAGGCGGAATCCCTCGAGTACGTTGGAAAGAGGTATTCCTTTTGATCCTTGAAGGCTTCACCCTTGGACAATGCGGAGCCGTACCAGGTTTGCCAGGCATCGAGATCCAGTCCGAACTGCTGGCCGGTCAGCATCGAAAGCGACTGGGCCGCCTCGGTATTCACGGTCAACTCGTTGGCATCAAGTGCGAAGAAGAGCATCTGAACAACACGGTCTTCGGGGTACTGCCCCAACGCGACACAGACCGATGCCCTGATCTCCCCGGTCTCCTCCATGTCGCGAATGGACTTCTCAAGCACTCCGATCACTTCGGCATTGTGGAGTCGCTGAAGCGCCAGTGCGGCATACCACCTCACGGTCTCGTTCGGCTCGACCTCCTGGCTCAGGAAGGGCGCAATCAGCATCGCATCCTTGGCATCACCGTGCCTGGCCAGTGCGGTGATGGCCGCCGCACGCACCAGCGGATCTGGATCGTTTTCGACGTAATCCCGATACATCTTGAGATAGGCTTCGACCCCACCGAACGGTGCATTGGCCAGGAGAACGACGCCTTCGCGCCGCAGGTCGGGGTTGTACGGATCGAGCGCATCACGGGCAGCCTCGATCGGCGACTTGGCGAAGAGGGTTTCACCGATGTCGTTGAAATCCTCCATGACACAGCCCGACATGCTGATCGAGGTGCCAACGGCAAGAATCCTGATGATGCTCTTGGCGAAATGACCTGATCGTTCTCTGACTGATGTCATGCGTCCTGACCTCCAGGAGACGTCCTGTCTCCTTCTCCCAGCTGAAGATCGTCTCCGATCTCACCCGGGTCCGCAGGAANTCCTCAACAGTCGAGGCTCAACGGGCTCCTGCACACCCTACCCATCCATCGGATCATCGGCTGTGAATCATTGATCACGATTCGTCCCAACCGGATGGACCGACAGAACACCCGAACAGATCGGGACTCGTTCCTCGACACGGACGCAGTGTAACCGGCTGGGCTGATCAGTCCTCTTCGGTATCCGGGTTGAAGGCAGCCACGACCTCGGCCTGGATATTCGGAGGCGTATTCTCATCATGGGAATACTCCATCGAATAACTGCCGGCACCTGCCGTGATCGACTTCAACTGGGCCGCATAGGTCATGACCTCGGCCAGAGGGGCCTCGGCATGCATGAGAACCTGATTTCCGGGGAGCATGTCGGTGCCCTGGATTCTTCCACGACGACCGGACAGGTCCGAGGAGATGTCTCCAATCGCGTCCTGCGGCACCGTGATTTCCATCTTGACGAAAGGTTCCAGCAGGACCGGGTGGGCTTTCTGGACCGCATCGACGAAGGCACGCTTGCCGGCGGTGACAAAGGCGACCTCCTTGGAATCGACAGGATGATGCTTGCCGTCATAGACCGACACCTTGACATTCTGCATCGGATAGCCGGCCACGGCGCCCCCGATCATCACCTGGCGGACACCCTTTTCGATGGCGGGCATGAACTGCTTCGGTACGGAACCACCGAAGGTGTCGTCTTCGAAGAGCAGTCCACCGACGACTCCATCCTGATCTCCCTCGATGGGCTCGACTCGAAGGAAGACTTCACCGAACTGGCCGGAACCACCGGACTGCTTCTTGTGACGATGATGGCCTTCCGCCTTACCGGTGATCGTTTCCTTGTAGGCGACCTTCGGTGGCCGTGAATCGACCTCGACTCCATATCGATCCTTGAGCAGGCGGAGCTTGGCACGGATGTGGTTCTCACCAAGACCACGGACAACCAGCTCGCCAGTCGCAGCGACACGCTCGATCTCGAACGTCGGATCTTCCGCGGACATCTTGGACAGCGCATCACCGATCTTCGACTCAGCGCCCTTGCTCGTACCCTCGATGGCCAGTCCGAACATGGGCTTCGGTGTCGGAATCGGCTTGATGGCGACGTGACCGTTGTCATCGGCGTGCAGAACACTGTTGTAGTCGATCTCATCGACCTTCGAGACCGCGACGATGTCTCCTGGGACGGCAGCGCTGACTTCCTTGCTGTCCTTGCCCTGCAGCTCGAACAGATGGGCGACTCGGACAGGCTTGCGCTCATCGTCGACCTTCGGCGTCGCGCCTCCGTTCAAGGTGCCCTGATGGACACGCATGTAGCTCATCTTGCCCACATAGGGATCCGAAGCGACCTTGAAGACGTGTGCGACCAGCGGCTTCCCGCCATCGGCCTCGACCACGAGATCCTCACGGCTATCGGAGCCGACCGACTGGAANGGACGAGGATTGCCCTGAGCCGGATTGGGGAAGAACTCCACGATCTGATCAAGCAGTTCAGCCACACCGGTCCCTTCGCGGGCGGATGTGAAGAGCACGGGAACCAGATGACCTTCGCGCATCGCACGCTTGAACGGCTCTTCGAGCTGTTCGGGTGTGACCTCACCCTGCTCGAGATACTGTTCCATCAACGCTTCATCCACTTCAACTACCTGATCGACCAGTCCGGTATGAAAATCTGCGACAGGGCCGAGATCCGACTCGCCCTCTCCGGACTTGAAACACCGAATGACGCTCTTGCCACCGTCACTCGGGAGATTGATGGGGCGACAAGCGGACCCGAAGGTCTCCTGGATGCTGGCGAGCAATTCATCGAGCTTCTCGCCGGAGTCCAGCTTGTTGATGATGATGGCTCTCGGAAGGTTGCGCTCACCGCTGACTTTCATCAATCGACGCGCCACGGGGTCGATACCAACCGATGGATCCAGAACAAGCATCATGGTTTCAACGGCTGGAAGACTCGCGATGGCCTTGCCGACGAAATCAACTCGACCCGGGGTATCGATCATGTTGAGTCGACACCCGCCATGGGTGACGTACATGACACTCGAGTCCATGCTGAAGCCCATGTCCTTCTCGAGATCATCCCAGTCTGAAACGGTGTTTCCGTCTTCGACCTTGCCAGCTCGTCCGATCACTCCGCAGGCAGCCAGCATGGCCTCCGCAAGTGTCGTCTTTCCTGCACCGGAGGTCCCGGTCAATGCGACATTCCTGATGTTCTCGATGGTATTCGGCATGATGAAAGTACTCCTTCTTGACCCCAGACCCGGGTTCCCGAGCCAGTCCCCAACTATAGCGGCATCCAGCCATCCGGCGGACGCTAGACTTCTCCGGTGCCTTCAGCGCCNCTCAACATCGTCCTCGTGCAGCCCGAGATTCCCAACAACACGGGAAACATCGGCCGTACAGCTGCAGCTACGGCTGCCAGGCTGCATGTGGTTCACCCGATCGGCTTCGATATGTCCGAAAAAGCCAGAAGACGAGCCGGGCTTGATTACTGGGATCTGGTCGACTGCAGGGAGCATGAAAACTGGGATTCGTTCCTCGAGCTGGAGCGTCCGCCCAGAGCATGGTTGTTCACCACAAAGGCGACGCACTCCCTCTGGGAGGCACGATTCGAACCCAACGACTACCTGATCTTCGGAGGCGAGACCCGTGGTGCCCCGGAACCCGTCCATGACTGGGTGACGCGCCAATGGGGCGATGAACACAGAATCTCGCTGCCGATGGCTCCGGGGATTCGCAGTCTCAACCTGGCAACAGCCGTCTGCGCGGGAATCTACGAAGCCAGACGTCAATTGAACCCATCAGTGCGGGAGCGGGAATCGCTCACAGAGTGACTGGACTTCTGAGCGAACAGCTTCGCACGTCGCCTTGTCCCCACCGGAACCCATGACACGGTCGAGCAAGGCCGCAACCTCCGTCATTTCCGCTGGCCCCAGTCCACGTGTGGTCAGCGCCGGAGTTCCCAGACGCAAACCACTGGTCACTCGCGGCGGACGCGGATCATTCGGAATGCCGTTCTTGTTGGTCACGATGCCCGCCGATTCCAACCACCCCTCCGCATCTGCTCCGGTCAGATCGGCATCTCTTGCCCGAAGATCCACCAGCATCAAATGGTTTTCCGTACCACCCGTGCAGAGTCGATAGCCGTGTGAGACCAGTGCATCGGCGAGTGCCGCCGCATTCTCGACAACCTTGCGAGAGTAGTCGCGGAAGGCTGGCTGAAGCGCTTCATGAAAAGCCACCGCCTTGGCGGCGATCATGTGCATCAGGGGCCCCCCCTGTGATCCCGGGAAGACCTTGCGATCGAGCTTGGTGGCGATCTCGTCATCATTGCTGAGAATCAGACCCCCACGCGGTCCTCGAAGCGTCTTGTGGGTCGTGGTCGTAGCCACATGAGCGTGCGGGAATGGGGAGGGATGCACACCTGCGGCAACCAGACCGGCGATGTGGGCGATGTCCGCCATGAGATAGGCCCCGACAGAATCCGCGATCGCACGGAATCGTTCGAAATCGATGACTCTGGGATAGGCCGAGTATCCGCAGATGATCAGATGTGGCTTGACCTCTTCGGCGATCCTGGCAATCTCGTCATAGTCCAGTCGTTCGGTCTCGGGGTCGACGTCGTAATCATGGATCTCGAAGAAGGTCCCGGAGAAATTCGGCTTGAGTCCATGACTGAGATGCCCACCGGACTTGATGGGCAGCGAAAGAACCCGATCACCGGGCGACAACAACGCCATGAATGCAGCAATGTTGGCATTGGCGCCGCAATGAGGCTGAACATTCGCATGTCGACAATTGAAGAGTTCCTGTGCGCGCTGGCGAGCCAGATCCTCGACCAGATCGTAGTGTTCACACCCCCCGTAGTAGCGGGCGCCGGGATACCCCTCTGCGTACTTGTTTGTCATCCAGGAACCCATGACGTGCATGACGGCCGGGCTGACGTGATTCTCGGATGCGATGAGCTCAAGCGTGGTCGCCTGCCGGGAGGCTTCGTCGGCCAGGATCGTGGCCACAGCCGGATCACTGCGATCGACAAGTTCCAGCAATCCTCGGGACAGGGCATCAAGCGATGTGTTCGCAGTCGTCGGCATGGCGATCGGCCTCCTACTCGGGGTTGGACTGTCCTACAGGGTACGATCAACCCATGAACAGGATCGAGTCCTGGAGAGATATTCACACGGATCTGGGAATCTTTCGAATCGCCCTCGATACCACCGGCGCACTGCGATCGGGCTGGCACCATGTCGGCGATCGACCGGAAGGCGGCACCATCGACAGCGGACTGCTGGAGGACGTTGCGCTGTGGATCCAGGCGTTCACGAGAGGGACCCGACGGACGAGGCCCGACTTCCGCATTCCACAAGGCCCCCCGTTCTATCGCCGGTGCTGGGAAACATGTCGATCGCTTGCTGATGGAGAGATCATCAGCTACCGGGAGCTGGCCAGGCGTGCCGGGCGGGCAGGTGCTGCCAGAGCCGCCGGGGCTGCCATGAGACACAATCCAACGCCACTGCTGGTCCCCTGCCACAGGATCGTGCGAGAAAATGGCAGACTCGGCGGCTTTGCAGGCCGAACCGGTGACCACGATCCGGCGCTTGTCTTGAAGCGGCGTCTCCTCGAACTGGAAGATTGCGAACCGAGTACAGGCAATCGCCGAGGTATACTTTTCGGCTCGCAGGCATCGTCTGCATATTGACTACCAGAGCTCAGCAACAGGGAGCGTGTTGTGTTGAAAGTCACCATCGTTGGTTCCGGATATGTGGGGCTGGTCACGGGAGTTTGCCTCTCGAACACCGGCAACGAGGTCACCTGTCTGGACATTGACGAGTCCCGGGTCACAGCGATGAAATCCGGCTCATGTCCGATCTACGAACCGGGTCTCGAGGAGCTGATGCACCTCAATATCCGCTCAGGCCGACTCACCTTCACCTCGGATCGAAAAGCCGCCTACTCCGGCGCCGATCTCATCTTCATCTGCGTCGGTACACCAACCGGAGCCGATGGCCGATCCGACCTCTCGGCTGTCATGGGTGTGGCCCGTGACATTGCCGAAGCCCTGAACGATGCAGACTGTGAAACCGATCATCCACTGGTCATCGTGAAATCCACCGTTCCCGTCGGAACGACCTACAAGGTCCGCGACCAGATCGCGGCCATTTCCGATGCCCCCTTCTCGATCGCGGACAATCCGGAGTTTCTCAAGGAAGGCGATGCGATCGCCGATTTCCAGAAACCCGACAGGATCGTGTGCGGCGTTCACGACGACGTCGGTCGCCAACTGCTGACACGACTCTATGAACCGTTCGTTCGACAGGACCGCCCACTGATGTTCATGGAGATTCCATCCGCCGAGATGGTGAAGTACGCCTCCAATGCGATGCTGGCGGCGAAGATCTCCTTCATCAACGAGATGGCCCGACTCTGCGAACACTATGCCGCCGATATCCGCCAGGTTCGCGAAGGCATGTGTGCGGATCGAAGAATCGGACGTGAATTCCTCTACCCGGGTCTGGGTTACGGCGGCTCCTGCTTCCCCAAGGACACACTGGCTGTGATCGAAATGGGTGAGGATTCCGGCATTCCGTGCCTGCTGAATCAGGCAGTGCATGACGTGAACCAGGCTCAACGACCCTGGTTCATCAACCGGATCCTGAGGCACTTCAACAATGANCTCTCCGGAGTGCACATCGCGATCTGGGGCCTGGCCTTCAAGCCCAACACGGACGATGTCCGGGAAGCGCCAGCACACACCATCATCACGAGCCTTCTGGAACACGGCGCCACGATCACGGCCTTCGATCCCATCGCCAGAGAGACCTTCTCCCAATACGGCCTGGACATCAAGATCGTCGACGACATGTATCAAGCACTGCCGGAAGCCGATGCGCTGGTCGTCTGCACCGAATGGCCGGAGTTCCGTACACCTGACTTCAACAGGATGAAGAGCACCCTCAAGAATCCAGTCGCCTTCGATGGACGCAACATCTGGGACCATGAAGACATGACCAATGACGGCTGGATGTACTACAGCGTCGGCCGATCAGCCGAACATGAAACGGTCAGTTCCTGACCAAACCGTTCATCCGACTTGTTCTTCCACAACACCCCCGGCTTCCCGGGGGTGTTGTTCACAGGAACTTGATGCAGGCTGCCGGACGCAACAATGAGAGAAGACCTTCACAGCCCGTCGGTCACGTGTTCCGCTTCACTCGGGACCACTGATCCCGAAGCATCTCGGCCGTGACCTTGACCACCTGGTCCTTCGGACTCGAATAGGTACGGACACGCCATTCCTCAAGCAGCCAGCCCATCTGTCTGACGGCTGGTGCCGTGCGATCGTCCTCCCAGACCTCGGCAAGCGCCGCCTCCCAGCGAACGATCGACTCCGCCTCTCGAATGCCGGAAGCCGACTGACCCGCACGGATCAATCGGGCATGACTCAGATCAAGCCAACGTGGGTACTGCAACAACCAGCCCAGTGGAGTCTCATGAAGAACATCCCGAGGGAAGAGACGCTGAAGATGAGCAGACTCCGATTCCCAGATGGACTCGCAGCCGGCTGGAGCACCCGACTCGATCACGATCGCCAGCTCCTGCCTCTTGTTCAACAGGGACTGGCACAGCGTGCCGACCTCCAGAACACCCTCCGAGATCCTGCCCATGCCTTCACCAAGACGGTTTTCGAAATCCGATGCGGACCGAACGGAACGAACCCCCCCATCACCGATGAAGATTGATTCACAGGCCAGGACACCGAGACCGTCACGCAGTACATCACCCGCCATGAACATGGACGCCTCGAGCGCCATCTGCTCAAGTCCGGGCAAATGCTCGATCTGAAACTCAAGACTGCCATCCGTGTTGAGCAGGAAGAGCCTGCACAGCCCTCTTCGCGTTCTGGATACGGCGTCAGCCTCGGAAGCCACCACCCGGGTCCCGACGGCATCGGACTCATCTACCAGAGCGACCCAACCCTCCACAGGAAAGCCTCCGACCTGAAGCGTTCTCTTGTCCAGGAGACCGCCAAATGACCACGAGCGATGACCCCGAGTACAGGCCTCATCGGTCGCGGCAGCACGCTCGAAACCCTCCACTCCACTTTGGGCATGCGCCTTCAACAGAGACGTGATNTCCCGGCTTCGACCGACGACCCGGTCACCCTCCACGACCTCGACAACAGCGTCCATGTGCAGTGGCAGCTCAACGTCTTCGATCATGCCGGCGTTGATGTCCAGACCCGTGCATCTCGCCAATGCCTTCGCAAGGGATTCACTGAAGGAACCGGATCTTTCCGACATCAGACGACGACAGTCGGCCACGGTCCCGGAAACCGGCTGGCATGCCCTCCGAACGTCCTTGCCAAGCCCCCGGATGATTGACTCGATCTTCTCATCAAGCATGCCGGGGACCAACCAATCAAGGCAGCCGAACTGCAGACTTGGAAGCAATGCCAGTGGAACGATGACACAAAGGCCGTCCTCATCCGCACCGGGCTCGAACCCGTATCGCACATCACACATGGTTCCCGATACGTCCAGTTGATCTGGNAAGGCATCACCGACCACTTCTGCCTGCTTGCGAAGCAAATCCTGTTCCGTCATCCGAAGTCGATCGATGTCCTTCTCGGATGCGGAGATCAACCAGGCCTTGAAGGATGCGAGGTCGACGATGTACTCGGGCAATCTCGACTCGTAGAAGGCTGCGCGATCCTGCTCACTGACCAGCAGATCCCGCCTTCTGAGACGGGCCTCACGACGTTCAATGTCCGCCTCGAGTCTGCGGTTGGATTCGATCACTTCACAGTCATCGATGATGTTTCCGCACACCAGCCCCTCGTCGATGAACATCCGACGAGCGACCCAGGGATCAATGGCCGCGAACGGGACGGTTCGAGTGCCGGGAATCTGAAGACCTCTGAGGACACGATGTTCCGTTGCGACTGCCGCTCCTCTTGATTCGTCCCATCGAGCATCGCCATGGACAGGCTCGAGGAGATGCGACGCCGCAGATGGAATCCACGCGGGATCGATCCCCGCAACCGTTCTCGCCCAGAGTCGGTTCGTTTCGACGATTTCCGCGGACATCAGCCAGGCTGGGCGGGATCGGGATTGACCCGATGACGGATGAATACGAAAACGTCGACGATCCGGTCCTTCATACACACCTTTCTCAGGCTTTCGATCACCCTGATCAGTGGATGCTCTGCTCAGTGTCCCGATGTTGGTCACAAGCCCGGTCAACAACGCTCTGTGGATCGCACTCTCGTCACCTGCCCGATCCGGGATGTGGATCCCCGATTCACGCAACATTCGATGCAGCTGATCGTGAATCTCACGCCATTCCCGCATGCGGACCCACGACAGATAGTTCTTGGTGCACCAGCGTCGATGGCTGCCACCCTCTCGAATCATGGAGACCCAGGATTGCCAGAGCAGTCGAAGAGAGAGGAAATCGGAGCCTTCCACCTTGAAAGCGGCATGCCTCTGGTCTGCGACTTCTTCTTCCCCAGCGGGCCGAATACCGGGATGTGGAATGGCCAACGCGCTCGCGATGATGAGGACATCCCGCAGACACTTCTCCTCCTGTGCAGCCAGAAGCATCCGCGCGACTCGTGGATTGACCGGCAACCGGGCCATGGATCGCCCCAGTGTCGTCATCGCGCCGTGTGCATCCATCGCCCCCAGTTCGAACAACGTGTCGTGGCCAGCTCGAACCGCAGCCGGCTTGGGGCGATCGAGCAACGGAAACTCGTCTATGGAACCGAGACCAAGATCCGCAAGTCTGAGGATCAATGAAGACAGGTTGGTTCTCATGATCTCAGGCGCGGTGTAATCATCCCGCCGTTCCAGCGCCCCCTTGGAATAGAGACGAATGCAGGTCCCCGGCGCGATCCGACCGGCCCGACCCGCACGCTGATTTGCCGACGCGATCGAAACACCCTCGATCGGAAGACGATCGATCCCTCGTCTTGCACTGAAACGGCTGAGTCGAACCAGCCCCGAATCGATGACGACATGAACGCCGGGAACCGTCAGCGAGGTTTCCGCCACATTCGTGGAAAGGACAATTCGACGTTTCTTTCCGGGCTTCAAGGCTTTCTGCTGGGCGGCCAGTGACAACCTCGCATACAGCGGGATGATGTCGAAGGAACTTCCGAATGGCCCCTCCAGCGATTTCAGAACCTCTCGAATCTCACGTTCACCTGGCAGAAACACCAGCATGTCACCCTCATCAGGATGGCATTCAAGCGCCTGATCGATCGCCGTTCTGACACGGGATGTCACCGAGTCCGGATCCTCAGGGGAGTCGCCTGTTTCCGCATGGATGATTTCGACTGGATATTGACGACCGGATACTTCGATGACCGGCGCACCATCGAAGAATTCCGAGAACTGCCGGGCATCGATCGTCGCCGAAGTCACGATGACTCGGAATTCAGGTCTTCGTTGGATGATCTGCTTCAGACAACCCAACAGAAGATCGATGTTGAGACTTCGTTCGTGTGCCTCGTCGATGATGATCGTGTCGTAGGACTCGAGTCTGGGATCATCCGCCAACTCCGACAACAGGATGCCATCCGTCATCACCTTGATGACCGCATCCTCCGAAACATCTCGTCGAAAGCGAACCTGGCAACCAACGGCCTCCCGCGATCCCATTTCCTCAGAAATTCTCTGAGCGACCGAACGAGCAGCCAGACGCCGGGGTTGAGTGTGCCCGATCAAGCCGAACACACCTCTTCCAAGGTCGATGCAGATCCTGGGAAGCTGCGTCGTTTTCCCTGATCCAGTCTCGCCGCACACGATGACAACCTGGTTATCCTCAATCACCTTGGATAAATGAGACCGATTCTCAAGTATGGGAAGATCGCCTCTAAATTCTTGTCTGACAACATGTTGTCGCCTTCCGTCGACAGCCTTCATGGAAGCATCGATGCCTTGTTTCAGCTTGATAAGGCCGTTCTGGCGAGCCTTGGCATCATGCCGACCCTTCAAGCGGCGGAGTCTTCTTCGAAATCGACGCCGGTCCTTGAGCAGGCAGCCATCGATGGCGTCGGCAAGATCCCGGATGGTGATCGAACCACTCATGGCATCGCTCCATGCTCGGCAATCAGCAGTTTCAGACTGGGTGATATCCGCTTTATCCGTGGATGGAGAGGCTTCCGGGCGTTTGCAACCATCTGCACCCTGCTGTTACGTTGCCATCTGGAATGGTGAAGAGATGGCCGGCATGTGACATCAATCACTGCTGGCGGCAAGGGCACTGGAGCAGAGCTGATGACTGAAGACCTCAAGACGAAGCCGGATCGGGCGGCGTCAGGTCTGTGCACAACTCGTCTTGCACATGCATTCCTGCTGTGCGTTGCGTTCTTGATGTTGCCTCTGACACCGGCCGTCAACGCCGATGAAGCATCCGCAATCGCATCGAGCAACGCACCGGTCTGCGATGGTGCCGCCCCATGGCCAACCATGTTCGCCCCCCGCAGCGCACCTGCGGAGACCATCCTGAACATCACATGGCTTGTGATCGGCATCGTTGGTGTCCTTGGCATCATCGTGATGACCTTGATCATCTTCAGCATCATCCGCTATCGCCACAAGGAAGGCGATGAAACGACCGAACCCCCACAGATCTATGGCAGCAACCCCATCGAACTCGCCTGGACGCTGCTTCCGACGCTCATTGTATTTGTCCTGTTCATGGTGTCAGCCCGTGGAATCTTCGAGATCCAGAAGGAAACCCCGCCGGAGGGTGCCCTGGAAGTCACGGTCGTGGGACATCGATGGTGGTGGGAATTCGACTATCCGGAATACGGCTTCGTCACGGCCAACGAGCTCCATATTCCGATTGGTGATGACGGCACCCCGATTCCGACCTTTCTCAGTCTCGAATCCGCAGACGTGATCCATTCATTCTGGGTTCCACAGCTTGCTGGCAAGACGGATGTGGTTCCGAATCGCGACAAGAACCATCTGTGGCTGCAACCGAACATGGCGGGCAAGTACCTCGGCCAGTGCGCGGAGTATTGCGGTGGCGCCCATGCCAACATGCTGATCACCGTGATCGTCGAACCGGAATCCGAATTCAAGAAGTGGGTCGCCGGGCAGCAGAAGGCTGCCGTCGAGGACCCCGCCGTCGCCAAGGGGCGTGACATCTTCGAACGGACCGCCTGCATCAATTGCCACACGATCCGAGGGACGGTCGCCAACGGCACCTTTGCACCTGACCTCACGCACTTCATGAGCCGAAGCGTGCTTGGAGCCGGTGCAGCCCCCAACAACCCCACCACCCTTCGGCAATGGGTATTCGATCCACAAACCATCAAGCCAGGCTGCGACATGCCTGCAATGAAACTCACCAACGAAGAAATTGATCTCGTGTGCCAGTACCTGGAGACACTCAAGTGACCATGCTTGACAGCCCAAACCAGCGACTGCACACCAAGGATCCGAATGCGAACTTCCTGTCGTATCTCCACCAATGGGTGGCGACATCCGATCACAAGAAGCTCGGGGTGATGTACGTCACCACCGGACTGCTGTTCTTCCTCATCGGTGGCCTCGAGGCTTCGATGATGCGGTGGCAGCTGGCCTGGTCGGGCATGGATGTTGTCGGGCCGGAGGAATTCAACCGACTGTTCACGATGCACGGCACCACGATGGTCTTCCTCGTGGGCATGCCCATCCTTCTTGGCGTCGCGAACTACATGGTGCCGCTGATGATCGGCGCACGGGACCTCGCCTTCCCGAGACTGAACGCATTCGGCTTCTGGCTGTTCTTCTTCGGCGGCCTGCTGCTCTACTTCAGCTACTTCGGTGCACAGGGGCTGTATGGCATGGGCTCCGCTCCCGATGTCGGCTGGTTTGCCTACGCACCTCTTACGGAACGCACATTCACCCGCGGCCACAGCACCGATTACTGGATTCTGGGCATCGGGATCAGTGGATTCGGATCAATCGCAACGGGCATCAACCTGATCACCACCATCCTGACCATGCGATGCCCCGGCATGTCGTTGATGAAGATGCCTCTGTTCGTTTGGCTCATGTTCATCGACGCGATCCTGATCATGGTCGCCATGCCACCGTTGACCGCCGCCCAGGTGATGCTGCTCTTCGATCGCTGGCTCGGCGCCCACTTCTTCGATACGCAGGGTGGCGGCTCGGCCGTGTTGTGGCAGAACCTCTTCTGGTTCTTCGGCCACCCCGAGGTCTACATCCTCATCTTGCCGGCATTCGCGTATGTGTCCGAGATCATCCCGGTCTTCAGCCGCAAGGTCATCTTCGGCTACCCGCTGATGGTCGCTGCCACGATCGCCATCGGCTTCATCTCACTGGGCGTGTGGGTCCACCACATGTTCGCGCTCGGCTTGAGCCCCATGATCAATGCGATCTTCATGGGATCCACGATGCTGATCGCCGTCCCGACGGGGATCAAGATGTTCAACTGGATCGCGACGCTCTACGGCGGTCGCATCCGTTTCCAGACACCGATGCTCTTCTCGCTTGGCTTCCTCACACAGTTCCTGCTGGGTGGCCTGACAGGCATCATGTTGGCAGTCGTCCCCTTCGACTGGCAGGTCAGCGACTCCTACTTCGTCGTTGGACACTTCCACTATGTTCTCTTCGGAGGACTCGTCTTCTCCATCTTCGCGGCCATCTACTACTGGATGCCGAAGGTGTCGGGCAGGATGCTCTCCGAGAAGCTCGGAAAGTGGCATTTCTGGCTGCTCTTCATCGGATTCAATCTGACCTTCGGCCCGATGCATGTCAGCGGCATGCTCGGCATGCCTCGAAGGATCTACACCTATCACCCGGATCGTGGATGGGAACTCTGGAATCTGCTGTCTTCAATCGGCGTTCTTTTCCAGATCGCAGCCATCCTCTTCTTCGCCTGGAACGTGATCCACAGCGTGCTCAAGGGCAAGCGAGCCGGAGATGATCCCTGGGATGCCTGGACGCTCGAATGGGCCACGACTTCCCCACCACCTGAATACAACTTCTCGGAGATCCCGACCGTTCACAGTCGTCGTCCGCTCTGGGACAAGAAGCACCCCGAAGATCCCGATTGGAAGTACGAGTAGCCCACCTCATGAGCCAAGTTGCCGCCAAATCACTGAACGATGCCACGCAGACGGAGGCGCCAGTTGCGCCACGAAAGAATCTGAATCGTGGCAAACTCGGCATGGCGTGCCTGATCTGCTCGGAGATCACGTTCTTCGGGACCTTGCTCGCAACGTACGTGTACTACATCGGGCGGGACCTGTCCGGACCGTTCCCTCAGGATGTCCTGGACGTGTCCGTGGCACCGATGAAGGTCGTGTTCAACTCCATCTTCCTGCTCACCAGTTCGATCTGGATCGTGCTCGCCGTCAAGGCGCTCCGCAAGGGACGCATCAAGACCTTCGCGTTCTGGTGGTTCCTCACGATTCTCTTCGGAGCCGAATTCCTGGTCGGCACTGGAATGGAATGGTACGGACTGATCGTGGATGACGGTCTGACGATCCGGACCAATCTGTTCGGTTCGGGCTTCTACACCGTTGTCGGCTTTCATGCCGGCCACGTCTGCTGCGGCCTGATCATTCTGACGATCGTGTTCGTTCTCACGCTCTGCGGATACATGCACAAGCGACATGCCCACAAGGTGGACATGCTCTCCTGGTACTGGCACTTCGTCGACGGCATCTGGATTGCCGTATTCACCATCGTCTACATTCTTGGAAACAACTGACCGAGCCCAACCGTTCATGTCTACTGACGAAATCCATCCAAGACCGAAGCAGCCCGAGGGGATCGACCTGCCGGCACCGACCAGCTCTCCCTTCACCTGCGCCTTCGGAGTCACTCTGATCGCCGCGGGACTGGTGACACAGTGGATCGTCACGATCGTCGGCGCCATGATCATGCTCATCGGTGCGATCGGCTGGTTCAAGGAAGTGCATCCGGACAACCGCGAAGAGACCATTCCTTTCGAGGATGACCCCACACCCATCACGGAACGCAACCAGAAGGTGCTGCACCTGATGCAGGGCAAGCGGCATCGAATGCGTGTTCCCGTGGAGATCCACCCGTATTCATCCGGTCTGTGGGGCGGTGTGATTGGCGGCATCGTCATGGCGATCGTCGCGACCGTCGGCAGTCTCATCGAACACGGCAGTCTCTGGTATGCCTGCAATCTGCTTTCCGCAACCATTCTTGTTGGCGTCGAAAGCCAGACCGTCGAACAACTTTCCCAGTTCAATTCGACGAGTCTGATTGTCGCCCTGATCATTCAAGTGGTCATGTCCGTCTTCATTGGACTGATCTACGGCGCCACCTTGCCGATGATTCCCCGGTTCCCGCTCCTGTTCGCAGCGGCCTTCGTCCCCCTTGTGTGGACCGGCCTGACCTGGGCCACGATCAGCGTGGTGAATCCGGCGTTGAAGACCAACATCGACTGGCTCTGGTTCATTGGTGCCCAGATCAGCTTCGGCCTGGTTGCCGGGTGGTGGATCATCAATACCGAGAAGATCGGCACGATGCAGAACTGGAGCTATCTGGAGCGAACCGGAATCGATTCACCGGGCGTTCCCAGCCAGGGAGGCGAGCAGTCGTGATCCGCAAATCCCTCATCTTGGCCAGCCTGTCTGCAGCAACGCTGTTGCTGTCAGGTTGTGACTGGATGCCCGGGAAACCGACCGAGGCAGACAAGCCGGTCATTCGAACAACGATCACCAACTTCGAGACGCTCTGGACCAATCAGTGCTCCGGGTGCCATGGTGCCGATGGACGCTGGGGACCGGCGCGGCCCATGAACGACCCGCTTTATCTTGCCATCGTCGACAAGGACTACGTCACGAAGGTGATTTCGGACGGTGTTCCGAATTCCCTCATGCCCCCCTACGCGATTCACAACGGCGGCTCCATGACGGATGAACAGATCAAGGATGTCGTTGACGGCATGTGGAAGCACTGGGCCAACCCGACCGCGACCCAAGGCATGAGCCTGCCGTCCATCCAAGGCGATCTTGGAACCGCCAGCCGTGGAGAGAAACTCTTCAAGACCTACTGCAGCGAATGCCATGGCGATGACGGCAATGGTGGCAAGGCCGGCTCGGTCGTGGACTCGACATTCCTGTCACTGGTCAGTGATCAAGCCCTTCGATCCGCCATCATCTGTGGAAGGATCGATCTTGGAATGCCCAACTATGCCGGTTATGCGGGAGGCCACAAGCACGGTGGTCGTTCCAAACTGGCCCCTTTGAATGATTCCCAGATCAGCGACATCGTCGCATGGCTGGCCTCCCACCGGGTCACGTACCCCGGTCAACCCTATCCAAACACGACCACTCTGGATGTCACCGCAGTGGTGACGACACCTGCAACGGACTGATACGAGTACACCCATCACATGGCCGAGAACTTTTCATACAAGGAAGCACCTGACGTCTCGATGCTGGGCGACGGCCCGACACCCGAGCCGCCACGCCGAACATTCCTGTTCTGGCTCGGTGTCGCCATGAATGCCGTGGTAGGCGTCCTGATCGCGTTGCCGATTCTCGGATATCTCTTCAACACATGGCGCGGTGGTGGCTGGCAGGAGTGGACGAAGCTCGGGCCGGAGGACCAATTCCCGAAGGGCCAGACTCGTTTGGCCACCTACATCAACCCGTTCCGAACACCCTGGGATGGCTACACCGCCGACACACCCTGCTGGGTGAGACGGCTTGAAGACGGTTCGTTCACGGTCTTCGCCATCAATTGTGCACACCTGGGATGCCCCGTCCGCTGGTTCCCGGAATCCAAGCTGTTCATGTGTCCCTGTCACGGAGGCGTCTACTACGCCGACGGAACACATGCTGCAGGCCCACCGCCTCGCGGTCTCTATACCTACAAGCATCGCATCGTAGATGGCCAACTCCAGATCCTGGCTGGCCGCCTTCCAACACTCCAGCAAACCACCTGACCCGAGGATGTCAACGTCCTGATGAACACCGCGCCGCTGAAGAAGTTCCTGAACTGGTTTGAAAGCCGTCTGCATCTTGCAGAGGTGATCGGCCCCAGCGCAACGCACTCCGTCCCGACGAGTGCCAAGTGGTGGTACGTGTTCGGCAGCATGACGCTGACGCTCTTCATTCTTCAGGTCACCACAGGCATCTGCCTGGCCCTCGCGTACGTCCCATCCGCCAACGAGGCGTGGGAATCCCTCATGTACATGAACTACGAGCTCTACATGGGATGGTTCCTGAGAGCCATGCATGTCTGGGGCTCGCATCTCATGATCACATTCATGTCCATCCACATGATGCAGGTCTTCCTCTACGGTGCTTTCAAGTTCCCTCGAGAGCTGACCTGGATCGTTGGACTGGGACTGTTCCTGTGCACGCTCGCAATGGGATTCACCGGTCAGGTTCTCCGTTGGGATCAGGATGCCTACTGGGGACTGGGCGTAGGCATGGCCATGGCTGGCCGTGTTCCATGGATCGGCCCTGAACTGGTGCACTTCGTGCTCGGTGGTGCCATCATCGGCTCGGAAGCCCTCTCACGATTCTTCGCGCTTCATGTGTTCGTGCTCCCGGGAGCACTCTTCGGACTCATCGGCCTCCACCTGCTGCTGGTCATCAAGTGTGGTATCAACGAAACGCCGACACCGGGCTATCTCGTCAACAAGAAGACCTACTTCGACAAGTACGAACGCGAAGTCAAGAAACGCGGCATGCCGTTCTTCCCAAATGCAGCCGCAAGGGACATGGTGGCCGTTGCCATCACACTGTTCCTGGTCGTCCTGTTCGCCGCACTGTTCGGCCCCTCCGGACCGACCGGTAAACCGGATCCGACACTGATTGACACCGCACCTGATCCAGACTTCTGGTTCATGTCCATCTTCGCGGTGCTGGCGTTGCTGCCTCCCTACATGGAAACCTTCCTGATCATCGGTTTCCCGGTCCTGGCCGCAACCGTGCTGATCCTGCTGCCCTTCATCTCAGGACGCGGTGAAAAGCACTGGAAGCGACGACCCTTCTCCGTCATCGTCCTGATCTTCCTCATGGTCACCCTCGGGGCACTGACCTACCTGGCCTACATCGCGCCATGGTCCCCCGTCATGAATGCCTGGCGAGGTATCCCGACACCGGTCGCCTACGTGAAGGGTCGGACCCCCCTTCAGCTTCAGGGCGCCATGGTCGTCCAGAACATGCAGTGCCGAAACTGCCATGCCTTGAAGGGGCGAGGCGGTCACCGGGGACCGGAGCTGGATGACGTCGCCACCCGGCTCAATACCGACCAGCTGATCCGTCAGGTCATCCAGGGCGGTGGCAACATGCCCGCCTACGGCAAGAACCTCTCACCAGCTGCCGTCACAGCCGTGGTGTCCTTCCTCGACACGATGCACCCGCAATGGGAGCACGAGGCCGCGGCAGGATTCTCGATGACGCCGAGGGAAACAGAGGACCCTGTGCCGCCCGCCTTCTGATGGTGAGCCGCTAGGATCCAGTCGTGAATCCCGCTGCAGAAGCCCTGCTGAAGTCCTGGACCCTTGAGCCTGGGATCATCCTGATCTCGGCGCTGTCGATGTGTCTGTACCTCAGAGGCTGGATTGGCCTGCATCGAAGGATGCCCCAACGCTTCCAGCAATGGCGTGCCTGGTGTTTTCTCGCTGGGCTCATCACGATCTGGATCTCGATCGCCTCGCCACTGGATGCCCTGGGGAATCTCCTGCTGCAGGCACACATGACCCAGCATCTTCTGATCATGATGGTCGCGCCACCTCTGATCTGGCTGGGCGCACCGGGCATACCGATACTGCGTGGCTTGCCGAATTCGGTTCGCAAGAACTGGATCGGGCCGTTCCTCGCCTGGCGAGGATTGCGACGCTTCTTTCATCTTCTGACCCATCCGGCCACCTGCCTGATCCTCTTCATCCTCATCACCTGGATCTGGCACTGGCCCCCCCTGTATGAACTGGGGCTGACGAATCAGAGCTGGCATCAGTTCGAACATGCCTGCTTCCTCTTCGCATCCCTGCTGTTCTGGTGGCCGGTGATCCAACCGTGGCCAAGCAAGGCGATCCTGCCGAGATGGACCATGATTCCGTATCTGCTGATCGCGGACATCTCCAACACCGTGTTCTCCGCGGCATTCTGCTTCTGGGAAGTCGTGATCTATCCCACGTACGAAGCGGCACCACGCATCATCAACATGAGCGCCCTGGATGATCAGGCTGCCGCTGGTGCCATCATGTGGGTTCCGGGCTCGATCATCTTCCTGATTCCGGTCGCCATGATCATCCGGGAACAGCTGTCACCCAGACTGGGAAGGCCCGCAAAGCACCAGCCCCTTCAGCTGGCAACCACCTCAAACAGTTATTCGCTTCCAGTGCTGGGTGGAACCACGACTTCTTCAGAGACGTTTGCAACCTCCTCCGTCGCAAGACGGGGCCCCTTCGATCTGCTTCGAATACCCGTCCTTGGAAGGATCTTCAGTCATCGAGCCTTCAGACGAGGCATGCAGTCAATCATGCTTCTACTGGCGGTGGCCGTCATACTCGATGGCCTGCTGGGTCCGCAGCTGAGCCCGATGAATCTCGCCGGGGTTCTGCCATGGATTCACTGGCGGGGATTCGTGGTCCTCGCACTGCTCGTTGCAGGCAACCTCTTCTGTTTCGCATGCCCATTCATGCTGCCCCGTGAACTGGCTCGCAAACTCGGTGGCGGTCGATTCCGCTGGCCTTCATGGCTGCGAAGCAAATGGCTTGCCGTGGTACTGCTCATTGTGTTCATCTGGTCCTATGAAGCCTTCAGTCTCTGGGACACGCCCTGGTGGACAGCCTGGATCGTCATCACCTATTTCATGCTCGCCATGGTGATCGATGCGTTTTTCCGTGGTGCATCATTCTGCAAGTACGTCTGCCCCATCGGCCAATTTCATTTCGTGCAGTCCATGGCATCTCCCATGGAAGTCCGTGTTCGGTCGATGGATGCCTGCCACGAGTGCAAGACGTATGACTGCATTCGCGGGAACGATCAGAATCGGGGATGCGAACTGGATCTGTTCCTGCCCAAGAAGACGGGTGGCCTGGACTGCACATGGTGCCTCGACTGCGTCCATGCCTGCCCACATGACAACATCGGCATCATGCCGCGAGCGAACGGTACAGAACTGCTTGATGATGGATGGCGATCCTCACTCCGCAGACTGTCGAACCGATGGGACATCACCGCTCTGGTTGCCGTTCTGGTCTTCGGTGGTTTCGCCAATGCGCTGGGCATGGTTGGCCCGGTGCTGCAATGGCAGGATGAACTGGCAGCCTCGATGGGCCTCACCTCGAACTGGTGGATCATGTCCATCGCATTGCTGGGGAGCATCACACTCCTTCCAGCCATCCTGCTTGGTCTTGCCGGCAGCGCCTCCCAGTCTCTTTCATCCACGAACACCTCCTGGAAACAGATCACGACCCGGTTCACCCTCACGCTTGTGCCCATTGGATTTGCGATGTGGCTTGTTCACATGCTTTTCCATCTGTTGACGAGCTGGGGCACGGTGATTCCATCCATGCAGCGAGCGGTCGAAGACCTCGGAAGTACGATCCTCGGCGAACCGATCTGGATCCTGTCCTGCTGTGGGCCGGCACCCACATGGCTCCTGCCTTTGGAGCTCCTGATTCTCGACATCGGACTGGTCGTCACGCTCTGGCTTCAGTACCGACTGGCCCGAACACTCACCTCCAGCCTGTCCCGAGAGCTGGCCTGCTTTCTTCCCTGGTGGGTCCTGGCTTTCGCGCTGTGGCTCACGGGTGCCTGGATCGTCTTCCAGCCCATGGAGATGCGTGGCACGATGCCATCTTGAGCCGGGAGCCTGCTAGGCTCCTGATCCATGCAGACCAACCGTCTCCTGATCTTCATTCTGATGCTGACCCTGTGCCGCGTCACCTGCGGCGACAGCGGCATTGTGAGGATTTCAGAAGTTGACGGGCCCTGGCGACTGACCGTCTTCACCGAACCGACACCGCTGCGGGAAGGACTGGTCGACTTTTCCGTGCTGATCCAGACCGAGTCGGATGATGCCCCGATTCTTGATGCGACTGTTTCACTGGCCCTGGAGCATGTCGATGGTGAGTCCGATTCGATCCTCGTGGAAGCCACACGTGAAGCCGCGACGAATCAACTGCTCTACAGCGCAAAATTCGAACTTCCCGCGTCGGGACTCTGGGAAATCGAGACGGCAGCCCTTCAGGACGAACAGATCTCTCGTGTACGCTTCCAGTTCGAAGCTGCGGAGAAACTGCCGCCGATCCTGGACATGTGGTTCTGGTTCATGCTTCCCGTGATCGCGATCGGATTGATCACCATCAACCAGTGGCTTCAGAGACGAAGTCCCAAACGCTGATGACCGCCATGGAGCTCACATGACGACACCTGAACAGAACTCCGAATCCGAGCACACTCGATCATCAAGACCGGGCATGGGTTGCGTTCTGCTCGCCGGCCTCGTCCTCATCGGGGGGGCCGTCGTGCTTTATGGCTTCTGGCAGATCTGGTCCACCGTCTCCGGATTTGAAGACCAGTTCCTGGATGCAGGCTATGTTCTCGAGGAGGGCAACTCAGTCACGTTCGAGGAAACCGTTCAGGTGGATACCTACGTGTATGCCCGGGAAACCCTGAACGTGGAGGCCGGGTCGAATGCCAATCTCGGCATTACGGCACATGAGGCATTCATCTCGGGGCGGGTCACCGGCAACATCGCCTTTCTCGGCGGCGATCTTGAAATCACCGAAGATGGACTTGTCGAAGGCAACATTGATATCAGGATGGCCCGCAATGTGGTCATCCGCGGAGAGGTCCTCGGCGAAATCACCGGAACGTGGACTCGCCTGTACGAACTGCAACAGGACCAGACGCCGGATCCAGGCTCTGGCACGATGGACACAGAACCTGCGGAAGATTGATCCTGAAACCACCGGGCTGGACGTATACTTCAATCAGACCGCCGACCTCAGGAGTTGCCATGGCCAAAGTCATCATCGACCCGGAAGAAGTCAAGCGGTTCGCACGGGAGCTGGCCCGCTTTCGTGAAGAACTTGAGAAGGGTATGAATCACATGAATGCTCGAATGAACTCGCTGGGGCAGACCTGGCGAGATCAGGAACACCGCAAGTTCCAGGAAGAATTCGAACAGACCATGCGATCCCTGGCACGGTTCAACAAGGCGACGGCAGATCATGTCCCGTATCTGATTCGAAAGGCCGACAAGGCCCAGGACTATCTCGACCAAGGATGATCCAGGCTTGAGCGAACAGGCTCGCATCACGTCCGTAGAATCACTGGATCGATTCCGCGCCGCCGTCAAGGAATTCCAGCTGAGCGGGCTCCGTGCGCTGGGCAGCATGTCTCAGGATGTCCAGCGAATGCAGTCGTGGATCGACCATGAACAGCCGCCAGTCTGGAGAATCCGGATCCGAAAGATCGAAGCCGAGGTGAACAACGCCCGAAGCGATCTGGAACGCGCCCGAATCTCCCGCCCGAATGACAGCCCTCGCATGTTCCTCGACATGCAGAAGGCCCTCCAGAAAGCACAACGCAAACAGCGACAAGCGATGGAACGCGTTCAGCTTCTGAAGAAATGGAGTCGGACCATCGATCATGAGGGCATGTTGCTCCGAGCAGGGACTCAATCACTGTCGACCATGCTTGAGGTCGACATGAACCAGCTGGCCGCAAAGCTGAAGGCCCTCTCTCGACATCTCGAGGCCTATCTGAGACTGACTGCGCCCCCCGCGGACTTCGATGCATGGGCCCGTGAACGAGATGCCGAAGCAGCGGACCTGGCACGATCGGGAGAAGCCGTTGATCCCGTGCCTGATGAGGCCATCGAACCAGAGGACCAACCATGAGCGTCACCATCTCGAGTCGGCAGATCTACGCAGCCGCCCAACAACTCGTCAACGCCTGGCAGGAACTCAACGAGACCTGGGATGACCCCGTGGCGGATGCCATCAACCGCCGCTACATCAGACTGCTGGACCAGGAGGTTCGAACGACCCTGACGGCGGCTGAACGCATGCATGAAATCCTCGAAGAGGCGGTTCAGGTACTCGCTACACACGATGATGCCCCGTACGGAATGAGACGATCCCGCCTGCCGGATCCAGACGCCCCAGGACGCTAGCCTGTCAGTCGCTGCCTGCGAAACGCGACGCTACGGAAAACGAGAATGCCCCCAGCCCCCGACCAACCTCCGATCGACAGAACGATCCAACTCGTCACGATGATGAGGGAAACGGCCAGCCGCCTGCAAAGCGAGCTGACCGAGGCGATCGCAGAGCGAGATCGATTGAAATCCCATGCCAGTCTGAGACGACGGGAAGAGGGCGCGAAACACATCAAGGAATCGGAGGATGCGGTCAAGCATGCCAAGGAAGATCTTCGTCACCGGCGACGTCTCATCGAGGACCAGAAGACCAACCGCCTGAAGAAGCTCCAGCAGCAGTATGCCGAACGCGAAGGTGAAATCGATGAAGAAGCAGCACATGCCGGCAAGGCTGCTGCAAGATCGATGGAAAATGAAGAGTGGATGGCCGAAGGTCTTTATGAAGGCCGTGTGACAGCCGCAAGAAAGAAGCTCAGTGAAACGCTCACACGCTACGGAGATATCGAGGATCTCATTGAAGCCATCCGTGCACGCATCCCCCGCTCAAGCAACAGCGATCCCGAAAAGATTCCGGACATGACGGAGGAGATCGATCCCGATGAGATCATGACAGCGCTCCAGGAACTTGATCGAGTCCATACGGCACCTCGGTGGAAGTGGGCCATGTTCTGGAAATGGGCCGCCCACGCAGTCGTGTGCTGGAGAAGGTCCAGGCAGGATCTCGAGCGTCTGGCAATCTATGAACACAATGCGCTTGAACACATGAAGCATGCACAGGAGGAATGCGAAAGCATCATCTCCGAAGCCGAGAATACGAGAGAATCCAGCGTATCGGGCGCCCAGGAAAACCTGTCTCCATCCATCACGCTGGTGGAGCAACGCAAAAGACGCCGGCATGAAAAACTCGAATCGAACTTCGAAGCCAAGACTCAACAGGCACTCGAACTGCACAAGACCGCGGTCAGTGAACTGGAGTCGGAAGCCAACGAACTGACACGCAAGCTGAAAAACGACCACAAGGTCGCCATGGACACGCTTGCCCGGGAAACAGACAAGCTCGAGCGAGAGGCCGAGGACAACTTCGAGAACATCCAGTCCAGGCTTGCCCTCGAATGGAATGATCTTCACGCACGCTTCAAGGTCGAACTCGAATCGCTTTCCAGTCTGTGCAAGGAATTGCCCCTGGACTGGACGAAGGCTGCATGGACGGAGTGGACGACCAGCACACCCCCGCGATTCATGGCGCCGCTGGCGGATTTTCAATTCGATATCGATGACGTGATGAATCCGCTGTCATCAAGCACACCATTTCATTGGGATGGACCAGCGGAAGCCACCTTGCCACTGGCTGGCAGTCTCCCCAACCAGATCTCCACGTTGATTGAGTACCGACCGGAATCCCGGGATGCCGCGATCGCAGCAGCACGCTCCTACGCCCTGAGACTGATGACGGCCATTCCTCCCGGGAAGGCAAAGCTCACACTCCTGGACCCGGTCAGCCTCGGCGAAAGCTTTGCCGGATTCATGCATCTTGCGGATGCGGATGAAGGCCGACTGCTTGAACGCATTTACAGCGAAGAGCGACACATCGAGGATCAGCTGCTCGACCTGACCGAACACATGGAGGAGGTCATCCAGACCTACCTTCGCAACGAGTACGAGACCATCGACGACTACAACCGGCAGGCAGGCCAGATCGCAGAGCCCTATCGCTTCCTGGTCATGGCCGATTTTCCGGTCAACCTGAATGAACAGGCCACCAGAAGACTGCTCGGAATTCTTCGCAGCGGAACACGATGCGGGGTCTACGTGATCCTGCTCCGCGATCTCCAACGCCCCTTGCCAAGAGACCTCTCGGAAGAGGATCTCCAGGAGAACCTGATCGTTCTCAGGGAACATGAGGGCCGTTGGAAAATCCGAAATCGGAACATGGATGACGACCACTTCGTGCTTTCCGGCGACATGCCCGAACAGCTCTCGACCACGATGCTGCAGAAGATTCGCGATGCCGCCGCGGACACGCATCGAGTCGAGGTTCCCTTCCAGATGGTCACACCCGATGATCCGCAGATCTGGACAGGCAACTCCGCCGATGAAGTCAAGGTCTCCATCGGACAGTCCGGCGCCAATCGCCTGCAGTATCTCAGGCTTGGACGAGGCACCTCACAGCATGCGCTGGTTGCCGGCAAGACCGGCTCGGGCAAGTCGACTCTCATGCATGTCCTGATCACGAATCTGGCGTTGTGGCTGAGTCCGGATGAGATCGAGTTCTACCTGGTCGACTTCAAGAAAGGTGTCGAATTCCAGGTCTACGCCAGCAAGCACCTCCCGCATGCGCGTGTCATCGCCGTCGAATCGGATCGTGAATTTGGATTGAGTGTCCTCCAGAACGTGGACGAGGAACTCAAACGCAGAGGCGAACTGTTCCGACAACATGGTGTTCAGGATCTCGCCGGCTATCGATCCGTGACCAAGCAGCCGCTGCCACGGGTACTGCTCGTAGTCGATGAGTTCCAGGAACTGTTCGTCGAGGACGACATGGTCACACAGGAAGCCTCGCTTCTTCTGGATCGACTCGTTCGACAGGGCCGAGCCTTCGGGATGCATGCGTTGCTTGGATCGCAGACCCTGGATGGCGTGTACTCACTGGCCAGAAGCACCATGGGACAGATGGGTGTCCGGATTGCGCTGCAGTGTTCCGAAGCGGACTCCTTCCTGATTCTCTCGGAGGACAATTCCGCAGCCAGACTGCTGACGAGACCAGGTGACGCCATCTACAACGATGCCGGAGGCAAGCTTGAAGGCAACAGCCACTTCCAGGTCGTCTGGCTCAATGAAGCGGAACGCGACGAGAAGCTCACGCTGATCGAAGAACGTGCGAAAGCTGAAAACACCGGACATCGTGAATCACAGTTCGTGTTTCGGGGCCATGTCGCTGCGGAACTCAAAGATTGTGAACGGCTGGCCAGACAACTCCGAAGCCCCTTCGACGACAACACCAATCCACAACTGTGGCTGGGTGATGCCGTCGCCATCAAACCTCCGACCAGCCTCACACTTCCCGCCCGATCCGGTGCGAATCTGCTCATCATGGGGCAGAACGAGGAAGCCGCTGCCGGGATCATGGAAGCCAGCCTTCTTTCACTCGCCAGCGAAGTACCGCCGTCTCAGGACGTCACATTCGACATCATGGATGGATTCGGCCCGACCAAGGGACGACTGGCCAGACTGGCCGACGCCTTGCCGCATGCGTCAAGTCTGGTTCGTGAAGATGCGATCACCGACTCCATGTCAGCCATCGCAGACGTGCTCGACGCGCGACTGGCTGACCCGAGGGCTCGACATCCCCGGCGTTTCCTGTTCATCGCTGCATGGCAGACCTGGCGGGAACTCAGACGCAACGAAGATGATTTCTCATTCTCGATGGATGATGCACCCGCAGCCCCCGATGCCATCCTCGCCCGCCTGCTTCGAGAGGGCCCAGGTGTCGGCATCCATGTGATCACATGTATCGACACGTTGAACAATCTCAATCGATTCACGGATCGAACATCTCAACGAGAATTCGAAAATCGAGTTCTGTTCCAGATGAGCCAGATGGATTCCAGCCAGATCATTGACACTCCGGCCGCAGGAAAACTCGGTGCCAACCGCGCCATCCTGCACCGTGAGGAAGATGGCAGAATCGAGAAGTTCAGACCGTGGGGACTTTCCGACGAGGACTGGCTGAGCAGCCAGGCACAGTTGCTGTGCCGGGCAGCTTCATCCTGATCGGTTGCAATCCGTCAATGGACGAGATTGCTTGATCGACATGCCGTTGCCAGAATAATCAGGCGGCTTTCGACTTGGATGAAAGCTGGTTGTGCCACGCTTCGGCAGCTTCCCGACTTTCAAATCGAGCCAGGATCACAGGCACCGAATCGAGCGTGCAGACAACCCAGGGATTGGAGCCGCTCGTAGTCAGCTTGAGGACACGTGTGCAGACGGAGTTCTGGAACATTGAGGAGTTGCTTGCGTTCATGGCAGTCTGTCTTTCCCAAATGGCGTGCAGGCCGCAGGTCTTGGCGACCCGGATTTGTGAGAAATTCGGTTCGGGACCACGCCGGCCCGCACCGAGAAGCACCATCGACCGCCCATCTTTCGACCTGAATCGAAAGATGACGGAATTTGTCTTCTGAAGGTGCCTCAGACGGCCTGGGGCGTTATCGGCCCCGACCTGTCGCCGGATCACCCGCCACGAGCACAACTGGCCACCTCGACGATTTCCGCCCGTAACACCGTCGATCCCCTGCTACCATTGACCACCTCAGGGCGATTAGCTCAGTTGGCTAGAGCGCCTCGTTTACACCGAGGAAGTCGCTGGTTCGAGTCCGGCATCGCCTATTCACCCCCTGTGGCCTCAAGAAGCCCGTAAGGCCACTGTCAGGGGGCCCGCCATCCGAGCAGATACACTGATGAATCCAATGCGAAACAGCTGGAACATCCTGCCTGTCTTTCTGATGGTGACGGCCATGATTGGCTGCAACCCCATCGAACGAGCAACTCCGAGGCCTCGAACGGCGGAATCCAAGTCGCTCGAGGAATGGGATGTCCCCAATATTCTGAGAGGCACCATCGGGGCCGAGACCCTGATGATCGGCTATGCGGAACGGGCCAGCTCCAACTACCAGCCGATCGTCGTCAGCGGCTATGGACTGGTTGTCGGACTGGACGGAACCGGATCAAGCGACATCCCCCCCAACATCCGGGCACACATGCTTCAGGAGATGGAACGTCAGGGTGTCGGCTCGGAGACCATCGGCTTCGGGCATCTCAATGCCCAGCAGATGTTGAATTCCAAGGACACGGCGGTCGTCGTCGTGCAGGGCGTGATTCCACCGGCAGCGGTCGGGCGATACAAGACGCCACCCGTCTCGGGCAGAAGTGCTGCGATCATCGAAGGAACGCGTTTCGACATCCGNGTGACTGCGGATCCAAGGACAGGAACCACCAGCCTGGATGGCGGACGCCTGTATACGACCGATCTGAGAATCGGACCGTTGACGGCTGGCAGCCGACAAGCCAAGCCCGTTGCCCAGGCATCCGGAACGATCTTTCTGAATCCCTTTGCCGAACCGGGATCCGAGCAATCCGGGGATGTGAATCTGCTGACGGGACGTGTCCTCAATGGCGGGGAGGCGACAGAAGACATTCCAGTCCGTCTGATGCTGCTGAATCCCAGCCATACACGGGTGCGGATCATTCAGGATGCCATCAATCGGCGTTTTCCAAAGGAACCTGGACAGGCCAGCGAGACCGCAAGAGGCAAGAACGACTCAATCATCGAAATCACCGTCCCACCATCCCATCGCAACAAGACCGAGGACTTCCTGAGGCTGCTTCGCCATACGACCCTTCGTCAGGCGAATGCCGAAGCCGTGGCGATGAGCACACGACGCTCCCTGCTGGCCGATTCCACAGTTGCTCCGAATGCGTATTGGAGATGGTGCGCCCTCGGCAACCGGGCAATCCCCTTCATCCGCGAACTCTACGAATACCCTGAAGCGACCCCNAGACTGGCGTCCCTCAGAGCAGGCGCCTATCTGAAGGACCCACTCGTGGGCAAACCGCTCCGGGAGATGGCCAACGATGGTGCCTTGGCAGCTCGCCTCGAATCCGCCACGCTGCTGGCAGATCTGCCAGGTGATCCGCGAAACGATCAATCGCTTCGGGTGCTGCTGGATGAATCGGATACCGAGCTCCGGCTGCGTGCCTACGAATCTCTGAATACGAGGGGTGACGCCAGTATTCGACGGACTCGCATCAAGGACAAGTTCCTGCTGGATGTGGTGCCCTCCGAGCAGCCCACCATCTACCTCACTCAATCCGGGCAACCCAGACTGGCCATCCTGGCTGAAAACCTGAATATCAGCTCACCCATCACAGCCTCGATCTGGAACAACCAGCTGATCGTGCGGGACTCCGATGATCCGAAGCGGGTCGAGGTCTATCACCGGGACGACAACGGCCGAGGGCGGGTCTACAAGGTCAAGAGAGACCTTCCGAACTTCACCTATTTCCTCGCCCATCAACCCTCTCCAGAACAGCCCGAGCAGGGCCTGGGGCTTTCCTACGCCCAGACGGTCGGTGCCCTGCATCGCATCTGGAGAAAGGGCTTCATCGAAGCCGATTTCAAGGTCGAGCAGGATCGAATCCTGGCCGAGATCCGACGAGCAGGCATGATGGACGACTATGAGATCCGACCCGATTTCGAGCCGGACGAACTCTCCGACGAGCCCTCCACAGATGGGGTCGCCGACGAGCTCCCGAGAGGCTGAGGGCCTCGAACGGACCCCCCAATCACCTCTCAGAGCGGTTTCTGCGGTCATGATCGCCGTTTGTTCGATATTATGCGAGTGCTTTCCCGGACCCTATGGGCTCATCCGGCCCTGAGATCCGGTTTCCATACACGCCTGACAGGAGGTCAGACGAGGATGCGGCTCGCAAAGGTCACGCTTTCCGGTTTCAAGTCATTCGCAGATCCAGTTGATTTTCGCTTCCAGGAGCAGAAGATCGGGATCGTTGGTCCTAATGGTTGCGGCAAGTCGAATGTCGTGGATGCCATCAAGTGGGTTCTTGGCGAACGATCCGCCAAGTCACTGCGTGGCGCCGCGATGTTGGATGTCATCTTTGCCGGGTCTGCTGCGCGCAAACCCCTGGGTGCCGCAACCGTCACATTGACCTTTGAAAATCCACTCCGGCCCGACGGTGAACGTGGACTCTCGCTCGACGCCGATGAAGTCGATGTCGCAAGACGACTGTATCGAGATGGTCGCAGTGAATACCTGATCAACAATCAGAAGGTACGGCTCAAGGACGTCAAGGATCTTTTCATCGATACCGGTGTTGGCACCACGGCATACTGCATCATCGAGCAGGGTCGTGTTTCCAAGCTCGTCGAAGCCAGTCCGGTCGAACGTCGAAGTGTTCTGGAAGAGGCCGCAGGCGTCGCGAAGTTCAAGCTTCGCAGAGTCGAGGCCGAACGCAAGCTGGAACGGACCGAAACGAATCTCGTCCGGACACGGGAACAGCTGTCTTCCACGGAACGTCGACTCCGGATCGTTCGATCCCAGGCAGAAAAGGCCAGGACATTCCAGGAGCTCGATGAACGTTTCCGCGGCCAGCGCACGGCGCTCGCCATGGACCAGTTCGATGAACTGCAGACTCGACTCATGGGTCTCACCAGTCAACTGGCATCACTCGGCGAACAACGGCACGCGTTGCAGGCGGACATCACTCGCATCGAAGGCGAACATCAGGAAGCCGAAATCCGAAGACACGAATTGCGGGATGAGCAGCACGCCCTCGAACAGCGGATGCTCGAACTCGATTCGGCCATCGAGCGAGCGACGCAGCGTCGCGATCTCGTCCAACGGCAGCGATCCGAAGCCGATGAACAGCTCGCGGAGAGTCGCAAGGAGATCGAATCCATCCAGGCGAGAAGCCGAGAGCTGCTTGCCCTGCGGGAAGATGCCGAGAACAGCCTCGCAGCGACCGCAGAAGCGCTTCAGGATGCCGAAAGAAGCGTCGACGCCCTGTCTCAGGAAGCCACCAATCTCCACAGAGACACGGAGCGGGCATCTCAGGACGCTGAGATGGCACGCGCGGAGAGAGAACGCACCGCCAACCGTCGCGCACAGATCGATGCCAGTCGTCGGGCGCTTGAAGGCCGTCGCAAGACACTCGATGAACAGACTGAACGCATCGAAACTCGACGAAACACCCTGCTTGAGGAACGTCTGTCACTCGAAGACTCGAGGACCCGGGCCGAACAGGAAATTCAGAGTGCACGGGAAGAAGTCCAGCGGGATGAAAACATCCTGCGAGAACACGACCAGAAAGCAACGGCCCTCAGCAAGCAGCATGGTGATCTTGCACAGCAATTGGCTGACATTCGTCATGAGCGAGCGGGCCTGGGTTCCAGACTGCACCTTCTTGAGGAAATGCGAGAGGCTCGAGAAGGCCTGACGGATGCCGTCAAGAGCCTGCTCGATCAACCGGATCGCTTCGGCGGTACCCATGGGCTCCTGGGCGATCTGGTGGAGACCTCCCGTGAGCATGCCTCGCTGGTCGAAGCCGCTCTGGGCCGTGATCTGGAAGCCTTGATCGTCCCCGACATTGCAAGCGTCCAGGCCATTCGCACTCACCTCGAGCAGCATGGCGGCAGTGTCACGGTCTGCCTTGCAGGCGACGACCAGACATCGGGAACCCCGCTGCCGGCAGGAGTTGAAGGGGCACAGCATCTGCTCGATCTGGTTCAACCACATCCTGCAGCACGTCGTGCCATCCGAAATCTCCTGGACAGAACCGCCATCGCCCAGACCGTGGATCAGGCAATCGAACTGGCCGGCACCACACTTCAGGGCTGGCGAATCATCGTCCCTGATGGACCTGTCATCGAAGCGGATGGTCGTATCCGTGTGGGACAATCCCGCAGTGGCGATCGAAGCGGCTGGCTCTCACGCCGACTTGAGATGGCTGATCTGAACAACGACATCCATGGACTCGATGGCCGAATCAACGGCATGGAATCCGATCTGGCGACTCTCCTGAAGGATTCCGAGGAAGCCCGACAACAGCAGCATGAAGTCACCCAACGGCTCAACAAGGCGATGGACATCGTCGTGGACGGCGAATACCGACTTCAACGAATGGACAACGACCTTCACAGGGTCCAACGCGACCTTCGCACCATCGATGCCGAGCAGGACGAGATGGCGGCACGCATGCGTCAGCACGAAACGGAAATGGGCACACTGGTCCAGCAGCTCCATGCGATCCAGGGAAGCTGCACGGAAGCCGATGAAAAACTGGAACAGGCCGAGCAGACTGCGACCAGTGCCAGGGAACATTGGCACGCCGCACAGGAACGTCTGTCCTCCGCACGGGTGAATGTCGGCCAGGTCGGCGAGAAACTCGAGGCCGCACGTCGTGACCTCAGGCATGCCGAAACCGCTCAGGAAGACAATGAAGATCGACTGACACAGTCACGCGAACAACTGGCTCGTCGCAGCAGCCAGGTCGATCAATACGATGGCGCCATTCAGGACGCCCAGCGAGAGATCGACGACACCACCACTCGCCGATCACAGGAAGGCCACGATCGCGAAGATCTCGAAAACAGACTCCAGTCGACCTCCGAATCGCTCGAAAACGCCAATTCGGCATTGACCTCGACACGCCAGAAGTACGGCATCCTGGAACGTGACCACCACGCCATCGAGCTGACTCGACGTGAATCGGAAGTCAAGCGAGAGCATCTGGAAGACCGGGTACTCGAGGAGCTTGAACTCGACCTCTCCTGTGCCTATCCGGATTGGAAGAAGGAGTCGCATGAAGCGATCGATCGACAGGCGGTCGAAGCGGAGATCACGGAGCTCCGGGCCCAGATCAAGTCGCTGGGCAACGTGAACATCGATGCGATCCAGGAAGAAGGTCAGCTCGAGGAACGCAACGAGGATCTCATCAAGCAGGTCGAAGACATCGATCACGCACGGACTCAGCTTGAATCGCTCATCATCGAACTTGAACAGGTCAGCAAGGACCGTTTCGAGGAAACCTTCAACACCATTCGGGAATGCTTCGCAGGCCCACAAGGCATGTTCAGGCAACTCTTCGGTGGTGGCAGTGCCGACATGATGCTCGTCCCGGACGAAGAAGGCGAGATCGACATGCTGAAGTCCGGCATTGAGATCAAAGCCAAGCCTCCAGGCAAGAAGCCCCGTGTCAACAGCCAGCTGTCCGGTGGCGAGAAGGCGATGACGGCCATTGCCCTCCTGCTGGCCATCTTCAAGTCCAAGCCATCCCCATTCTGCATTCTCGACGAAGTCGATGCCCCACTGGATGATGCCAATGTCGAGCGTTTCCTCGGCGCACTGGATCAGTTCAGGGGCCAGAGTCACTTCATCATCATCACGCACAACAAGCGAACCATGCTCGATTGCGATCGACTCTACGGTGTCACCCAGCGTGAGCGTGGTGTCTCCCAGAAAGTCGCGGTCCAGGTCGAGGATGTTGGCGTGGACGGCAGCATCTCCCGCAAGGCACTCGACCGCAAACCGGTCGATCCACCCGTGGTCGAAACAACCTCCCTGAATCAGGATCAGGACGTCAGCAGCAACGTTGAAGTTGCTGAATCGACCCCATGATCACCTGATCCAGCGGGCGCACAGATCGACGACGACCTGCTCCATCTCCAGTCGCTGTCGGCTGGGCTCCGCCCCTGCATCAGCGGGATTGGGCGTATTGAAGACATGGTCGCCATCCTGAATCATGCGCATGATGGCGCGTTCCCCGACCGCTTCGGCAAGGAACACGGCGTCATCAGGCGAAACGGTTCGATCAGCCAGACCATGCACGATGCCTACGGGGACCCGGACGCGCCCCGCCTGGGTTGCCAGATCATGCCCCTCGGGATCCGCCTGCTGCTCCCGAAGCCACCCGGCATCGATTCGGAGTGTCTGCCCGGTTCTGGCAGAGGGCGAGTCGATGAAGCCGTCCCGCAGGAACGCCTCCCGCTGGTCATCGGGGAGACTGCACGCACGAGCAGGCGACGCGGCCGTGATCACGCCACGGAGCAGGCTCATTCTCTCATCATCGGCCCACCGCCCAGCAGCCAGGATCGCCGTGACGCCGCCACGGGAATGGCCGAAGAGCACCTGTGGCCGACCGCTTCCTNCCAGTGTGCCATCGATCAGAGCGGACTGGACGGCCAGGATGTCCTCGACCTGTCGATTCCAGGTGTCGTTGCGAAACAGATCCGCGTCGAAAGGACCATGACCATGAGTCATTCCGGAATGGCTGAAATTGAATCGATGGACGATCAGACGTTCCGAAGCCAGGCGTGCGGCAAGCAGCGGGATGAAACCATAGTCCTTGTAGCCCTTGAAACCATGGGCGACCAGCACCACGCCTCTCGCCTCCCCTTCCACAAGATGAGTCGTCCCCGCAATGGTCTGATCCAAGGCACCGGGAATCGTCCAATCCTGCATAGTGGGCATGTTCAGAGCCTCGCGATGACCGCATCGGTGAATTCAGTCGTTCCAAGCGAGCCGCCGAGATCGCGGGTCTTCTCCCCTGCAACGAGGCACGCGTTGTAAGCGTCGCGGATGCGATCGGCTGCTGAGCCGCAACTGCTGTCATTGGCCGTATCCGCGATATGACGAAGCATCATGACACTGCTCATGATGATTGCCAGTGGATTGGCCAGATTCTGCCCCGCGATATCAGGAGCCGATCCGTGGACCGCTTCGAAGATGGCGGCATTGTCCATTCCGAAGTTCGCACCAGGGGTCACTCCAAGACCACCGACCAGCCCGGCACAGAGATCGGAAACGACATCCCCATAGAGATTCTCACACAGGAGGATGTCGAATCGCTCAGGCTGCTGGACGATTCTCATGCTGCCGGCATCGATGATGAGCTCTTCGTACTCAAGCTCGTTCTTCCAGGCTTCGAATTCCTCACGAGCACAGCGGATGAACAGACCATCCCCCTGTTTCATGATGTTGGCCTTGTGAAGCACGGTGATACGACGTCGACCACGAGTCGCCGCGTAGTGGAAGGCGAATTTGGCGATCCGTCGGCTGGCCTGCTCGGTCACGACCTTCAGGGAGGTCACCACGCCTGGGGTGATGATGTTCTCGATACCGGAGTAGAGTCCTTCCGTGTTTTCTCGAACCACGACGAGATCGACCCCCGGATCGCTGAATCGGGTGTTGACGCCATCGATGGATCGCACAGGCCTGACTGCGCCGAAGAGATCCAGCCGCTTTCGAAGCGCGACATTGACTGAAGTGAATCCCTCGCCGATCGGAGTCGTACAGGGCCCCTTCAAGGCGATGCGATGCTTCTGGACCGCTTTCATGGTCGCATCGGGCAGGACATCCGCCGAGCCAGCCTCGATGGCCGCAACGCCCGCGAGATGCTCTTCCCACTGAATCTCCGCACCGGCGGCTTCCAGAATCCGAACGGCCGCCCCGGTGACCTCCGGACCGATCCCATCACCCGGAATCAACACTGCTCTATGTTCCATGACTGCTCCCTGTGGCCTGAATCCTCAATGAGGATATCCGAACTGGAGCCGGGCTTGACGAGCAGCCACCGCGTCAACGAGCATGCAGGGATGGCCGCTCCCCATCGGCTCGATGTCCTGATCCTCGGCGGTGGTGCTGCCGGGCTTTGGCTGCTGGATGATCTCCACCGGCAGGGCTATTCCGTTGCCCTTGTCGAAGCCAGTGCACTGGGGACGGGACAGACCATCTGGTCTCAGGGCATCATTCATGGCGGCCTCAAATACGCACTCCACGGCCGTGCAGGCAAGGCCGCTCGAGCGATCCGTGGCATGCCCCTCAGGTGGCGAAGATCCCTCGCAGGTGAACGAACCCCGGATCTCACCCAGGTCCGCAGGCGGGCCGAGTACTGCTGTATCTGGGCCACTCGCGGCATTCGATCCCGCATCGGACTCATGGGCGCTTCTCTGAGCCTCAGCGTCAANCCCAAACCGCTTGATCGGGACTCAAGACCCTCGGCACTCCGCGATTGGAATGGTCCTGTTCTCAGACTTGGCGAGCAGGTCATCGAACCGGGCAGCTTCCTTCAGGTCCTTGCTGACAATCATCTCAAGCGGATCCTCAAGGTCGAAGGCCCTCAGGGCATCGAGCTCGAGGCATCGCCCAGTGGTCATGTCCGTGAAGTCCATCTCCGCTGTCCAGGTGGTCGGAACATGACGGTGATTCCGGACCAGGTGATTCTCGCCGCCGGAGAGGGCAACTCGAGAATTCGAAACAGACTGGGGTTGCCTGTCGAACATATTCAGCAACGCCCGCTCCAGATGATCATGGCCTCCGGCACGCTTCCGATCATCAACGGACACTGCATTCGCCATGCCAGTCCCTGGCTGACCATCACATCGACTCGAGACCACGCAGATCGTGTCGTGTGGCAGATCGGCGGACAGGTGGCCGAGGACATGGCGAGATCAACTCGACAACAGGCCATCGACCGTGCGATCGATGATCTGAAGACGGCGCTTCCTGGCCTGGATCTCAGTGATGTTCGTTTCTCCACCTACCTCGCTTCCAGAGCGGAAGGATCCTCAAGTGGAAAACGACCCGATCGCCCGACTGTTTTTCATGAGGAGAATGTGCTCACCGCATGGCCAACCAAGCTTGCCCTGGTTCCCATGCTCTCGGAANTGATCATGGAACAGCTTTCGGAACCCTCCGGCACCACGCCCTTCGAGATGCCAAACGATTGGCCAACAGCCGCTGTCGCTATCCCCCCATGGGAACTGGAGTCCACATGGACCACCGTCCACTAGGTTCGACGTCAATCGAATGCAGTCGACTGGGCTGGGGCGCTCTGAAGATCGGGCGGAACCAGAACGTGAAGTTTCCAGATGGTTTCGAACTGCCCTCGGAGGAGGCCTCGATCGAGATCGTTCATCGCATGCTGGATCTTGGAATCAGCGTCATCGATACCGCACCGAGTTACGGCCTGAGCGAGGATCGTCTCGGCAAGGCGATTGAACACCGACGTGAGCAGGTGATCCTTTCCACCAAGGTGGGTGAGATCTTCCGGGACGGCCAATCGACCTATGATTTCTCCTCGACCGCAGCGGTCAAAAGCCTTCAGGAGAGCCTGCGCCGACTGCGTACAGATCACGTCGATGTTCTGTGGATTCATTCCGACGGCAANGATCGAACCATCCTCGANGACACGCAGTACATCGAGACCATGGAGTCCTTCAAGGATGCCGGGATGACGCGTGCCATCGGCTTTTCGGGAAAAACGGCCGATGGCAATCGCGCGGCCATGTCCTGGGCGGATGCCCTGATGATCGAGTATCACCTCGAGGATCGATCCCAGGAAGCCGTCATTGCGGAAGCAGCCCAGCGTGGCGTTGGTGTCGTGATCAAGAAGGCGCTACGAAGCGGACATCTGTCTGGTGAGGACGCCCTGACATTCCTCTATCGGACGTCACCGGTCGCGGATGCCATCACATCGGTTGTGGTCGGCAGTCTCAACCCGACGCGCATGCAGGCCAACATGAAACTTGTTTCCGGGTAGTGATCAGGGAATCGCGATCACCATTCCAAGAACGAGTCGATCCGGATTGTCTCCAATCCGCTTCTCGTTGATCTCATAGATCTTGTACCAGTGGCGTTCATGCCCAAGATGGTCCTCTGCAATGGAACTGAGGGTTTCACCTTCACCGATGGTGTGCGTACGACCCTGAGGGAGGTCATGCTGCGGTCGATCTTGCCGTGTTGTGGACGATGAGCGATTCGCTCGTGGACCTGGTGGAATCACCAGCTCCTGGCCGACTCGCAAGGAAGATGGATCCACTCCCGGATTGGCCTCTGCAATACGGTGCCATCGACTCGCAGCACCGTAGTACTGCTGAGCGATATGGCCAAGGGTGTCACCGGGTCGCACCTTGTGCGTACTGGCCTCTCGAGAAGTCGGTGCTGAAGACTTGGGAGTACTGGCCTGACTGCTTCGGGCGGACTCGTTGGAGGACGAAGGGGTCACGACCCCGGATCGATCCGACTGGCCAGNCGTGCCGGGCCTGCTGGAAGAAACTGGCTGGGAGGCCCCTGCTTCGATCTTGTCTCTGAGTGCATTCCATCTCGCCTGGCTCCAGGTTCCCGGGACCGTTGAATCAAGGTCGCTCCCCATTGTGAGGGTCGGCGTCTGCCGGGCCGTGTTCTCTGATGGCTTCGAGGCGGCCTTCTGTGACGCCATGGACCTCGCTGGAGGCGGTGGCGGTGACTGACGACGGGCTTGAGTCTGATTGGAGTCACCCCATCGTTCCGAGACGGTTCGTGTCCTCATCGTCCGGGCGGTCTCTGNACGAGATGGCTGCCCTGGTCTGACCGTGGATGAACTGGATGAACTGGATGAACTGGATGAACTGGATGCTCGGACAGGACGTGATGTCGTTGCCGAAGCGAGCAATGGGTCCTTCACCTTGGCGGGAACCGCCCCGCTGGCCGAACTGTCTTCCTGTGGTGGCCCATCTCCGTACCACGCCACAAGAACAATCAAACCCACTACAGACAAGAGCAGAAGTGCCTTCGTACCGGCTGTCATCTTCGATGCCTCCGTGCATCCATTGATTCAGTTGAAGCCCCTCACTGTTTTCTTCGGCAGGAAACCGGCCTGAAGATGAAAATGCCCCCGGCCGAAGCCGGGGGCATCTGAAGATTTCTGATTGAAACCGATTGAGTCGCTGCTGGAAGCTCAGGCCGGCAGGGTTCCCTCAGGCTCCAGACCACCTTCATCCAGGTCAAACTGCTCATCCTCCTCCTCACGGGAATCGCGGCCACCACCGCGACGGAAGACCATCGGCGAGGCGATTGCGACGGAGGAATAGGTACCGACGATCACACCGATCACCAGCGCAAAGGCGAAGCCTCGAATACCGGTTCCGCCCGTGATGTAGATGATCAGAACCGCGATGAGCGTGGTCACGGACGTCAGTACCGTTCGGCTGAAGGCCTGGTTGATCGAACTGTTCACGATCTCCTGGGTCGGCAACGGCCGCTTGCCACGGTTCTCACGAATACGGTCGAGGATGACGATCGTATCGTTCAGGGAGTAGCCGATCACCGTCAACAAGGCTGCCACGATGCCCGTATCGATCAGGAATTCCTCCAGCAGCAGATTGCTCCAGAAGAACTCGTAGGCCCCCAGATAGCCCGACAGGGCCAGGAAGCCGATCACGATCACCACATCGTGGCACAAGGCCACGATCGCAGCCAGTGAATACCAGAATGAACCGAACCGGATCCAGATGTAGAACAGGATGCCGGCCAGTGAAAGAATCACCGCACCAATCGCGTTGGCCGTTCTGGTCTGAGCAACACTTGGCGCGAAGCTGCTGACCTGCTCGAAGCTGCTCTGACGCTCAAGGGCAGTCGAGATCAGCTGCCATTCACGTTTCGCAAGCCGCTCATCCACGAGGGCACTATCCGTTCGGATGTAGTTGATATCAGGATCCATGACCGCCACGGCGACGGACGTGAACTGATCATCCTGAGACGGCGTCAGACCGAAGACGACGACCTCGCGACCAGCCGTATCGGATGAGAAGTCCGGATCCTGACGAAGCCGGTCGATCCGCATCGTGACATCCTCGAGCGTGACTGCCGGCTCGATGTCTTCGATGAGCACCAGGACACCGCCCTGGAACTCCGCAAGATCGCCTTTCAAATCCTCCTGACCGACGACTTCGGCCAGGGACAACGACTCGATTGGACGCGTGAACTGGGCATACCGCTGGACACCGGCACCGGCAAAGCTTCTGCCTGGAGAGATATCCAGCTCATCACCGAACTCGGAAAGCAGCTCGGCCTCGACGAGATCCTGAATGGATTCATTCTCCGCCACACCCGGTGGGTTGGAGACCTTGACCTGGAAACCATCTGCGACCGTCTGGCCGGTGGCGTCCACGCCGGTGTCACCGATGGTCAGCACCTTGGCGAATCGGAATTCTCGAAGCAGTCTGTTGTGGAGCGTGTCCTCTGGACCGGCCTGTTCCGCCATGGAACGAATGCGATCCTGGACGGAATCCGCACCCATGTGGGGCAGCATCAAACGGCTGCCACCATCGTCCCGGGTCTGCATCGTGATCGAGACACCGCCACGGAACTCCGTATCGAACATCTGCTTGCCACGGGAGAAGAAGAGGACGAAGGAGCCCACGATCAGAATGAAGCTCATGGTCCAGAAGATGCCTCGCAGCCCGACCCAGTTGATATTGGGACGAAGCAGCTTGGCCAGAACCGGGATGGTGGTGGCCAGCATCGGAAGCGTGCGGATCTTGAGCACGCTTGCATAGAGATCGAAGATCACACGGGTCACGAACAAGGCCGTGAAGAGCGTGGCGATGATGCCGATCGTCAAGGTCAATGCAAATCCCTTGACCTCCGTCGTCGGCTGCATCAGAAGCAGCACGGCACACACGATGAGGTTGGTCAGGTTGGCATCCACGATGGTGGCGTAGACCCGGTTGTACCCCTCGCGAATGGCTTCACGGAGATCGCGAGCTCCGTGGAACTGAAGTTCCTCACGAATGCGTTCATAGATCAGGACGTTGGCGTCGACAGCCATGCCCATTGTGAGCACCACACCAGCGAGACCAGGCAGCGTGAAGGTGCCCTGCATCATCGCCATCACACCGAAGATGATGATGCCGTTGCAGAGCAGCGCGACGTCGGCCACGAATCCGGCGAAGAAGTACCAGAGGAGCATGAAGACCGCGACGACGATGACAGCCCACATGAAGGCTTCAAANCCACGATCCAGGTTGTCCGCACCAAGGGATGGGCCCAGAACGCTCACGGCGATCGGTTCCTGTGACAACCGTGCTTCCAGCGCACCGGCATCCAGCACGCGGGTGAGATAGGCNATGTCGTTTTGACTGAAGCTGCCCGTGATGATGCCGTTGTTGCTGATCTGACTCTGCAGAGTCGGCGCCGAATAGACCTTGCCGTCCAGCACGATCGCCATCGGCTCCTTCTCATGGGGCCCCGTCAGTCGAGCCATGCGGTTACCGCCTCCGGCATCCAGTCTGAAGCTGACGGCAGGTCGCCCCATCTGGTCAACGGTGGAGCCTGTGGCTTCCAGAGCCCAGTCCGTACCGCGGTCATGGGTCATGCTCTTGGGTTCGGATGTGTAGAGCAGGAGATAGATCTGACCGTCATGCTCGGCGGCTTCGAGACTGCGGGTCGCAAAGTATCCCTGTGGGTCGGCTTGGAGCGCCTGCAGCTGCTCGGGTGAATCCACCCATTGCTGAAGGTCGTGGATCCCGAACCATCGAGCATTGGCCGAATCGGTGTTTTCCGGACCGACCTCGGCGAGCTGGGCACGAAGATCTTCGACACTGACACCCTGGGCCAGTCCGGTCCGAACGGCGATATGGAACTGCAGCACACCGGCACCGCGCAACAGACGCTTGAGATCCTCCGGATCATCAAGACCGGTCCGCTTGGCTTCGTAGGCTTTCCAGGCAGCCGTCACCTTGGCGAGGTCATCGGTCAGTTCAGGGAACTCCTGGATGATCTGGCTCATCGCAGCTTGACGCTGGGATGGACGGAAGACCCGCTCACCGTTTTCATCGATCATCGGCTTGCCGTCAGCTCCACGAAGAAGCTCTCTTCGCTCGGGCAATTCCAGCATCCTGACGATTCTCGAGCGTTGCAAGCTCAGCGCCATCACCTCTTCATAGAGGTCTTCATAGCTGATCTCGGCATCAGCCAGTCTTCTGGACAGATCACGCTGTGCAGCCTTGTCTTCGGCGAGATCACCGGCACCACGCGCCTGTTCGGTGGTGAGTTCGGCTTCAAGCTTCTTGACCGAGTCATGCGCTTCCTGCAGCTGGGCGACCAATTGCCCGCGATCGCCCTTCCCGCCGAAACGGTCAACCGCTGTACCGGCATCGAGGGCCGCATCCAGTTCGGAAGCCTTGATTTCAGCTGCCTGAACGAGGGCGTTCAATTCCAGTTCAAATGCCGCAGCGAGGGCCTTCACATCCTCGTTGGGCAATGGCATCACGACTTCGATGCGGTCCGTGCCCAAGGGGGTCATGGCGATGTCAAGCACACCCTGCGGGTTCACTCGATCCTTGAGCACATCAATGGTCTGCTCGAGAATCTGACGCCGGTTGGCACCCTCCGGCATACGCACGGAATACACGAGGCTGACACCACCGCTCAGGTCACGGCCGAGCCGGATCTTCTCGCTGGGTGGGATGAAAGCCCACACGCAGGCGCCGATGATGCAGAGAATGAGAACGATCTTGCCAATCAGGTTCTGCATGCGATTACATCCGCATGACACGTCCGATCAGGACGGGTCAGTTTGCTGCGGCTCCCTCTCCCGGTTCGAGAACCTGTTGGATGGCCGATCGGGAGAAGGTCATCCGGGTATTTGAAGACTTGTCTACTTCGAGGACCACGAGATCCCCTTTCACTTCGATCACGGAACCCATGATTCCGCCGATCGTCTGAACACTTGCTTTCTTGGCCAACTGATCCAGCAGGGCCTTTCGTCGCTTCTTTTCCCTTCGCTGGCTCAGGAAAGACATCCCGATGAAGAGAAAGAGGATCACGAAGATGAATGGCATCAGCCCGGGACCGAACAGGGAAGGCGGTGCCTGAGCACCTTCTGCACCCTCGGCGGGTGTTCCAGGTTCACCAATCACACCACCACCACTTTGGGCGCCACCCAGAGGCGGTTGTACCGGAACTGAACCGATTACCAGCAGGGTGGCATCACCTGTATTCGTTGCCTGCGTCATGAAGTCTCTCACGTGCTTGTCCGGTAGCTGATCTGTTTCATGTTCGTCCGCATCGACGGACTGTGAAGATGGATCGAAAATGGCCCTCTCGGACTCTCAAAGGGCCTCCGGACCAGTGCCCAGCACCGGCCACGCCCGGTACAGCGAAGACCACGCATCTTCCCGTATGGCCCGCCGGATGTCCAGCATGAGGCGTTGGTAGTGCCTCAGGTTGTGCTGACTGACCAGGATGGGGCCCAGCATCTCCCCGGAGATGAAGAGATGCCTCAGATACGCCCTCGTGAATCCCCCAGAGCAGGCAGCACAGTCGCAACCGTCCTCGAGGACCCCGTCATCCTCCTTGAAACGAGCATTTCGGAGTTGAATTCGACCATTCCGCGTGAAGACCCCGGCATTTCGACCATTTCTGGTGGGCAGGACACAGTCGAACATGTCGACGCCAGCCCTCACAGCGGTCACAAGATCCTTTTCATAGCCCACCCCCATCAGGTATCTGGGCTTGTCCTCTGGAAGAAGGGGTGCCGTATGGGCCACGATCCGGTGGATTTCCTCCGGCGGCTCTCCAGTCGCCACCCCGCCGATGGCGTACCCGGGCAACTCGATGCTCGTGATGGCGGCAGCTGATCGTTCACGAAGATCCTCGTGAGGTCCGCCCTGGACAATTCCGAAAAGCGATTGCGAATCCGATCTGGCATGGGACTGGACACAGCGTTTCAACCAGTCCGTCGTTCGATCAACGGCCACTTCCAGTCGATGACGGAATGCGGCGACCGCCCGAGGATCATCTTCCTGTGGGGCTGCCGCGGGAGGGCAATCATCGAAGGCCATGATGATGTCCGCGCCGAGATTGTTCTGGACAGTCATCGCACGCTCGGGGCCCAGGTGGACCTTCGAGCCGTCGATGATCGACTTGAAGGTCACGCCCTCATCGTCAATCGCATTGATGTCCGCCATCGAGAACGCCTGATACCCACCTGAATCCGTGAGGATCGGTCCGGACCATCTCATGAACTGATGCACACCCCCCCGATTCGAGACCATTTCATCACCTGGCCTCAACATCAGGTGATAGGCATTGTTCAGCAGAATCTGGCTGCCCGTATCCGCAACCTGTTCCGGCGTCAGGCCCTTGACGGAGGCTCGTGTACCAACCGGCATGAAGGCCGGAGTATCGAATCCTCCATGCTGGGTTTCAATGCGACCGACCCGAGCGGCCGACTGGCTGCACGCACGCTCGACCGAGAAGCTCAGCGGCTGACTCATCAGGATGAACTGTCCCGCTTCGATGCTTCCGCCAGGATCCGCTTTTCCTTCTTGGACAGGCTCTGCAGGCCTTCCCGTGAGATCTTGTCGAGGATGCGATCCACCTGACGGTCATCCGGCCCACGCCCACCACGCTTCTTTCCGCCTTTGATGGCAAAGTGCCGCGAGGTGGGATCCACTCGACCGAAGAAGTTGAAGAGCCCGTGGAGCTGTTCCGGGCGTTTGATGAAATACCAGCCTGCGATGGCACCACCCAGATGAGCGGCCTCACCGCCGGCGTTGTCGAGCCCGAAGAGGATGAAGATCACCGAGATCGCGATGAGCGCCATCGCCAGGGTCGCCAATCGCATTGGAATGATGAAGAAGAGCAGCACCTTCACATTGGGCTGCAGCAATGCGCCACCGATGATCACGCCGAACACACCGGCCGAAGCACCGATCAGAGGCACCCCGGTCGCGTTGAAGAGCAACCCCGGCATCTCGGGCAATCCAAGCTGCGTGATCCAGACCCATCCCAGCAGATTCAGACACAGATACAGCAGGGCTCCGAATACACCACAGAGCAGATAGAACGCGAGATAGCGTTTACGCCCCAGAAACTGTTCAACAAGAGGACCGAAGAAGAAAAGCGCGATCATGTTGAACAGCAGATGCGTCATGTCCGCATGCAGGAACTGGAAACCCACCAACCGCCAGAGCTGCGCACCGCCGATCACTTTTTTGGTCGAAAAATGCAGCCATTTCTGCAACGGAGTCATCGGTGTGACCACTGCAATGGCCAGCGCCTGCCCCTGGGGATTCAGGACTGGAAGACCTGCGACCGTTTCGGATTTGATCTTGCCATCCGACTGCAGCAGCGGAATGGACTCCCGCACGATTTCATCGCCCAGCGTCGTATCGCTCGATCGATCAGGACTTCCATAGAGAGGATTGCCCTGGTATTCGATCCAATGCCCCGCCTCCGCTGAGTAGACGTAGTACGTGCCGGTTTCGACCCATGAGCTGTATCGCTGCAGAAAGCCGTCGATCACGAAGACCGCCACACAGGCGATGATGATCCAGGTCGTCACACTGAACCCGGTCCGGCCGCCACCACCCGAGGCGAGTCTGCCGCCGAAACGGTTGCCGCCCCGGGGAACATAGCGTCCATAATCCCTGTCTGAGATCCCCATGTCAGCAATGCCTCGATTCAGCGAGGGCGTACGGTCCATCCGTGCAGGACTGAGGGACCGGTCTTCGAAATGGCCTGATTGCCCATGTCATTGAACCGAAGGATGATACGCTCTGACAAGAGCTCTTCACAAAGACCCCCCAGATGGAAGCTTCCATGGCCCCTGAGTTACCTGATGCCATCATGCGTACAGAGGGCTTGCACAAGTCCTTCCAGAGGAACCATGTCCTCAAGGGAATCGATCTTGAGTTCAAGCGAGCGGCCACGACGGTTGTCATGGGTCCCAGCGGCTGTGGCAAGAGTGTCATGCTGAAGCATCTCATCGGCCTGTTGAAACCTGATGCGGGAAAAGTCTGGTTCGATCAAGACAGAATCGATCAGGTTCCGGAAGCCCAGCTGGGTCCCTACCGACGTCGGATCGGATTTCTCTTTCAGCAAGGTGCCCTGTTCGACTCGATGAGCGTTGGCGCGAACGTCGCCTTCCCACTTCGAGAGCATTCCGAAATGAGCGAATCGGAACGTTCGGAACGTGTCGAGACGATGCTGGAGATGGTCGGCATGCCCGGAACACAGGACCGCAATCCCGCGACGTTGTCGGGCGGTCAACGCAAGCGTGTCGCCCTGGCCAGAGCCATCGTGCTTCAACCCGAGATCGTTCTGTACGACGAGCCGACGACCGGACTGGATCCCATTCGCAGCGACATCATCGGAGAACTCATCAGTCGCCTGCAGGAGGCCTTGCAGCTCACCAGCATCGTGGTGACGCATGATGTGCAGCTCTCGTTTCGTATTGCCGATAGGATGGTGCTGCTTCAAGAAGGGCGAATCCACATGCAGGGATCACCAGAGACCTTCCGTACAACCGAGGATCCTTCCGTCCGACGCTTTCTGGAAGGCCGGGCGACACCCGAGGAGCTCGCAGGCCTTCAGCCTGTCGAGGGCGAGGAGCCGACGGCGTGAGAGACGGACAGCGAGATTTTCTCATCGGCCTCTGTTCCATCGTCGCCACGGCGGCATTGGTGGCGCTCCTTGTGCTGTTCGGAGAAATCAAGACGACTGGTGGATGGCAGTTCCTGGTTCGGACAGAGGATGCCGTCGGCCTTCGAAATGGAAGCCTCGTCACACTCAACGGCGTGCATGCAGGCCAGGTCACCGACGTACAGCTCGTCGATGACGAGACCTTGCCGGTTGAATTGACCATCGAAGTCGATACCAGAATCGTGATCCCCCGAAACGTGCAATTCCTCGTCCGGGATTCGCTGCTGGGAAACAGTGGGCAAATGGCGATGATCACCCAAGGGTGGTCTGCCGAAGCCTCGTCGATCCAGAAGGGTGAGGTCATCCGAGTGAATCGGATCCCCTCGATGATGATGACTCAACTGGGCAATGAACTCGATCGTCGGCTGGGATCTCTCCTGGCATCATTCAGCACGATCGGAGAGCAGTTGACGGTGATCCTCGGCTCGGACACCACTGACCAGAGAACGATCGCCAGCGCGATTCAGAACTTCAACCGATTGCTGGCCTCCACGACAGAATGGGTCGACAACCCCGTCATGAGGGAAAACATGCAGGCCATGCTTGAACGGCTGCCTGCTGTCATGGATCGAGCCATCGGCGCCACGGAAGAACTCACTCGATTAGCCCGAACCCTGGATGTGCGATCGGACGAGGTTGGTCTTGAACTGGCTGAAACAGCCAGGCAGCTCCGGGAACTCCTGAACTCCAGCAACAGCCTGGTCAAGACCATGCAGCAAGGCGACGGAACGATCGGACAGCTGATGCAGAATCCTGATCTGTACAACAGTCTGGAAGCCGCTTCACGCAGACTGGATCAGCTCATCGTGGACTTCACGTTGATGATCAAGCAGATACGGGAAGAAGGCATCGGACCGTTGCTGTGATCCAAGATCGCTAGAAGTTCAATCGCACACCGACTTCGACAACCTGATCGGAAGGCAAGCTGAGCTGATCCGTTGCGCTTCTGGCATTGCGAAGCATCAGGAAAAACAGACTCTTGCGCCAATTGACCATGTGGTCGCCCCAGACCCTCGAGGGGATGTCGCGTCGCGTGTAGTACGTGACCTTGTCGGGCTTCACTCGCAAGCCGTGCTGCGATGCCTCCCGAAGCAGGCGAGGCAGATAAGGCTCCTGCAGATAGCCGATGGGACATTCCAGGAACCAGAAACCTTCGCTGAGCTCGGATACCCGGACCCGATCCGTCTTTGGAACACGAGGCCGACCGATGAGCTGGAAGTTGACGACGATGACTTCCTCGGGCAATGCCGGGATGTGACGATACAACTTGAGCAGCGACTGAGGCGTCGTATGCGCCGTCGATGTCAGGAAGACGCCGCACCCCGGTACACGAACAACTTCGGCCTCACTGACCTCGGAGATGAAATCATCAAGTGGCGTATCACTCTCCGACTTGGTGACATCCATGAGCCGGCAGCCCCGAAGCCAGGTCGTCATGAGGATCACCATCACGAATGCGATCGCCAGCGGAATCCAGCCCCCACTGGGCACCTTCAGGAGGTTGGCACCGAGAAAAGCCAGATCGATCACGAAGAACCCGAGCAGCAGAGGACAGATCACGAACCACGACCAGCCCCAGGCACGACGCGCCACCATCGCCAACATGATCGTCGAGGTGACCATGACACCTGTGACGGCAAGGCCGTAGGCCGCACTGAGATTGTCTGAAGTCTTGAATCCAAGAACCAGCAGGACGGAGATGATCAACATGGCACGGTTGATCGATGGCACGTAGATCTGACCCTCATGGGACTTGCTGGTGTGCCGGACGTTGGTGGGTGGCAACAGCATGAGTCGGATTGCCTGACGTGTGATCGAATACGCTCCCGCGATGATGGCCTGCGAAGCGATCACGGCAGCCATGATCGAGAGCACGATCATTGGAATCATGAGGACATCAGGGACCAGCGCATAGAACGGATTCGCAGGAGGCTGATGGGATTCGATGATCACGGCAGCCTGTCCGAAATAGTTCAAGAGCAATGCGGGGGCAACAAGCGAGAACCAGGCAATCCGGATCGCCGGTCGTCCGAAGTGTCCCATGTCGAGACTGAGTGCTTCACACCCGGTCACGCACAACACGACCGCACCCAACAAGATGAAGGCCAGCCAGGGCTTGGCAGTGAACAGATCGATGGCCCACATAGGGTTGATCGCAGTCAGAACCTCCGGGTTGCCGATGATTCCGCCGACTCCAAGCGCCGCGATCACGAGGAACCAGATCAGCATGATCGGACCGAAGAGAATGCCGATCCGACCCGTTCCAAATCGCTGAAGCATGAACAGCAGAATCAGGATTCCAACCGCACTGAAGGTCGGAACCCACTTGGGAATCTGACCCGAAGAAGCATGATTGATGCCCTCGGCTGCTGCCAGAACGGAGATTGCAGGCGTGATCACCCCATCCCCGTACAGCAACGCTGCCCCGACAATGGCGAGGAAGACGAGTCCCCCGCGACCAGCAATCTTTGAAAACCACTTCTCGGATCCCTCCGACTGGCGACGAGCCATCAGGAGGCTGAACATCGCAAGCACACCACCCTCACCATCGTTGTCCGCACGCATCATGAAGATCACATACTTGAGGCAGATCACGATGATGATCGCCCAGAGGAAGAGGGAGAGCGTGCCCATCACATGGGCCATCTCCGTGGAGCTTTTGACGCCCTGGGTGTTCTGGAACAGGGCTTCGCCGAAGGCTGCCTGGAAGGCATAGAGCGGGCTGGTCCCGATATCGCCGAAAACCACGCCGATCGCGCCCAGTGTCAAGAGCGACAACCCCTTGCCGGCTGGGGCCGAACTCGTACTGTCGAGCATCGAAGGCGGCTGCTTCACGATGTGTACAGACTAGAACAGAGGACCGATTCCTGCAGAATCGGTCCTCTGGGACAAATCGAATGAGGGATGAACCCTACTGAGCGTCGGCAACGACGATCTCAACCCGCCGGGATTCCTTCTTGGTTCCCATCGGTGCGTTTGGACCGTAGCTGCTCACCGCGATCCGATCAGGGCTCACACCATGACTGGTGAGATACTCGTAGACCGCCCAACCTCGTTCAAACCCGAGATGATGGTTGCTCTTGAAGCCGCTCTTGCGAATGGGATCGCTGTCCGTGTGTCCCGCGATGACGATGGTCTTGCCCTGATAGTCGTTGTTCAGGATGCTGGCGATTTGCTGAAGCGATGACTTGGCAGGCTTGCGGAGTGATGTTCGACCGGAATCAAAGAGGATGTCGCCTTCCATCGAAACGGTGACCTCGTCACCTTCGACTGTTGTCGAAACACCTTCAATGCCTTCGAAGGGATTCCCGGAAGTGGCCGTCGTAACGGTCATCAGTTCCTGTTGTTCCCGGAGAAGTCGATTGGCTTCTCGCAGATCCGAAGTCGTGGCATCGAGGGCTCGATCACGCTCTTCAATCTGATCTCGCAGCTCTCGGTTCTCTTCCGTGAGCATGGTGACTTGGGATTTGCTGGCGTCATTGCAGCCTGTCAAAAGGCCGGCCACCATGAGGAGTGCCATTGCGGTCAGTGTGCGTCCATGCATTTGATCTTCCTTTCAACTTGCACGTCGGGGCCATGGGGTCTCGAGGAGCCGATCCCCTGCTGTCAAAGGCACCAAGCCCAGATCAGGGCCGATACCCGTTTCATTGAATCCTGTTCCATGCCGCCTGTCCAGCCAAGTGGACATCCTGTCTTTACTGGAATCGAAGGACTGGGCTTCGATCGGCTCCGTGCTGAGAACCCTGGCAGGCATGGGAACCAGGGGAAGAACGGCGTCCCATCCAGAGATCACCAAGGGCCTTGCCAGAAGCACAAAGACCGCTGCAACGGCCAGGTGTGGACCATAGGGCAATTCCCGTCGACGACTGCCGAAGGCCGTTCCAATCGAGGCCAGGAGCGTCCAGGCCAGCCCGATGAAGGGCGCGATGAAGAACACGAGGATCGGATCGAACCAGCCCATGACTGCTCCAATACAGCCCAGCAGGTGAACATCACCCATGCCCATGGCTTCTCGACCGAAGCCGAAGGTGCCCAGGATCCGCACGGCCCAGATGAGACCTCCACCCACGAGATAGCCCAGCATCGATCCCCCGAGGCTCTGCACCCACGGGTGTGGCGGCTCCCCTTGGAGGATGGTGCCCAGAATCCCACCGACGATCAGACCGAGGATGACCGGAATCAGGAAGACCAGCTCGGTCCACATCTCACGGCGTGCGTGCGGATAGTCACCCAGGACTTCGCCCTCGTTCACGTACTCCTCGTAATCGGAAAAGCTGTACTTCAAGCGTCCCGTCCAGAGCAGGAAACAGGCAACCAGTACGCCCAGCATGCCGCCAAAGGCCACGAGACACCAGAACCAGTCCAGCCCCGGAAGAGGCCAGGGCGAAGGATCGATCCATTTCGGAGTCCGGGCAATGAGCCCCTGCACTGGCCAGAGTACGAATGCCGTCACGGTGATGAAAACGGGAATCTGGATTGGAATCGTAAATGTGCGTGCATCGATCACGGTCATTGCATACAGAGCGGACAACAGGAACGCGATGCACACCCAGGCCGGCCATGCTCGCACGAACTGCTGGATGTCCCACCACTGCCCTGCGACTTCGCCCCACCAGGCATTTCGATAGGACACCCAGAAGAAGACGACGTAGAGCAACAGAAACAGACAGGCCATGCCGAGTTCGACCAGCGCATATCGAGGACTGATGCGAACCCCGCACATGCGACATCGACCTCGCAGGAACAACCACCCCAGAATCGGAAGGTTCTCTCGAAAGAATCTCAGCTTGCCTCCACAGATGGGGCAACGACTCGGTGGATACAGCAGGCTCATGCCGGAAGGCATGCGGTGAACGACCACATTGACGAAACTGCCGACACAGGCCCCGAGGCAGAAGGCGAAGATCACCCATGGCAGATGCTGCCAGAGCATGGACCCATCAAGGGACACGGCCAGGGTGGTCATGGGCATCAAGCCGTTTCATCACTGTCCGGATCTTCACCGGCCAGGACCTCGTCATCGAGCGAAACAGTCTTCAGTTCCTGCTCAGCAGCCTCGAGGCGTTCACGACAGATCCTGAGGAGGACCTGGCCTCGCTTGTGAAGCGACATCGATTCATCGAGTTCCAACTCCCCGGATTCAATCCGGGTGATGATCGATTCCAGCTCATCGACAGCCGCTTCGAATCTCACGGATTCGCCATCGGGTTCGGTTGACTGCTTGGCCTTGGGGCTCATGACCCAACTGTATCAGAATCAGTCCCAGCAGCCTCCGTGGAGTCCACACTTGATCGGATGGAACCACGTGCGATCCGCGTCACGAGCTGGTCACCCGGCTCCACTGATGATGCATCGCGGACGGTTCTTCCATGCTCATCCACCGTCATGCTGTAACCGCGTTGAAGCACGGCCATGGGATCGACCGCGAGCATGGCCCGGTCCAGAGTCCTGACACGCTGCGACTCGTGCCGAAGGCATTGAGCGACCGCGCGATTCAGACGATGCATCAGATCCTTCGGCTGGGGACGATCCAGGACGAAGCGTCTGGCAACGCGGTGCAGACGGGCCTCGAACATCTCCAGTTGAGCGCGGCGCGCCTTGATCTGTCGATCGGGGCGTGCCGCCGACAACCGGGATTCCAACGCCTTCACTCTGAGTCTGTCCTGTTGGATTCGGACAGAACTTCCACGCACGAGTCGCTCTTCAAGTGGATCGATTCGACCGTGTCGAATTCGGAGTATCTGAACACCTGCCTGATGCAGTCGATGACCGAAGCTGTCGAAACGTTCGAGAACATCCTCCCGATCCGGCAACAGGATCGTCATGGCCTGAGTTGGCGTGGATGCCCTCGCATCTGCAACCAGTTCAATGATTGTCGTATCCGATTCATGACCGATTGCAGCGACAACAGGTGTGCGAGCTTCATGGACAGCCTGTGCGACTCGTCGATCGTTGAATGCTTCCAGATCCTCGGCGGCGCCTCCACCACGTGTCACCAGCAGGGCATCGAGCCCGAGTCGTGCCGCAGACTCATCGAGTCTTTTGATGGCGGTGACGACCTCGGCGGCTGCGGCATCACCCTGAACCCGCACATCGACGATCAGCAAGGACGTTGCTGGAAAACGAGACCGGGCGGTCGCGATCACATCCGTCAACGCAGCACCCTTTGCCGACGTCACGACCCCGATATGTCTCGGCCAGGCCGGCAATGGCTTCTTGATGTCATCCGAGAACCACCCCAGGGAACGCAGTTCCTTGCACAGCTTCAGAAAGGCCGCCCGCAGATCACCGGCCCCATCGGGCTCCAGCCGTCTGGCTTCCAATCGAGTGCGACCCCCCCGAGGCCAATGTCCGACACGACCGGTGATCAGGACCTGCTCACCTTCCTCCGGCGTGTGCTGATTGCTCCTCGCCTGACTCGCCCACATCACGCCATCCAGTGAGGAGGTCTGATCCCTCAGGGAAAAGAACCAATGCCCGTTGCGGACGGTGAATCCACTGAGTTCACCTCGCACACGAATCGTGGCGGGAAGGCCCCTGGACAGGGCCTCGACGATCAGATGACTGACCTCGGACACGGAAACCGGTTCGGGAGTCGGCTCGGTGGCATCCTTGATGTCGAAAGGCAGAAGGGCCATGCCTTGATGATATCGTGCGCATACCCAAACCCCCTCACCAGAGAACCGAATCACCTTGAGCACACCCCCCCTGGAATTGACAACACTCGTCGATGATCTGCCCGGCGTCGGGCCTGGTCAGGGGGAAGCCTTCCGGAATCTGGGAATCCGTTGCCTGGCCGATCTGATCCTGCATCTGCCATCGCGGTATGAACGTTCCCAACAGCATGCCAGCATTGCCGAACTGGACGCCATCATCGGTGACAGCAGCGAGATTCCCGATGTCGCCGCCGTCGTCGGCGAGATCGCATCGGTTCGACCGGGTTTCGGTCGCAAGGCCAAGGTGGAAGCCGTGATCGAAGACGAGACCGGAGAGCTGCAACTCGTCTTCTTCAATCAACCCTGGATCAGCAAGCGATTGATGCCGGGCAGACGCATTCGAGTCAGTGGCAAACCCGGCCGGTTCTCGGGCCGCCTTCAGCTTGTCAATCCACGGATCGAACCCGCCGCCGAGGACACCATCGAAAGCACGCCCGATCGACTGCTGGCCGTGTATCCCGCCAGTGAAGCGTTGCCATCCAGCAGGATTCGACAGGTCGTGGAGGCCAACATCGAAGGCGCTGCCGATCTGCTGGAGGATCACCTCCCCGCTTCATACAGGGAGCAGAGAGAACTACTCCCCTTGTCCGATGCCTACCGACTGATTCATCAACCCGATGATGCGGACTCCATTCAGCAGGCTCGGCATCGCCTTGCCTTCGATGAACTTCTNCTGCTGCAGCTGGGCGTCATGATGAAGCGACATCACCGCCGTGACACACTTGTGGCACCCACCCTGCCATTCGATGACGAACGTCACCGCAGGATCCTCGCACGCTTCCCCTTCTCACTGACACTGGCCCAGCAACGCGTCGTGTCCGAGATCGCCGGAGACCTCACTCTGAAGATTCCGATGAACAGGCTGCTGCAGGGAGATGTCGGAAGCGGCAAGACCATCGTCGCGCTCTATGCCATGCTGCTGGCGATTGCAGACGGCAGACAGTCGGCCCTGATGGCACCCACGGAGATTCTCGCGGAACAGCATCACATCGCCATTCGGGACATGCTGGCCGATTCGCGAGTGACGATCGATGTCCTGACGGCTTCCTGCTCGACCGCGCATCGGCGGCGTGTCGAGTCCGGACTCGCCAAGGGCGACATCGACATCGTGATCGGAACCCATGCGCTGTTGAGTGAATCGATTCAGTTCAATGATCTTGCCGTGGTCGTGATTGATGAGCAGCACCGCTTCGGTGTTCAGCAGCGGGCACTGCTGAGGTCACGCCGCGATGACGACAATCAGGTTCCCCACCAGCTCGTGATGACAGCGACACCCATTCCTCGCACCCTTTCACTGACCATCTTCGGGGATCTTGATGTCTCGATCATCGATGAACGACCNCCCGGTCGCAGCCCAGTGATCACACGGTTCGTCCGGGGAGAGGAATCCCAACGCGTCTACCAGCATCTGCGAGATCGGGTTCGGGATGGNCAACAGGGATTCGTCGTCGTTCCCGTGATCGACGCCTCGGATCACGGCTTGACCGATGTGCACACCCATCGAGACCGGCTTCTCGCGAGTGATCTTGAGGGCTGCGCAGTGGAGGTGATGCACGGGCGACTGACCGCCGAGCAACGTGACGATGTGATGAAACGCTTCCGGAACCGGGAAATCGATGTCCTTGTATCCACCACGGTCATCGAGGTCGGCATCGATATCCCCAACGCCACCACGATCATCATCGANCAAGCCGATCGATTCGGCCTGGCGCAACTCCACCAGTTGAGAGGTCGGGTCGGACGTGGAGACCATCAGGGACTCTGCGTTCTGGTCGGCGACCCCGTCACCGAAGACGGCCTTGCTCGTCTGGAAGCCGTTGCGGAAACGGATGACGGCTTCAGGATTGCCGAGAAGGATCTTGAAATCAGAGGCCCCGGAGAACTGTTCGGCGCCCGTCAATCCGGGCTGGCCCCCTTCAGAGTGGCTCGACTTCCGGATGATCTTCAGTGGCTGCTCATTGCACGCAAGGATGCGGAAGCCTGGATTGAATCCGATCCATGGCTGACGGATCCATCACATGCCCTGCTCCGAAGACGACTGCTCAAGGCGCACGGAGCCGCCCTTGGACTGGGAGATGTTGCCTGATGAGTGCGAATCGTCAACTTGCAGATGCCTTCGAGCGGATCGCCTCCATCCTTGAAGTCACCGGTGCCAATGCCTTCAAGATCAATGCCAATCGAAAAGTCGCGAGAGTGATCAAGGACCTTCCTGAAGACATCTCGGGCTTCGCAGGAGACAAGAAGGCCTTGACGGCGATCGATGGCATCGGGGCCGGCAGTGCAGACAAGATTCTGGAGTTCCTCGAGACCGGGAAGATCAGCGAACTGGATGAACTCTCCAGCGAGATCCCCGATGGCCTCGTGGATCTTCTCGATGTCCCGGGCCTTGGCCCCAAGACGGTGAGGCGTCTGTGGCAGGAAGTCGATGTGACTTCCATCGATGGCTTGAAGAAGGCCATCACCGACGGCACGCTGGAATCCATGCCGCGGATGGGTGCCAAGACGATTGCCAACATCGCAGACTCTCTCGAGTTCATGGCACAGTCCGGTGATCGACTTGGCATCGGAATCTCACTTCCTATCGCCGAATCACTGCTCGAAGACCTGTCCGACGTACCGGGCGTCACCAGGATCGAGTACGCCGGATCCCTGCGAAGAGGTCGTGAGACCACCGGTGACATCGACCTCCTCGCGGTCACAAGTGATCCGGAGGCGTTGGCCACCCGCTTCACCTCGCTTCCCGGAGTCTCGAAGGTGCTTGCTCAGGGCGAAACGAAATGCTCCATTCGATTGGAACGTGGCGTCCAGATCGACCTTCGAATGGTGGCCGAAGAGGTTTTCGGCGCCGCCTTGATGTATTTCACCGGCTCGAAGGAGCACAACGTCGTGCTCAGGGAAAAGGCGATCAAGTCGGGCTTTCGTCTCAATGAATACGGTCTCTTCGAGGATGACGGAGAAAAGACACCACCGCAGTCACGGGGCATCTCTCCGACTGCGGCCGCCACGGAAGCCGACATCTACTCGGCACTGGGACTTCCCGTCCATCCCCCGGAACTTCGTGAGCAGCGCGATGATGTCACTCAGGATCCACCTCCACTGGTGCATCGTGATCTCATTCGGGCCGAACTCCATGCTCATACCACGGAGAGTGATGGGCTCATGCGGCTGGAGGAACTGGTCGAACAAGCCAGGATCCGGGGATACCACACCATTGCCGTGACCGACCACAGCAAGTCCAGTGTCCAGGCCAATGGACTGTCCGAAGACCGGTTGCGCAGACATATCGATGCCGTGCATGAGCTGGACGAGAACTCCAAGGACATCAAGATTCTGGCCGGCTCGGAAGTCGACATCCTCTCGGATGGGCGACTGGACTATGACGATGATCTGCTGGCCGAACTGGACATCGTGGTCGCCTCGCCGCATGTGGCGCTGCGACAGGCACCCGACAAGGCCACGAGTCGTCTGCTGTCAGCCATCCGCCATCCACTTGTCCATGTTCTTGGACACCCCACGGGTCGCATCATCAACAAACGCGAAGGTCTCTCACCCGACATGCCGCGTCTCATCGAGGCCGCGGTTGAATGCCGGACGGCACTTGAAATCAACGCCAACCCGCTGAGACTGGATCTCCGCGATACGCATGTCCGACTTGCCACAGAGGCCGGNTGTCTCATCGCCATCAACACCGATGCCCACCAGCCGGAGGACTTCGATCTCCTTCGGTATGGTCTGCTGACCGCCCGCAGGGGCAGAGTGGGCCCTGATCTGTGCGTCAACACCTGGACGGCTGACGAGCTGCAGGCCTGGCTGACCTCGAAGCGGTCGTGATCCGGCCTGCTACACTGCATGATTCATGTTCAATTCACTCAGTGATCGCTTCAGTAAGACCTTCAGAAACCTCTCGGGTAGAGGCCGGATCAGCGAAGCCAACATCCGGGAAGCCATGGAGGAGATCCGACAGGCCCTCCTGGAGGCGGATGTCAATCTCGACGTCGTCAACAGCTTCTGCGAGCGAGTCCAGAAGGAAGCCCTCGGTGAAGAGGTCCTGCAGAGCCTGAAGCCTGGCCAGCAGATGACCCACATCGTCCATCAGCACCTGGTGGATCTGATGGGACCGGTCGACAGCCACATCATGTTCGTGGAACCCGCCCCGACCGTGATCATGCTCTGCGGACTCCAGGGCACTGGCAAGACGACGACCTGCAGCAAGTTGGCCGCGTATCTGAAGCGAAACGGTCGCAACACGCTTGTCTGCGCAGCCGATCTTCAACGCCCCGCTGCCGTCGAGCAGCTCCGGGTCGTCATCGATGGTGTTGAAGCAAACGGCAAGGGCAATGCTCAGGTCGCTTTCCATGGTGAACCGGACAAGTGTGCGGAGTACGGCAGTGCAACGGGTGTTGCCATCGGGGTCTGCCAGCGTGCACTGAAACGAGCGAGAAGTGAACGGTTCGATGTCCTGATTCTCGATACGGCCGGTCGCCTTCATGTGGACGATGATCTCATGAAGGAGCTCGACGGTATCCGGTATGCCCTGAATCCTCATCAGATCTACCTCGTGGTCGATGCGATGACCGGACAGGATGCCGTGCAGTCCGCCAGCGCCTTCAATGAACGAATGAATGTCGATGGCGTGATCCTGACGAAGCTCGACAGCGATACGCGTGGCGGCGCCGCGCTCTCCGTGAAGGAAGTCACCGGTGCACCGATCAAGTTCATCGGAGTCGGAGAAGGCCACGACGCCTTGGAGGAGTTTCATCCAGAACGCATGGCGGGACGCATTCTCGGCATGGGTGATGTGGTCTCGCTCGTCGAGAAGGCTCAGCAGGAAGTTGACGAGGACGAAGCGGAAGCCATGGCCGAACGCCTGGCCAAGGGTCAGTTCACGATGAATGATTTCGTGAAACAGATTCGATCACTGCGACGCATGGGACCCCTCAAGCAGATCATGGGCATGCTGCCCGGCGTCGGGTCCGCCATCAAGAACCTGGACGGACATGAGGGCCAGCTTGACCGGCTCGAAGCAATCGTCGGCTCGATGACGAATCAGGAACGCGAAGAGGCGACCCTTCTCAAGAACAAGTCCCGGGTCCGGCGTGTGGCACGCGGCTCCGGTGCCTCTGGCCCTGAAGTCAACAAGCTCATGAAGCAGTTCGACATGATCAAGAAGATGTCGACTCAGATGGCCGGCATGGGAATGCTCGGCAAGATGAAAGCCATGAAAGGCATGCAGGGCGAAGACGCCATGGCTGGCATGGAACAGCTGGCAGGCATGTCGACCCGCGGCAGCACCAAGACGANCAGCGTCAAGAAGAAGTTCAAGAAGCGCAAGCGTCGCTGAATCGACTCACGTCAATGGTCGGCCCGCCGGCGGTCGTGCACCCAGTTCACGAAGCTTCGGCAACACCACATCGGACAACAGGATCTTCAGGCAGGCGGCCACTGGAATGGAGATCAGCATGCCATACACGCCCAGGACCGAACCACCGGCGAGGATGGCCACGAAGATGGTGACGGGATCGAGGTTCGTGGACTTTCCCTGGATCAGTGGGGTCAGTATCCAGCCGTCNATCATGTTGACCACGGTATAGACCACGGTTGGCCAGAGCAGGATCCCCCACCACGCCATCCGGTCGGCCTCAGTGACCTCAAGCTGACCGATGAACATCAGGAAGATCGCCACAGGGATCGCAACCAGTCCGAGATAGGGAACGATGCTGATGAAGCCTGCCAGGATCCCCAGCAGGATGGCATATGGAACACCCACGATCATGTAGCCCACGACGAACATGATGGACATCAGAATCGCGATGAAGATCCGGCCACGGACGAAACCGGCAACAGCCCGGTCCATCTTGTGGAGCAGTTCCCGGATGCGGGGCCGTTCCCGTTCAGGAAGCAGATTGTCAGCGAATTTGGTGACATCCTGGTAGTAGAGGCTGAAAAAGAAGAAGTAGAACGGGATGAGGAACATCAGCATCCCGAACGTGATCAATTCGAGAATGACGGACCACGCGATACTGCCTCCCTGACGGACGATGCCCATCAACATGCCGGCATTGTCACGGGCCGCACTGGAGGCGTTCTGCAGCATCGCCCGGTCGGATTCGGACATGTTCAATCTCTGCCACATCGCATTTTTGGATTCGGAATCGGAACCTGCAGACACGGCTGACTCGGACTTCGCCGGCTCCTGAGTCGAAGCGTCCGATGACAACTTGGTCGACGCGACAGGCGTACCGTTCGGAGTCGATGAACTCTCGTCGCCGGCAACCTCGCCTGTTTCGTCGATCACACCATCCTTGCCGGCTGGCAGGAAATTGATCAGATCGATGATGTCCGGCTGAAAGTGATCGGGCACATGTTCTTCAGTGATTCGAACAAGCTTGGTACGGACCGATCCACTCTCGACTTCCTCAGCAAGATCGATGACCTGTGTCACGGCCGTCGGTACCACGAAGGCGATGAATGCCAGTACGGCGATGGTGAACAAGGACAGGAAGAAGATGACAGCCCCGAGCCTCTGAAATGGAATCCATGCCTTCGCCGTCGTCCAACGAATGGCCGGTTCGGCGAGATAGGCCAGCAGCAAGGCGACCAGCAGCGGAACGGTCACATCGCGTATTGCATAACCGAGCCAGAACAACAGAAAAATGATGAGTGCAAAGAGGATGTCACGTATGAACCGGATCTGCCAAAGATGCAGATCCGCCCACTCGCATGAGTCCTTTGAATTTTGAGAATCGGAACCTGGCTCGTCTCGACGGTCATCCATGACCACATGCCCCTATTGAATCAGCTAAGGAGAAGCACCTTCTCCGATNTGTGCAGCAAGTTCTTGATGTGAGAAGACTTCTCGGAAGTCGAAGACTCCACGAAAATCGTCCAGAGAATCATCTGGCCGCCTGCTCATGAGTCCGGCGTCGATCATTGCGAACACGATTCGCCCGAAATCCTCGGAACGACGGATGCTCCAGCATTCCAGAACAACTGGCGCGAGCATGCCCCATTGATCGACGGCATAGTTCTTGAGACCCAGACAGAGTTCCTGACCAGTCACATGTCGATCCAGTTCGGACATGGGGTCACCTTCACCGAACACCATGTTGGCCGTGTAGGACAGGCCTTCGCGGACGAAGTGATAGGCCTCGAGCGGATAGGGACCGGCTTCACGACGAATCGCGTCCCAGTCGACCTGATGACTCTGAACATGTTCACTCATGACTCATATCTCCGCCTGGTGGCGAATGCTCCATGTTGAAGCATATCGGACAGACCCCCTTCGAGGATTGACTACATGGTGATTTCATGCCATTCGAGGGCCGCAACGGCCTTCTTCGACGGCACGGGCCGGGAGACGTGCCTGTTTTCCCGCACCGCAAATCTCAAGGGAGCCGACTTCCATCGGCCAGCCTTGCCGATTCCGATCCGTGATCCTGCAACAATCTCGGCGAGCGGAATCCGCGACGCCCGCTCGATCCAGATTTGAGAACTTGTTCGAAGATCCTCGCCGTCAAGAGATCGATCGATCGCCATCGCCTGACACAGACGGCCCGGACCACGACCCAGATCAATCATCGAACGACAGGTCGTTCGATGCTGCTCCATGACATCGACGCCTTCCAACGGCTCGATTGCGCGGATCAGAACCGCCGCTCCGGAACCCTGTTTGCCCGTCGTGACATTGACGCAATGATGCATGCCGTAGATCAGATAGACATAGACATGGCCGCCGCCGAGAAACATGGATTCGTTTCGATTCGTCCGTCGACCGCCCGCTGAATGCGATGCGAGATCTTGTGGACCGAGATAGGCCTCGACTTCGACGATCCGACCGACGAGACGATGTCCATGGTGGGATCGAACCAGTCGTTGCCCCAGAAGAGAGATGGCCACCTCGATGGCCTCACCACCAAAGGCCCGTCTTCGCATGGTCAAGGGACATCCACCGGTTGACACCAGAGGCGTTCTTCATCGTTGACGGACTCATCCCGCCGACCGCCCGGATCCCATGAAACGGGACGGAGAATCCATCGTGGCGCAGTCGTGGACTTCAGGACATTCAGAAGTCCGGGCGTGCCCTCATCGACACCCACCGCCAGAAGACCGGCCACCCGGTTGCCGGCAGTGAACTCGAACAATCGGTCGTCCTCGAAGCCCAGTGAATGGGCCCCGTTCACCGTCGCCATCTTCAACAACGTGTGTGGTGCCGTGGCATCCCGTCCGAAGAGGAATCTCATCTCATCCAGAATGCTGATTCGATCAGGCGTATCCAGGCAGATCAGGGAATCCGTACCGAGCGAGACGGCGATGTCATGATCGAGCATGGCGCGATATGGATGCGATCCACTGACCGGATGGCCGAAGTAGGCACTTGCTCTCGGACAATAGACGGGACTCACGCCGGCTTTGGCCAGGATGTCGACATGACGCGGCTCCATGTAGTTGAGATGAATCATCTGGATGCTGGATGCCGGAAGGCCCGCTGAGCGATGGCGGACCTGATCGACCGTGAAGTCCACGGCATGACAACCGGGAATGACGACCCCGTCGTTCCAGGCCTTCAGCAGTTCGGAGAGCTTTCGAAAGGCGCCCGTTCCCGAAGCCATGAATTCCTGTTCCTCAAGACTCTCCGAGACATGGATGGCCACCGGCACACCGAAACGAACCGCTGCCTGAATCAGCTCCGCACCGCACGTGTAGGGCGCATGAGGCGTCAAGCCGCAGACCAGCTTTCCATGCNTCCCGCCCATCCTGGCCAACGTGTCTTCCATGGATTTGATGGAATCGCCCTGGAAGTCACCCAGCCCGAAAAACTCCTGATAGCTCACACCTCCAAGAGGGGTGTCCCGCAAAGTCTCGAACTGAGGCACATGTGGCATCCCGGAGATATCTCCGATCAGCACGGTCCCACCAGCGAGCGAGAGTTCAGCCCCTTTCTTCACAGCCGCTCGGATGTCCTGCTCGTCGGATGACCAGCGGATGTCCAGAACGGATTCGAGCCATTGCTCGAAATCACCGCAGTAGGCCACAGGCCCTGGACCACTCAGATCGAGGTGGGCGTGTGCGTTGACGAGACCCGGCAGCAGAACGTCACTCTGGGCATCGATGATCCTGGCGTCGGAGACCTCCCCGACGGTCTGCGGGGCCCCCACATCGAGGATCCGATCACCCTCCATCAGCAGGGCTGCGGGGGCGATTTCCGACCGATGATCCGCTACGGATGCCGCTCTGATCAGTACACGTGGACCAGTCTGTCCACCAGTTATGCCCCGTCTGTTCAACATGCGGCAACTCCAGATCCGTCGTACACTAACGTCCTTCTATGACCGATGGGAACAGTCGGTCACGTTGAATCCTATGGAAGGGAGATTCCTATGACTTGCGTTCGTTCACTCGCCCTGTGCGGCCTCATGGCTCCGGTTCTGACTCTGGGTGCCTGCGTATCTGCGGAAAAGTACGAGAAGTCGCTTCAGGTCCGTCGCTCGCTGCAGGAGCAGCTGGTCAGCGTCACCAATGAACGCGATGCCATGAAGTCCCAGCTCATCGGGCGGGATCAGCAGCTCGAGCAGGCCCGCGAAAACCTCGAGATCATGGAAGTCGACTACAACACCATGCAGGGTGCCGTCGACGAACTGTCCATGAGCAACCAGGACCTCGCCATCCAGCTGAGCGAGATGGAAATCAACGCCCTTCCGGGAACCGTTTCCCGCCGGCTGGCAGCACTGGCTGCAGCCTATCCAGANGCCATCGAATATGACGAGACGAACGGCGCTCTGCGATTCATGAGCGACTTCACGTTCAATTCAGGACAGGCTGAACTCAAGAGAAGCGCCGGCCCGGGTCTCACGGCCCTCGCGGACATTCTCGAGACAACGGAAGCCAACGGCTTCGAGATCATGGTCGTCGGTCACACCGACAACGTGAAGCCCAGCCGTTCACGGGCCAAGTACCCGACCAACCTCTATCTCTCAGCAGCTCGAGCCATCGCGGTTCGTGATGCCCTCGTCCAGTCTGGTGTGACGCCTGAGCGACTCACGATCGCCGGCAAGGGCGAGTACCAGCCACTGGTCCCCAATGTGAAGGGTGGCACGCCTGAAAATCGACGTGTCGAGATCTTCCTCTACGAGCTGGCCGAAGCCCCAGCGGGAACCACGGAAATCGTCGAGGTCACTGAAGAGTACGAAGAGCCCATGAAGTAGGGCCGCACCCTGCGGGTCTTCATGTGAAGCCGGTCGAAATCGTATTCCTCTGAGTGTGGCGGGTAGACTGCCTGTACGCCATGGCTGTCTCCGCACCCGCATCCCGCTTGGACGTGTCTCGAATGCTCGGATTCGTGACCGCCTATGGACGGTTCGTCCGATTCAACCTGGCCATCGTTGCATGGTTCTTCAGGGGAACGGCGATCTGGCTCCACTGGAGGCTGATCGCTCCGCAGCTGCTGTCGGTTGGTGTGGCCTCCATTCCGGTGGTCGGCGTCACCGGGGCCTTCATCGGCATGATCCTCGCACTCGAGACCTTCGTGCAGTTCGAAGCGCTTGGCCTGCAGGGAACCATGGGCAGCATCATCAACGTCTCGGTCGTGAAGCAGATCGGCCCGGTGCTGGCGGCTGTCATGGTCGCAGGNCGCGTGGGCGGCTCCCTCACCGCCGAACTGGGCACCATGCGTGTGACCGAGCAACTGGATGCGTTGAGAGCGATGGCGACGGATCCCATCGCCTATCTCGTCGTGCCTCGGGTGATCGCCTGCGCGATCATGACTCCGATCCTCACCATCTACTCGGACATGCTCGGTGTCTTTGGTGGTTATGCATTCACCGTTCTGCTCAATGATGTGCCTGCCGACGACTACTGGAGCTATACGGCCGCCTTCGTGACGTGGTACGAACCGATCGTGGGTCTGATCAAGGCGTTCTTCTTCGGCCTCAGCATCGGAATCATCTGCTGCTACAAGGGATTCTCCTGCAGACCTGGCGCTGCCGGGGTCGGCAAGGCGACCACTCAGGCCTTTGTCGCCAGCTTCCTCTCGATCATCGTGATCAATCTCGTTCTGGCGAAGTTCCTCAATTCGATCCAGGCAATCGTGTTCCCCATTCCCCAAGGCCTTCCTTTCTGAACAGGTTCCAACATGACTTCCATGATCACCTGCCTTCTGGCGACATGTCTTTCATTCCAGTACGACGCCCCTGTCACCAGAACACCGCAGCTCACCGCGACGGACATCTCATCGCAGATGCCCAAGGGCGCGATCATGCCGCAGCTCGGTGACAGCCGCCTCTGGCAGTTCTCCATCGACATCGGTGTCAATACCCTGCAGACACCCAACAACGAACGCCCGTTTCGAATGCCACTGATCACCGAAGGGCCTTGGAGCCGACTCAGCATCCAATCACTGGAAGTCATTTCAGCCAATGGCAATGATCCGGTTTCGATGCTCGAAGGCAACACCGCATTGAAGGGTTCGGGAATCCAGGGCGAGAAGATGATCCAGNCGCCACTGGCCAACGGCCCCCAGAGGTTCTCGACCATCAGCATCTCCGCCGAGGTCGCCAGTTGGAACAGCAAGGTCAATGAAGAGATGGCGGCCATGATCAACTGGCCTGCAGAATGGCCCTCTGAAGCAAAGGCCGCGCTGCTCCCTCAGGTCCTGATCGAATCAGACGAACAGATCTTCAAGGATGCCCTGCAGTCCCTCTTTGGACCGAACCTCCGGCTCAATCGTCCGTGGGTCGTCGCCAAGGCGATCACCCAGTACACCTGCACCAATATCCGAGTAACCGGTGCCCGGATGATGCGGGCAGGCCGGGGCCAGCTTCGTGGCCTCAATGTGCAAGGCGCTCTGGCCACGAGTCAGTCCGGCATCGGAAGTCGCGCCGATCTGACCTGCGTGTGTGTCGCGATGCTTCGAGCCGCGGGGATCCCCGCTCGTCCGGTCATCGGACTTTCAGCCGATGTTGAATCCGGAGATGAATTGACCACCTGGGCGGAGTTCTATCTGCCCGACTCAGGCTGGGTCCCCTTTTCTCCATGGGAAATGCAGAAGTCCGGAGTACGGAGCTGGAAGATCGATCGCTCATGGCGGTATTTCGGAAACTGGAGCGACCTGAACAACAACATCCCGTTGTCGTGGTCCTTCGCACCAGGCGATGGTTCGACGGCACATGACACCTGGGCCCTCTGGGGCTGGACGCGAGCTGTACCTGGCGTTGAGTTTCCCATCCCGAATCCCGGCAAAGGACGAGCCCCTGGAAATCAGCCCGTGCAGTACACCCCATCTGGTTTCCTCGCCAAACTCCGTTCAGGCGGCACCCTGAATCTCAGAAAGATGCAGCAGTGGCTGTCCGGTGAAACTCGCCCGGTTCATCAGAGGACACGCAGCCGGTGAGTGATTGGCGAGACGAGGGCCCGAGCGAAGCTGATCTGGAACGTTTCAATCGCCAGGAGGATGGCTACTGCCCGGAATGCGGCGTTGTCGTCTACGACGATGCCGAATTCTGCCCGGACTGCGGACAGCAGATCGGAGGACGCGTGTCCAACAAACCACCGGCGGAAAAGGAACTTCAGAACAGGATGGGATTCCTGATCATCATTCTGCTTCTGATCGGCCTGCTCAGCTGGCTCATCTTCTGATGAGCGGTCACCCCTCGGATGCCGGGCGCATGCAGTCCGGATCATTGTTCCGAGGCGAGTTCACGCGACTGCTGACCTCGAAAGCCATCATCTGATCTGAATCGAATGGACGAAGAAGACACGAGACCTGACCTGGATCCGTGAGATCCGGCGCCAACCATCGATCATGCTGGCTCCTCGGCAGAATGACGGGCATCCTGTCATGAATGGGAGCCATCAGTTCATTCGGTGCCGTCGTGAGGATCGTGAAGGTTTCGAGCACCTCATCATCCTGCCCGGACCAGGACTCCCAGAGCCCGGCCATCCCGAACGGATGACCCTCCCTCATTCGAATGCAATGAGGACGTTTCGTCTCACCATCACGCTGCCATTCATAGAAGCCATCCGCAACCACCACACAACGGCGTTGACGCAGCGCTGATCGAAACGATGGCTTGTCGGCCGCTGTTTCCGACCTGGCATTGATCATTCTCGAGCCGATCTTCGGATCGCGTGACCAGGGTGGCACAAGGCCCCATCTCAATGAATCCACCCGCTTGTGCTGACCCACCATCCGTACGACGGGGAGTGCCTGCGTCGGCGCAGCATTCCAGGTCGGTTGAATCACGGGACACTCGTCCAGATCGAAGGTCTCCATCATGATCGCCGGTTCGGAAGTCACCAGAAAACGTCCACACATGCCCTGATGATATCGACGGCCTGACTGCGTTCAATGACAAGGGGAGTGTGCCTCCCCCAGGCACACTCCCATGATCGTCTGCTCTGCCTTCCCTCCAAGGCATGGACGCTCTGTTGTCATATCAGCAGCGGAAGGACGAAACCTGCCTTGATCATGGCTTGAACTTGGCTGGACCGAGATGGCCCATGGATTCAGCCCTTCCACTGCTTTCTGGTGATCCAGTCACCAGTCCCCCCTGAGTTGGCGTGGCCAACATGCCTCAATCCTCTTCCTCGTCCCGGTAATAGTTGTCTTCGCAATCCTCATGGTTTCGATCCTGCTGCGTAGCCTGCTCCAGCAGACGCCGCAGATAACCGTTCTCACGGCGAGTCGCCTCCAGATCGAACATCAGGTACTTCACGCTCAGCCTGAGAAAATCAAGTGAGTCCTGCAGTTCGGTAACGGCTCTGTTGATCTCCGCTTCCTGTCCATTAGGGTCGGCCGCAGGNACGGCCAGACCGGCCTTCTGATCGTCAGGCAATGCGTGGATGCGCTTCAACAGTTGTGCAAAGCGTTCCTGGAATACTTGTTCGTTCATGACGTTCTCTTCTCTTCTCATGGGTCCAGTCAGGGTTCCTCTCACCACCTGAAGAAAAGCAAACGCCGTCCCGTTTCTGGCATGGCATCGTGCCAGAACACTCAATTCGGCTCTCAAACACGCGCCAGGGCGATTTCGGCCCTCTGGAACACGGTTGTTCCGATCGCCGGTCGTGACGGATGTTGTCTCCAGTCAACAGGCTGTCGACCAGAGACCTCAAATCGATTCGCAGATCGACAGCGAACACCATTGGAGAGGCCCGTGTCGAACATGAAGATGTGGTGCTGGCAGGGACGACTCTCGTGCAAGAGCCTGTCGCCATGAACGGACAGGACGTCAGCGACCTCGTCGGGCTGCCGCGATGGCGGCTGGTGAAGCCTTCGCCATGACTGAGTCGGTCGACAGTCCGGATTCGCGGGCTTCACGAAGGAGCTTGTTGAGATGCGAGTCGCGTTCACAGGCCCAGCGGTTGAAGTGCTGCTCGAGTTCGTGGCGGTTGAATCTCGAAAGCGGATCGTCCAGGCCCGTCTGTGCGACGGCCCAGTCCATCAGCCCGCGTCCTCCCTGATCGAACCTGTAGAGGCCGAGAGTCGATTCGAGACGTGCCTCGACTGTCCGGAATGGATCTGAACAGGATTCCGGAATCGCCAACATGACTTCCTTGAGCTTGCGATCGGCAAGTCCAGCAAGCAGCTCGTCCTCGGCGATACGATCGATACCTGCGATCCGGTCAACTTTGGGCGTATCCGTGGCCTCTTCGGCCTCGACACGCTCGAGCTTGGCCACAGAACCGTTGAGCGTCTTCATTCCTGCATTTGGAAATCGGACCGTCAGGCTCTGGGTCATTTCGCCCTTCATGGGGACATTCTCGACTCGGGTCACTGCACCGATCCCCCACTCGGGTCGTTGCGTCATGCGCACACGATCACCGAACTCGAAGGTCAGGCAATGATCAATGCCGTTGTTCACACTCAAGAATCAAGCTCCGTAACGGTCCCGGGAACTCTGCTGCCATCGTGACAACAAGAAGGACCCATCCGGGACGATCAGACCCCCGAGACTTTCTCGAGGACTTCTACAGTGCGATGTCTCGGTTGAGCCAGGAAAGAACAGTCTCCCCGTGGCTGTGAACCGAACAAGCTGACTATACCAATGGCCAGCGGATGATCGCAACCAAATCGAGCGAAAAGCCTGATTCCATACCTTCTCGGGCCCTTCCGATCAGATCAATCCCTGCTGGATCATGGCATCAGCGACCTTCGTGAAGCCGGCGATGTTCGATCCATGAATGTAGTTGCCTTCATGACCGTAGGTCTTGGCGGCATCGACGCAGGCTTTGTGGATCCCGGCCATGACATCCCGCAGTTTCATGTCGACTTCTTCTCGTGTCCAATGCAATCGCTGGCTTGCCTGGGACATTTCCAGAGCAGAGACAGCAACGCCACCGGCATTGGCTGCCTTGGCTGGCCCGTAGAGAACACCATGCTCCATGAAGATGGCCTGGCCATCGGCTGTCGTCGGCATGTTGGCGCCTTCCGCGACGAGCTGGACGTTGTTCTCAACGAGATGACGAGCATCCACGCCGACGATCTCATTCTGCGTAGCGGACGGGAACGCGGCATCTGCAGGCACGGACCACATGGGGTTGCCATCGTTGCCATTGTCAACCGGATGGAATGTTGCGGATGAATACTTCTCGGCATACTCGGAGATTCGGCCACGTCGGACGTTCTTGAGATCCATGACGAAGGCAAGCTTGTCGTTGTCGACACCTTCTGGATCGTGGATCCAACCGGACGAATCCGACAGGGTCAGGACCTTGGCACCGAGCTCATTGAGTTTCTCGGTCGTGTACTGGGCGACGTTGCCGGATCCGGAGACGAGGCAGTTCATGCCTTCGAGCGTCCGACCCTTGGTCGCCAGCATTTCAGCAGCAAAGTAGACGGTGCCGTAGCCGGTGGCCTCAGGACGCAGCAGGCTGCCACCCCAGGATGGTGCTCGACCCGTCAGGGTGCCGGTGAACATGTTGTTCGACTTGCGGTACTGGCCGAACATGTAACCGATTTCACGACCACCCACACCGATGTCACCGGCGGGCACATCGGTATCGGCACCGATATGTCGCTGAAGCTCACCCATGAAGGACTGGCAGAAGCGCATCACTTCGTTGTCCGAGAGACCGGCAGGAGAGAAATCACTGCCGCCCTTGCCACCACCGATGGGCAGCCCGGTCAGACTGTTCTTGAAGATCTGCTCGAAACCGAGGAACTTCAGCACGCTGAGGTTCACGGACTGATGGAAACGCAGGCCGCCTTTGTATGGCCCGATGGCACTGTTGAACTGGACTCGATAGCCTCGGTTGACCTTGACTTCACCAGCATCGTTCATCCATGGAACTCTGAACTGGATGACCCGCTCCGGCTCCACCATTCGCTCAAGGATGGCGTGCTTGCGGTACTCGGGCCGTGCCTCAAGGACGACTTCGAGAGAGCTCACGACTTCACGTACGGCCTGATGGAATTCAGGTTCACCCGGTGAACGATCCTCGATATAGGCCATGAAGTCCTGAACGAATGCCGAGCTGCAATGGGGTGCCGTCGCTGTCTGTGGAGCCATGAGTCTTCTCTATTCTGCGGGTCTTGATGGGTTCCGCCGCCCGTTTCAATCCAGGCTCAGATGGTACAACCGCCGTCGGGGTCGTGTACAGTCCTGCTGCTCAAGCACAGGGACCCGTGAACAACATGTCCAATCCCGTCCCACAAGACCTCCTGACGCTGCGTGATCGAATCGATCAGCTCGATCGTCGATTCGTCGAGCTGCTGGCGGAACGCAATGATCTCGTAGGACAGGTCGCAGATGTGAAGCGGCAAAGCGGATTCCCAATCCGCGACCCCGAGCGTGAGGGAAGCATGCTGGCAGACCGGCGGATGCTCGGGTCGGCCGACGGCATCCGGCCGGAGGTCGTGGAATCCCTGTTCCGGGTGATCCTCTGGGCCAGCCGGGATCGCCAGGCGTCCCTGCGGGCAGCCGTACCCGTCAAGGTTGAACCTCGCACCATCGCCATCGTCGGTGGTCTGGGCGGAATGGGAACCTGCCTGGGCAGGATGTTCGATGAACAAGGCCACGAGGTTCTGGTCTCGGACCGCGAGACGACCCTGCGTCCGAAGGAGGCCGCCGCCCGGGCTGATGTCACGGTCATCTCGGTGGATATTCGTGCCACTCGGGAGGTGATCGAACTGGTCGGCCCCAGCTGCCGAGAGAATTCCCTGCTCTGCGATGTCACGTCGATCAAGGACGACCCGGTCAAGGCCATGGTCGATGCCTCACACTGCACGGTGATCGGAACTCATCCGCTCTTCGGCCCTGCGATCAATTCACTCCAGGGGCAACGTGTCGTCGTGACACCGGGTCGGATCCTGGATGATCGCTGGACCTCCTGGTTGGAATCGAGCCTCAGGGCGGGCGGTCTCGAAGTCATCGAAACCACGCCGGATCGTCATGATCGAATCATGTCCGTCGTCCAGGTCCTCACCCACTACTCGACTGAAGTGATCGGGCGAACGATGCAGAATCTCGGCGTCTCCATCGAGGAGTCGCTCCAGTTCACATCTCCGATCTATCACATGGAACTCCTGATGGCTGCACGACATTTCGCACAGTCACCGGATCTGTATTCCGCCATCGAGATGACCAATCCGAACGCGGAAACCGTGACGACTGCCTTTACCGAAGCCGCCGAGGAACTTCGCCGGCTGATCCTGGATGGTGATCAGGAAGGATTCCGAAGGGCCTTCGGCGAAGTCAGCGAGTTCTTCGGTGATTTCTCCAAGACGGCTCTGGTGGAATCGAGCTATCTGATCGACCGGCTCGTCGAACGAACCTGAATCAATGATGCCCTGATGTCCTGCCGGCCGCCTCGAAGCGCGCGGCCGGGTCCTGGCCGTAGAAGCGTTCAAACTCGGCATAGAGCTCCGGTCGATGCTTCTTGAACTGGACAGGTGCGTCAAAGAAGGTCTCGGTACAGACCGCGAAGAATTCGGCCACATTGACGACACCGTAGTCCCGGATGACGTCACGATGACCCGTTTCATAGGCTCGACGGATGTCCTGGAAATGTCTGGTCATCACATCATTCCACTGCTGGTAATGGTCGCGTTCACGCAGTGGAGGCGTCCCGTTCGTCTGACCGGTCAACATGTCGATCGTATGAGCCATTTCATGGAACACGACGTTGTTGGCTCGACCGGGCTGGTGCGCGGAATCGAGGGCATCTTTCCAGGAGAACACCACTGGGCCGTTGTACCAGGCCTCGCCCAGATTCACGGTCCCGGAATTGACCATGCCGTCACGGCCGACATTCTCCTGCGTCTGGTGGTACGCCCCGGGGTAGATCAGGAAGGTCCGGACATTGCGGAAGATGTCCATCTCCCATCCAAGGAGCAGAACAGCCGCCTGAGACGCGACGACAACCTTGACACGGTCATCGATCTCCAGACCGCCGCAACCCTCCCAGTGCTTCTCATCGATGATGATCCTGGCAAGATCGCGAAGATGGGACCGCTCCGAGTCATCCAGCAGCTTGTCATAGGCGACATCGGCCTGGATGATCGACTCCCATTCCTCCGGAAAGGGTGTCTGGAGCAGGGCCTGGCGATGATGCTTCTTGAAGAAAATGGACATGGCGTGCGATGAGCCCCTTCGTCGGCATTTAAAGGAGGGTCAGCAGTGTAGTCGCCATGGGAAATCGGGTCGTCCACGGAGCGTTATCATCTACCTACGAACCCGTCGCGGATGCGGCTCGTAAGGCAGACGTGGGCACCGGAAAGGTCTTCCGGGGGGCCCGGCTCTTGGAGGAGTTGCCATGACGAGCGCGCAGACGGGAACTGAACCCTTGAACGAGTTCCCTCGAATGTCCCAGACACAACCAGATACCCCCCCCATGAATCAGTCGGACATCACCCGCATTTCCGGTGAGGTCCAGGCTGCAAGTGAACCTTTCCGTCGTCTCCAACGCGAGATCCACGAGGTGATCGTCGGGCAGGATCAACTCCTGAACCGCATGATCGTCGGGATCCTCGCCAACGGGCATCTTCTCATCGAAGGTGTTCCGGGACTCGCGAAGACCCTGGCCGTCTCCAGTCTCGCCAACGGAATCGACACCTCTTTCCAGAGACTCCAGTTCACACCCGATCTGCTGCCGGCAGATGTCATCGGCACCCTCATCTACAGACAGGACACTGGCGAGTTCGTGGTCAACAAGGGCCCGGTATTCGCGAACATCGTGCTGGCAGATGAGATCAACCGCGCCCCCGCCAAGGTGCAGAGCGCCTTGCTGGAGGCCATGCAGGAGCATCAGGTCACGATCGGCAAGGAGACGCACCCGCTGCCTCAGCCGTTCCTGGTGCTGGCCACACAGAACCCGTTGGAGCAGGAAGGTACGTATCCGCTCCCCGAAGCACAGGTCGATCGATTCCTCATGAAAGTGATCGTCGACTATCCGACCCGTGAAGAGGAACATCAGATTCTGAAGCGGATGTCGAGCACGGCACCCCGCAAGGCCATCTCGGCGGTCATGGCACCCGAGGACATTCTCAACGCACGTCGGCTGGTCGACGCGATCTACGTCGATGACAAGATCGAACGCTACATCGTCGATCTGGTCTACGCGACTCGTGAACCGGGCACCATCGATCGGAATCTCACGAGCCTGGTGGAATATGGAGGCTCCCCCCGAGCATCCCTGGCACTGGCACTCTGCGCCAAGGCCAACGCCTTCCTGGACGGTCGTGGCTACGTCGTACCCCAGGACGTGAAGGATCTGGCACTGGATGTCCTGCGACATCGCGTGGCAACCACATATGAGGCCGAAGCCGAGGAAAAGACATCCGAGGACATCGTGAAGACGATCCTCGACAACGTCCGCGTCCCGTGACCATGCAGACCACCTGTCCCCGTGCTTTCCTGGCGGAGACCGACACATGATTCCTACGGAACTCCTTCGCCGAATCCGGCGAATCGAAATAACGACCTCACGGGTCGTCGACGAACTGCTCGCAGGCCAGTACCACTCCGCCTTCAAGGGAATGGGCATGGAGTTCGAGGAGGTTCGTGAATATCAGATCGGTGATGATGTTCGAAGAATCGACTGGAACGTGAGTGCCCGCGCGGGAAAACCGCATGTGAAGACTTTTCGAGAAGAACGTGAATTGACGGTCATGCTTCTCGTGGACATGAGTGCCTCCCAGAGCTTCGGCACCGGCGAGCAGATGAAACGGGATCTGGTTGCGGAAGTGTGTGCGACACTCGCCTTCTCGGCCATCAAGAACAATGACAATGTCGGCCTGATCTGCTTCACGGATCGAGTTGAAAAGTTCGTGCCGCCTCGGAAAGGTCCACGACACGTACTGCGTGTCATCAGGGAACTTCTTGCATTCGAGCCGGAGGGAACCGGGACGGACCTTGATGCCGCTCTGGAGTATCTCACCAGGATCCAGAAGAGAAAATGCGTCGCCTTTCTGGTTTCCGACTTCGAAGACGACGGCTGGGAACGAGCTGCCCAGGTCGCCAGCAGACGTCATGATCTCATTGCGGTCGACATACATGATCCTCGGGAAAGCGAATTGCCGAATGTCGGACTCGTGGAGCTCGAGGACAATGAAACAGGCGAGCTTGTCCTCGTCGACACGTCATCCCAGAAAGTCCGGGATGCCATCAGGGAGTCCGCGACACATCGCAGAGAGACGAGACGCCAATGGATGCTCAGCAACAGAATTGATCAGCTGCCACTGGACACGGACCAACCCTTCGTTGAAACGCTCAGCCAGTTCTTCCGCACCCGGGAGGCTCGTCGAGAACGATGAAGTCTCTGATCACATCTTTCATCACCGCTTTGTGCCTCATGCTGCAGGCATGCGGCGATCCACCGGTTCGAACGGAAGATGGTGGCATTCGAACCACCGCGACCAGGGGTCCAGTGGAAGTCACCGTCAAGGCGACCCCCGCAGAACTTGAAGTCGGACAGCCTTTGACGCTGACCGTGGAGTCCGTTGCACAGGAAGGCGTCCGGATCTCGATGCCGATGATCGCCACCAACAACAACGGCTCCATCGGTGTCTTCCATGTTCTTGCCGACGATTCGCGACCTGCGATTCCACTCCCTGGAGACAGACGCGAGCGGTCCTGGACCCAGACAGTCGTGCTCGACACCTTTCAGGCCGGCTCGACGGAACTACCCGCTCTGTCGATTGCCTTCGAGGACAATCGCTCGGACATGACCATCGAAGGCACGGTCCAGACCGATGCCCTTCCCATCGAGATCATCAGCTTGATCGAAGACGCGGAGGCAGGCAGCAATCTACGTGACATCCAGGGTGCCGTTCAGATGATCGACCCCTGGCCACTCTGGCTCTGGGCCACGATCGTGATCGGTGGAATCCTGCTGATTGCACTTCTGACACTGGTGATTCGAGGTCGTGGACTGCAATCGGTCTCCGTTCTGTCCCCGGCTGAACAGGCCCGGCGGGATCTGGCCAATCTCGAAACCTCGGGCCTCCTCGAACAGCAGCAGGTCCAGCCTTTCTATTTCCGACTCACGGATATTCTGCGTCATTACATCGAGGGTCGATTCGGATTGCAGGCCCCTCGTTCGACCACTTCCGAGTTCCTGCTCGAAATGGGCCACAGCAGTGTGTTGAATACGACTCAGCAGAGCACGCTCGACCAGTTCCTTCGTGCGGCCGACATGGTCAAGTTCGCGAAACACGAGCCTTCTCCGGAAACAGGACGAGAGGCCCTTTCCCAGGCTCGTCTCTTCGTCGAAGAGACGGCTGCCACAGTGGAAGAAGGGAGCTCCGGACATGATTGACACGATGCCTGGAACACTCTGGTTTCTTCTGATCCTGATCCTGCTGCCTCTGCTCTGGTGGCACTGGCTGGCAGGACGCCGGCGTGCAGCCATCTCGTACTCCTCGACCTCCGCGGTCGTCACGGCTCCTCGAACATGGGTCCAGCGAACACGATGGATCATTCCGACACTCAGAACCATTGCCATCGGAAGCCTCGTCGTATGTCTTGTCGGACCGATGCGTGCCGATGCCATCACCCAGGTCCATTCCGATGGCGTGGCCATCGAACTGGTCGTCGACCGTTCCCACAGCATGTCCGCTCAGGACTTCAGGAGACGAAATCTCCCCATCAATCGCCTTGATGCCGTGAAGGGTGTCGTGGCTGATTTCGTCCTTGGTGTCGATACCGAACGACCTGGCCGCAACAGTGATCTGATCGGCCTGATCACGTTCGCCACCTATGCCGACAGCAACAGCCCGATGACTTTCGACCATCAGCATCTCGTGGATATTCTCGAGAAGATCCGTACGGCAGAACTCGGACCGGAAAGCGGCACTGCCATCGGCGACGCTGTCGGGCTGGCTGTCTCCAAACTGACTTCGCTCAAGGATCGTGAGGATCTGAGACTGGACGACCAGATCAAGAGCCGGGTGATCATTCTGCTCACCGATGGTGAACAGACAGCCGGTGAACTGGACCCTCTGGTATCCGCTCGACTGGCAGAAAAGTATGGAATCAAGATCTACACCATTGGTGCCGGAAACGAAGCCAGCCCCGAGGTCCCGATGCCCAATCCCAGAACAGGCCAGATGGAAATGCGAAGAGTCAACTATTCGCTCGACGAGGAGATCCTGAAGGAGATGGCGGAGATCACGGGTGGCCGTTATTTCCGGGCAACCGATCTGGAATCGCTGGCGGACATCTACGCCGCAATCGATGAACTGGAGCGATCCGAGATCCATCAACAGCAGTACATGCAGTATGAAGACATGGCCGTCCAGCCAGTCCGCATCGCAGGATTCCATGTCCCCCCACTTCTGCTGGTACCGATGATCGCGATCCTGCTGGAGATCCTTCTTGGCTCGACCCTGTACAGGAGACTCCCCTGACCTCGAGGGATCCGACACATACTCATGGAACTACAGTTCAACAACCTGGACAATCTCTTCTGGATCTGGGCCGTTCTGGCAGCAGCCATCCTGCTCCTGATCGCCGCGAGACTTCGCCAACGATCTCTGCAGAAGTTTGCCGGCAATCGCTTTGCCAGAAGATTGACCGAGACGACAAGTGACAGCCGTCGTCGCCTCAGACCAATTCTCATCATCGCAACGCTGCTCCTGATCGTGGCCGGACTGATCGATCCACGCTGGGGCGTTCGGTATCAGGAACTTCAGAGACGAGGCATCGATGTCTTCTTCGTGCTGGATACGTCACGTTCAATGCTTGCCGAAGATGTCAAACCCGATCGGCTCGATCGAGCCAAGCAGTACATCGAGGATGTCCTGGAAACGCTTGGAGGTGATCGTGTCGGACTCGTGACTGTGGCAGGAGATCCATCGGTGACCGTCCCGCTGACACTGGATTACAGTGCCATGCGACTCGCACTCGATGAGACCGGCATCTCGAGTGGTCGCCGCGGAGGCTCTCTGATCGGCGACGGCATCCGGGAAGCCACCGATGCCTTTGCGGATGAACTGGAAGATCACAAGGCGATCATCGTCCTCAGCGATGGTGACGACATGGACAGTTATCCCATTGAAGCTGCAGCGGCAGCTGCCAAGCGAGGCATTCGCGTCTATACGGTCGGCATCGGCAATGCGATGGACGGCGCCCGCATACCGGTCATGAGCGACGGACAGAAGACCTGGCTGACGTATCAAGGTGAACAGGTCTGGTCCAAGCTTCAACCAGAACTTCTTCAGGATATCGCCACCGCCGGCAATGGCCTGTACATACCGGCCGGAACCAGCAATGCCGATCTGGCCGACATCTACGATGAGACCATTGCCCCGGGAGTGGGACGGGATCTGGGCATCGCCCAGGTCGAAAGACACATCCCCCGCTATCGCTGGTTCATTCTGCCTGCGATCATTCTGCTCCTGACGGACTCCTTCATGGGCCAGAGGCGAAAAAGACGCATGGCTCCAATCCGAGCTGCTTCCAGCAACGCCGTGATGGGAGTCGCCGCATGATGAACATTCTTGTTGTGACACTCTCGATCATGACCGCCACACCAGCGATCACTCCAGTGAGTGAAGCGGACCTGCCGTCAAGAATTCAGGCCTTGCAGGACCAGCAGATTCCTGTGGCACAACTGCTTCGAGAAGCCAGGACAGCGTTGGATGAAGGCGATCATGAAACCGCCAGAGCCGCTCTGGCAGCCGCACGGAGCCAGATGACGACTCCGGATCCACGAGTCACCTTCAATGAAGCTGTCAGCGCCTACAACATGGGCGACTACGCGGCCGCCAGGGACCTCTTCGCCGAGGCTTCCGAATCTGCCCAGGCCGGACGGAATCAGGAACTGGCATCTGCAGCAGCGTACAACCAGGGGAATGCCGCCCACCGGCATGCCATGAAATCCCTGGAACAACCTGAAGGACCTTCCACAACCGATACACAAGAGGCGATCGGCGCCCTCAAAGAAGCCCAGTCGACACTTTCAGAAGCATTGAATCACTACCGATCCGCTATCGGCGATACTCAAAATGATGCCGATGCGCGAGCCAATGCCGAATTGACATGGCGTCGCATACAGGAACTCAAGCAACAGCAAGAGGAGCTGGAGCAGCAGCAACAGCAGCAGCAGCAGCAGCAGCAGCAACAACAGCAGCAAGAGAACCAGCAAGAAGAAGGTCAGCAGCAGCAGCAGCAGCAGCAGCAAGAGAATCAGCAAGATCAGCAGCAGCAGCAGCAGCAGCAGCAAGAGAACCAGCAGGACCAAGGCCAGCAGCAGGAACAGCAGCAGGATCAAAGCCAGCAGCAGCAGCAAGAGAACCAGCAGGACCAAGGCCAGCAGCAGCAGCAAGAAAACCAGCAGGACCAAGGCCAGCAGCAGCAGCAAGAAAACCAG
>PAAJ01000018.1 GCA_002702575.1 Phycisphaerae bacterium | reverse complement strand
CTGAGGGCCCCATAACCGGATTTCGAGGGGTTCAGGGGTTGAACGCGTCATCTGGATCTGCCATACTGATCGACTTGAATTTTCCGGTGGCCAGAAGCTCCGGACAGGGAGATCAGTGTCGTGCCCAATACGCTCGCCAGGAAGAAGCAGATTCGCCAGGATGACAAGCGTCGCGCCCGCAACCGTTGGCGCAAGCGCATCATCAAGGAAAACGTCGATACGTTCATGGCTGCCGTGCAGTCCGAGGACGTGCCGGCTGCACAGGCTGCCTTCAAGGAATGCCAGAAGCAGTACGACCGGATCGCAACGACAAGCACGATTCACCGGAACAAGGCCGCTCGCTCCAAGAGCCGGCTCTCTAGGCGACTTCGTGATCTTCAACAGAAGGTCGCCAACTAGGGACAGACCGGGACCGTACTCGACAACCAGACCAGTTCCTCTTGGCGCCACGCCTCCTCCCCGGCGTCGAGGGGAAGTCATTCGGCTGATCCCGGGTGGTGGGACGTTCTCTTTTCCCTCTCCCCACCATTCACAGCCAACTACGGAGTCAATTTCTCGATTGACTCCGTTTTTTCATGGAGGCAGAAGTCTCCGATGAACCCGGGACCCGGATCAATGCGATACTTCCGATCGATTCCCATGGCATCCCAGTCCTCATCCCGATTGAATCCGCCCCTTGGTCAGCCGGCCCGAGGGCGTGGTGAATCCTACTGGGAGGAATCGCATCGACCCTGGGCCATCCTTCTGGTCCTTATGCCACTCATCATTGCCTGCGAAATCGGACTGGCGACCTGGCCTGGCGACCTCCCCATGGTTCAAGTCACGGCCCATCGACGCATCCTCGATGTCTTCAGTTCCCTGGCGCTGCCACCTCCGGTCCTGCTGGCATTCGGTGGCATTCTGACCATCGTGGTGCTGCTGGTCTGGCAATCGTTCTCGAGAGCACCATGGCGAGCACGCCCGCAGACCCTTGGATGGATGTACATCGAGGGCGCAGCGATGGCCCTCCCGCTGTTCGTGTTGAGCCGGTTGTTGCTGGCGACACCACTGGCGGCTGGCACCGAACTGCTTGAAACCCTGCCATGGGTCCAACGGGTGGTGCTCAGCATCGCCGCCGGACTCTATGAGGAACTGCTCTTCCGGATGGCGTTGATCGCGCTCATCCATGCCGTCCTGGTGGACATCGCCGGCATGAAGCATGCCGCCGGGCTGGCCATCGCGATCATCGTCTCCGCTGCCGCGTTCGCGTGGTATCACGACCCCGGCCAGATGAGTTCCGTCGGCATCGCCTTCACGGCGATGGCCGGGCTGTATCTGGGCATGCTGTATGTCGTGCGTGGCTTCGGCATCGTGGTCATTGCGCACGTCGTCTACGACGTGATCGTGATGCTCAAGACGTGATTGACACGGTGCGATCGGATCAGGCGTTGACGGATTCACCGACCTGGACGGAAGCACCCGCAGCCACCGAGGCATACATCGCTTCAAGGACCCGCTGGACATCCCGGCCATGCTCACCGGATGGCTCCGGAGCAGTTCCACTGATGCAGTTGGCGGCAAAGGTCTCATGCTGTCGCTTGAAGGCCGTCCCCCAACCTTCGCCCTCGGGGAGCTTGTGGACCACCTCGACCTGTTCACCGTCCATCTCGGTCCCGATGAGCAACTGGTCACCCCAGATGTCGAAGTGCATGGCACCCTGTTCACCAAAGAGCGTGACACCATCGGGCAGAGTGCCGTCCGGAAGATGGGATGCCCAGGCCATTTCCAGAGAGATGGACAGGCCGTTGGCGCAACGCAGCTGTACCGACGCACCATCCTCGACATCGAAGGTGCCCTTGGGATCGGGTGGACCAGCCCACATGTTCGTGAAGCGATACTCGTACAGAGGCGAACCGAAGATGCTGGTCGCCACCGCATTGGCGGTCACGACATCAGGCCGACCGGTCATGTGCAGAACCAGATCGACCAGGTGCGGCCCGAGATCGATCATGACGCCACCACCGGACTGCTCACGTGTGGTGAACCAACGCCCCAGACCTGGAATACCGCGACGGCGATACATGGCGGCCCGTGCGTGATAGATGCGACCGAGTCGACCGGATTCGATGAATCGCATCGCCGCCTGGACCGTAGCCGCGAAACGACAGACGAAGCCGACCTGCAGCAGTCGGTTGGCCGCATCCCGAGCCGCGATGACCTCCTCGCATTCCTGGACCGACATGGCCATGGGCTTCTCAAGGAGAACATGCTTGCCGGCCTGAAGGGCACGGCAGGCCATCGGCGCATGCAGACAGTTGGGCAACGCAACGACAATCGTGTCCACGTCGTCACGTGCCAGCATGGCATCGACATCGGTCATCGACTCCGAACCCCATGGTTTGGCGGCTTCGGCCGCTCGCTGGGCGTCCAGATCGCACAGCACTCGAGCCGCATGGCCCGCATCGCTGGCTGCCTGGGCATGGACCTGCCCGATTCCCCCTGATCCGATGATGCCCAACCTGATGGTCATGGTCGATCTCCCTTGAAGGCCCCCACCTTAGCAGGCCCCCGGAGGTGTAGCATGCCGCATCGAGATCCAGTGTGAGCAAACGCATCATCATCATCGGCGGAGGCATCATCGGGCTGCTCAGCGGCCGCGAACTGCTGCGCCGGGGTCATGTCGTCACCCTCCTGGATGGTGGGACGCTTCGTGGTTCAGCCTCGACGGGAAATGCCGGCATGATCTCGCCTGGGCATCCCCCCATCCCCACGCCGGAGGTGGCCCAGCAGGCGATCCGGATGATGCTGGATCGCCGCAGTCCGCTCTACATTCCGCCACGACCAAGCCTCTCGTTGCTCAGCTGGCTGCTGGCCTTTCGAAGAGCCTGTCGACCGGCGCACTACAGCATGGTCAGCACGGTTCTGGATCGATTCTCCCTGCGAAGTCGCGAACTCTTCGATCCGCTTCTTCAGGAAGTACCCGAAGCGCTCGAGGCCACGGGCTTCTGGCAACTGGTCCGCACACCTGAAGGTCTTGAACATCTCGTCGAGGAACGAGATCGACTGGAGTCGGCCGGCTTCGATGTCGAACTCAAGAAAGGCGATGCCCTGCATGCCGAGATCAGCGGTTGGGATGAGGATGTCCAAGCCGGACTCGTGCACCGATCGGGCATCGTCGCCCGCCCCGACGATCTGCTGCTGCATCTGGCCGATCGCCTTGAAGCGGCCGGTGGACAGCTTCGAACTGGTACGAAGGTCACACGCATCCATCGAACTGGGCAGGCATTCGATTCGGTGGAGCTGGACTCCGGTGAACGCATCGAAGGAGATGCCCTGCTCGTCGCGGCAGGCATCTGGACCACGCAGTTCGCGAAGGATCTCGACATCCGGATTCCGATGCAGGCCGCCAAGGGCTACCACGTCATGCTCGAGATGGACGATCCACCGGATGCCGCAGCCGTCCTGCAGGAAGCCTGCGTCGTGGTGAACCCGATGGGCCATCAGGTCCGACTGGCCGGCACACTCGAACTCTCCGGCATCAATGATCGAATGGTGCGACGTCGACTCGACATGCTTGCCGAAGCGACCCGTTCGTACATGGCCCGCGTCGAGGATGCCAGACGGGTCTCGGAATGGAACGGACTGAGACCCTGCACCGCCGATGGATTGCCGGCCATCGGCAACGTGCCTGGAATGAGCAACGCCTTCGTGGCCACGGGTCACGCCATGATGGGCGTGACACTGGGCCCGGCGACCGCCGAGATGATCACGGACTGCATCGATGGCCGCGCCATCCCAGACTGGGCCGAGCCGATGAACATCGCACGCTATCGCTGATCGGTCGCAGCCCTACAGGGCGTCCTGCCTGGTTCGATAGATGACGCCGCGAGATTCCAGGCCATCGAGCAGTTTCTGGACGATGTCATCTCGTGATGCGACCCGTTCCAGTGAATACGATCCCGGCTCCTTGATCGTGCCGTCCTCGATCATCCGTGCACAGATGGTGCANGGGAAGGCCGTCGTCCTGGCCATGCTGGTCTGATCCGAATCCGGGCAGTAGTAGTCCAGAAGATCCCAGGTCAGACGAGTGGAGACGCCATCGAGATCACCTTCACCGGTCACACGCATCACCGTGAGATCGGCTTCACCCTGGTCATAGGACCAGACCTTGAAGAGNTGATGACAGGTGACATCACGTGGAATCACCTGCGTGCCACCGACTTCGACCGGATTCTCATCAAAGAGCCCCGTCTCCCGGACGGCCAGTGCCAGATCACGATGACCCGGCCACCGCATGGTGCGTTCGCGCATGTTGGGTACGTCGATCGTGTCCGCGAGGCTGCGGAGCCCGTCGGTGTTGAAGGCTTCGAGCGTGCCCAGTTCCTCGAACTCCAGGAGTTCNGGTTCACTGAGNGCCTCCTTGACGACCATGCGACCATCTTCGATGACCCGTGAAGGCCGCAGATATTCCTCGACGACGTCGTAGGGACTGAAGCCCGCCTTGTAGTTCCACGGTGGTTTGGGGTCGCGAGGAATCCCACCGACCGCGATGTCGATCGCACGACATGGATCGAGTTTGTGAGCAGCGAGTCCCGCCAGAAGATTGCTCATCCCTGGAGCGACACCACAGTCAAAAAGCGCGACTACTCCGGCATCAATCGCTTTCGGATCAAGATTCCAGCCGTCCTCCGGCATGAACGAGATATCGCAGAAAGGCTTTCCAAGGTCGATCATGGCCTCGAGTGTGGCGTACCCGAATCGGCTGGGCAGCGCACCGAGCACGATGCCGTACCCGGAGACGATCTCCTTGACGACTTCGGGATTACCGCAATCGGCCTCGATGGTCTTCACGGCACCGCCTGTTCGCTTGGCGACTCGTGCAAGTCGCTCTGCCGACACATCCACGATGGCGACCTCACGACCCTCATCGGTGATGAGGTCCTCGGCCATGACGCTGCCGACCATGCCGGCTCCCAGGACAACCATCGATTCCATCACTGCCACTCCTTGNTCTTCAGACACGGACGCCCTGCTGGCCTGCACGACCTGCAGTGGAAGGGGCAACAGTATGACGATTCGAGACCACCTTCGCGACCGACCGGTATCGGGCCCCGACGGACCACGGAATCAGAGCTCGGGGGCGAAGAGCCGAACGATCGATTCCCATGTTCGACGGCTCGTACCCGCCGCACCGGCACCTTCTTCACAGGGATCCATCAGTCGACTGTTCCAGTCGGCCAGCGCCTGCACATTCACGGTGTCGTACAGAGCGAGCATCACCTCGAAATTGAGGAAGAAACTGCGACGATCACTGTTCATGGAACCCACCAGNGCCCAGGCATCATCGATGATGACGGTCTTGGAATGGAACATCCCACCCGTGTAACGAATGATCCGGCCACCCCATTCCTGGATTTCCCGAACCGACGGTCCACGGGCGATGTCGGCCAGCTTCTGATTGGAGACATCCGGCAGGATCAATCGGACATCCACACCACGACGAGCCGCCAGCCCGAGCGCATGGGTCAATGCGTCATCGGGGACGAAGTAGGGCGTGGTGATCCAGACACGCTCACGGGCCTCGTAGACCGAGGCGACCACGGCGTTGTAGAGGACATCCCCCGGGACATCGACACCCGATGGAATGACATGCGCCATGGTCTCACCGGCATCGGCGATGATCGGAACGGGGTGCTCCGGCGGCGCCTGACCGCTGGCGAAGGCCCAGTCACTTTGAAAGATGTCGAAGTAACTGCGGACAGACGGCCCCTGAAGATGAAAGTTGATGTCGACCCAGCGATCGGCGACCTCGCTTGGACCCATGTATTCGCGGCCGATGTTGCTGCCTCCGGCGATCACGTGATGACGATCGAAGATCGCGATCTTGCGATGATTGCGGGTATCTCCCGAACCCTTCCTGGGAGAATGCAGAAGCGGAATGAACCAGGCGACTTTTCCACCGGCATCCTCCAGTGGCTTCATGAACGACTTGTGTGTCGCATGGGATCCCAGTGAATCGATGAGCACCCGGACCTGAACACCGTTTCTCGCCTTCTCGACCAGCAGATCCCGCATGCGTGTTCCGGTGTCATCCATGTTGAAGACATAGGTCTCCATCTCGATGGTCGAGGACGCCTGCTCGATCAGATGCACGAACCGATTCCAGGTGGCGACACCGTCCGGAAGCAGGTCGAATCGATGCCCGCCCGAGACCCGTGGCATGCCCATGCCTTCCAGCAGGTTCTTGAGTGGTTCGCCCACGCCATGCACCGCCCCTGGTCGGGACTCGAACTGGGACAGATCCAGTCGGCCCTTGGCGTGGATGGTCTTCTCGATGCGTTTGGTGCCAAACAGCAGATACAGCGGCAGCCCGAGGNACGGCGCCAGGACGATGAGGGCGACCCACATGAGGGTGTGCGTTCGGTGGCGAGGGTTGCGGATCAGCAGCAGCAGTCCGATACCGCCCAGGAGGCCACCCAGAACGAGCAGAAGATGAAGCCAGAGAAAGTAGAGCATGTCAGATCGGCCCTGAAGAGTGATTCAGGCCGGTTCAGGGCCTGTCTCAGAGAAGATAAGTTTTTTCACTTATCGGCACACACACCCCCGGGAGCCNCATAGACGGTGGTGAAGGGTGACTTGGCGTTCCCTTCAGTGGATCCGGATGGATCCAGGAGCCCTCATGGACCGAATGCAATTGATGTCAGCCAATTGACGAAATACGCGAAAGCCAATGCCGACTCGGGCATTCTCTCCAACGGCTCGACCCTGGGCGTGCAGGGTTCTGGCCTCCCCGACGGCGGCAAGCGTATTCAGACGGTTTGACAGTCGGTCCGGGAGGTTCTCACTCGGTCTTCTCGCACTCTGCGAGCGGACCACTGTCTTGACGCCACCGCCAGGAGCGCGGGGCGCCCTCAACCCATCGGCCTTGATTCGACCAGGGACTGTCGAAGAGGCCTACTCGAGGAGCTACGGTCGTGCCTTCCCAACCAAGCCGTGCCAACATCGTGCTCGATCTCTTTGAGCAGTACTACCACCGGGTCTATTGCTTCTCCAGGCGTTCACTCCCAGCTGATGCCGCAGAAGACATCGCCCAGGAAGTCTTCACACGCCTCCTGAAGCTTGAGCGACTCCCGGAACTCACCGTCAACGTGTCGTATCTGATCAAGATCGCCGACAACCTGATCAAGCGTCGCTACAACAAGAATCAGCGATTCAATCGCTTCCTGGAATGTGCCGAAGAGCTCGCACCAGCCTCGACTGGACGACGAGCCCCGGTCGTGGAAGTGGATCGAGATGAACTGGATCGTCATCTCGCTCACCTGAGTCCGAAGGAAGCGGATGCTGTTCGACTGGTGATCTGCGAAGGTCTCAGCTACCAGGAAGCCGCGGTTTCCATGGGCGTTCCAGTCTCGACCGTCAACAACTGGAAGTATCGCGGACTGCAGAAACTGAAGGACAAGTACTCGGATCCGGCCGGTGGCCAGACTCATCTGGCTGCCTCCTGAAACAGCGTTCAACTCTTCTCTTGAGGTTCCGAGCCTGACAGGACCAGCGGTCGCTGATCCCCCTCCCCCCTTTCCGCGACCTCTCGACGGATCCACGATCCCGTCAGACCTGTCCTCTCCGCCTGAATTCGGAACCAAGCCCACAGCCGGCCCCCTTCTGGGGGCCGGCTTGCGTCATGGTCCACTTTCTTGATTCAAATCGACCATACAGGCCCTTCAGACCCCCAATGGCCACCTCTGTGACGCGAAAAGAGGATCCAGTGGTTCGACTCTGCGTATTCCTCGTATAGACTCGGGGTGTTGTACGGGGGGCCGTACAAACAAGCCGCGGCCAGGACGCTGGCCTCGGGGATCATGAGAAGAAAGAGGAGTCCTCAAATATGAAATCTGCACCGACCTGCCTGGCCGTACTTGGCCTGGCATCATCCGTCGCCATGGGCGGCAGCGTTCTGATGGACCAGATCGGTCTGGACGATGGTTCCAGCATCGATCCCGCCAACATTCTTGCAAACCAGTACTTCGAAGCGTCATTCTCCGTCTACGACATCGGTGTCGTGGATGACTTCGAAAATGACGCCGGTCTTGCTGGCGTTTCAATGCAGATGGTCGTTGGTGGCTGGAATGGATACACCGGAGCCGCCGGCATCAGTGGCCTTCAGGTCAACTTCTACACGGATATCAGCAATGCAGAAGCCAGCCTTGCTGGCGACCTGACTTCCATCGATTACGCCGGCACGCCCGTGTCGGATCCCAATTGGCAGCTTGCCGGGTACGACCTCATCGGCGTCGCGGCAACAGCACCTTGGAATGCGGGTGTCGGCAGGGTTGCCTGCTCGATGATCCCGGTCAACGAATTCGGAACCAACGGTCAGACCGGCTGCGCCATCTCCACGATTGGTGACCTTCAGTGCTGGCAGGCCAACCCCAATGGCGGCTTCGGCTTCGGTGCCATCCAGGCTGTCGCCAGCAATGCGGCCTATCGCGTTCTGGGCGGAACCGGCAATCCATGCGATCTGCCACTCCCCGCGTCATGCCAGGCCGATGTCAATGGTCCCAATGGTGTCCCCGACGGACTCGTCGGTGTTGACGACATCCTCATGATCATCGAAACCTTCGGACAGGTCGGAAACGGCGAAAGCCGCCCACAGGGTGACTGCGCCCCACTGCCCAACGGCGACTGCGTCGTTGACGTGAACGACCTTCTGCTCTGCATCGAGCAGTTCGGTACCGACTGTGCACCTCGTGGCGCCTGCTGCTTCGGTGTCGATGGCTGCCAGGAAGATCAGACTGAAGCTGACTGTGCTGATGCAAACGGCGACTGGCTTGGACAGGGTTCTTCCTGTGCGACCTGCGTCTCCGGCGCCTGCTGCCTTTCAGACTCCGGCTGCATCCAGGCTGTTCCTGCTGACTGCCAAGGTCTTGGCGGCGCCTATCAGGGCGACGGCACGACCTGCGGCGACTGCCCAGCGCTTCCAGCCAACAACGACTGCAGCAACGCCATTGACGTTGGTGCCGGTGGCTCAGTTGCCATCGACAACACGGCTGCTACGACAACGGGCGATGTCATCGACCCATGTGGCGATGCGGATGCACGACAGATCTACCAGGATCTCTGGTACAGCATCACGGCCGATGTGAATGGATCACTGGTCGTGAGCACGTGCAATGCCACGACACTCGACACCATCGTGGCCGTCTATGACAGCTGTGGCGGTACCGTACTGGGCTGCAACGACGATGGCGTCGACTGCACCAACTTCACGTCACTCCTTGAAATCGGTGGCGTCTCATCCGGTGATTCCTTCATCGTCCGGATCGGCTCGTTCGCCTATGGCGACACCGCGTCGTTCAACGGCATCATCGAGGTTGTTCCAGCAGTCGTCGGCGCATGCTGCGTCAGCAATACGGACTGCTTCGATCTGCTTCCAGATGATTGCGATGCCTTCGGCGGCGTCTATCAGGGCGGTGATACCGAATGTGCATCCATCAGCTGTGGCTGGGAAGGTTGCCAGGCCGGCGATACCCCAGAAGGCGTCCCGTGTCAGGAAGATACCGATGCGGCTGGTGCCAATGCCGACCCGAACGGTGGACTCAACGTCGATCCGCCTTCCTACGGCGCCATCAGCGTTGATGAAACCATCTGCGGTTCCGCTTCCACGTTCACCTGCTTCGGCTGTGCAGACGACGGCACCGATGCGACTTTCCGTGATACGGACTGGTACGTCTTCTCGAATCCGGAAGGCGGCACCTACACCGTGACCTGCGGCGGCGAAGGCGCACTTCTGTTCGGTATCGTCGATCTCAATGCCGTTGCATTCGTAGCGACTGGTACGACAGATCCATTCGCAGAGGCTTCCATTGAAGTCACCCTGCCTGCAGGCGACAACTACTGCGTCTGGGTGGGCCATGACTTCAATTCCACTGTCCTCACACCATGCAACGCCAACCTTGACGAGTACTCCGTGACTCTCGAGGGTGCCAATGCACCAGCAGCAGCCTGCTGTCTCGGAACCACATGTGTCGGTGACGAAACACCTGCAGATTGTGCCAGCCTCGGCGGTTCATACGTTGCGGGTGAATCATGTGCAGCCGGCTATCAGTGCCCAGCGGCCTACGAGCCGTGCCAGACCGGTGTCGGTCAGGATCCACTGCAGCCATCCGATACATGGACTGCCGGAACCAGTGACTCCTCACCTGGCTACGTTCGTTACGAGGACATCCCATCAACGACGATTTCTTCGGTCGCGTTCTACGGCCTGACGTTGTTCTTCGATGGCGGTTGGGGCCCATGCACCAACCAGGACATGGTCTTCGATATCGGTGTCTACAATGCCGATCCAGTGGATGGGTTCCCGACGACAGCTGTCTCGGAACTCAGCAGCACGGCTGCCAATCAGACCGCGATGGATCTCGTCTATGCTGGAGCCTATCCGCTCAAGAAGTTCGATATCACCTTCAGCAGTCAGCCCGGCGAACTGCTCAAGGCGAACTCCGTATCACCTGACTGCTGGTTCCTGTGGATGTCATCCACACCTGCCGGCGGTGGTTCCAGTGTCGTCGTTGTCAACGGCGTCCCGGAACTCGGCGACTTCGACCTCAACTACTGCATCACGCCATGATGCCTGAGGCCTGATTCGTTACACGACAACCCCCCGGTCCTCGGACCGGGGGGTTTTTCATTTGGCGTTCATGTCTGTTCCTACTGCTGCTGTTGCTGCTGTTGTTGCTGCTGGGAAGCCGCGTCACTTCCTGGAAGATCCGTTCGCGAGATACGGTCGGGCGCTTCCGCGTAGACGGGCAGATCAACAAGCATGTCATCGACCTGTCGGCGACGATCCGGCTTCTGACCGGGCGACGTCATCACTTCGACCTGGAGCGACTCGGATGCCGCGCCCTGATAGATCCCACGGTTGGGTGGAACATCACGATAGGAACGGCCATAGCCGACCGTCACGTACTTCTCTTCCGGGACCAGCCCATGAGTTGGATCGTAGGGCTGCCAACCATGCGTCGGTGACCAGTACTCGATCCAGGCATGACTTTCGGATGGGGCCTTGGTTTCGCGTTCGACATGCAGGTACCCACTGACGTAGCGAGCCGGTACGCCCGTCAACCGCAGCAACCCAAGAGCGACATGGGCAAAATCCTGACACACCCCACCACCACCGATCAAAAGAGCATCGGTTGTCGAATGTGCATCGGTGACATTGGATCGATACTCGAACCGGTCCTGCAACCCTGTTCCGACGATCTCCACCGCCTCACCGATGGTCTGAACCTTGGTGAGCCCCAGATCCGCATGAAGCGAACGCAGCGGTTCGTCATCCAGAATGGGATCCTCGATCTGCAGAAAATCCCACAGCTCCATGCCAGCCGGCACTTTCATGATGGGGTCCTGAACCAGACCGGGCAGGACAACCTCAGGCATCGTGTCGATCAGCGAACGTGCCAGAATCTCGATACGTTCGTGGTAGTCGGTGATGGAGAACCAATGGACCGCATTGCCCAGCCAGTCCTCATGTCNCGTCACACGAGTCGATGGGCCTACCAGCAGAGAGAAGTCCAGCAGGACCTGGCCGGACTGCGTCCGTGGCTCGACACGGACATCCATGTGGGACTCACGGATGAATCCGTCGTATCGGAAATGCAGTCGATGTTCGATCTGAAGCAGCACGGAGATTCCTCAGGTCGTGAAATACTGATGTGAAAGAACGTCATTGACCTCGGTCACGGAGCCGACCAGATCAGCACAGACGGTTTCGAGATCATCCAATGCCATCAGTTCATTCTCCTCATAGCGGAGATGCGCTGAAAGCCTGCCGATGAGCCGCGCGGCTTCCGACATTCCAGTCCCGGCCTCGAGCACGTTGATGGCCTGTTCCATCCGGCCAAGGCACACTCTGACGGAATGAGGGGTGTGTTCGTCGAAGAGCAGGAAACGGGCGACCTGATAGGGATCCAGACTGGCACCATGGACACGCCTGTAGTTCTCGAGGGATGCAAGCGTTCGCAGGACNCCTCGAATGCGAGCATGGTGCAGCGGAATATCCAGGTCGGAAGGATCTTCCAGCAGGATGGGCAGCCGATGCTGGATGACCAGAAGCCCTCGGTACATGCGTTCGAACATCATGCCCATCGTGAGAAAGAGCCAGGCCTCATCCCGNATGAAGGCACGATCGATCGCGCCGCTGATTCCATAGACTTCACGCATCACGCGGCTGACGACGTGATCAGGGGCGACATGACGTGATCCAGCCGATCGAACGTCCACATCGAGCTGCAACCAGCATTCATTGATGAGTTCGAAGACTTCCCGAGTGAGATACTCNCGGACAGCACGAGCGTTCTCACGGGCACGCCGGATGGAGGATGCCACCGACAGATCATTGCCCGGCCCGACGAGGTAGGCCCACAGGTAGGAAAGGCTGACCTCATCGACATCATCACCTTCGATATCCGGCGCCATGGATCCGGGATAGATGTTNGCCAGTTGTCGCCAGAACTGACAGGCCATTTCAGGCGAAAGACCCCTCAGCTCAACCGTCAGCTGCTCACCGACCTGCAGCATNCGACAGATCTCCGCGGAGCGTTCGACATACCGACCCATCCAGTAGATGTTCTCTGCAGCTCTGGAAAGCATCCCTCTCATGACCTGGACTCCCCGGGGACATCCGCCAGGATCCACGTGTCCTTGCTTCCACCACCCTGCGAGGAGTTCACGACATAGGAGCCTTCCTCAAGCGCGACTCGTGTCAGACCTCCCGGCAGAACACGAACATGCTCGCCATACAGGACAAAGGGTCTCAGATCGACCCGACGCGGTGCGAAGGTTCCATCCACATAGGTCGGATGAGAAGAGAACTCGACCAGAGGCTGTGCAATGTAGGCTTCCGGTGAAGCATCGAAGGCTTCGCGGAATTCAGCGACTTCCTTCGAAGAGGCCGTTGGACCCACGAGCATGCCGTATCCACCGGCACCCCCGGCCAGTTTCACGACCAGATCTGAAAGGTTCTCCCGGATATAGCTGGCTTCATCAGGTCGTCGGCCAACCCAGGTCTTGATCTGGGGAAGCAGGATGTCTTCATCCAGGTAGTACTTCACGAGATCCGGAACCCAGGGATAGATCGCCTTGTCATCGGCAACGCCCGCACCGGGCGCATTGGCGATCGTGACATTCCCCGCCTGCCAGGCGTGGATCAGACCCGGAACTCCCAGCATGCTGCTTGGATCGAAGACGACGGGATCGATGTATTCATCATCGATTCTTCTGTAGATGACATCGACTCGCTGCTTCCCCCGGGTGGTCCGCATGTAGACCTGATCATCTTCGACGATCAGATCACGACCCTCCACGAGGGGAACACCCATCTCACGGGCCAGGAAGGAATGCTCGAAGTAGGCGGAGTTGTAGACGCCGGGAGTCAGGACCGCAATGGTCGGATTCTCCCGCCCCCTCGGTGCCGTGAAGCGGAGCGTTTCCAGCAGAAGATGTGGATACTGCTCGACCGGACGCACGCCGTAGCGGCTGAAGAGTTCTGGAAAGACACGCGACAGCAGGTTTCTGTTCTCAAGAACATAGGAAACTCCGCTGGGACAACGACAGTTGTCTTCCAGAACGAGAAAGCCACCATTGTCATCTCGAAGGAGATCGGTGCCGACGATATGCGTGTAGATGCCATGACGCGGTCGGGTTCCGATCAGTTCACGACGGAAATCACCGCGCTCGAAGACCAGATCATGGGGAATGACGCCATCACGGAGACACTTCTGATCGGAGTAGATGTCGGCAAGAAAGAGATTGATGGCTTCCAGACGCTGCACGAGGCCAGCTTCCACGGAGTTCCATTCCGATCCGGAGATGATCCTGGGCACGAAGTCGAATGGGAACACCCGCTCGACACCTTCCTCACGACCATAGACCGTGAATGTGATGCCCTGGTTGACCAGGGAGACCTGCTGAAGCTGTTCACGACGCGCGATTTCCTCACTGTCGAACTGCTCCAGGGCTGAGACGATGTTCTCGTACCAATCCCTCGGAGCGTTGTCAGCGGAAAGCNCCTCGTCATATCCATGCTTTGCAGCGAGCCATTCCATTCGATTCGAAGTGTAACCATCGACGGTCCGCCCTGCCGAATGGAGCTGGATCACTCACTCGAGTCGCTGCCGCCGGNCTGCTCACCTGCGGNGGAGGCTCGATCGGGAATCGGACGACCGTGAGGATCCTCCGTGACGTCCCCGGTCTGCGCCTCGAGATCCGCACGCATCCGCTCATCCGTCACGTGTTCCAGACGCATGGCCTGATCATGGACATGATCCGGTGCGAGATCGGCCTGTCGCCACAACCAGGTCTCCCAGAGACGATGGGATCGAATGATCTGGGCAGCCTGATCACGCCCTTCGTCGCTGAGTTTCCAATCCGAACCGTCTCGATGAATGAGCCCCAGTCGCTGCAGTCGAGTCATGGCCAACCTCGATGTGACGGCACTGGATCCCGTCAAACCGGCAATGCTTGCACGGAGCTTCTGAACCGAGCTGCGCTGACCCTGTTCCTCAATCCGGAACAGATGCCCGAGGATGTCCTCCGAGATGATTCGAATCTGCAACGAGATCCTGCGGACTGAACGCATGAGCAGACCGTGACGTGGCGAACACACCCAGGCTGACACGAAGAGCACACCCGCCATGACCGACATCATGCCGGCGGTTGACGTATCCAAGATCTCTCCGGAGAACCAACCAGGCACGGTGATTGCGGAGAGATGCCCCAGAACCGCCGAGAGGATCCCAATGAGGACGGCCAGGATCAGGATCACACCAAGTCGGTCGCTGAGCAGTCGAGCCGCTGCGGGCGGAACAACCAGAAGAGAGACCACGAGGATGCTCCCCACCACTTCGAAGCAGGCAACGCAGGTGGCTGCGGTCATGATCATCAGCACGTGATTCATCAGTCCCGAGGGAATGCCCGCCGAACGAGCCATGCCGGGATCGAATGCACTGATCACCATCTCCTTGAAGAACAGGAGAATCACCGCGAGGTTGATGATGGAGACGATGAGCAGGATTGGAAAAGCCCGCGGCACCTCCCAGCCCATGATGGACACCGTGTCCAGCGGAGCCAGTTCGATGGCGCCATAGAGAACACAATCCGGATGCAGATCGATGTGGTCCGCCGTCTGGACCATCATGATCAGACCCAGTGCGAAGAACGATGTGAATACGATTCCCATCGCGGCCCCTCGCTCGAGTCGTCCTGTTCGATGAAGAAACTGGGAGAGCACGGCCGCCAGGGTTCCAGCAATGGCCGCACCCAGAAACATCCAGAAGCTGTCACGAGTCCCGCTCACCAGAAAACCGATCGTGATACCCGGCAGAATCGCATGCGAGATCGCATCACCCATCATGCCCATGCCCTTGAGCACAAGGAACGTTCCAGGCAGAACACAGGCGAAAGCCGCAAGTGCGCCCAGAACGATGATCCAGTCATCCAGTCCGGACATCCAGATCATGACGCCACCTCGCCGAGTTGATGCGGACTGGATGGGAATTGACCTTCGGAAGACAGGACGGCTTCCAGTTCGTCGACGAGTTCGACGCCAAGGACGTGTTCGATCTCATCGGCATCTCGATCAACATGCGTCGGAGCGATATCGGCATGACGTATGAGGAACAGNTCCCACAATCGATGGTTTCGAACAATCGCTTTCGCGGCGTCGTTGCCTCGAGATGTGAGACCGATTCCCGATTGGTTCCCCGACGTCACTTCACCGCGCCGTCGAGCTCGACGGATAAGACGTGCGACATGCCCCTGCGACCAGTTTCTTCGTTTGACAAGATCATCCAGCTCCACTCGCTGTCCGGATTCCCCACACTCCCAGATGGCGCGCAGAAGGTGCTGACGATTCGTTCTGTGCCGAACACGAATGACCTGAAGACCGCGAACAAGCAGTCCTCCACGNCGACCCAGAACAAGACTCAGGACGAAGAGNGTTGCTGCGGAAAGAACGATCACGGCGCCTGCAGGCATGCTGGGCACCAGCGCACTGACCGTCACGCCCAGCCAGGCGCTCAAGGCCCCCAGCAGCGAAGCGATGAGCATCATGTGCACCAGCCGATCGGTCCAGAAACGAGCAGCGGTCGCCGGAATGATCAACAACGCAAGAATGAGAATCAGTCCGACCGATTGCAGCCCGATCACGGTCACTGCGGTGCCGAGAACAAGCAGGGCAAGATCCAGTTTCATGACTGGCCAGCCTTGACTGCCTGCATAGTGCTCGTCGAAACACAGCAGTCGAAACTCCTTGTAGAGCAAAGTCGAGACGAGAACGGTAATCACGGAGGCAACACCGATTCCGATGGCATCCGCTCGGATCATCGAAGCGGTCTTGCCATAGATGATGGCATCGAGTCCGGCCTGGTTCGCATTGGGCAGATCCTGGATCACGCCCAGAAAAGCAATTCCGAGACCGAAAGCGGTGCTCAGGACGATTGCCATGGCCGCATCGTCACGGAGCATGGTGGTCCTTCGGATCAGAAGCACGAATGCAGCAGCCAGAAGCCCGGTGAAGGCGGCCCCCATGAGCAATCCGATCGACCACCGTCCGCTACCACCCATGGACAGCATCAGCAGGAATGCAATCCCCACACCGGGAAGTGTCGCGTGACTGATGACATCACCGACGAGGGCGCGTTTTCGAAGAAGAAGCAGAGAACCGACGGCACCTGCCGAGATTCCCAGCAGCACGGTACCGATGACCACGAGTCTCGTGTTGTAGTCCCGCAACAGCAGAACCTGCCAGAACTCATCCACGATTCAACCCTCTGNCTCTTGGCGTCCGGACTGGTGAGCCCGACCAAGAGCCATGGCCGCCTGATCGAGCAGCGTCAAACGGCCTCCATACGTGCGACGCAGATTCTCGATTGTGAACACGTCGTCGATCGGACCCGCTGCGACCGCTCGCATGTTCAGCATCACGACCCAGTCGAAGGACTCTCGAACGGTCTGCAGATCATGATGCACGCAGACCACGGTGCGCCCCTCGTTTCTGAGCTGGCGAAGAACCGACAGAATGGCCTCTTCCGTCGCAGCATCGACGGATGCAAAGGGTTCATCCATCAGATACAGATCCGCGTTTTGAACCAGTGCCCTGGCCAGGAAGACACGTTGCTGTTGACCACCGGAGAGTTGGCTGATCTGACGACCGGCGAGATCCTTCAGATCCACGCGATCAAGCGCCTCCATCGCAGCCTCACGCTGCCGGCGACCGACGGGTCGGCACCAGCCCAGCTTGCGGTAGATCCCCATCGCAACGACATCAAGCGCGCTGACTGGAAAGTCCCAGTCGACGGATTCCCGTTGTGGCACGTAGGCGATCCGTGATCGCTGCCTGGCAATCGGCTCACCCCAGAAGTTCACCTCACCNGAGATCCGTGGAACCAGACCAAGACAGGCCTTCAGAAGCGTACTCTTGCCCGCACCATTGGGACCGACGATGCAGGCCAGTTGCCCACCGGGAACATCAAGGTCGACATCCCACAGCACAGGCTTGCGGTGGTAGGCGACGGTCATGTCGTGAATCGACAGCGGCGCGCTGCGATCGTGCTCACTCCCCGGCTCGGACCCCGACCTGTCTGCCTGNGCAGCCATCAGGATCCATCACTGCTGGACAGGGCTGTCAGTGCCCTTCCGTGATGGTGTCNCCTTGGATGCGCTGTCAACGCTGCCGCCCAGCGACGTTGCCAGGGTTCTGGCATTGTGCTTCAGCATGCCGACATAGGTCCCCTCGGGCGTACCCGGTTTGCCCATCGCGTCGGAATAGAGCTCTCCGCCAATCACGACCTCGTGTCCCCGGGCGCGAGCCCCTTCGACGAGCGCCTGGACACTCTTTGGTGAAACGCTCGACTCGATGAAGACCACCGGGATGCGGCGTTCGACAAGGAAATCGACCAGTTCATTGAGATCGGCCAGACCAGCCTCGGATTCCGTGGAGATCCCCTGAACACCTCGGACTTCGATGCCATAGGCACGACCGAAGTAACGAAAAGCGTCATGGGCCGTCACGAGAACGCGTTGATTCTCCGGAATCGACTGGATCATGCCCTTGACCTCCAGATGCAGTTGCNTGAGCGAGGCACGCGCCTTCTTGGCATTGGCACGATAGACATCGCATCCACCGGGATCGGCTTCACAAAGCACACGCGTCACCAGGGCAATCGTCGATGCCCAGGCTTCGATATCCATCCAGATATGGGGATCGGGATCTCCGGGATGCTCCTCGTCCTCAAGCAGCATCGCCTTGGGCATCCCCTCCGTCACCGCATGCACGGGTCTGCCTCGATCCCGAACCTTCTGGAAGGCATCGCCCATTCGACCTTCAAGCATGAGGCCGCTGTAGAACACCACATCCGCGCCCAGAATCAATCGGACATCGGATGCCTTGGGGTTGTAGAGATGAGGATCCACTCCTTCTCCCATGATGCTGACGACCTTGGCACGATCGCCTGCGACAGCCTGAACCACATCCCCCACCATCCCGGTGGTGGTGACGATGGTGAGCTCGGGCTCTGTTGTTTGTGTGGCAGATACCGCCTCTGGAATGCCCAGCAGGGAACCCAGGAGGACAACGATGGAACACAATTTGTAGCATTGGCTAAATTTCATGTAGCACATGTTACACTTTGATGGAATGATGGTCAATCGGAGAGTCATCCAATGAGCAGCCGTGCCAATCAGTTTGCCAAGACCCGGACGGATCACGCCTCTGAGACGGCTGAGGACTACGTGGAAGCCATTGAGGACATCCTTACGGCTCAACCCTCCTGCCGCGTCAAGGATCTGTCCGAGCGAATGGACGTGAGCCACGTCACCGTCACTCGCATCCTTCAGAGACTGACCAACGAGGGCCTGGTTGCCAAGGAACCCTATGGGCCGGTGAGCCTCACCCCCATTGGAAAACGAATGGCCAAGGCATCCAGACGCCGCCATGAATTGCTCCTTGAATTTCTACTTGCCCTGGGTGTTCCAGAAGCAGATGCCGTGAGAGATACGGAGGGCATGGAACACCATGTCTCCGAATCGACACTGAAATGCATGCGGCGCTACCTCGATACGCACAATGGCGGTTGATGGCCCTGTCTGACCGTCAGACGACTTTCTGTCAGAAAAAACACCTGATCTGTGAGATCTCCCCACGCCGAACGCATCCATGGTGGCGAGGGGNTTTCCGACGATACTGAATTCGCGATTCCTCGCCGCCATGAGGGTGACCCGGATCTCTGGTCCGTTCATCCGGAAATGAGGTATCGACATGAAACGGGAAACAACAATCATCGTGCGCGCACTGTGCGCGCTGAGTTTCGGCAGCCTTTCAGGACTGACCTGGGCAGCCAACTGCAGTCCGGGTGAAATCGAGGACTGCTACGGCAACTGCACACCGGTCAACTGGATCAATGATGGTTTCTGTGATGACGGCAGCTTTGCCTGGGACGGCAATGCCATCTACCTGAACTGTTCCGAATACCAGTTCGATGGTGGCGACTGTGAAACAGGCCTGCCCATATCGGGCATGCCGGTCGCCTCCATGGCGCCACTGGACATGGCCGTGGTGGATCTCATGCAGGATGAGGACATTTCCGCCGGCGCAGTCGGCGTCATGAAGGATGGCGTCATCGTCTATCAGCGGTTCTTCGGCTGGAAGGACGAGGCACGAACCGTGCCTCTGATGCCCGACACCATGATGCGGGTGGCATCCATCACCAAGCCCCATACGGCCGCCTCCATTCGAACGCTCGTCGCCGACGGTGTCATCAGTCTGAACGACAACGTCTTCGATCTGGCGCAACCGGGTGGTGGTCTGCTCAAGATCGGTCCGTTCGGTGGCCGACTCGGCGATCAACGACTGGCCGCCGTAACCGTCCGGGACTGCCTGCTTCATCAGGGAGGCTGGAATCGAAACTCGACGTTCGGAGTCGGCGACCTGACCTACCGGGAAATCGAGATCAAGACGGCTTACGGCCAGGACGCACCAGCAACACCCGAACAGACCGTCAGCTGGATTCTCAGTCAACCTCTGCAGCATGCGCCTGGAACCGTGAATGCCTATTCCAACATCGGCTATCTGGTTCTTGGACTGGTCGTCGAAGAATATGCCGGAAAGGATCCGGTCGAGTTCCTCCATGAACGGGTACTGGCTCCGGTAGGCGTTCTGCCGGAAGAGGTGGAGCTTGGCCGGAGCCTTCCGGCAGATCGCAATCCTCGGGAACCCTGGTACGACGATCAGGGCGCGACGTGGTCGAACGTCTTCGCAACACTGGATGATCTGCAGAACGATCCGGCAGGACAACTGGTTGCCAGACCCGATGGTGGTTGGCATCAGGAAGGCAGAGTCGGCCAGGGTGGTCTGATCATGACTCCCCGAGCACTGCTCAAGTTCCTGGATACCTACACGGCAGCCGGTACCAATATCGGTGCTCCACGCAACAAGGCCGCGGAGTCGCCTACGTTCTTCGCAGTCCATACGGGTGCCATGAGTCGAGGCACCAATGCACTCGCTCAGCACTGGGGTGATGGCTACAACCTGGTCGTGATGTTCAATCGTCGGGAACTCGACAGCGACGAGAGCAGCTATGTCTCGATCATCCGTGATGCCTTCCGGGACATGCTCGACAATGGCGAGATCGTCGTACCGGACTGTCCGCCGAACTATGTGGCTGACTGCAATGGCATCTGCGGACCGGCCGTATGGCTGGGTGACGGCGGTTGCGACAGCAACACACCGTTCGGCTCCGCTGCCATCGACTACAACTGTGAAGCACTGGAGTTCGATCTTGGCGACTGTACGCCGTGTCCAGCAGACCTCGATGATGACGGTGCCGTTGGAATCGACGATCTGCTGGCCATCATCGATGCATTCGGAATCTGCGGTGATCCCAGCAACTGCCCCACGGATCTCGACGGCGATGGCTTCGTGACCATCGACGATCTCCTGGCAGGGATCACGGCCTTTGGCGTTTGCCCCTGAACACGCCTCTCCCGGTCTCGGTACCCCCAGACTCCCCTCCAACTCGCCTCATTCTCAAGGCGCCAACGGGGATCCGGGATCAGGAAGACGACGCCTCCAGATGGCACGCTGGAGGCGTCGTCACGTCCTGATTGCCTGCTGAATGACCCTCAAACGCGTCTTCAGAAAAAAACGGGAGTTGGCGCGCCGATTCTCTCCGGCAGGTCTTTCTTCATTGAAGACAGTCATATGACTCCACACATGATTGTCACAAGAGACTCCTCTCCCACTCTCTCCATGCACGGAGATCCAGGCGAGGCCCTGACAGGGCTCCGCCTGGGTTTCTTTTTGCAGGCTGCTTCGCCAACCGTGGATCAGGTTTCGAGATCAGCTCGTGGACTCGGATGCTTCCGAGGCGTCCGTCTGTGACTTTGGCGGAAGCACATCCGCTTCGAATCCCGACGTGTCACGACAGAGCAGGCGGTACTTCACATTGGTCATCCGCTCGTAGATCGCAATCAATCTGGCATACATGAGTCCGGCACGACCCTCGAGGATGCCGCCCTGAACGAGCAGAAGCTGGATGACACGCAACTTGTCGCGCATGGGCAGGCGGAAACTCAGTCGCTTCAGCGCACGACGTTGACGAATGCGATCTCGACTCAGGAGATCGCCCAGTCCGACATGAGTTCCAGCCTGAATGGCCTGATTCGCTTCTTCCGTCGAGTAGCGATTGTGCTTGGCAAGCCAGTCCGAGACCCCTTTGCTGAAGGCATAATGCAGATAGGGCTCGTCGATTGTTCCGATCTCGCCATCGGTCAATTCACGTTGACCATGACCGTAGTCCTGAAACCTCATGCGTTCCCGATGGAACAGACGCATCTGGTAGGTCGGNTATCCACCACATCTCCTGAGCCATCGGCCCATGAGCATCAGCTTGTTGGGCAGATAGAAACCCGCTTCTGAAGGATCCGACGTGAAGAGCTCACGGAGCGCCTGAACCAGCTCCGGCGTGACACGTTCATCCGCGTCGAGATGGAGAATCCAGTCGTGCTGAACGGTGATGTTGTCGATCGCCCAGTTTCGCTGGGCGCCGAAACTCTCGAATGGATGATTCCAGACCGTGGCACCATGCGCCTCACCGAGCTCACGGGTTCGATCGGTCGATCCACTGTCGAGGACATGGACATCGCCCAGTTCCCGGCAACTGGCAATGCAGTCAACCACGTTGATCTCTTCATTCAAGGTGAGGATGACCACCGAAACCGGGATGATGTTCTGATCTGTCATGTTCGGAGCGGGAAATCCAGGATCAGTTTCTCAAATGGAACGACGGAAATGCCCGATGATCACGGGCAGCGTGGACCCGCTCGCCAGGACTGAGCAGGGCTCACTGCCTGATATAGTAATCGACCTTTCAAACGCCGAGGAGTACAGGTCACATGCGAGTTCTCGTCACTGGTGGAGCGGGCTATATCGGGTCCCATGCATCCCTTCGGCTTCTGGAGGATGGCCACGACGTCGTCTCGATCGACAATGTCTCCCGGGGTCATGCACAGGCCGAGGCCGTCCTGTCATCGATCGGCGGAGATCGCTACACCCCCTACCGCTGCGATCTCCACGAGACGGAACGACTGGCCGAGATACTCTCCAGCCATGACATCGACGTACTGATGCACTTCGCCGCATTCGCCGAAGTCGGCGAGTCCGTGGATCACCCACTTCGATATCACCACAACAACATTGCGGGAACCGTCTCCGTCCTTCGAGCAGTCGACCAGGCTGGAACATCACGCATCGTCTTCTCCTCCTCCTGTTCGACCTATGGCGAACCTGCCGAGAACCAGATTCCGATCAACGAAGACACGCCTCAAAGCCCCATCAATCCCTACGGCGCTTCGAAGCTGCAATGTGAACGCATGCTGAGAGATCTGGCCGAAGCGTATCGACGTTCCGATCGCCCATTTTCCTATGCGGCATTGAGATATTTCAACGTTGCAGGGTGCGATCGACAGACGCGACTCGGGGAAGACCATCGCCCGGAATCGCATCTCATTCCGATCTGCCTGCATGCCGCCCTTGGCAAACGGGAGAAGATGGCCATCTTCGGAACCGACTATCCGACTCCGGATGGAACATGCATCCGTGACTATGTCCATGTGGAGGATCTGGCGGATGCCCATGTCAGAGTGATGGGCGTCCTCGAACCGGGTGATGAACGACGCTACAACGTCGGGATCGGCAAGGGATTCTCGGTCCGGGAATGCATTGAATCATCCAAGCGTGTCACCGGAGTCGACTTCCGAGTCGATGAAGCTGAACGCCGACCGGGCGATCCACCCGAACTGTACGCCGACGTCTCCAAGATCAAGCGGGAACTCGGCTGGGAAGCCTCCATCACGGAGATCGATGAAACGGTCGAATCCGCATGGAAGTGGTTCAAGAGCCATCCGGATGGCTGGCCCGGTTCCTGATCAGATTCGAGCCCAGCAAGCCGACCCCTGGACGTTCAGCGGCGAATGCATTCCGCGGATGATGTCCACGTAGCCGTCCTCTTCGGGTGTGATTCGCCCGGTTCGGACCAGATAGTTGATGACGGCCACAGCCGAGTTGTACTTGAACTCAGCCGAATCGCGTACCACCTGCGCGACTTCATCGATCGGCATGAGCTGGAATGAACCCACCTCGCCGTCGATCGCCTGTGGTTGGAAATCCTCCGGCACATCGAGATCCATCAGATACATCGCATGGCGACGCAGTCCACGATCGACTTCCATCACGTAGGTCATCACGCCCACAGGCCGAGCCGTCCGGGCCAGGGCCTCGGGAATGTTCGCCTCCTCGGCACATTCCTTCACCACATTGTCCGCAAGACTGATTCCACGTGGCCAACCACCGGCAACCATGTTGTCAAGCTCGCCGGGAAACGTGGGTTTGTGAACCGAGCGACGTGCAATCCACATCTGTTCGCCCACGATGCCGTTGAGATGGAATCCCGAGCTGATGATCCCGAAGGCTTCAACCGCACTGCGATCCACCGCCATCAACGGCGATCCGCCGAGCGTTCCGGAAACCTCGAACTGTTCGCCGACGGCGCTTCGCACGAATCCGGCATCCCGCAGCCCGGGAAGAATACGATCGAAGGCTTCCGATCTTGCTTCGTATCCAGTCAGTGCGGGCTGGATCGCTAGTCCGGAAGTCGTCACNTGNAAGACCTCGGGCAGATCCGAGAGCACTTCAGCCAGTTCATGGTGGGCATAGCCCACGATGTCGCTCTCCAGTTCGATGGGGGCGTATCTGGACAGGTCGTATCGAGTCGCAAACTGGACGCGATCGAGGTAGGTCATCACGGTCCATACTAGGCCTGATGCCTCCGGACGGAACAGTTGGAACTGATCTGAACGTAGAATTCCTCCTGGATGACCTGCCCCGACCCCATCAAGATGGCCTGTCGATGCCTGATTCTCATGATCGTGATTCAGGGGTCGCCTGCGCCTGCGGAGTCCAACGATTTTCCCATCGAGGCGCGGAGGTTGCCCGGCGTCGAACGACTTGTGGAATTCGATGAAGGCATGTTGTGCGGATCCCAACCTGAAACCGTACAGGCCTTGGACGCCTTGAAGCGACTAGGTGTCGGAACCATCATCTGCGTGGATGGGGTGCCGCCTGAAGTCGCTGCGATCGAGGCGCGGGACATGTCGGTGATGCACATTCCGCTGGGCTACGGAGAAGTCACTGCCCGACAACGCCTGCAACTGGCGGCGGCGCTTCATCAAGCAGGCTCCGAATCGAAGGTCTACATCCATTGTCATCATGGCTACCACCGATCCGGCGCTGCCGCCGCAATCGCCTCCGTCGCCACCGGTCGATTGACCGCCAGCGAAGCGATCGATCGCATGAAGCGATCCGGAACATCACCTGACTACAAGGGCTTGTGGACATCCGTGGACGCGACCGTAAGACTGAAACCCGAAGTGATCGCATCCGTGCCACCACCCCCGGCCTCCATTGCGCCACTGGGCATGGTCGAGAGCATGATCCGGGCGGATGACCTGATGGATCGACTGGATCCGCAGGATCCTGCCAGCTGGTCCATTCGGGATGCCGCCTTGCTGGCAGACCTGTTCAGGCAACTCCAGCAGGACTCCAGCATCGAAACGCACGGTGCCCGATTCGCTTCCCAGATGGACGATTCCTGGAAACGTGCCGTCGAGCTGGAAACCGGAATCGAAGACCGTCTTGATCCGGAGCGACTCCTTCTGATCAGACATCGACTGGCTGCGAGCTGCAAGGCCTGTCANGCATCGCACAGGAACTGATCGCACACGCCCAGAGGCCNCTTCCGCGATCAAGGCAGACAATCACCACCGTCGTACTCGAGCGATTCGCAGTTGAAATCGATGATGGCGCCGTTGTACTCGAACTGGCCGTCATCGCAGGTGCCGTCACCCAGCCAGGTCGCGGGTGCACAGTGACCGTTGCAGTCGGGAATCTCGCTTTCGGAACAGTCTGCACAATCCCCACCATCGAAACCGAACTCGGAACAGTTGAAATCGATCGGGAATCCGTTGTAGTCGAACTGCCCGTCATCACAGGTACCATCACCAAGCCAGAGCTCCGGTGCNCAGTGCCCATTGCAATCCGTGATCTCATCTGTCGCACAATCCTGACACGCGCCCCAGCGAGACAGGACAAGAAGCAGATCCTCGATATCGATCCACCAGTTGCGATCGAAATCACCCGGACAAGGATCCGCACCCGTGCACTCTCCCCAGTAACTGACGATCTTCAGAAGATCATCGATATCGATATCGTTGTCGTAGTCCAGATCACCAAGACACTCACAACTGTCCAGAACGCCGTTGTCGTTGACATCGACATCAGACAGCACGAGATCCCCCTGGATGATCTCCCAGACATCGATCACGCCGTCTCCATTGCAATCGTTCGTACAGGATTCCACATTCGGGATGAAGTACCCCCCCATGGCCTCACAGTCCTGCTGATACTGGTCGATGGAGCAGATCGGATCACCACTCTCCTGTGGCGACAGAACACAGATTCCCCTCATCGGAACACTGACCGACAATCGACCCAGGACTTCTCGCACGGCTTCGCGGAATCGAGCTGTATTTTCACCTGCGCGGATATAGGCGCCGCTGCTCAGGAATGCCAGTTCCATCGCCTGCTCGTGGAGCAGTGTTCCAGAACCGGGATACCCGCCGATGCCGTCTTCATAGATCTCATATCCGATGCTGAACGGATTCTGGGCGTCCAGAACGAAGATGCTCGGCGTCTCCGCACAGGTTGTCGGATAGAAGTCAAGATTGCGCAAGGCCTGTGAAACCTGGAGTTCACCCGTACCGATGACTGGATGATCATACGGATACTCCATGTTCGAGAAACCGTCATGGAACTCCGCATCCGTCATCATGATCAGAACAGCCTTGTGATCGTCGCTCCACGTGAACTGGTAGGGCTCGATGTCACCAAGCTCCGGTGAGTACTCACCATCTCCATTCCAGTCCTGGCCCAATCCGGTCAGGACCTGAAAAATTGCTTCGTATTGACTCTCCGGAACATCCAGACCGACCAGGACGTCCAGCTCGTCAATGATCTGCTTGACGAATTCGGGGTTCTGGACGAAATCGGTATGAACCTTGAATGGATAATCGACGAAAGGTTCTCCCCAGGGAAGAATCGGAAAATCAACGAAACTCACGATCGCGTGACGTGAATTCGGATAGCGTTCCTCGATGTCATCGATCGCACCTGTGATCTGATCACGCATGTGAACCAGATCATCTTCATAGCTGGACGACAGATCGAACATCCAGACCACTTCGAGTGGGCCGGGAACGGCCACGAACGGTGGATCGCCCGCGGTGACCGTAGCCGTCATGACGGGATTCCACGCACTGGAAATCTCACGGATCTCGATGCCAAGATCGAATCCGGTGTAGGAAAGTGAATGCGGCATCGTGTCGAATGCGAATCGATCCGCGACATCCTGACGCCAGAAGTCCATGAAGGAAGAATTCGGCAGCCCGTTCTCAAGATCACAGGCACCATCAGCCTGCTCCAGTGTGACCTTGGGATGATTCGATTGAGACAGGCCCGTGCAATCCGGTCGAGTGTTGACCGATCGCGTCTCATCCACGTGATAGATGAGCAGTCCGAAGCCGAAGAGAGACTCGTAGGTATCGTCCTGTCCTCGATGTTCGATGAGAAAGTACTCGGATCCCAACCTGTTCAGATCGATCTTCCAGACGGTCTGCGTATCCGCGGTCCGGGGAAACTCGACCAGTTCCTCATCGAGCCCGTTCAGGGACTGGGCCTCGACCCAGCCCAATCGGTACTTGCACCAGGCCGACAAACCTTCCCCCTTCGCCATCAGGCAATAGTCTCCCAGACCAGCCCATGGATCATCATCGTTGGCTTCATGTGAATCGAGATCGTAGAGATCCGGAAGCCCGAGACAGTGGCCGAACTCGTGCTTGAACACCCGATTTCGATCCACCAGGCCACCATCACAATCCACCGTCGTCTGAAGACTGTACTTGCCGATTCGGATGGGCTGACCGTCATGGGATTCATCCGCAGTGGCGATCCCGTCTCCGTCATTGAACCACGTCGCGGAATGAGCGACCGGCCAGATGTTGCCGAGGTCCTTGTTGGCGCATTCCGGAAACACCAGCATCAGGGTATCGATGTATCCATCGTCATCTCCCGAGTCGGGTATGCCGTCGGGTCCGTCGTTGTCATAGTTCCTGAAATCAACAAGATGATCAACGGACTGCATGATGTCGTTCAACAGGCGAATCCTGACTTCCATCTCATCGCCTTCATAGTCGGTATCGATGCCGGGCAGACTGTCGATCTGGAACAACTCGGGAATGACCCGGAATCGCCCATTGGACATGACGCTGTAATAGGCGCTCAGTGAATTCGCGGGAAACTCGGCAGTCAGTTTCTGATGCAGGTGATCCATGACACCCGCTGGCTGAGGTACGTTGGCATACCCGAAGACGATCACGGGAATGCGGTACGTCCCCGTGATGGGCAGCAGACTCTCGTTCCCACCTGTCCAACTTCGTTCAGCTCCTCGAGCGGACCATCCGTCAGGCTGAATCAAAGCCGGATGCTGCCGAACAGCAGCATCGCTTCCCTTCTGCGAGGAACAGTCCCGGCACACAAGGCAGATGGGGTAGCCCGTTTCATCAAGCAGCTCCTTGGAGCCCAGTGCGGTCTGGGCCAACAGACAGAATGCCGCCAACATCAGGGGCCAATGACCAGCCTTGAACATCGTCATTGAAGCCTCCCCTCAGACAACGCCACCTCCATTGTGGGCACTCGCAAGGCCGGATCAAGAACAACGTCGGCAGGATGCCCAGATCAGCCACTCCAAGGGCCTGAAGGGCCTTCCATTGGTGAATCAGCAGGAATCGTCGGCAGTGGGCTGAAAAAGACATTTGGCCCGGGCTCATCATGACCCAGGCCAAATCGGGGTGACTGGATTCGAACCAGCGACCTCTTCGTCCCGAACGAAGCGCGCTACCAAGCTGCGCTACACCCCGTTTTCATGGCTAAAAACAGCCATCACAGGGGTTTATCGAATGGGCGCGGGAGGATTCGAACCTCCGAAGGCGTACGCCAACAGGTTTACAGCCTGTCCCCTTTGGCCACTTGGGTACACGCCCCAGCAATACTGGAACGGTGGAGGGTACCCAACTGCGGAAGCCGCATCAAGGACCAGTCTGCCTGAAGAGCGGATCTCCCGAAGAAGCGGCTTCAGCTCAGGGCTGATCACTGGGATGTCCGATTCCGGGCGAAGTCAGAAAATTCATCAAATTCTCAATGGCCCGTGATTCAGCCTGAACACCACGTCAGGCCCCACGACGCGCAAATGCTGCCGGATTCCGCAGCAAATCGACTGTACTGTCGAGTTTCAATACTCATCTTCAAAGTCCGGTTTGTCCGATGGTGTCAGAGCTTCGAGGGCAGGAGATCCCTCGTTCAAACTGCCCTATGCCGCATCCACGGATGGCTGCGGGAGGCACCAGACCTCATCGAGGAGACATGGACGTTATGAACAGTATCAATGTCGTCAAAGGTTGGATTCGTGAGTTCATCGACCTGGCTCTGCTCTTCATCGCCGTCGGCGTCGTCGTGCAGATCATCTTCGGTCCTGATGTCACTTACTTCTCAGGCATCACCAATAACCTGATGGCCTTCATCAGCGAACTCGGCAANGGCGGATTCGTTGGACTGATCGCGCTCTTCGTGATCGTCTGGGTCTTCACCAAGGGTGGACAGACTCAGAACAGCTGAGCCCACTGACAATTGAATGATGCAACCCGCTCATGCCATGCATGGGCGGGTTGTCTTTTGAGACCGATTCAGTTTGATGAGTTGAATCAAACAAGAATCGAAATGACCGCTTCGATGTCGATTTGGATTGAGCGAACACGATCCGGACGATGTACGTGTTAGTCTGTTCGGAGACCTGGAGGCTCATGGAATCTGACGATTGACAGGTGTTGATCGCTTCCAGGGAATCGGGGTATCAGTGGATGTGGGGTACAACCGTGGGGGGTGGGCAGGATTCCTGCTCACATGCTCCGGTGTATTCGTTTGCGCCTCCACAGGCGTGAACCGACAGCGCACTGGATCAAGTGACCGGCAATCTGCCCCCCCCCGCCCCGGCAACAGCCGGGGCATGATTGGCGTGGCCCGGTCGTCTCTGGACGGCCGGGTCCCGTCTTTTCGTCTGAGATCGTGCAACAACAACGCAACAGGGCCAGGCTCGTACTGGACGAACCTGGCCCCGCGTGTGCTTCATGATTCCGATTCAGAACCCAAGACCCAGACAGCGGCGGGTGATGAGGTTTCCTCCATTGTCGGTCCATCCATCCAGGTAGATATCGATGGCCGTGATCCGATTGCCGCAGAAGGTCGTATTGCCAATGGATGTCAATTTCGGAACCCGCCAGGTTGGAATATGGACAACCGCATTTTGACCGGGATTGGCAGGGTTCGGCTTGGCAAGATTGTTGGCAAACTCCGAGTTGGAGATGTGCAGCTCGGAATTGCTCCAGTCTTTGATGGCCAGGATGTGACCGTCGGCTCCGGCAATGTTGTGATGCAGATTCGACTGCTCGATGTTTAGATCGCAATCATCAATGTTCAGGATACTACCCCTATCCGCGGAGCATCCGCTCATGACCAGGCCTTCGTAGACAGCTGTCCCCTCCCGGTGATACACAACATGGTCTTCGGTATGGCTTTCCGTAGCCTGAGCATCAAGATTGAAGTACGTGTCATTCACAGAGCTCATTTCGCAGCGGAAGTAATGAAAGATAGCCTGAAGATCTACAGAGTCACTCGGCATGTCCGCTGATTTCGAAACCGTTCTGGATCTGGAATAGGACGTGTTGGAAGATTCCACACGGGCGCCACTGGCATAAACCATAGCGCCGTTGACTCCATTGCAATCACGAATCTCGTTGGAATCGCCTTTGAATGAACCACCATACATTTTCAGAAAACCACCATGAACAGCATTGCAGTTTTCGACAAGCGATTCAGTCATAGCCACTTCGGATTCAACCACGAACAAGGCGCTGTCAAGGATATTGCTGAAGTGACAACGCGTCAGATCAACGTTTGAAGCAACACCACGACCCGTGGTGTTGGAGGCCTCAAGGGCCCTGCCACTGAGATCATGAAAATCGCAGGACTCACAGGAAAGATTACTTCCTGCGGCAAAAATACCTCCCTCACAGTGATTCACCGATACATTTTCGAAAGTCGCATCACGACGGTCAACGAGTACTGAACAGTAATTGTTCGTGTAACCGGAAATACTGGTATTCAAAACGTCAACTTTCCATTGGCCCGAATTCGGAAAATAGTTTCTTATGAATTCGACTTCCCAGGATCTGGTGAAACTCCATGGCATGTATGAATAAGCTGTAAACCACAAGGGAAAACGACCGAGTGACTTACCATCAAATTCACATGAATCGATAACGACATTCGAGTTATCTGAATTGATGCCTGATCTCAATTCGAAAGTTGAACGCGTAAATGCCACAGACTCCTCACTGGCACTACGTGGCCGTCTGTCATGTCGACGCCTGTCAAGCTCCACCGGGTAGACATCAATCTCAACACCAGTGCCGCCAAATTGGCATTGACTGAATGACGCCGTACCACGACCAATGGTATTGATTGTTACCCTTGGTGCCCCATGACTTTTGTTGACGGTGAACAAACACTCTTCAAACGAGGGCTTGGAAAGCCACGAATACAACAGACCGCCTTCATACGCCGATGACGGTTCGAAAACACAATTCTCGAATTGAACGTCCGCGTTCTGCAGGAGCACACCACCCCCACGCAGGGACAGCAACATGCTGAGTGCATCATCGCCCCTGGCTGGAAGCGACGATGGGTTATTGAGGAGAGGCGATTGGCCATCCATAAAGATCAATCCCGAGACCGTCATGGCCGATGTCACGTTTCGACATTCCAGGCAGCGAAATCGATTGTCGCCATCCACGATGACTCGACCTGTCGAGGAACTAGACCTCAAGGTCAGATCCTTGCCGTCGATCTCCAGGGATTCCCTGTAAACACCGGGCGTGACCGAGATCACATCACCAGGTGTCGCGATGTCGATGGCTTCCTGGATTGTGGAGTAGTCATGAGGGACATGAATCGTTGCGGCATGAGCTGCTGACGAGGCGACAGCAACACATGCCATGAGCATGAGACGAGGTTTCATTTTTGAGGGCTCCGTTGAGGGTGACGGATTGAGGGATTACGGCAGACACACGCCCACCACCCCCTTCTATGCCCTTCAGGACAATATGTGTGATTCGACCTCAGTGGCCGCGCCGGCATGTGATCTCCGTGCCTGTCTCAACGGTGTTCCCTTGTTTCAGGGTGTCGTGTTTTCACCCCGGGGTGCACATGAGGGAGTCGGCACGGAAGGTGCCAGGAGTCTGCGGAGAAGAGGGTGCTGAAGACTGAAAGAGGCTGTTCAAGAAAGATCGAAGCAGGTTCGATCCAGCTCGATCCCACAGNCTCTCNGGAATACGGACAGCACGGCAACGGAGTGATGCCGCGGTTGACGCATTCATCAGGAGGGTGAAAAAGCCACCGACCGGAATCGAACCGGTAACCTCCAGATTACAAATCAGGTGCTCTGCCAATTGAGCTACGGTGGCGTGGCAGAGGAGCGTACGGTTCATGGAGCCCGCTGACAACCTGTGACCCTCGAAGTGGCTCGGAAAGCCGATGGCCGACCCCGTTTAATCATGGCTAAACAGCTATTTGGGCTGTTCCTGTCCTCTAAACGAACCAACTCCCGGTTCTCCTGATACTGGGAGCGAAGCGCCTGGAACAGGCCCACCACTTGCAGGGAGACCGAACGCATGAATCGCCAAGCCCTCCGGAGGCTGACCCGTCTGTCATTGACACCTGTCGCAACCGCACTCTTTGGGATGCCAGCGGCGGGTGCCGTCGCGGATCTCGTATCCAATGGATCCTTCGAAAACGGTCTGGAAGGCTGGACAACCAGCGGTCAGGTTGAACTCTCCCAAGGCTGGGATGGCGAGCAGGCCATCAAGCTTCTTCCAACCGCTTCGATCACCGCGCAGGCTTCACAGACCATTGAAGGACTGGAACCCCGAACGCGATACACGATCGCCGCACGCGTCAAGACAGATCAGCATCTGGCGCCTCCGATCCTGGGACTCCGAAATGGTCCACAGATCAGCAAGGCATCCGGCTGGGTGGCCATCGACGAAGAGAACCGATGGGTCGAGAGACGCTTCGAGGTCTTCACTGGCGAGAACCAGACCTCACTCGAGGTCTATCTGCAGGCCTGGAAGACCGATCTTGGAGCGGTGATCGAATTCGACTCGGTGCGGGTGTACCAGGGTCGCATCGATCCACCGAGTGCCGACCCCGGTGATCCAGCCTTTCCGGATGCACCCCCCTTCTCGACCAAGCCCCAGGCAGGCACGAACATTCTGATCAACGGTGATCTCTCCAATGAGACTGCTGATCCGTGGCAACTCGGCATCGAAGCCACGCTGGAAACGATCGATGGCCAACCAGCCATCCAGCTTCGATCGACGGAAGACACCTCGAGAGCCTCCCAGGTTCCAGGACTGGCCCTTCCGCCTCGGACATCATGGACCCTGACTGCCGAAGCCAAGGTCGATCCTGGTGTGATTTCCAACATCTACCTGACGGGTTCGAACGAGTTCTTCGCCAACATCGCGATCTCCAACACGGACTGGCAGACCATCACGCTTCCGATCAGTACCGAGGATGACTGGGTTGGCAATGTCAAACTGACATTGGAGAACTGGAAGAACCAACCCGGTTCCGCCTGGTTCAGGAACATCCAATGGACGGCAACAGGTGAGGAGTGGTCGCCTACGACGGATGCCGTCCCCCAACCGCAGGCCGAGATTCTGGACGAGGATTTCTCCAACGGCCTGAACATGGAAGACTGGCTGATCTCCACCAAGGCCTGGGGTGGCGACAATGGTGGCGTGAGCCCGTTGAACGTCTCCATCGTGGATGACGTCGACAACGGCCAGCCGATCAAGGCGCTCCGACTTCAGGCCAATGGCGATCTCTACTCGGGTGACATCGAACACTATGGACGCAGCACACGCGTGGGATCCGCGATCGCGACCCGCCAGTACTACGCATCCGGTCGCTACGTCGTCCGGGCGAAGGTCGCTCCCGAGCTCGGTGCGGTGACCGCCTTCTGGCCCTTCCACTACATCGACTACCAGAAGGGCGAAGCCGGCTACTGGCACGAGCCCAATCCAAGAAGAAACACCGAGATCGACTGGGAGTTTCCCACCGATCTCATGGGAACCGGTGAAGCCCAGGCAGAGGAACTCGGCATCGATCCATCCGAGATCGCCTTCACCAACGCCCGCACCAACAGCTGGGGCGGACAGTTCGGTGGCGAAGGCGGTGAACACAANGGACGCAAGATCCTCCTCGATGCGGACGGAAACATCGTCGATCTCGCACAGGACAGCAAGGACGGCATCTATCACGACTACGTGATCGAATGGCACAGCGGCTCGGATGTGGGTGATGACGGGGACACCCGAGATGAAGTCGGCTGTGTCCGCTGGTACTTCGATGACATCCTGGTGGACGAGCTGCTGGATGTCGAGTTCGGACAGGGCAACGTGCCGTTCCGCGCCGCCCGTTTCTGGATCGGGGTGTGGTTCGCGGCCGCCGGTTACGGAGACGAAGTCGGCTGGGGCGGAACCCCGGACTTCGACAGCACTGCGCTGCACATCGCCTCGGTCCGGATCGAACCGTTCATGGAGCCACGGGATACCTGGGTTCGGGAGACCGTCCCCAACATCGAGTGGGCCATGCCGGATGCCTATCCAGTCGGACCTGAAACGCCATCATGTCCATCGGATCTGGATGGCAACGGCAGCGTGGGCTCCGACGACATCCTGCTGCTCCTGGCCAGCTGGGACTCCCCGGAAGGCGACGTGAATGGCGACGGCAACACCGATGTCTCGGATGTCCTTCAGATGATCGGCGACTGGGGCGATTGCCCGGCCAACGGTTGATCACTTCAGCAGTTGTCGTTCCAGACGGAGAGCACGAGCAGAATGTCACCCGTGTCCACGACGCCGGAACCATCGACATCCTGAGGACAGCCGGAACAGTCCCAGTTGTCGATGATGGCGAGGATGTCGGAGACATCAATCACGAGGTCACCGTTGGTATCGCCCGGACAACTGGAGGTTTCGTAGGACCAGCTGCTCGCCGGAATCACCTGCTTGCCGGTTCCCGGTCCCTGCCACCGGACAATCAAGCCCGCCCCGCCACCGCGTTCGAAGAACTCGACGCGGATGGCATGGGTGCCGGCCAGCAGGCCGATCTCACCGGATTCCTCCACCATGCCGTGCAGACCGTCGTTCTCAACCACCTCGATGTCACCGATGTACAGCTTGGAACCGTCATCCGAATCGGTGAAGAGTGTCCAGTAGCCACTTTCAGGTACTTCGATGTACCCCTCGAAGACCGCGCCGACATCGTCACTCAGACCGCTGGTGATGAACTCACCCCCGGTACTCGCAAAGTCGATGAGATCGACGACATCTCCGGCATAGGGTTCGAGAGTGCTGAAATCGGGAAGCTGCGAGAGCTGCGGCAGGTCGTAGTAGGCGACCTCTGAACCGGGTGCCGGCAGAATGACGCTGTCCGGGGCGCGAAGAGTCGCCACGTCAACGGTGACCACCGCGACATCGCCCATGGTCAATGCATAGCTGAAACTGTCCATGCCGCCGAAACCCACAGGCGGCTGATACCGCAGGATCTCGGTTCCGGCCAGCAGATCGATGGTGCCTCCTTCGACCGACAGCACGTCGTAGGTGTCGATGACGGGATCGAAAGTGCCATCACAACCGGTCAGGCGATCATTCGCCAGAACATCGATGTCGATGGACTCACCCGGAAGCGTGACGACCATGTCGTCGATCGCCGTACCGGTTTCCTCAACCTGGATATCGCAGCCGGGCTCGAGGCCATCCATGTAGTTCAGCATGACATCCTGGACCAGCGGATCGAAACCGAGCCGGACGTTGGCAATGCCGCCGGGGCACGTATGGCAGTACGACATGATCGTGCCGTTCTCCGCACCGGTGCAATCTCCATTTCCACAGTTGTCGATGGGCGGGTTGTAGCCGTCATGGGTATGCAGCGTGCCGTTGTTGTGCCCGAGTTCATGGGACATCACGACCAGATCCCAGTTGCCCCCGACATTGTCCTGCAGCGGATACGGGAACGTGCCCTCGAGGTAGCCCGAGACGCCGTAGCCATAGTTGTCGTTGCACATCACGCTCAGGTAAGCGACGCCTCCATAGGGCAGGTTCGTCCGACCGGTGAGAATGTGCGCCAGGGTCCGGTCGACATTCCCCATCTGGCTGCTCCAGTGATTCCTGAACTGATCCAGCATGTCCGTGGAACTGTCCGGATCGTATGGATCGACATCCTCAGCCCAGGTCCTGAGATAGGGAATCGAATAGCGGAGGTTGATGTCGTTCCGGTAGATCTCGCTGACCGCGGCGGTCAGAGTCGTCGCATAGGTTGCCGCGGCATCGGCATCCCCACCGAACAGCCGCTCGGCGAACTCCCAATCCGTTTCAATCGCAAGCTGCGAGACACGACAGGGATTCGGAGTCTGATCGATGCCCCGCAGGAGCGTCGTGTCCACAGGACGTGGTGGCACGCCATCGACCGTTCTGAGTTCGCAGGTCGGAACATCCAGCGGCCGGGTCTCGATCGTGGATGCATCAAAGATGTCGAGCGGATGCTGACCACGCGGACCGGTGCCCATGAAGAAGAGGCCTTCGTCGCACTGGACATAGCCTTCGGTGAAGTGTCGGGAGATCGCCATGAAGACTCGACTTCCAGGATCACCCTTGACGCTTCCTCGCCACAACTGCAAGCCACCCAGATCCGCAGGACGGCTGCCGTTCCGATCCTGGACGATGACCTCCGCATCGGGCTCGAACACATCGAAGCGTTCGAGCGACACCATCACATCGACACCGACCGGAAGGGTCAGTGAGGACTCGAGGGAACCGGCCTCGGTCTGCTTGAGCGTGTCCCGAAGATGAGACGGAGTCGCCTCGGCAGAAACAGGAAACGCCATGGACATGGCGGCCAAAGTGGTCATCAGTGACATGTTCGATCCTCTCCTCATGTCGGCCGCCCTCCGGCCAACCCCCTATTTGAAGCTTGCGCCACGATCACAGCAAGTCAAAGTCCTAAATATGGATCGCCAATCAGTCTCTGGAGCGTTCTGAGCGGTGCAGAGCGACTGCCAGAAGGGTCACATCAGCCGGCGTGACACCAGCCAGGCGGCTTGCCTGGCCCAGTGTGGCCGGACGGAACTTGGCAAGTGCCTCGGCGGCTTCGGCTCTCAGGCCACTGGTCCGAGACGCTTCCAGCGGATCGGGAATCCCACGTCGATCGACATCACCGCGACGCGCTACCTGAGCACGCTGACGGCGGACATACCCCTCGTAGCGGGCATCGATCATGACCCGCTCNACAAGAGAAGCATCGAAGGGTTCCGGCAGTCTGGGAAGGATGTCCGCCACGACGACCTCGGGTCGACGCATGTAGTCACGCAGCGTTCGGCCTCCTTCAACCCGGATCGAGCTGCTCAGCGACTGGAGCCTCTCCAGCAGATCGCGTCGTCGACACCAGGCCTGCCATCTCGTATCGCAGGCCAGTCCCCATGTCCGTGCCATGGGAGTCAATCTCGCATCCGCATTGTCCGCACGCAGGAGCAGTCGATGCTCGGCGCGGCTGGTGAACATGCGATAGGGCTCGCGTGGGGTCTTGGTGACGAGGTCGTCGAGCATCACGCCGATGTAGGCTTCGTCGCGTGCGAGTCTCACCATCGGCATGCCCTGGATCATCCTGGCGGCGTTCAATCCCGCCATCAGTCCCTGGCCGGCAGCTTCTTCGTAGCCACTGGTACCGTTGATCTGACCCGCGAGGAACAGGCCGTCCAACCGCTTGGTCATGGTGGTCGAGTCGAGCTGATGCGGCCAGACCATGTCGTACTCGACGGCATAGCCGTGTCGGAAGATCTCGGCATTGGCACACCCTGGCATGGCGCGAACGATCTGTTCCTGGATGTCCGCTGGCAAGGATGTGCTGATGCCGTTGCAGTAGATCTCGTCCGTATGGAGTGATTCGGGCTCGAGAAACACGTGATGCTGTTCACGGTCACGGAACCGGACCACCTTGTCCTCGATCGAAGGACAGTAGCGGGGACCGTGTTCCGCTTCGATCTCACCGTTGTACATCGGTGCCAGATGAAGATTCTGACGGATCAGCTCGTGCATCTCCGGAGTCGTATTCGTCAGACGACAGGAAACCTGAGGCAGTACCGGAAAGCGAGCGGTCGGCAGATTGTCGACGGGCAGATCACTGAATGCGACCGGTGATGAATCCGCTTCCTGACCCGGCAGACCATCCCAGTCCAGGCTCCCTCTTCGAAGCCTCGGTGGCGTGCCCGTCTTCAGTCGACCCAGTTCGAAACCCAGTTCGCGAAGCGTGTCGGACATCGTGGAAGCCGCCGGTTCATTGACACGACCACCCGGGGTGCGCTGATCACCGGTGTGCATCAGACCTCGCATGAACGTACCGGTCGTCAGGACGACCGCGCGTGAACGCAATGCCGTCGGATCCGGACATCGATCCGTTTCCAGTGGCTGGGATGGCCAGATGGGTTCAGGCAATCGATGCGCCCAGTCGGTCCCGGAATCCATTCGTGGATGAACACGGCCGGCCCCTGCCGGAAGCCGGACACCCGCCATGTGATCATCTTCGATGATGAAGGAATCGACCGTAGCGGCAATCACGTGGATGTTCGATCGTGTCGCAACGAGTCTCTGGACTTCCGCCGCGTACAGATACCGATCGGCTTGTGCCCGAGGCCCCCGAACCGCCGGACCCCGCGAGGTGTTGAGCATCTTGAACATGATGCCCGTGGCATCGATGGCTCGTCCCATCAGCCCACCCATGGCGTCCACTTCGCGGACCATCTGACCCTTGGCCAGACCGCCGATCGCCGGGTTGCAGCTCATCGCAGCCATGCGATCCGGTCGCATCGTGACCAATGCGACATGTCCACCGTCACCAAGCAACTGGGCAGCGGCCCATGCCGCTTCGACACCGGCATGTCCCCCACCAATCACGATGACGTCATAGTCCGATCGCATGTCCGGTCCTCAGCTGATCGTCCAGGTCTGCCGTCCCTTGATGAGCGCATCGAGGGATGGATCAGGTTTCTGTTCGCGCGCCTCNTTCATCTGATCACGGGAGGCCGCTTCATAGCTCGGACGATCGGGATTCACGTAGATCACACCCATCGGTTCCGGGAAGTCGGGCTGGAACATGTTGGCCAGAATGGTCGCCTGAACAAGGTTGTGTTCATCATGCACCATCAGATCCTCTTCCGTGATGCCGTCCTCCCCGATCCTCACCACTTCGGGCGTTCCACCGGAGAGTCGGACGCCCAGTTCATTGTCCGCACCGAAGATCAGAGGCTTGCCATGTTCCAGGACAACCGTCGTCTGTGGCCTCGAATCCTTCTGGGATGCGTAGAACCAGGCCTGGTGATTGAAGATGTTGCAGTCCTGATAAACCTCGATGAACGCCATGCCCTGATGAGCGGCACCTCTCGTCATCAGTCCATCGAGGAATTTCGCATCGATGTCGAGACTCCGCGCCACGAAGGTGCACTCGGCGGCCAGAGCCAGTGAGATGGGATTGATCGGCATGTCCAGCGACCCCATCGGCGTCGACTTGGTGATCTTGCCGCGTTCACTGGTCGGTGAATACTGTCCCTTCGTCAGACCGTAGATCCTGTTGTTCAACAGAATCATGTTGATGCCGACGTTCCGCCGCATCGCGTGAATCAGATGATTGCCGCCGATCGAGAGAAGGTCTCCATCTCCGGAGACGAGCCAGACGTCCAGATCNGGCTTGGCGAGCTTGATCCCGGTCGCNAACGCCGGCGCCCGACCGTGGATCGAATGCATGCCGTAGGTCTCCATGTAGTAGGGAAACCGTGCGGCACAACCGATGCCGGATACGAAGACGAAATCCTCCTTGCGACGTCCGAGCTTCGGCAAGGTCTTTCGAACGGCCGCAAGAACCGCATAGTCTCCGCATCCGGGACACCATCTGACGTCCTGGTCGGTCGTGAAATCCTTGGGCTTGTAGGTCGGAAGCTCGACGATGGTGCCCTGCTGAGGATCGATCTGATCAGTCATCGACCACCCCCGTTCATGATGTCGCGAATTCGGTCGGCCAGCTCATCCGTCTTGAACCCTCTGCCCTTCAACTCGTTGATGCCAATGGCGTCCTTGAGATACTTCGACCGGATGAGCGAGGAGAGCTGCCCCATGTTGATTTCGGGAATGATCAGCGTGTCATATCGATCCAGAACCTCTCCGAGATTGGCCGGGAACGGGTTGAGATGACGCAGATGTGCGTAGGCCGGTGCCGCCCCCTCCCGTTCCAGCAACTTGACCGCGGAAGCGATTGAACCGCTCGTACCACCCCAGCCCAGAACCAGCGTGGAGGAATCAACCGTCCCCTTCACCTCCAGAGGTGGAATGACGTCCATGGCCGCATCGACCTTGGCCTGTCGAGCCCGTGTCATTGCATCATGGTTGTCGCCGTCGTAACAGACATTGCCGGTATCCGCTTCCTTCTCGAGACCACCGACACGATGCTCCAGCCCCGGTGTTCCCGGAATGACCCAGGGTCGAGCCAGCGTCTGTTCATCTCGCAGATAAGGAAGGAACTCGTCTCCGTGGTTCGGCGAGGTCGGATGCGTGATCTCGATGGGTTCATAACTCGAGATGTCCGGTACCAGCCACGGCTCGGCTGCATTGGCGATCCCGCCATCCGAGAGCAGAATGACCGGGCACATGTGACGAACAGCCAGACGGACGGCTTCGATGGCGGTATCGAAACAATTGGATGGACTTGATGCCGCAATCACGATGACGGGCGCCTCACCTGATCGCCCGTACATCGCCTGAAGGAGATCCGCCTGTTCCGTCTTGGTGGGCATGCCGGTCGCAGGACCGGCACGCTGCACGTCAACGATGACGAGAGGCAGCTCGAGCATGGTCGCCAACCCCATGGCTTCACCCTTGAGGGCAAGGCCGGGACCGGAGGTCCCCGTGACGCCGATGTTGCCGGCGAAGCTTCCGCCGATGGCTGCACAGACCGCGGCGATTTCGTCCTCGGCCTGGAAGGTCTGCACACCGAAATGCTTCAGACCGGAAAGACCATGAAGGATGTCGCTGGCCGGCGTGATGGGATAGCCGGAATAGAGGACTTCGGTATTCGCCAACCGGCCGGCTGCCGCCAACCCGAGCACGAGCGCTTCATTGCCGCTGATCTTCCTGTAGAGCCCCGGCTCGAGCGGCGCTGGGCTCACCTCGAACTGGGCGGGAAACATCTCGGCNGTCTCACCGAAGTGATAACCCGCCTTCAGGGCATTGATGTTGATCGCCGCGACTTCTGGAAGACCCTTCTTGCGACCGAAGTAGCTCTCGATGTGATCGATCGTGTTGTCCAACGGTCGCTGGTAGAGCCAGTAGGCGATTCCGAGTGCATACATGTTCCGACATCGATCGATGTCCTTGGCACCCATGCCCGACTCCGCGAGAGACTCCCGGGTCAGTCGACTGATCGGAACCTTGTAGAACTGGAAACGTCGATGCAGTTCATCATCATCAAGCGGGTTCTGGTCTTCGGCATATCCCGCCTTCTTGAGATTCACCTTGGTGAATTCATCCTCATTGACGATCACGATGCCACCGGGTTCGACATCCTCGATGTTGACCTTGAAGGCGGCCGGGTTCATCGCAACCATGGCATTGATCGCGTCGCCGGGCGTGTGGATGCGGTGGCTCGAGAACTGGATCTGGAATCCAGAGACGCCGAAGGTGGTTCCCCGTGGGGCCCGGATCTCCGCGGGAAAATCCGGGAACGTGGCAAAGTCGTTGCCAACCGCAGCGGTGGTATTGGTGAACTCTCCACCCGTGAGCTGCATGCCGTCACCGGAGTCACCGCAGAAGCGGATGGCGACGGATTCAACCTGAATGGCGTCCTGGGCGGTCTCTGTGGAAGTCTTTGTTGCAGCCACATCAAATCCTGACGGATAAAGGAGATACAGAGGAATGNAGCGGTCCCGGTCACCGCTCCGACCGTTCGGGCATTTTACGACAAACGGCACCAGACCGTCCGGTTCTCACCGGCTGGATCGACTCCAGCTCCCCAGAAGGATCGCCATGTCCCGGACATCCACCCGACCATCTCCGTTCAGATCCCCACTGGGACGCTTGGCACCCTGAGCCGGTGCTTCAAGCTCCTCACAGCGTGTGTCGGGCCCAGACCACACGCCCCGACCCTCGAGGCACGCTTTCTGGGTCGCCAGAATGCACCGCTCCCCGATGAAGCAGGCGCCCAGCGGATTGGCCTGGTTGATCGATCGCCCACTGCCGGCAATGTCGTCGTTGGGGGTCCGGAAGTCGTTGCCCGATGCGATTCGACCTCGACTTCGCCAGCCGTGATACGCAGCACCACCCTTGTAGGCACCGACATTGTTCAGGAACATCGAATCGCTCACCGTCGTCGCACTGTCGTAGTCGTAGAGGGCACCACCATTGAACGAGGCCCTGTTGTTGATGAAACGACAGTCTGAAACCGTCGTGGTGCTTCGATTGTCGCTGAAGATGGCGCCACCACCGAAATTGGCGTTGTTCTGTTCAAACAGGCATCCCGTGAAACTCAACGTCGATCGATTGGCAAAGACACCCCCACCCTTTTCAGCCGAGTTCGTCGAGAAGGTACAACCTTGGAACGTGCTGTTGCTGTTGGTGGCGTAGACCGCTCCACCGTTGTAGCTCGCGTCGTTGGATTCGAACCGGCAATTGATGAAGGACGGCGACGAGTTCAGAAGAAGCAGGCCTCCGCCGACCTTTGCCCGACTGCCATACCGCGCCGAGTCTCCCGAACCGTTCTTCAGATGAAGACCCTCGAATCTGACATAGCCGCCCTCGCCCGAGGTGCAGTTGACCAGGCTTCCAGACACGCCATCTCCATCCAGGATGGCCGGTTCAGGACCTCTGCTCTTGACCACGATGGACTTGCCCTTCAGATCGATGGATTCGAAATATCGACCTTTCGCAATCGAGATGATGTCGCCGTCCCGGCTGGCCTCGATGGCCGACTGGATGGTTTCGAACTTTTCAGGGACCTGAAGCTCCTCGGCCAAGACGATTCCGAAGGAAGACCAGACCATCAGGAACATGGTCTGAAGCCCCCTCAACGGGGTCCTGAGCCGGAATGTTGGGCTGCCAAGCGTTCTCATGATGTGATTACCGGATGCCGACCCCTTGATATCGACCCGTTCCGGGGCCTGGAGACAGGATTGCAAACCACCGAACCGAGCATGGACCGCTTGGCCCGGGAGTCCTTGAGTGATAGGATAGTCGGCTCGGCACAGGAAGGTACCCATGTCACCAGACACGATCGTCCCCAATTCGACCATGACTTTCACAGTCACCGCTTCTCCCACTCGATCCGCAACGATCAAGACGATCGAGCGACTCATGGGCATGCAGACGCACATTCAGAGTGGTCGTTCGAAGCTGGCCACCCGGCGGCGTCTCAAGGACAACGTGACCTATGTCCGTGCAGGACGTCCATGGGTGAATCGCAAGCGACTGACGAAGCTCGCGCGTGCCGAGAAAGGCGCAACGTTCTCGATCCATGTGACTCCGCAGATCGTCGATGATCTGAAGAGTGTCGCATCCTGGCTCGAAACCGCCTGAGCGGATCCCGCATCGATCAGACTGAATCCACACTGCCTGCAAGGGCCTTCATCTGCTGCGCGATGGGTGTCAACGGCTCGGGAAGGGCATCGAGCTCGCACCACCGCAACGCGTCGTACTCGCTGGATCCGATCGGCATCTCTTCGGGCGTCAGACGAATGAGATGGATGACCTCCCAGGAGTAGGCATGTGGGTCGCAGGCCACCGCGATCGGAATGGGTGGACTGGGCGCATTGCAGAAGACCTCTTCCTGCAGTTCCTCCAGAATCGTCTCGAGCGGTTCCTGTCCGGGCTGAACGGACCCGCCGGGAACGAACTCCCATTGACCCGGGTAGTACATGACCCAGTCCGAACGAAGACCCATCAGGATGCGACCATCGACCACCGTGAGCGCTTTCGCACCCAGGGCGCGAACACCACAATCAAGACCTGTCGTCTGAACCGCATAGAAGCGATACGCACAAGGTGCGACATGAATGCTGACACCTCCAGCACCATTTCGATGCACGCCGACGACATGCAGAACTTCCCCGTCAAATGCACGGGGATTCCGTTCCATGATCTGTGACCAGCGATGGTCCACGTCATCGAGATCGATGCCCTGGGGCACCCACGGCGCACCAGTTGAAACCACGACGGGCGGCCTGCGAATGGGTATCAATCTCTCGACTTCCATGATCTGTCCTTCAGGCATTGAACGCCCAGATGGATTCGGTTCTCCATACTCGCATGATCATGGAACGGCGACTGAATGGCAATCGGTCGGGGTACCGATGGTCGCTACAATGCGGCCGGTCGGAAAGACCGGTACACGCATCACGCATGAGTGACCAGGGGACGTATCCGCATGCCGCAGATCGAAGTCAAGTCACCTCAGGGGCAACGACGCTACGAGCTCCCGAAAAGTGGATTGACGATCGGTCGATCGGATGACAACAAGCTCGTTCTGCAGGACGATCGAGCCAGCCGACATCATTGCGTCATCGAACCCCGTGGCGGCGACTTTCTCATCCGTGATCTGAAATCCCGCAACGGGACCAAACTGAACAACATTCCGCTTGCCGAGCCGGCGTCACTTCAGAATGGCGACGTGGTCAGGATCGGCAAGACGGAGATCACCTTCATCGATCCTGAAGCCGTCATGAAACTCAGTGATCCCGTGAAGGCCACCCGTGGCGAGAACCCCCCCGCCACCCGGCACACGCTCGATCTCGACGTCCGAAGCGAAACGACGGCGAAGACCGGAAAGGTGGCCAACTGGGAAGATCAGCTCAACGAAGTCATCAAGGTCGGCGAAGACCGTGGTTTCACCGAAGCCGAGATCTCCCTCGTCGACAATCGTGGCGAGGTGGTGCATCGATCACAGGCGGATCATCTTCAACTCGGAACGGACAAGGAAGATGCGGAAGGCACTCGAGCCTTCCGAAAACTCCTGCATGCCGCATTCAGGACACGGGCAACCGATATTCACATCGAGCCGCGTGTCCAGATCTGTGTTGCCAGGATGCGGGTCGACGGGACGATGATCTCCGCGGTTGAATTCTCGCCGGTGATCTTCAAGCGGATTCTCGGGATCGTGAAGATCCTCTGCCAGATCGAGACCAGCCAGAAGAATCAGGTTCAGGATGGCCACTTCTCCGTATCGATCAGGGAACGACGAGTGGATTACCGGGTCAGCCTGACCCCGTCCGTGCATGGACAGAAGCTCGTCATTCGCGTGCTGGATTCATCCAACAGCCCCAGTCGCCTGCATGAACTCGGGCTGAAACCATGGATGTATGAGAAGATCCGCACACTGGCCATCCGGGACGCGGGCCTGATCCTCGCCTGCGGCCCGACTGGTTCGGGCAAGACCACAACCCTCTATACCTGCCTGCGTGAAATCGACGTTGACCAACGGAATGCGATCACGATCGAGGACCCGGTCGAGTACTACCTGGAAGGCTGTACCCAGATTCCGGTCGATCATGATCAGGGAACGACTTTCCACAGCGTGCTTCGGTCGGTCCTCAGACAGGATCCCGACGTCATCTTCGTCGGCGAGATCCGGGACATCGAAACCGCGAACGTCGCCATGCAGGCGTCGATGACGGGCCACCTGGTCTACACGACGATCCATGCCAAGGACACCATCGGCGCCATCTTCCGATTGCTCGATCTCGGCATTGATCCACCGCTGCTGGCCAATGCGCTGAACCTGATCGTGGCCCAGCGGCTGATCCGACTGCTGTGCCCGCACTGTCGCAAAGGCGTGATCCCGACTCCGACCCAGACACTCAAGATGGGACAACGACTCGGTGGCCTTCCAGAGATCTTCATTCCGCAGAGCTGCCCGCTCTGCCTGTCCACCGGATATCACGGAAGACGGGCCTTGTTCGAGCTGCTCGAGATCACCGACAGCATCCGTGACATGATCATGAAGACCCCGACCATCAAGGGCATTCGCGAACTGGCACAACAAGGCCTGTTCACGACGCTCGAGGACTTCGGCTTCGAACTCGTCAGCGAAGGTCTCACCAGCTACGAGGAAATCGAACGGGTCTCTTCCACCGATTAGGAAGCACAGCACTCGCACTTCGCACCCTCCCAGAGGGTGCGAAGCCCACGAAAGCCGACAGAAGGCCTGTTGAACTCGCACCGAGGCGGATCGCCTTCGTGAAGGCGATCCAGACCTCATTGTTCAGGACCGATCAACCGAACTCGATGCCCTGTGCCAGCGGAACGTCGTCGCCCCAGTTCAGTGTGCACGTCTGCCGACGCATGTACTGACGCCAGGCGTCCGAACCGGATTCACGGCCACCGCCGGTGTCCTTTTCGCCACCGAATGCGCCGCCGATCTCCGCACCACTGGTGCCGATGTTGACGTTCGCGATTCCGCAATCGGAACCATCGTGGGAGAGGAATCGTTCCGCCTGACGCATGGAGTCCGTGAAGATCGCACTGGAGAGTCCCTGGTCGACGCTGTTCTGAGCTTCGATCGCATCTTCGAGCTTGTCGTACTCGAAGATGTAGAGAACGGGTGCGAAGGTCTCCTCGCGGGCGATCTCGGGATCCTTGCCGGCTGGTACACGAACGATGGTCGGTGTCACGAAGTGACCGGTCGAATCACCGTACTTGTCGATGCCCTCCGTACCACCACACAGAACCTCGCAGCCTTCATCGGCTGCTCGCGTGATGGCATTCCGCATGCCGTCGACGGACTGCTGGTTGATCAGTGGACCCACGAGCGTACTGCTGTCCATCGGATCACCCACCGGCACCTGGCCATAGGCTTTCACCAGTCGCTGGGTCACCTCATCAACGACACTGCTGTGACAGAAGAGACGCCGCGTGGAGGTGCATCGCTGACCAGCGGTACCGACCGCTCCGAACAGGACGCCTCGCAGAACGAGATCCAGATCGGCGGTCTCCGTGATGATGATGGCGTTGTTGCCCCCCAGTTCCAGCAGGCTCTTGCCAAGACGCTTGGCGACCTGTGTTCCGACATGTCGACCCATTCGGCAGGAACCGGTGGCACTGATCAGAGGCAGTCGACGATCCGCGATCATGGTCTCACCGACCTGATCATCCGTACCGATGATGAGGCCGAAGATGTCGCATGGATCACCATTCGTCGGCTGGAAGATGTCCTGTTCACGCATCACTCGATGGGCGACGTTCGTCATCGCGATGGCACAGAGTGGTGTCACCAGACTTGGCTTCCAGACCATCGCATTGCCGCAGACGGCTGCGAGCATGGCGTTCCATGCCCACACGGCGACGGGGAAATTGAATGCCGTGATGATTCCGACCGTACCGAGTGGATGCCACTGTTCGTACATCCTGTGCAACGGTCGCTCCGAGGTCATCGTCAGTCCATACAACTGACGAGAGAGTCCAACGGCGAAGTCCGCAATATCGATGCACTCGACGACTTCACCGATACCCTCGGGAAGAATCTTGCCCATTTCCATCGTGACAAGTGCGCCCAGCTCCTGCTCGTGTTCACGGAAGGCGTTGCCGATGCGGCGAACGATTTCACCACGTTTCGGAGCAGGCAGCATCCGCCACTCCTTCTGGACCAGCATGGCTCGCTTGACCAGATCGTCATAGTCGGATGTGGATTGCAGCCTGACGGCTCCAAGGGCCTCACCGTTGGCAGGATTCGTGGAGATCACGCAGCCCTCACCGGCAGCAGCCGGATCCACGAGCAGCGGGTGTTCAATCAGCGACGCGAATGGGAGTGTTTGTACGTTCATCCCGGGATTGTATCGACCCCGGGAGCATGACTCGGCAGTCCTCCTCGATTACCATTCCCGGCAACAGGAGGGCCTCGTATGCCGCTGGATCGCAATGGAATCGCCCGACGTGCCGCCCAGGAACTGGAAGACGGCTTCTACGTCAATCTGGGCATCGGCATGCCGACCCTGGTGGCCAACCATGTTCCCGACGACATGACCGTCTGGCTCCAGTCCGAAAACGGGCTGCTGGGCATGGGTCCCTTCCCCACCGAGGACGAGGTGGACCCGGACCTGATCAATGCCGGCAAGCAGACCGTCACCGCCGTCGAGGGTGCCAGCTACTTCTCGAGTGCCGATTCCTTCGCCATGATCCGGGGCGGCCACATCAATCTGGCGATCCTGGGTGCCATGGAGATCTCACAGGAAGGCGACATCGCCAACTGGATGATTCCAGGCAAGCTCGTCAAGGGCATGGGTGGTGCGATGGATCTGGTTGCCGGCACGCGTCGAGTCGTCGTGATGATGGACCACTGCAACAAGAAAGGTCAGTCCAAGCTCATCCCGGAATGCACCCTGCCACTGACCGGTGTGCGATGCATCGACATGGTCATCACGGATCTGTGTGTTCTTGAAATGAACCGCGACAAGAGACGTTTCGAGCTCACCGAGCTCGCCCCCGGCATCACAGTCGAGGATGTCCTTGAAAAGACCACCGCTGAGATCATCGTCGAGCGGGAACCGATCTGCATACCCGCCTGAACGCCTTCAGTTCGATCGCACTGCATGAAGACAAGCGGCGGCCCGGAAAGGCCGCCGCTCATTGAATGCATGTTGTGGGAACGGATCAGAATTCCTTGGATCGATGCTGCATCTGTGCCTTGAGTCTCGCAAGGATTGACGAGTGCATCTGACTGACCCGTGATTCGGAAAGGTCCAGGGTGATGCCGATCTCCTTCATCGTCATCTCCTCGTAGTAGTAGAGGATGATGATGAGTCGTTCCGCCCGCGAGAGCCCCTTGGTCAGGAGCAGTTTGAGGTCGTCACGCTGGAGACGGGAGACAGGATTCTCCTGACGTCGATCCCGGACAACATCGATTTCCCGGACATCCTTGCTGGAATCGGTCTCGAACCACTTTCGGTTGAGAGAGACCACACCAACCGGCTTGGCATCCCGGCAGATCTTCTTGTATTCGTCTGGATCGACATCGAGACGCTTGCTGATCTCCTTGTCGGTCGCCTTGCGACCCAGCTCCATCTCGAGCTGCTTGCTCGCCCGCTCCACCTTGGCGGTACGGGATCGCACGAGCCGGGGAACCCAGTCCATGGCTCGAAGCTCATCGAAGATCGCTCCTCGAATCCGCTGCGTGCAATAGGTCTCGAACTTCACGCCCCGTTCGATGTCATAGGCATCGATGGCATCCATGAGTCCGAAAAGGCCCGAGGACATGAGATCCTCCACCTCGACCTCGGCCGGAAGCCGCGTGTGCATGCGCTCCGCCGTGTATCGAACAAGAGGAAGAAAATTCTCCATGAGGAAGTTGCGAATCGATTCGCTTGGTGCGTCTCGATACATGCGCCAGACTTCCTCAATCGGACGATCACCCAGATCAGCCGTTACGTTGGAAGCTACAGGCTCGACCTCAAGAGGCCGCTTCCCATTAGAGATATCGGTCGCTGTACGCTCAGTGAGCTTCGGCATCGGTCTGCTCCTTGACCCTTTCGCCGGTNTCGAGCNATCCCCNCGCAGGTGCNCGANCATGTCTNTCTTCGGAATCNGNNCTCGTCCGTGAGNNCNTTCCGACGGANTCGAATATANCAAACGTTCGTGTNNTCACACAAGAAAGAGTCTGCTTCCCTACGCAGCTTCTCGATGTTCTCGTGCTTCTTCCGCTGTTTCTTCAGTCTGAAGCGAATCGTCGGATAAAGCGCTCAAGCCCAAATCTTCTGCACAATCCGACCCCCGATCGGCATGAACTGCGCCTCTCACCAGCCAACCAGCGATAAAACCAGCCGTCCAGCAGAATGCCATCGCCAGGAGCCCTCGAAGCAGGATGGTCCCCGCATCGTTATCGGCCCAGAGGCCAGCCCCGATCGCCACGACCAACGCCGTCAACCCGCTGAGCCCACCCAGAAGGGCTGGAAACGGACCCCAATGGGGATCTTGCCCCCTCAAAGGCCGATTTGTCGTATCCCCATTCTGCATAAGGGTTTCCAGTCCGACAGATGCCGGTATTGCGGTCACTCAGCGGCCTGAAGGCCGATTGGAAAGCCAGCTCATCAGCCGACCCAGGAATCGACCTCTTTCCTGCGAATCGCGTGCCGGTGCCCCACCGAGCCGCTCTGCGAGACGTCGAATCGCCCGGCTTGGCGGGGACGATGGCTCAGTCATGACATACGGGAGTCGAGCTCGAACAGCCCGTCGGACCGCATCATCTCTGGGGATGATGCCGGCCAACGGCAGGCCGAAGTCCAGAAACTCCCGACAGGCCCGATCCATCCGGCGATGCACCTCTCGAGCCTCCTCATCACTGTCAGCTGCATTGATCAGCAGATCAGGGGTGCAGCCCGGCGATCGACGCCGGACCTTCTTGATGAAGGCATAGGCATCCGTAATGGATGTGGGCTCGGGCATGGCCACCACCATCAAGGCATCGGCCGCGGTCGCGAAGCCCATCACATCCGGGCCCACTCCAGCCGCCACATCGATCAGAAGGACATCCACTTCGGATTCAAGTTGAGCCAGTTGTGAGAGCAGCTGGTTTCGTCCAGTCTCGGACAACGATGCCAGGTCACCACCGCTCGAGGTCCCTGGAATCAGTTCAAATCCACCGGGCCCTGTCAACATGATGTCCCGCAGACTGCGTTGGCCGTTGATGACCGAATCAAGCGTCTCCCGAGGATCAAGACCGCAGAGCACATCGGCATTGGCCGTACCGAGATCGGCATCGAGTACAACCGTCCTCAATCCCTGCTGGGCCAATGATGTTGCCAGGTTCACGGTGACGTTCGTCTTGCCGACACCACCCTTCCCAGAAGCGATTGCAACCGCGAAGGAGAGTCTCCGGGTGTGGGATGGCTCACGGGGTTCGGACTGATCAGAACCCTGGATCATCTCGCGAAGCATTGTGGCCTGATCATGGATCAACAGGGAAGCTCCTCAGGGCGCCGCCCTGCTGCATACCACGCAAGGCCAGACTGGCGAGGTGATCACCGGAGGCCGGCTCGATGTCTGCCGGCACTTCCTGACCGGTGGTCACGAAGCTCAACTCCCTGCCGATCCGATGCAGCACGTCGACGAGCATTCCGAAACTGACAGCTTCATCAAGTTTCGTGAGCACGATCCGATCAACCCCAAGCGGAAGAAAGGCCTCCGCTTCACGCAGCAGGACCTGCTCGCCGGCTGTCCCGGACAACACGAGATGGGTCTGATGCGGGGCCGCGGCCTCGAGGAACTGACTGAGCTCATCGAGCCGTCCTTCATCACGCTGGCTTCTTCCAGGCGTGTCGATGATGATCACATCCGCATCCTGAATGCCGTCGATGATCGAACGAATCTGACCGGGATGGTCCGCGACATGCAAAGGCATGCCGAGGATTTCCGCATAGGTCTTCAGCTGGGCCACAGCTGCCACTCGATAGGTGTCGCAGGTGATCAGCGCGACGCGTCCCCCTCGATGCAGACGGCATGTGGCTGCAATCTTGGCGGTTGTTGTCGTCTTGCCGACACCCGTCGGACCCACCATCGCAATGACCAGTGGACCGTTCAGAGGCGGATCAGGCAGTGGCGTATTGGCGGTGGGGACGAAACTCGAAAGATGATGAATGACACGGTCACGAACGAGCTGTCGATCTTCGAAGCGACCACCTAGTTCCTGACAGGTGGATTCAATGACACGAGTCGCCAACTCTCTGGAGACCTCCGCAGAAATCAGATCGACATACCAGGCGACCATTTCCTCCGGAATACCCTCCGGTACGGACGTATCGGAAAGCTGCATGGACTGCTGACGAAGAACCTGGCCGACGAGATCCCTCAGTTCGCCCAGTTCACTTCGAACCGCCTCGGCCTGGACAGGCCCCGGCTTCGGTTCATCAACGGCTTCGGATTCAAGCTTCTCGAGCATGGCTCTGGCCATTCGGCGAGTCGCCTCACGATCCGGTGGCAGATCGGGCACTTCTCTGCCGGGAACATCGACCAGCGGGAGCTCCGAATGCGCCGGGAGATCGACGGGTGATGTCGCCACCTGTTCGACTGCCTGATCAGACTGGAAAAAGGTCGGCTGTCGTTCCGGAGTTTCATCTGGGACCTGTTCCCGAGCGGCTCGCACTTCAGCTGCCGTCGCAGCATGGACTTCGACCAGCGTTGCACCAAGCAGACCCCAGAATCCGGATCGTCGAACCGTTCTGGTCTCGAGGATGACGGCATCTCTTCCGAGATCCTTGCGCAGGCCCTCAACGGCCTGACTCATGGTGTTGGCGCGATAGATCTTGCTGTTCACGTTCGAGCCCTCCTTGGCCCTCTCTTGAAGCTCGATCAGTTCGAGCGATGAATCAGGCTGCACCCATCGGGATGGCCTGTTCGGTCTTCATGCTGACGAGACCCAGGGACTCGACATCGATCCCCTTCTCGATCTCGTTGTAGGCAAGCACGACGACACCCGGGATTCGACTCTCGAGGATCTGCCAAAGCTGTGCCCGGACCGTCGGTGAAGTCATCACAACCGGATGATACCCGCGTGTCAACAGCTGCTCGACTGTCGAGGCAACCGACGAGATCAGCGACTGGATGGTGGCTGGAGGCATGGTCAAGGATGTCCCCACCGGCCCACGTTCGATGTGACCTGCCAGAAGTTCCTCGAGCTCCGGATCGAGCGTCACGCAATAGATCCTCAGCTGCCCGCTTTCATCCTCCCGAGCCTGCAACTGCGAGATGGTGCGACGCAGTGCATTGCGAACGTATTCGGTGAGCACGCCTGGATCACGACTCTGAGGGGCCCAGTCACCCATGGTTTCCAGAATCGTCTCAAGATCTCGAACCGGTACTCGCTCTCGGAGCAGATTGTGAAGGACACGCTGGACTTCAGCAGGCTTGACGACAGCCGGAACCGTCTCCTCGACCAGCTTTGGAGAGGTGTTCTTCAGCTGATCGATCAGACGGCAGACTTCCTCGCGGGACACGAGTGCAGCGGCATGTTCACGGACGAGTTCGGTGAAGTGGGTCGCCAGCACACTCGAAGCATTGACGATCGTGTAGTGGAGCAGCTCGGCTCTGGACTGGTGCTCGGGATGGATCCATGTGACCTCGAGACCAAAGGCCGGTTCTCGACCCTTCACGCCTTCCAGTGGCTCGGTCGCATCTCCTGAATTCATCGCCATCACGAGATCTGGATAGACCATTCCACCAGACAACAAGGCACCTCGAAGACGGACCTGATACCGGTTGGCATCCAGCTGGACATTGTCACGAATGCGGACCGGTGGAACCACCACACCCAGCTCGACGGCCAGTTGGCGACGAACTGCGGCAATGCGCTCAAGCAAGTCACCACCACGCCCTGCGTCCACGAGTGGGACCAGTCCGTAACCGATCTCGATTTCAAGAACATCCACGGACACCAGATCCTCGGCGTTCGCTTCCGGAGACGGCATGGCCTCGGTGCCCTCCGCTTCAGTCTGTTGTGCCTTCTGGGCCAGTTCGGACTGATGCCGCTGCACCGCCCATCCGATCGTTGCGATGATGGACGCCGAGATCAGCAGCGGAATCGTCGGCAGCGGTGTCATGGCAAGCACGGTCAGGAACCCGGCCACGAGATACAACGCTCTGGGCTGGGAGGCCAGTTGTCGAGGGACTTCTTCGCCGATGGTCTCGCTGTCACCGGTTCGAGCAACGATCAGTCCCGCTGCGATGGCGATGATGAATGCGGGAATCTGACTGGCCAGTCCATCGCCGATGGTGAGCGTGGTGAACACCGAGACCGTCTCTGCGAAATCCCAGTTCTTCATGAACAGACCGATGGCGATCCCACCAAGAATGTTGACCAGCGTGATGATCACCCCGGCAATGGCATCACCCCGGACGAACTTGCTGGCACCATCCATCGCACCGTAGAAATCCGCTTCCTCGGTCACGGCGTCACGTCTTCTTCTGGCCTCCTGCTCATCGATCAGACCAGCGGACAGATCCGCGTCGATCGCCATCTGCTTCCCCGGCATGGCGTCCAGTGTGAATCGTGCAGCCACCTCGCTCATGCGGGTCGCACCCTTCGTGATCACCACGAACTGAACCACCACGAGGATCACGAAGATGATCAGACCCACCACGATTGAGGACCCGACGACGAAGGTGCCGAATGATTCGATCACCCGTCCCGCGACCAGCATGGCCGACTCGGGTGAGGTCGAGTCGGCATTGAGGATCAATCTGGTCGAGGCGACATTGAGGACGAGCCTCATCAACGTCACCCCCAGAAGGATCGCGGGAAAGGCACTGAAATCCAACGCCCGACGCATGTAGACCGTCGTCAGCAGAATGATGGCCGCCAGGGCGATGTTCGTCGCCAGCAGAATGTCCAGGAGTACCGGCGAGAGGGGAATCACAAGAACGCCCAGCAACATCAGGATGGCCAGTGGAACAAGCATGTGCCGCCAGCGACTGACGTGCTCGGCCAGAGTCATGATGCCCGTGCTGGAAGAGTTGGTCGTCATGCCGGCTGGACCTCATGCTCGGTCGACTGCCCGCCCTCGACCAGGTCATCGTTGACACGCTGGACGTAGGCGAGCACTTCGGCGACCGCACGGTAGAAGGATGCTGGAATCGGCCTGTTGACTTCGACTTCACGATGCAGGGCACGAGCCAGAGGCGGACGTTCGACCACCGGAACCTCGTGTCGGTATGCCAGTTGACGAATCCGGAGTGCGAGATGATCCAGTCCCTTGGCGATCACCATCGGTGCACGCATGGTCTCCGGGTCGTAGGCAATCGCGATGGAAACATGCTGTGGATTGGTCACGATCACATCCGCTCGCGGAACGGCCGCGGAAACCCGCTGCATGGCTATCTGCTGCTGCAGGCGAAGACGCCGCTTGCGATGTTCCGGATCACCCTCGGCTTCCTTCATGTCGTCACGCACCTGCTGACGGGTCATGCGAAGATCCCGCTTGCGACGCCATCGTTGCCACGCATAGTCGAGAATGCCCAGCAACAGCAGGACACCCACGGTTCGAAGGGCGAGATCCAGCATCATCATCCCGATGAACTGGACACCGGCCATCATCGACAGTCCCGGCAGGCCCAGCACGCGCTCCTGATACTGGATCACCGTCAGCGTCGCAACGGACAGTACGACCAGCACCTTCATCGAATCCAACGACACCTTGACGAGACCGGAGGGACCGAGGATCCGCTTCGCGCCCTGGATGGGATCCAGACGTTCCGGCTTGAGCCGGACCGACTTTCCAGTGAAGAGAAAACCGACCTGGATGATCTGTGCCAGCCACGTGCCTGCGAGGACCAGAAGAAGAAACGGCAGCAGAACACGCAATGTCGACCAACCGACTTGCAGAAGCGCCTCCCACGCATTGCCCGGTTCCAGGACGTCATCCATCATCGAGAAATCCAGAACACGACGAAGCATGGCCTGTCCTTCACCGAAGATGAAGTGTGTCATGCCCCAGGCGGCGAGTGTGGCCAGCCCAAGCGCGATGGCGCTGGTGAGATCCTGACTGCGCGCGACATTGCCTTCCTCACGTGCCTCGCGAAGTCGCTTCGGCGTTGCCTCTTCCGTGCGTTCGCCCAGGTCCTCAGCCATGCCTACTCCACTGGGTTGACCGTTTCACCGGCAACCCATCCACGCAGCATTCCGAACAACTCGTCCATGGCCTCGATTCCGACGAAATCGATGACCGTCACACCTGCAAACATCACGAAGAAACCGAGAATCAATCGAAGNGGGAACCCGAGGCTCAGAATGTTCAACTGGGGCACCGTGCGGGAGACATAGCCCAACGCAACACTCTGGAGAAAGAGAATCGCGAGCACCGGGGCCGCAACCCGCATGGCGATCTCGAATGCAGAGAGCAGCATGCCCAGAAGCAGCACCAGGACACCCTCGCTGAAGGCGATCGCAGCGGCCGGCACATTTGTGAACGTGTGCAGCAGCGATTCCAGGACGATGTCCAGACCACTCATCGAAAGGAAGATCACCAGCGCCACGAAGAAATAGAGCTGTCCCACGAGATCCGCGTCATCCTCGACATTGGGATCGTAGAAGGTGGCGAAGCCCAGCCCCATCTGCTGACCGGCAAGTTGTCCACCCACCCGCATCGCCATCAATGGAATCGAGGCCAGCAGTCCGATCGCCACGCCGATCATGATCTCCATGGCCACGAGCGGTACGAGCGTCCAGAGCCCGCCACCCGATGGAAGAACGGGGACCAGACCGAGTGTCAGGAGAACGGGGTAGACCGCGAATCCGATGACGAAGGCCAGCATGATCCGAACTCGAACGGGCACCGCTCGGGAGGAGAGGATCGGCGCGAAGATCATCAGTCCGCCGATCCTGAAGATGACGAGCATGAGCCCCGGGATGTATTCGGCAATCGCAACCATCAGAACATCCTGCGACTCAAGGCGCAGTGAACATCTCCACGGCAAAGTCCGAGATCTGAGCCACCATCCAGGCAAGGAGCAGGATGGCGGCTACGAGCATGGCGATGATCTTCGGCACGAAACTCAGGGTCTGCTCCTGAACCTGGGTGACTGCCTGGATCAGGCTTACGACAAGACCGACGACCAGGCCGACACCCAGCACAGGTGTTGCCAGAATGAGCGTGTAGTACAACGCAATTCGAACAGCATCGATCGCATCTCCAGTCATNCGGTCGTCTCCTTGGTCATCCTGATCATGGCCCGGCTCCGGACAAGGTTCCCACGACATGCTGCAAGGCCTCGGGCTGATAGACACCTGTCATCAGCGAACCGACCAGCAGCGACCAGCCATCGACCAGTACGAACAGCAGGATCTTGAAAGGCAGAGAGATCAGAACCGGCGGAAGCATGAGCATGCCCATGGAAACGAGCATGCTGGCAATCACCANATCAATCACCAGAAACGGAAGAAACACTCGGAACCCGATCAGGAAGGCGACCTTGAGTTCACTGAGAATGAATGCGGGAATCAGAGTGACCATGTCGACATCGGATCGATCGAGCGATGACGGATCCGACGTGTCGATGCCACGATAGTTGAGCATCATGTAGACACCGGACCAGTTCCCGGTGGCTTCGATCTGGGAGAACATGTAATCCCGCAACGGCTGCTTGGTTCTCTGCCAGGCCTCCTCGTAACTCGTGATTTCACCTTCCGCATAGGGCTTGATGCCGTTGGAATACATGGCATTCAACGTCGGTGCCATCACCACGAACGTGATGAACAGGCTCAACCCGATGATGACCTGTGTTGGCGGCAGCCCCTGGGTGCCGAGGGCCTGTCGCAGCAGTCCGAGCACGATCACGATCCGTGTGAAACAGGTACACAACAGAAGAATCGAAGGCGCCAGTGCGAGGATCGTCAGCAGAACGAGAATGTTCAGGGTGCTCGACAACTGTCCATCCAGTCCCGGGACCACCTCGGAGACGTCGTCCAGCATCTCGATGGGGTTGATCGAAGCGGGCGGCGATGGTGGCTCCGGTGTGACCTGAGACAGGGCCACGACTGGAATCGCATGCAGCAGAATCATGGCGATGATGAACAAGCCGAACCGGCGATTCATGACGNACCTCGCCAACCAGGCAGCCGGGGTCTTCTTGGACGTCGTGCCGGACCGTCCTCCGCTCGGTGAGATCTTGTGAGATCGACGACAACATCGCTGGAAGCGGCCGCCGCCTCGGCCAGAGTCTGCTGGAAGTCAGGCGATTGGGTGGGCGTCTGCTTTCCTTCAAGAGCACCCTTCAGTCGAGCGACTTCGGCTGGTTCGGTGATCTCGCTGAGCGTGCGCATCCCCCCACTGCCCTGGTGGGCCACGATGATCCGCTGGCCAACCTGAAGAAGAACGANCTGCTGACCTCGCGCGACCGGATATCGAGCTTGAATCTGAACGANCCCGGACGGACGTTTGGAGGATGGCATGCCACCCATTCGACGAAGAACGAACCGAAGACCGAACAACAACGCCACGACGCTGGCCAAGGCGCCGCCCACCCGTACGAATTCCATGACTGTGGGAAGGGAAGCACTCGCAGAAGTCGCTTCGGTCGCTTCTGTGACCTGGGGCTGACCACCCAACGGGCGTGATTCGCGATCCGGCAGTACGAAACCGGCCTGCGGTGGATCCGGCTCGACCGCTGCAGCCGTGGTGGAGGCCGCGAGCGGCCACACCATCAGCACACTGAACATCAGCACGATCAGAGCGCGTTCGATCTGGGGGGCGGTTGGTGCCATCCTGGCTCCGCGGGCCGACTCCATTCGGCCCTTCATGATGATCAGGATCGATCAGTTCACGTTGGCGTTGAATCCAACGGCAATTGATCACCTGTAGACAGAATCTCACTGATGCGAATGCAGAAGGTGTCATCCAGAATCAGAACTTCACCCCGAGCCACAGGTCTTCCGTTGACCAGAATGTCGACTGGATCACCGGCAGCCTTGTCGAGTTCGACCACGGCACCGGATTCCAGACCGAGGACATCCTCGACATACATCTTGGTACGACCAAGTTCGACCGTCATCCCAAGATGGACATCCGAGAGCATCGACAGATCGCCGCCATTCGATGAGGCCACGACCGGTCCATCGAGTTCGGGTGACGTGAGCCCCTCAGCATGCCGCTGAGCCGTGGACATCCTGAGGCGATCCGCCGCCTCCTGAACCTGTTGCATCGCCTGAGACGCCATGGCCTCGGCACCGTCCGTGGGTGTGCTCGGTACGTCCGTCCCTGGATTCACTCCAGATGACTTCGGCAATTCCTGCGCTTCACCATTGAATCCGGGTACCTGCTGCGAACTGGAATTCGTGTGCTCAGCCATCCTGGCGCCTCCGCACGTATCGCATCATGGATTGCACCGGCAGGACCTCCATGTCCATCTACCACCTCGGCAACCCTGATCGACCCCTTGAAACACGAATCGTGTCCAAGAAGATCACTATCTCCCCTCATCGGCCCACGAAGGTCGATTTCTGGAGAATGAGCTCGGACTCATCTGTACTTCACTCGGCGGGGAACCCGGTCCCGGAGATGACGATGACCTCTCGGACGACCGGTCTGCCGGTCATGGATTCACGACCAAGGAACTCGAGCATCTGATCCTGGATCCGTCGGGTGATGGTCTCGAGATAGGGCTCATCCAGATGCGCAGGTTCTGCCGAACGCCAGAGATGACTGACCGCTGCCCTGAACTCGTGGCCCTGCCTGGCCAGCTCGGCATGCACCCGCCCGACCTGTGATGAGGACACCTTGAGGACGACCTCCACGTCATAGACCCGTGTGACTCCTGTGCGATTGTTCTGAAGTCGCTCCGTCAGGAACGGCAACTCCAGGAGCTGTTCCTCCTGACCCGGTTCGATCAACGAAAGATCATCGGCCACAACGCCCTTGGGCGAACCCATGATGACCATGAGGCCCAGTGCGGCGACGACCTGCAGTGTCGCTGTTGCCACTGCCAGAAAGACGCCCATACGCCTTCGATTGGTGTTGCCCTGTCGATTTCCGAAGTCATGATTCATGGCACGAGTCCCCCCGCAGTCAGCGGGTCTGAAGTTCAGTGATCGATGGTCTGATAGACCATGCGATCAACGGTTGATTCACCAGCTGGTTCCAGAAGATCCTCCGTGAGAACGATGTCCACACGACGATGGTCCGCCAGTTCCGCCTCGCGGTAGGCACGTGGATTGATCGGCTCGCGTGCACCGACAGCCTCCATCCTGAACAGGCGATCCTCGATGCCGTTCTCGACCAGAATGGCTCTCACGGCCATGGCCCGGTGGAAACTCAGTTCATCCAGNTTCTTCCAGGGTGCGGATGGCGAGAGATACTTGTTTGCGGCATGCCCGCGAACAACGATGCGATTCCGCCTGCCTGCAAGCAACGGAACCAGTTCCTTCACCGCCTGGCGACCCTCTGCCGTGAGGTCTGCGGACCCCGGACCGAACATGGCAGGTCCACCCAATGTGAACTGGAGGCCTGCGGGCACACTGCGCACCTTGGCCTGAGGACCGGATGGCCCTTCATCCTGAACGTGACTTCGATTGGGTTCAACCTCATCACGACGGGCGGTCACGGTATCCAATGCCTGGATCATGCTCTGCAATGGGACATCATCCGTGGGCAGAATGCCGACCTGTCCGGTGAAGCCGAAAGCAGCCTTCACGGCATTGGCGACACGCTGGTATTCACGGTCACGTTTCAGTTCGGAGAACATCTGCAGCAGGATGAAGAAGCACAGCAGCAACGCCATCATGTCCGCGAAGGTGATGGTCCAGGCAGGAGCGCCTTCCTGTCGAGTTGTTCGCTTACGTGGAATCATGCCGCCTGACTCACGAAGTCCTGAGCTCTGAATCGAGGCGGAAGAAACGTTCTCAGCTTCGAGTCGACATGTCGGGGATTGTCACCGGCCTGGATACCGAGGACGCCCTGGATCGCCATCGATCGGACGAGCACTTCCTCGGATGTTCTTGCAGCAAGCTTGTCAGCCAGCGGCAGGAACACGAGATTGGCCAGCAACGCTCCGTACAGCGTGGTCAGCAGGGCTGCCGCCATGCCGGCACCGATGGCGGATGGATCCTCCATGTTGGCCAACATCGCCACGAGGCCGATGACCGTACCGATCATTCCGAAGGCAGGTGCATACTTGCCCAGTTGCTCGAACATGCTTCGACCCGCTTCGTGACGCTCGATCAGAACCTCGAGTTCCGTCTCGAGAACCGACCGGATCGTCTCGGGATCCGTCCCGTCAATCGCAAGCTGGACACCCCTCACCAGGAAGGGATCATCAATCTCGTCCAAGGCACCTTCCAGAGCGAGGACACCCTCGCGACGTGCCAGTTCGGAAAGGGTCACGAGCCGCGTGATCTGCTCCTGAGGGCTGATCCCGCGATGCATCAACGCCTTGAGGCTCACCTTGTGAACCCTGAAGACTCGACGGATCGGTGCGGACACGAGCGTGGCCGCTCCAGCGCCCCCGATGACGATCAACAACGCCATGGGATCGACGTAGGCTCCGAATGAGCCACCGAGCACCAGCGCGACAAGCACGCATCCGGCCCCCAACAAGAGTCCTGTAATAGTGGAAAGATCCACGGTGGTCGCCTCCATCTCTCGGACCCGCTGTCCCGCCTCCTCGGCAGGGGTTTGAGGTCTTCCGGTCAGGGTGCTCCCATCGGCGGGCCTCGAGGGCGACTTGAGTGAGATGATCGACTCCACGAAGGATGCCTGTCGAGACCGTTTTCTTGGGTACCATGCGAGCCATGGCGAACCGGTCCTGCAGTCTGCACATTCCGATACTCACCGCCTTCCTGATACTGCTGAGCACAGGAAACGGTTTTGCCCAGAATGATTACAAGCTGGATGACGCCGATAACTGGCAGCTGGTGAACCAGCCCGATCCCAGTTCACCGGCGGGCGCCCTCGCGCGGGCCCGCGAACTGCTTGCACAGGGACAGGCCGACCGCGCATACAACATGGTGAACCGCTGGTTGGAACGGAACCCGGATTCCTCATTGGCGGCCGATGCCTACCTTCTGCGTGGTGATGCGCTTGTCGCCATGGCGGACTACTACGAGTCGCTCTATGACTACGAGTATGTCATCAGGCGGTATCCGGCATCCCCGACGTTCACACTCGCATTGGCCAGAGAACTCGAGGTCGCTTCTCTCTTCGCACATGGCACCCTGCGAAAGGTGTTCGGTCTTCGAATCGGCGACGGTACAGAAGAAGCCGAGGAAATCTTCATTCGAATCCAGGAACGCGCACCAGGCAGTCAACTTGCGGAACAGGCGGGTATCGAGCTGGCGGACATGTACTTTCGTCAGCGTCGGATGGAACTCGCTGCCGACATGTATGCGATCTTTCTTGAGAAGTATCCGAAATCACCCTTCATCGACAAGGCCCGTCGCCGTCTGATCTACGCGAACATCGCGACCTTCAAGGGACCTCAGTTCGACATCGTCGGTCTTCGTGAAGCGAAGCGGGAGCTGCAGGAGCTGATCATCACTCGGCCGGCCGAAGCCGAACGCATCGGTGCCCAGGCGCTCATCAACAGGATCACGGAATCGGAAGCCACGAAGATGCTCACCACGGCCGAGTGGTACAACCGTGTCGGGGATCCCATCGCGGCTGAATTCCTGATTCGCAACCTCGTCAGACAGTTCCCCCAGTCCGCTGCCACGATTCGCGCGCTTGAGCAGATTCCGGGAATCCTCGATCAGCTTCCCCCGGTGATTCTCGCAACCGCACCGAACTACGAAGTCCTTCGGCAGGCCATTCTCAATCGTGATCGAGCTGCTCTGATCGAACCTGTCGAACCGATGCCCGAAGAAGAACCCTTCGATCCAGCTGCCGCACTCCCACCGGTCTCCAGTTCGGATTCGCCCGCACCTCCCGATCAGACGTCGGCTGAGGATCTTCGTCGGGCCATGGAACGCGCCGAGTCGCCCATCGCCCTGCCACCTGGCAATGACCCGGTCCCCCTGCCTGAGGAAAATCCATGATCCGGCTGATGCTGTTCTCCGCATGCGTGCTGGGCCTTGCGATCACCGCGGGCTGCCACGACGACCCCACGAAGGGATGGTCCACCAAATCCATCTTCACGAACGAGGTCAAGACGGTCGCCGTACCGATTGCGACCAACACCACTCAGAATCGACAGATCGGCTTCATGCTGACGGATGCCGTCATCAAGGAGATCGAATCGAGGACCCCCTGGAAAGTGACCTATGCCAGCCGGGCAGACACCGTCCTGAACATGACCATCAAGGACGTCGCCCTCCAGACCATCTCACTCTCGGATGTGACTGGCCTCAATGAGGAAGTCATCGTCTCCCTGACCATCGATTTCGACTGGGAAGACCTGGAAACGAATCAGACCATCTTCGCCAGACAGGAATTCTCCGCTGGAGGCCTGTTTGTGCCCTCTCAGCCCTCTGGCGAGACCCTTCAGGTCGGCGAATTCCAAGTCATACAGCAGATGGCCACCGATATCGTCGATGAGATGGCCGGGTCCTGGTAAGGACCGACCCCGAGGGCATCGGGGGGCGTATCATGACGAAACGGAGCCTCCCGACCCTACCAGGCCACTCAGGAACTGGAAAAGACGGGCAATAAAGACCATGTCAAGCAACCAAAATCCGCAGAACGATCCCGGCCAGAATCCTCAGGGGAACCGTCCCCAGAACACACCGCCCCCCCCGAAGATGGGCAGAGGGCTGCTGAGCTGGGTTGTCATCATCGGCATCCTCATCGTGTTCTTCGCGATGATGAACAGTGCCCCCACTGGCGATCGAATCAACAGCTGGGGACAGTTCAAGACCCTTGTGAATCCCGAAACCGGCAGTGTCCATGAATCCACGCTGGGAAGCCCGGACCCCGTCACGATCAAGAACAACAAGATCGTGGCGATCATCGCCCCCAACTCGGGACCCAACAATTCCGACAAACCACGCCCTGCCTATGTCGAAATCGACGCAAGCAACCGTGAGTTCTTCCGGAATGAGCTGAGCGCGATGGGTGTTGATCACGTCAACGACACGGCCGCCAACATCTGGGGCCAATTGCTCCTCGCTGTCGGACCGTTCCTGATCATCGTTCTGCTGATCTGGTTCCTCATCGCACGATCCATGCGGGGNGCCGGTGGTGGTCCGGGCGGCATGCTCGGCAGCTTCGGCAAATCAAAGCACCGCATCTCCACCAAGGAGAACACCAATGTCCGCTTCAACGATGTCCAGGGCATCGCAGAAGCGAAGGAAGAAGTCCAGGAAATCGTGCAGTTCCTCAAGAACCCTCGCAAATTCCAGCGACTTGGAGGCCGCATTCCACGGGGTGTGCTCCTGGTCGGACCTCCCGGCTGCGGCAAGACACTGCTTGCCAAGGCGATCGCTGGTGAAGCCGACGCCCCGTTCTTCTCGATTTCCGGTTCGGATTTCGTCGAGATGTTCGTNGGTGTGGGTGCCAGCCGCGTCCGCGACCTGTTCAAGCAGGCCAAGGAAAACTCTCCCTGCATCATCTTCCTCGATGAAATCGATGCGGTCGGCAGACGTCGTGGCGGCGGATTCTCATCCGGTGGCAACGACGAACGGGAACAGACACTCAATGCGATTCTGGTCGAAATGGATGGTTTCGAAGCGACGGACCAGGTGATCGTCATCGCGGCGACCAACCGAAGCGATGTGCTGGATCCCGCACTTACACGGCCCGGCCGTTTCGACCGTCAAGTTCACGTGACTCTGCCTGATCTGAATGGCCGATACAAGATCCTCGACATCCATTCCAAGAAGATCAAGCTCGCGGAAGACGTCGAACTTCACAAGATTGCGCGTGGAACGCCCGGATATTCCGGTGCCGACCTGGCCGCACTGATCAATGAAGCCGCCATTCTCGCCACACTCGATGGCAAGGATTGTGTTGAACAGCATGATCTGGAAGAAGCCCGTGACAAGATTCGATTCGGCCGTGAACGCAAGAGTCGGCACATGGAAGAGGAAGATCGCGTTCTGGTCGCGTACCACGAAGCTGGCCACGCCGTCCTGCAGGCGATTCTCGAAGACGCCGATCCGATCCACAAGGTCACGATCATCGGACGAGGACCCTACGGCGGCGCTTCCTTCAGCCTGCCGGAAAAGGATCGGCATGGTTATGGTCGACGTTGGCTCGATGCGACCATGAGAGTGATGTGCGGTGGTCGAATCGCCGAGCAGAAGAAGATGGGCGACGTGTCATCAGGCGCCTCGATGGATATCCAGCAGGCGACCAACATCGCCCGATCGATGGTTCTCGAATGGGGCATGTCCGAGCGGCTCGGCTTCGTGAACTACAACCGGGACGACTCGCGGGACGGCATGGTTCTCGACAAGGATCACTCACCCGAGACCGCCCGCATCATCGACGAGGAAGTGAAGCGACTCATTGACTTGGCCTATGAAGATGCGACTCGGATGATCTCCGAGAACTGGGAGAAGGTCGAAGCCCTTGCCCAGGCGCTGCTGAAATACGAAACGCTTCAGAGCGACGAGATCATCGATCTGATCGAGGGTCGACGGGTGGACCGGCCAACCGTCAGTGATCTCCTGGACGAGGAGTCCAAGGCCACTTCCGATCAGCCACCTTCTCCATCCGCGAACGAAGATGCGGATGATGAATCAGCAGGCGGCTTCGTCCCGTCACCGGCCTGATTTCAACTCAGAAACAAAGACAAAAAGAACAGCGACCTCGCCATCAGGCGAGGTCGCTGGCTATTCAAGCCGTTCTTGAACTGATCAGCAGTCTTCGCCGAAGACGCCCAGCATGTCGAGAAGATCGTTGACATCGACGACGCCATTGCCATCGACATCCGCGGAACAATCCTGGACGGAACAGTCTCGTCCGAACTCACCGAGGAGTGACAGAAGATCATCGACATCGATGTCATTGTCACCGTCAACATCAGACGGACAATCGTCGTCATCACCGATGATCTCGATCGATCCGGTCATGCCGAAGCCACAGTGTGGTGCACAGAAGTAGTTCTGTGTGGTACCAGCCAGTTCCGCAGGAACACGCCAGAGAATGGCGCCATTCGTGCTGGAGAGTGGCTCATTGAGTGTTCCATCGGCCACGCAGTCTTCGCCAAAGGTCACGGTGTGAGTACCACCACCATGTTCGAAGATGACGAGGTCACCGGGGCTCGCCGTGACAACAGGCGGNTCAAAGGTGAATCCATTGGTCTCCACGATGTGGATGACACCATTGCTACCGAGAATCAAGGCGCCGTACTGGTTGCCGTTGGCACAATGGCTGGACACACTGCAGTAGTACTCGATGTTTTCAGTCTGGCCTGCCGGAACTGTCCACGTGAAGGTCGTGTTGGCTCCATTCAGCGTCGGAGAGGAGATCAGTCCATCCTCATCGTTGCAATCCTCACCACTGATGACGTCGTGAGTACCCTGAACACGAGTCCAGACGATGGTGTCACCTGGTTCGACTTCAAGCCATTGCGGGTCGTAGTAGGTACTTCCAACTTCGACTTGATGGGTCACGCCTGCAAGGGCGGCCGCCGACATGGACACGCTCATTGCGACGGTGGCAGCGAATATGTTCTTCATGATTCCGAGTCCTCTCTGCTCCAGCACGCCTGAGTTCGGAACGACCCGAGCCCTGCGGCGCGTACGGAAATACTGTAGTCCCACATTCAGTGAAGTTGAACTGGAATCCTGAGATCCGGCGGATCAGCAAGTCCTAATCGCCCAGAACCCGCTTTCGACGCAGAATATGGTGATAGTGCTGGGCAAATCGGTGTGCCTCATCCCGAATCGCCTGACACAGCTTGAGCCCCGGATTCGTCCGCCCCAGACGGATGGGCTCAGGCCGATCCTGAATCCAGATCAACTCTTCCTTCTTGGCCAGAGAAATGACCAGAGGAGGCTGCTCTGGCATCCCAGCGAAGGCCTCCAGAGCGGCGTTGAGTTGCCCCAGACCACCGTCGATCAGGATCACATCCGGATAGAGCTCCTGTCCCTGTCCGGCTTCCCGATACCGACGACTGACGACTTCACCGATGGCCGCATAGTCATCATTCTTGACCGACTTGATCTGGTATCGACGGTAGGCATCCTTGAAAGGCCGGCCGTCGATGAAGCACACCTTGGAGCCGACCGTTTCTTCACCTCCCAGATGGGCGATGTCGATGGCTTCCATGCAGCGAATGGCCTGCTCCTCACCAAGTGCCTTCTGAAGAGAACGCAGACCGGCCGAGGGATCCGTGGCGAAGACGGTTACCTCCGGCTGCCAGTTGCTGTCTGATTCCCGGTCGCGTTCATCCAGTCGTTCGATCGCCGTGATCTGATCGCGGAGACTGGCGGCTCGTTCATAGTCCCGTTCATCGGATGCCTGCCGCATCGCATCGCCCAGCTCCTTCATCACCTGTTTTCGCTGGGAACCAAGGAAGCGGGTCAGTCGACCGATGTCTTCACGGTACGACTTCGAATCGATGTGATCCGCACAGGGTGCGGTGCACAGTTCGATTGCATGCAGCAGACATGGACGAAAATAGCGATTCGCCTCAGCGCCTTCCTCGATGTCCAGATGACACGTTCGGAACCTGAAGATGCGCTGCATGACCTGGACGGCTTCCCGCAATGCACCGGAGGATGAAAACGGGCCATAGACCCTCGCACCTTTGAAGGCTGGATCAGATGGTGTGCGGGTCACGTAGACTCCCGGGAAGGTATCTCGAGTCGTGATCACCAGATAGGGATAGGACTTGCCATCCTTCAACTGCATGTTGAACTTTGGCTGGATGTCCTTGATGAGCCGGGCCTCGACGAGCAGCGCTTCCCACTCCCCATCGGCTTCGATCACCTCGACCGACTGGACCTGCTCCAGCATGGGCTGCTTGCGAGGCCCCAGATCCGTCGAGGGTGTGAAATACGAACCGACCCGGCTTCGCAGCGAACTCGCCTTGCCGACGTAGAGCACCAGACCAGTGGCGTCCTTGAACAGGTAGACCCCGGGCCCCTTGGGAAGATCACGAGACAGTCTCGCCAGGTCCTCCCGGGTCACTGGCCTGGAAGGCGACCCCCCAGATTGAGCGGATTCCGGCTGTTCAGGTGCCATGAAGGCATCCTAGGGGCAGATTCCCCGATCACGTGGTTGGCATTCCCAACTCCAGAGCTATACTGCACCTAGTATCAACGAAATGACGCTCCCAGCTCAGATTCTGAGGGGCAAACCCATATATCTATTCGGAAGAGGAAATCATCCAATGAAGACTATGCTCGCCACTATCGGAATCTGTGTTGCCATGGCTGCTGCTGGTTGTGCCCAGAAGGCCGACTCCTCAGCAACCCTCGCCGCATTCGACGACAACACATCCGCCAGCTGCTGCATGTCCAAGATGGACAAGATGCCTGGCAACGCATGCCCAATGTCCGCCAAGCAGGCTGCTTCAAGTGGCTGCTGCAAGTCCAAGGCTGCTTCCAGCTGCAGCAAGAGCGAGACCGTCGCCAACTGATCGACGCTCGCATTCAGGATCACGTATCCTCAACACCCTCGTGGATTTCCACGAGGGTGTTGTCGTATGGCCTTTGATCGGAGGTGGCTGATGAATTCCCTGCTGATTCACGGTGGACGCATCATCGATCCGGAATCCGGAATCGATTCCACCGGCGATCTTCTGGTCCGCGGGGGTCGAATCGAGACCATCTCCCTCGACAGCCCATTGACCGTGGATGCCGATTCCAGCATCGATGCCGAAGGCTGCCTCGTCACTCCGGGCCTGATCGATCCCCACGTTCACCTCCGTGAACCATCCGAAGGCCAGCAGCATCGTGAAACGATCGCCATCGGCAGCCGAGCGGCTCTGGCGGGTGGGTTCACAACCATCTGCAGCATGCCCAACACACAACCCCCACCGGATACACCNGATCGGGTCCGGGACCTGATGGCCCGCGGAAAAGCGGCCAATCAAGCCCGTGTGTACCCCATCGCCTGTGGGACTCGAAACCGGTCCGGGCAGGAGGCCACCGACGTCAAAGCACTGTTGGATGCCGGGGCTCAGGGCATTTCAGATGATGGCGACGGCGTCGCCAGTGACGCCATCATGGATCGCATCCTCGAACAGGTTGCTGCTGCTGATACCTGTTTCATGCAGCACTGCCAGGATCCGGAGATGACTCGAGGCGCCGCGATGAATGCCGGTCCGCTCGCGATCCGCATGGGACTGGGTGAATGGCCTCCGATGGCGGAAACATCCATGATCAGCCGCGATGTCGAGTTGAATCGCAGGCATGGATCGCGGTACCACGCACAACATCTCAGCTGTGCCGGAAGTGTTGATGTCATCCGATCTGCGCGATCGGAGGGTCAGACGGTGACTGCAGAAGCCAGTCCACATCATCTGCTGCTGACGGAAGATGCCTGTCGCGACTACAACACCATCGCCAAGGTCAACCCACCACTGAGAACCGCCAACGACATCCAGGCCATCAAGGATGGCATCGCAGAAGGTGTGATCACGATCCTGGCGACTGACCAGGCGCCCCATCCACCTCAGGCGAAAGCCACCGATTTCGCATCGGCGGCGTTCGGCATGGTGTCGATCGAATGCGCCTTGCCGCTCTACAAACGAGCCCTGGTGGATGATGGGGTCATCCAATGGCCGCGTCTCATCGCCATGCTCACCATCGAACCCGCTCGCCTGGTCGGCCTTCAGCATGCTGGCCGACTCGTGGAAGGTGGCCCGGCCGACATCACGTTGATCGATCCGGACCTGGAGTGGACCATCGATTCCGGAAGTTTCATCTCGACGGGTCGAAACTGTCCATTCGACGGCTGGAGCGTTACCGGACGCTCCCTGGCCAGCATCGTCGCTGGAGAGGTCCGCTGGACCCTTCCAGGGGCTCGTCTGGCTGGAACCGCCCCTCTTGGCCATTGAACCGACAACCCTAGTCCAGTACGATGCGTGACTTACCCACGGTTCGGGATGTCCTCGATCCAGGGGTGAAGAACAAGTCGAGCTGGTGCCCGAACGTGGGTGGGCGACCGGCGCAATGATCACTGATCAGACCGTGCAAACGGTCACACCCAAGCGCCCATGCGCAGGTGGCGGAACAACCGCATTCCCACGTCTCCTGCCGGTGTCGCTGACAAGGACAAGACTCATGTCCGATACGCTCGTACAGGATCTCCTGGAAGCCGGTATCCACTTCGGCCAGCGGAGAAGTGCCTGGAACCCACGCATGAAGCCCTACATCTGGGGCGCACGCAACAAGATCCACATCATCGATATCCGGGAAACGATCCGTGGCCTCATGCTGGCCAAGCGGTTCATCGCCAAGACCGTCCAGAGTGGCAAGGACGTCTGCTTTGTCGGAACGAAGCGACAGGCTCGCGACGCCGTTCAGACCCAGGCGACCGACGTCAACATGCCATGGGTCGTCGAGCGCTGGCTCGGTGGAACCCTGACGAATTTCAGAACAATCCGTGAGCGACTTCGTCGACTCAAGGAGCTGGAAGGCCTCGTTGAATCCGGTGAAATCGATTCCTACTCCAAGAAGATGACTTCCCAGCTGATGCGCGAAAAGCGGAAGATCACACGCAACCTCGAAGGCATTCGCCACATGAACAAGCTTCCCGGTGCACTCGTGGTCATCGACACGAGTCGTGAGGTCAATGCCCTCAGGGAAGCCCGGGCGCTGCATATCCCCACCATCGCTCTGATCGATACGGACGGCGACCCCAACTCGGTCGATCTTCCGATCCCCGGCAATGACGATTCGATGCGATCCATCGATGTCATCATGCGGGAACTCACGGCTGCCGTACGGGATGGTGTGAACCAACGACCTGCAGAGAACCAGAAGGATGACGGTGCTGCCGAGCAGGCCCCAAAGGACACGGGCGAACAGCGTCCCCGGTCCTCATCTCGCAGTCGTTTCCGCGGCATTGCCTCTGCTTCAGCCAGTGCTGATGCACCTGAACAGACCGCCAATGCCGAGACGCCCGCACCCGAAGGCGAATCCGCCCCGGCGTCCTGAGAACCTGACCCACTCCCCGAACTGATTGATACAAGCGACTTGAACCAGGAGTACTGACCGTGAGCGTTGCTGCAAAGGATGTAATGTCCCTCCGCCAGAAGACCGGCCTGGGCATGATGGACTGCAAAGAAGCCCTCATTGCCACTGATGGTGATATGTCCGCCGCCGAGGAATGGATTCGCAAGAAGCGCAAGGGCAAGATGGATTCCCGAACCGAGCGTGCGACCGGCGAAGGACGAATTGGAATCCTCATCGACGGCGACAAGGCCGTCATGGTCGAAGTCAAGACCGAAACCGACTTCACAGCCAAGAATGAAGACTTCATCGACATGGTCGATGGCATCTGCAAGATTGCCATGAGTGGCAACGCCGGTGACGTCGGCGTGAATGATGACATCCAGAAACTCGTCGATGATGTTCGCATCAAGACCGGCGAGAACGCCAACTACTCACGTGGCGAGAAACTGGAAGGCGGCCACTATGGTTGCTACCTGCATCATGATGGCAAGCGATCCTGTCTGATCCAGGTCGACGGTTCCGCCGACGAGGAAGTCCTCAAGGGCATCTGTCAGCACATCGTCTTCCATGATCCAGCCGCCATCGGCCCGGATGATGTTCCTGCCGAGACACTCGAGAAGATCCATGGCGATGCCATGACCGAAGCCAAGGGATCCGGCAAGAATGACGAGATCGCCGGCAAGATCGCCGAGGGCAAGGTCCGCAAGTATCTTGAGGAAAACACCCTCATCAAGCAGAAGTACGTGCTCGATGAAACCAAGACCGTCGAGGAAATGCTTCCTTCCGGTGTGAACATCACCAAGTTCCTCCGCTACACGCTTGGTGGCTGAAGCCTCAAGGCAACAGATCATTCCAAACACAGGCCGCGTCCCCGGGACGCGGCCTGTTTCATTCATGACTGTGTTCGAGAACTATTCTGGACCGCTGCTGGAAGTCCTTCGGAACATGTAGGGACCCACTGTGGAGCCCCAGACCTGTTCACCATCCGGGCTGTACCCACGATCCCACACGAGGATGCGATCGGATCGAAGCGTGACATCCGAGGTCAGATAGGAAGCGCCGCTCAGATCACTGGGGCAACCCGTGCCCTCGATGCCACCCTTGAAGGTGTTGCCATCGACTCTCTGAAACACGACCGTACAGCCCGGTCGTGCCTCCAGTGAATCCGGATGCAGTCCTCCAAGCGAACCGTCTCCCCGCCACGGTGCGGTGTACTCAAGTGGATTGCCCGGCAACGCGAAGACATGGCTCGCGACGCGGCCATCGGGCTGCACGGACAATTGATAGATACGTTGTCGGTACGGTCGATCAAGCTCATCGGCATGTGCCTGTTCAACATACATCCAGGGACCATCCTCGCGGTATTCCCAGATGGGCACCTGCACAAGACGGATGTCATGGAATTCAGCAGGTGATGTCGAGGACTGCTGCCGATTGCTGAAGGTGCCCGTCATCCATTTCTGGACCGTCTTGATCGCTTGGCGTTTCTGCTTGCCATCCGGAACCTGCTGACTGGATGAACATGCTGAAACCGCGAGACNNATGAAGCCNAGAATGCCAAGAAGCAGGATGCTGGNTCGTGATGACATCAGTCCGCCGACAGCGTGTCGGGCCCTTTCCCGGCACGCTTCTCATAATGACCGTCTCCGGCCTTCTCATACTTGGTGAAGCCAAGCCGGTCCAGGTTCTTGTTGGACAGCTTCGACTTGGTCGTCGCATCGGACCAGTTGCCTGCGATGTTGGGAATCGAGGGGATTCGACGAATCGGAACACCCGTGTCGGGATGCTTCGTCAATGGATCGTCCGACATGGGCTGGACCACCTCGAAGATCTCCCCTTCAGATCCGTCTTCCGTGATGACTTGATAGGTGTAGGTAGGCACGTGATCAGTGTATTCCCACTCGGCCACTGATGACGAAACCGAATCCAGGATCGTCATTCNGGATCACGGGGGCCACCCCGGCGGGTTCGCCTCCCTTGCGAGGATCGCTTCCCGGCTTGATCCAACCAGCGGGTGTGATCTCGATCACCTGCACCTTGCCGACCGAAGGTCGACGTCCCGTCTCGTGACCGAGCGCCTCCATCGCTTCAATGGTGCTGGAATCCGACCAGACCTCCTCGAAATCCAGGCGATCAGGATTCCACTGATGATGAAAACGAGCTGCAGCCAGGGCTTCGACGGGCTCCATTCCAAAGAGCAGGACATTGAGGATGACCTGCAGCGTGCCGTTGATGATCCGTGGNCCACCAGAAGCACCNGCGATCAAACGAACCGCATCNCCCTCCATGACAATGGTCGGTGACATCGAGGAGATGGGCCGCTTGCCGGGCGCCGGCAGATTCCCCTCGGACTGCTTGAGCCCGAAGGCATTCGCCTTCCCTGCAATGGTCGTGAAATCGTCCATCTCATCATTGAGAACAATCCCCCACTCCGGAACAGCAACCAGAGAACCGAATGACAGGTTGATTGTTTCCGTACAGGCAATCGCGGAACCGTCGGAGGTGTAGACGCTGAAGTGACTGGTCCCGGCATCATCCGGTGGCAGGATGCCGACATCCTGATGATCGACAATGGCGTCGAATCGGATCGAATCGGCAGCCGCATCCAGATTGGCGGAATCCAGCATCTGATTCAAAGGCACGGTCACCTGTGTTCCATCTGCCATGTATCTGGCACGATCCGCAAAGGCATGTCGCATCGCCTCGACCACGAGATGGATCCAGCGTGGCGATCGGGGATCGAGGGCCGGCACATCATCGATCCGACGGTCGATGATTCCCAGCATGGCCTGCATCGCGATACCGCCACTGCTCGGCGGCGGCATGGACAGCATCGTGTACTTCTTCAACACGACTTCACTGCGAAGAGGCGNCGTCTTNCTGACCCGATAGTCCTCCAGATCTCGTGTGGTCAGAACNCCACCGAATGCCTGCACCGTTCGAACGATCGAATCGGCAACGTCCCCCTTGTAGAACGCATCGGGCCCTTCGGCAGCGATTCGCTGCAGCAAGTCAGCCTGGGCAGGCTGTCGAACGATCTCCCCCGCCTGAAGCGTTCCACCGCCACAGAGGTTCTGCCAGACCCATTCCGAAGCCGCATGCAGCTCTGGATGACGATCTCGGACAGCTCGAACCCAATCGGCCGCTTCGATCCAGGCGACGTTCACGGCGATGCCGTCTTCTGCCGCCCGGATCGCTGGCTGGATCAGATCCGACCAGGGCAGAGAACCCCAACGCTGATGCGCTTCCCAGAGGCCCGCCACCATTCCCGGCACCCCTGCTGCGGCACCACCAAATCGACTGGCCGTCCTGTCTCGTTCAACATAGAAATCAGGCCCGACGGCGGACGGAGCACACTCCCGATAGTCCAGCGCCGCCTCGATGATGCCGTGATTGCTGTTGGCTGCCAAACGAACAACCATGAAGCCGCCGCCACCGACTCCGCAACTGAACGGATGAACCACTGAAAGACAGAAGCTGGTGGCGATGGCTGCATCGACGGCGTTCCCACCTCGTCTGAGCATGAGTGCGCCAGCTTCGGATGCGACAGCATGATCCGCTGCAACCGCAGCGGTCCGGAAGGTCTGCTGCGGACGAACAGGCCATCCTCGTTGAGTACAGCTGCTGGCATTGAGCCAGAGTGCGATCAGCGCCACGCCCCCGACCATGATGGACCTGGTCATCAACATGTGATTGGTCCCACATGGGTTCGGACCAACTCGGCTGCCGTCCGGATGTCATCCACACGACGACTGCCTGCCTCTCGTTCAATGATGGCCTCGACATCCCGCGGGCCGTCAGCCAGAGTCTTGAAGAATGCTGGCCAATCGACTTCTCCCGAACCTGCAGCGACTTCCTGCCCCCACTCGCCGGGGGTGTCTGCAGAGACGGCATCCTTGATGTGCACCTGGAAGACGTGTGGACGAAGCAGTTCGAGCGCTTCAACCGGATCGCCCATTCCGTACAGGATCATGTTCGCCGGGTCGAAGTTGATGCCGACCGAATCGCGATCGATTTCATCAAGAACATCCAGAAGCGTGCTTGCCGATTCCTGACCGGTTTCGAAAGCGATTCGAACCCCCTGGTCGCTGAAGATGGATGCCAGCGTCTGAAGTCTCTGGACCATGGATGAGCGTTCGGGATCACCTGGATCATGGGGCAGGAAACCCGCATGGAGCGTCACCAGTTCGATACCGGCTTGCCTGGACAGCACCGCCATGGCTCGTGACATGGCTTCGTTGGCAGGCCAGGTCATATCAGGACGAATACCGCCGGTTCTGGCGATGCTCTCCAGCGTGCTGTAATCCTCGCCCACGGGTGCCATCATGCCGCTGGCGATCGAGATGCCACCGGACTCCAGGGCCTCGAAGACACCGCCCCAGGTCTCTCGTTCACTGACGGCCGGGGATAATGCAAGTTGGACCTTGGACAGGCCTGTTTCGTCCAGCCGATGAACCAGATCAGCCGGAGAATCGGGCTGGAGGCTCCATGAACACACACCAAGACCGTTGACTGCCATTTCTTTGCTCCATTTCAACTCCCAATGGATTCCCCCGGGAGCCTGAAGAGCGTAGGATGCGTCTCCAAGACGCTGGCGTCAATGCCTGCAGGTACAGATACTCGATGACAACGACCCAAAGCAAGCCATCCATGGGCCCATCGGCGGCCACACTACCCCCTCCGAGGCGGTCCCTGTACAACCGCCTTGACGACTTCATCAGCCGTCTGAGCACCAGAAACAACTTCTGGCATCGGACCTGCTCGCTGATCTGGCTTCCATTTGCCTGGAAATCAGGCATCACGATGAAACGGCTGGGAACGGATCGATTCACGGCCATCCTGCCCTTCAAGCGGGTCAATCGAAACTGGTACAACGCCATGGCTGGTGCCGCGCTTCTGGGCAATTCGGAAGTCGCTGCGGGCATGTTCGTCTTCAGTGAATGTGGAACCGAATACGCCGTCGTCTGCAAGGAATTGCAGTACAAGTTCCTTCGGCCCTGCCTCGGCCCTGCCGTCTACAAGATCGCGGAAGGCGAGCGTGCCTCTCAGGAAATCAAGGATCTCATCAAGTCGGGCGGGGAGTTCAACATCGACCTTCAGCTCGATGTCTCCCAGATTCTCAAGAACAAGGGACGACAGCTGCGTGTGGGTCGCTGCGAATTGACCTTCCACTGCACTCCCAAGTCGATGTTCCGCCAGCGCAAACGCCGACACTGATCTGGCGATACCCTGCCATACATGAGCCTTTCGATTCGAACAGCCGCCGGGACGACCGGCTGGGGTCTGTTTCTCACCTGCAGTTGGACATGGTGTATCGGGATGTGGCTCCCGATCGTCCTTCTGGGCATGTATGGATGGTCGGGCTTCTGGTTGTTCGCGATTCCGAACGTGATCGGTTGTGCCGTCATGGGATACCTGATCCGGTCTCCTGAGCAGTCCCGAAAACTCGTCGATACCCATCGTGGTCCGATGCGATGGTTCTCAGTCGCAACGATCGGCTACCAGCTGTTCTTTCTCGCATTCATCTTCGGAACCCAGGGCTGGATGCTGGGCATGCCGGATAGCACGCTCCCAGCGCTCTTGATTCCGGCTGGAGCCTTCATCCTGGCGTGCATCGGCAGCCTGATCCCCTTCAGCGTGTGGCCATGGCTTGGCACGATCGTCTTCGCAGCCAGCATGGTGACCTGGGGATTGCTCGGAACCGGAACGACGGACATGATTCCGGAAACAGGTTCGGAACCCGCAATGGATCTCGTGCCATTGGCACCGCTGATCGTGCTGGGCTTCATCGCCTGCCCGTGGCTGGATGCCACCTTCCACCGAGCTCGTCAGATCGCACCGAGTCATCATGCCTTCGGTGTCTTCGGCGTGACCTTCTTCGCCATGCTGCTGTTCATCACCTGCTACTTCCGCGTAAGTGGCACTGAGTTCTGGTGGTTCGTGCTGGCATTCTTCTGTTACCAGACGATCTTCACGATGAGTGTTCACCTCAGGGAGATCAGACTGCTTTCGGATGCCAATGGCTGGGGATCGACGGGCTTCCTCTCAGCCTGTTCACTCATCGGCCTCATGATCGGATACGGCATCTGGCAGGTGTGTTGTGCAAACATCGCTCGAGACTGGCTCGATGACACCTATCTCAGATTCCTCGCGCTCTACGGTCTGGTATTCCCCGCCTGGATTCTCGCATTCATGCTCGGCAGAGGTCGCATGACGCGTGGAAATCTGGTCCTGTTCCTCATCGGCCTGGTGGTCGCCCTGCCCATGGCCGAACTGGGCATGCTGCATACCTCCAAGTGGTGGCTGATGCCTGCAGTCGCAACCATCCTTGCGACCGCAGCCATCATTTCCATTCAGAGTCGACAGTCGGCGGAGCCGTAACACTTCTTGAACTTCTTCCCGCTGCCACAGGGACAGGGTTCGTTCCGACCGACAGTCATCTTCGCCTTTGCAGGCGTACGCTTGGCTGATGTGCCCTTGGCAGCCTGTTGCGATCCAGCAGCCTGCGCGGTTTCGAGATCCTCCTGCTGCTGACGCGATCCAACGGACACCGCGGCAGCCGCTGCAGCCACGGCTGATTCCGCCTCGGTCCGCTGAGCAGGCTGGGCCTGCTGCTGGGCTGGCGGTCGTTGCGCAGCCGGTGATGGCTGACCCGCTGCAGGCTGCTGCTGCTGACCCGGAGGCGCCTGTGGCGGTCGGACCTGAGGCTGCAGTTTGGCCTTGAAGATCAGGTCGGTCACCTTGTCACGGATCTCTCCGTACATCTCCTCGAAGAGGTTGGCACCCTCCCGCTTGTANTCGATGCGGGGATCCCGCTGCGAGAAACTTCGATAGCCGATCGATTCTCGCAACTGATCCATTGAATGCAGATGATCCTTCCAGGCGCCATCCACGATCTGAAGCAGAACCCAGCGTTCGAACTGGAGCATTTCCAGTCGAAGGACCGAATCCAACTTGGCCCGAGCGGCTGCACGCAGATCCTGTTCCGCGAGCTCACGTTCCTCTTCGGAGAGACCCGCCCCAAGCTGTTGTCGACACAGCTCGTTCAAGCTGTCGATGTCACGTGCTTCGGCCAGCATGCGATCCACTCGTTCGGACCGTTTTGGATCGTCCCAGGTCCGCGCCTCCTTCAGCAGATGGTCACGAATCTCACCCGGATTGCTGGACGGCAGNGATTCCGGAGTCCAGTCGAGTTCGTAGCGGCTGCCTGCCCATCCGCAGAATTGCGTCAAGGCCTTTGCAGGATCATGCTGCAGCATCGCGTTGGTCATCTCCATGACGAAGTCGACCGGGTACACGATCTCACGCTCGGCGTAGAGCTCGTGAGCCTTGTCGATGACGACGGCCGAGGCCTCCTCGGGAGACTCGACTTCGTCGAAGATCGTGGCATCCCACTCGACACCGAACTTGGATGAGATCCAGCGGGCAAACTCCTGCTTGGCATGATCGGGCAGCAGGAACGGGTCCAGTGGATCCAGGTCCGTCGCTTCGATGAGATCCTCGGCCGCCATGTTCAACACCCGGGCAATCTGCGCACTGTTCATGTCCCGGATGTCGGAGACCTTCAATCCAGCCTTGAAGTGGGAGTTCGCCCAGTCGACAAGCCCCTGGTAGTCATCGCCCTGCTCATCACGCTCGACGGTCTTGCCTTTTCCAAGATCGATGTCGCGTGAGAGGAACTCCGGAAGGGTGATGTCGATGATGGTTCCGGCCTCTTCCTTCGCTTCTCGCTGGACGAGTCTGTGAAGATCCCCTCGATCCTTGCCCTTGATTCGATCCGCGTCGATCTCGACACCGAGGTGTTCACGAACCCACTCGGTCATGCACAGCGCCGGATAGCGTTCGTCCATGAAGCGATGAGCCGCATCCTCGATTGAATTTTCGAGGTGTTCGAAGATGAGCTCCTTGATGCCCTTGCCTTCCAGAACATCCTGCCTCATTCCGTAGAAGGAATGACGCTGGTGATCCATGACCTCGTCGTATTCGAGAATGTTCTTGCGAATCAGGAAGTTGCGTTCCTCGACCTTTCGCTGAGCCTTGCCGACGGCCTTGGAAAGCATCGGATGCTCGATGGCATCCCCCTCCTTCATGCCGAGTTTGCTGAGGATCTTGAGCGTGGTGGGCCCTGCGAACATCTTCATCAGATCATCATCGAGACTCAGGAAGAACCGGGAGGACCCCTTGTCTCCCTGTCGACCGGATCGACCTCTCAACTGGTTGTCGATCCGTCTCGAGTCATGCCGTTCAGTAGCGATCACGTGCAGGCCACCAAGCTGCTCGGTCGTCTCGTAATCCTCGAGACGATGCATGAGACAGCCCCCGGCTGCATCCAGCTCGGCGATCATGTCCTGCTCTGACATCTTGCCGGCCTTGTTGGATTTCGCCCAGCAGTACCTTGCGTACCAGGCCTCCAGAAGCTTGCGACGGATCTCGTCGTCACTCATGGCCTCGACATCGCGCTTGGAACACTCCAGCTCCTTGGGCGCGACATGTCTGTAGATCTTCTGAATCGTTTCTTCCATCGACATGTCGGCGGAAACATCCCGAGGACACAGGCCTCGTCGCTTCCAATGTGAAATCAGATCCTCACGGCTGGTCGGCTGCAACTTGATGTCGGTACCACGACCCGCCATGTTGGTGGCGATCATCACGGCCCCCAGGCCACCGGCACCCTTGATGATCTCGGATTCACGATCATGCTGCTCGGCATTGAGNACCTCGTGATCGATGTTCCACCTTCGCTTGAGCTCGTCGGCGAGTTCCTTGGATTTTTCGACACTGGTTGTACCCACCAGGATCGGGCGACCGACATCGTGGAAGGTCTTGATCTCCTCGAGAACCGCGTTGTTCTTGTCCGCAATGCTCAGGAACACGCGATCATCACGGTCGAAGCGGATCACGGGAACGTTCGTCGGAATGACCACGACATCGAGGTTGTAGATCTCGTAGAACTCGGTCGCCTCGGTATCGGCCGTACCGGTCATNCCCGCAAGCTTGTCATAGAGCTTGAAGAAGTTCTGGATGGTGATCGTCGCCATCGTCTGCGTTTCCTGCTTGATNGGAACGCTTTCCTTGGCTTCGACCGCCTGGTGCAGACCATCGGACCATTGNCGCCCCACCATCTTCCGGCCGGTGTTCTGGTCAACGATCACGATCGTGAGCTCGCCTTCCTCACTGGGGGCGACGATGTAGTCACGGTCACGCTGATAGACGGTATGCGCTCGGATCGACTGTTCGAGAAGGTGAGGNAGATCGATGTTCTCGCCGACATAGAACGAACCGACACCTGCCTCCTTCTGGGCTTCGGCGATGCCTTCGTGAGTCAGGGTCGCACGTTTCTTGTCGAGCTCCACCTCGTAGTACTGACGATGCTTATCACGCAGTTCCTCGAGCTTCGGCAATTCTTCCTTCCTGGCATCGAGGCTTGATTTCAGTTCAGGCAGACGATCCTTTTCGCGTGCGTTTCGAACATCACCTTCCAGTCCGGAGATCTGGACAAGACAGGCCTGAACCTTGGCATCGGCCGCATCCCAGTCGACCTGCCTGGACATCAGGTGACGCGCCAGACGATCCGCCATCTCGTAACGAGGCGCATGCTCGTGCGCTGGACCGGAGATGATCAACGGCGTACGGGCTTCATCAATGAGGATGGAGTCGACCTCATCGACGATGGCAACCTGTCGTTGCCGCTGCACCTGCTCCATCACCGAGAGCTTCATGTTGTCACGGAGATAGTCGAACCCGAATTCGGCAGTCGTTCCATACACCACATCGCAGAAGTAGATGGCTTTCTTGAGCTGCGGCGGCTGCATGTGATGCGGATGAATCGCCCCGGCGGTCAGACCAAGCGATCGGAAGAACGGGAACGTCCAGTCACGGTCACGTTGAACCAGATAGTCGTTGACCGTCACCACATGAACCTGGTTGCCTTCAAGCACGGAGAGATAGCAGGACAGCGGCGCAACGATCGTCTTGCCTTCGCCCGTCTTCATCTCGGCGATGCGTCCCTCGTAGAGCACGATGCCTCCGATGATCTGGACATCGAAGGGCCTGGCTCGATAGGGCGGCTTGGATACAGGATGAAGGGCACGAATGGCGTCGTAGAGTGCCGGCGGAATGTCCACGAACTTCCAGGCGGGCACGGGTTCCGTGCAACCCAGAAAATCCTCGACGGGCGGCGCCGGTTCCGTGGCTGCGATCGTGGCCTGGACTTCGTCGTACATCGATCGTGCAGACGCATCGAGTACACCGGGATCGAACTCCCCGGCTGGATCGAAGATGTTGCGGATGCCCACCGAACGATCCATGGCTTCCCTGGCCACAGCGAAGACCTCGGGGATCATGTCCTTGACACTCTCACCCTGTTCGATTCGTTCCTTGAACAAGCGAGTCTGATCCCGAAGCTCGGGATCCGTCATGCCGCGGAACGTGGATTCATGTTTGGAGACATCTTCAACGATACGGAGATATCGTTTGACGAGACGATCATTACGAGTGCCAAGAACCTTCTTGGCCATGTTCGAAACCAGGGGGACGCCCATGGGTCACCTCATGTATGTATTGCTGGAAAGCGGGTCACGTGATTGAACGGCCGGGTGAACACCCTCGCACGCACGGTGTTGGGACCGTGGCACGAAGAATGTGCGTTCAGCACGTCGGAGGCGGCAGATTCAGCAACGCCTCGTCAAATCGGACCACTTCGGATGAACCCGCATCGGTATTCACCCAGAAGGTCTGCACAGGCTCGGTACCGCACTCATCATCCAGGCTGGCTCGCGGGCAGGCCGCCACATGGACTGGGAGCGCCAAGACGGCCAGGACCGGGGCCTGGCTTACGGGACGGATCGTCGTCGTGGCCGAGAGCCCACCCGCTGTCACCACCAGCACCATCGCAAGCAGCAGCAGCGGCCCTCCGGCGATGGTGGCCGGACGAGAAAACGGTACGCTGACAACATGGGCTGCCTGGGGCTTCATGGCCGTACAGTGTACCCAGAGAACATGGCAGACTCTTCATCCAACCTGAAACTCGACCTCACAGGCCTGCATTGTGCCGGCTGCGTGAACAGCGTGACCAGGGCCATCGAGGGCGTGGAGGGGGTCGAAACGGTCGAAGTGGACCTGCAGCAGGCTCATGCCAGCGTTCAGGGGACGTCGTCGATGGATGCCAAGGCGATCATCGATGCGATCTCGGCCAAGGGGTTTGGAGCTTCGATCCAGGAGACAGTGGAAACACCGATCGAGCTCAGAAGCAAGATTGAGCGGCGACAACACGATGCCGCCTGGTATTGGAAATGGCGGGCCGCCACCGGGATGCCGATCTGGATCATTCTGGAAACGATCCATTGGACCATCGGGGGCCATGGTGCTGCAGCGTGGGTGAGTTGGCTCATGTTCGGAGGGTCCACGCTTGCCGTTGTTCTGGTCGGCAGTGGCTTCTTCCGTTCAGCACTGAAGGCGCTGCGATCTGGTGGCACGAACATGGACACACTGGTCTCCATCGGTGTGCTCACTGCCTGGACCTACTCGGTGGTGCTCATGATCCTCTCGCTCGCCGGAGTCGACCATGAACAGATGCCCTACTTCGCCGAAGCCGTGGCGTTGCTGGGAATCATCAGCCTCGGTCACTGGCTTGAAGCAAGAGCCTCCGCCCGTGCAGGGACCGCAGTCCGCTCCCTGCTGGAGATGCAACCGGAGACGGCCGAACGGCTGGATGACTCCGGAGGCTCCAGGGATGTTCCAATCGCCGAGATCACGGTCGGCGATCACATGGTTGTCAGACCCGGCGCCCGAGTCGCCGTTGACGGCAAGGTCCTCGAAGGCCAGTCTGAACTGGATGAATCCGTCGTCACGGGCGAACCGATCCCAGTACCACGCGGTGTCGGGGATCTTGTTGCCGCCGGAAGCATGAACACGACTGGACGACTGGTCGTCGAAGCCACCGTCGACGGGACCGGTACCACCGTGGCGAGGATCGCCGATCTGGTCACGCATGCCATGGGCTCCAAGGCCAACATCCAGCGGCTTGCCGACAAGGTCAGCAGCATCTTCGTGCCAGTGGTCCTTGTCATCGCCCTGATGACCCTCGTCACCTGGTCGCTTTTTGCGATCTTCCGGAGCGATATCACCCTGTTTCAGGACGGTGTCATCGCCTGCGTCGCGGTTCTGGTGATCTCCTGCCCCTGTGCACTTGGTCTTGCGACACCGATGGCCGTGATGGTGTCCGCCAGTCAGGCTGCACGAAGTGGCATCCTTGTGAAATCGGCTGCAGCACTTGAACGAGCGGGGCTCACACAGCGGGTGATCTTCGACAAGACTGGAACACTGACTCTTGGAAAACCGGTCGTCACCGAGATCATGCCAAGCGATCACGAAGATGCCGAGCATGTACTCACAATGGCTGCTGCCGTGGAAACACCAAGCGAGCATCCAATCGCCAAGGCCATCGTCAGGGCTGCCGCTGATCGAAACCTCGTGGTTCCGGATGTCGATGACTTCAAATCGACACCCGGCGAGGGTGTTTCCGGAACCGTGGACGGCAGAACAGTCACCGTCCACCGTGATGCCCATGCCTCCTGTCAGGTTCTGATCGACCATCAACCCGCAGGCACGATCAGTGTTGCTGATGAAGCTCGACCACAAGCCGCCGAAGCGGTTCAACGACTGCATGACCTCCATGTCAGCACCTCGATTCTCTCCGGAGATCGGCAAACCACGGCAGAGCAGCTGGCCACCTCGATCGGAATCGACTCGGCCGATGTCCATGCCGAACAGATGCCGGAAGACAAGCAGCGATGGGTCGAATCGTGCGACGAGCGCACCATGATGGTCGGCGATGGAATCAATGATGCGGCCGCATTGGCCGGTGCGGATGTCGGCGTCGCGATGGGCACCGGCACCAACATCGCCATCGAGGCAGCTGACGTCATCATTCCAGGCGATCGGATCAACTCGGTGCCGCTTGTGATCCGGATCGCCAGGATGACCCGATCCACGATCCGTCAAAATCTCTTCTTCGCCTTCCTCTACAACGGGACCCTGATTCCAGTGGCCGCCCTGGGACTGCTGGGAGCATCCGGGCCTGTCTGGGCTGCTATTGCCATGGGCCTCAGTGATGTCACCGTGATCGGTAATGCCATTCGGCTCGGGGTTCGGCTGAAACGGCTGAGAGGATCCTGACCGCCATTTCTCCTCATGGAGCCCGAATTCACTCCAGTGAGAGGGATGAAAAGGCCCATCTGTTTCGTATTGCTTGATACATGCCGCAATCAGAGGCATTCTGTCTGCAGGAACTTCAGGAGAACTCACGATGGCTCCGGGACTGAGTCGCCTCAATTCATCGGATTTTGATTACTGGGCAGCCCAGCATCTGCTCCAGCGAGCAGGTTTCGGAGGGACTCCCGCCCAGGTCCTCGCCTTGAAGAACATGGGACTCGAGGATGCCGTCGATTCACTCGTCGAGTACGAGGACGTGGATGAAACCGGAATCACCTCGGATGTCGAAGGTCGTTTCGATCACAACATCATGCGCCCGCTGACCCGTGAAGAACGACAGCTTCGAACCCGGGCCCGCCGGAGCGGGAATGAAGATGTCCTGGAACGATTTCGCAATGAACGCCAGATGCGGCAACGGGCTGATCGGAGACAGCTGGCCGAGCTGCAAGCCTGGTGGATGGGCAGGATGATCGAATCCAACCGTCCCTTCCAGGAGAAGATGACGCTTTTCCTGCATGGCCACTTCGCGACTGGCTACCGTCCCGTCGAGGACAGCTATCACATGTTCCTGCAGAATGAACTCTTCAGAAAGCATGCCGCAGGCAACTTCAAGAACGATCTTGCCAGGAACATCATCCGTGATCCTGCGATGATCAAGTATCTCAACAACAACCAGAACAAGAAGACCGCCCCGAACGAGAACCTCGCCCGGGAACTGATGGAACTCTTCACCCTCGGCGAAGGCCGTGGCTACGGCGAGAACGACATCAAACAGGGCGCCCGTGCACTGACAGGCTACACCTATCTTGATGACAGGTTCCGGTTCAACCAGAGCGACCATGATGACGAACTCAAGGTCATCTTCGGAAAACGTGGAAGATGGAACGGCGATGACTTCATCGATCTGATTTTCACACGCCCGTCCGCCAGCCAGTTCATCTGCGAAAAGCTCTATCGCTATTTCGTCAATGATTCACCGGGCATCACGGAAGGCGACGGTCGCTCGATGGTTCGGCAGATGGCACGAGTCCTCGAGTCCGACGACTGGGAGCTCAAGCCGCTCATGAAGAGACTCTTCATGTCGAAGGCCTTCTATGCGCCGGAGAACCGATCCAGCATCATCAAGAGCCCTGTGCAACTCGTGGTGCAGTCAGTGCGTTCGCTTCGTACACCTTCCAGAAATCTCTCGAGACTGGTGGACGCCTGTACGTTGATGGGACAGGGTCTCTTTACGCCTCCATCGGTCAAGGGTTGGGATGGAGGCCGGAAGTGGATCAACACCTCGACACTCTTCACAAGACAGAACACCCTGGTCTTCCTTCTGACCGGCCGGGAGCCCGGCTCCCAACCCTGGGCGACCGGAGAGGGTGGCTTCGATGCGAGACATCTCGTTGATCACCTTCGTGACGTACCCGGTCGCGACCGGGACCAGGATGCGGTCCGGTACCTGTCGAGATTCACGATCGGAACCATTCCCGAAGAGGAACGAATTGAAGAATGGGTTGACTACCTGCGAACCAATGGTGGAGCCGATGACAACGACACCATCATCAATCTGCTCGCACTCATGACTGCGGCACCCGAATACCAGCTCTGCTGAGGCACAGGAGGACACCATGTCCAACCAGAATCAACATCCATGGAGTCGACGCCTGTTCATCCAACAGGGCGTCACAATGGCCTCCCTTGCTGCGACAACCCCCCTCTTCATTCAGCAGACAGCCAAGGGCGTCATGCATCCTCTGGGTTCGGCATTGAGCTCGCTTCCCGGCGTCCCCCAGGACCGAATTCTTGTCATCGTCCAGCTCGGTGGCGGCAATGACGGGCTGAACACCGTCATCCCGTATGGCAGTGACGACTACTACCGGGCACGCCCCAGCATCGGAATCCAGCAACCGGGCCGTGGCCAGGATGCCGCTCTTCAGCTGTCCCAGGCCAATGGCATCGGCCTGCATCCTTCGATGGCAGCCTTCAAGTCACTCATGGATGATGGCGTCGCTTCCATCGTCCAGGGAGTCGGCTACCCCAATCCGAACCGATCACACTTCTCGTCGATGGACATCTGGCATACGGGCAACCCGGAAGGCCGCCGAGGCAGTGGATGGGTCGGTCGATATTTCGACAATGCCTGCAGCGGAACACCGAATCCAGAAATTGGAATCGCAGTGGGACGCGAAGCGCCATTGGCCATGCAGGGTGACACCGTCATGCCCGTGAGCTTCGAAACAGCGGAGCTGTATCGTTGGATGGGCGAGGATCTCGATCGAAAACTCTCCACGCCCTACCAGGGCATTGCAGGAGATGATCAGGATCCAGAGAGCAGTAACCAGCTGGCATTCCTGAAACGAACCACCATGGATGCCCAGGTCTCCTCCAAGAAGGTCCGCAAGGCCGTTGCTCAGCAACCGCTGGTGCCGTATCCGGGTGGCAATCTCTCGGATCAGCTGAAGATGATCGCCGCCATGATCCGCTCGGAAATGCCCACNCGCGTCTACTACGCGAGCTTCGGTGGATTCGATACTCATGCCAATCAGGCTGGCCAGCATGCCAGACTGCTTCGACAGGTCAGTGACTCACTCGGCGCCTTCTATGGCGACATCAAGGCCCAGGGGAACAGCAGTCGCGTCCTCACCATGGTCTTCTCTGAATTCGGCCGACGCGTACCGCAGAACGCCTCCGGTGGCACGGATCATGGAACCGCAGCACCGATGTACTTCATCGGCGACATGATCAAACCAGGCGTCCATGGAATTCATCCCTCTCTGAAGAATCTTGACAACGGCGACCTCAAGTTCACCGTTGACTTCCGAGAGTGCTACGCAGGTGTGCTGAACGACTGGATGTCGGCTGATGCCGCTGACGTGCTCGGTCGCAAGTGGAAATCGGCTCCGATCATCAAGACCTCATGACTGCTGTGAGGGCCATTCTTCTGATCGCCAGCCTGGCACTCTGCAGTTGCAGACCATCGGATTCTCCCTCGACCCAACACCATCTCTCCATTCAGGGAATGCACTGTGAGGAGTGCGTCAAGAGCATCCACCATTCGGTGATCGTGATTGAAGGTGTTCGGAGTTGTGAAGTGTCTCTGGCAGACAATGATGCCACGATCATGGCCGATGACCCGGCTGCGATCGACAAAGTCCTCGAACGGATCCGCCTGATGGGCTTTGTCGTTGAGATCAGCCCGCCAGCCTGAGCAGACGACTTGATTCATTCGCATGAGCGCCGTCTGGGCCTACACTATGCGGATCCATGCTCCTGGCAACCGTCATCTTCTCGCTGGCATTCCTGCAGCCCGATTCCATCAAGATGGATGAATCCCATCCAGCCGCATGGGATCTGACAAGNGGCGATCTGGCCGCACCGCACGGNGTAGCGGCATTGCCGGACGGTCGNATTCTCGTCACGGAACCCCATGCCCATCGGATTGCAGTCATCAACAGCAATGGGAGCCGNCAGAACAACTGGGGCGAATATGGAATCAACTGGGGACAGTTGTATCGGCCTGCAGGCATCGATTCCGATGGAGTCGACACGACCGTCGTCGCGGATGCGGGGAATCACAGGATCCAGTTGCTGGACAAGAATGGNGTGACCCAGGGCGTGCTTACGGATTGGAATGATGTTCCATTCCGAAATCCGCAGGATGTCGCACTCTCAACGACGTGGATGGCCATCGCGGATACCGGTAACGACCGCGTCTGTGTCCTGAATCGTGATCAAGTCGGACATTGGTGCGTGAACTCCGACATCTCGCTGAAATCACCACAGGGTGTGGATGTCGATGATGAAGGCGCACTCTGCATCGCCGATACCGGCAATCATCGCATCCTCATCTTCAATCCCGATGGCAGTCTTCGATCCGAATTCGGAGATTGGGGCCGGTTCCCCGGCTTGTTCGCCGAACCGACCGGCGTCGAATTCAATGGTGAACATGTCTACGTCGTGGACCGACTCAATCATCGGGTTCAGGTGTTCACCCGGGATGGTGAGCCCGTGACCTGGTGGGGCATGCATGCCGTCGTACCTCGACAGGGTGAAGGCAACATCCACTATCCCTGCGATATCGCCGTGATGCCCGATGGCCAACGGGCTGTCGTCAGTGAACCCTTCGAGCGGCGTGTCCAGTTCTTCAAGCCCGGCCCCCCATCGAGACCCGCCGCTTCCAAGACACGAGCGCCTCAGGGACTGCAATCCCACTTTGGACATCAAGTTGCCACCGGAGGACGCGGCCTTGTCACGTGGGAACCCGAAGTCCGGAGCCTTGCGGTCTTCGTNACGGATCTCAAGGTGCCGATCCATGTGACGACCTTCGGCACACCGGGTGACAGCACAGGACAGATCGGCGACATCGCGGATCTCAGCTGGGATGAGGCCAGTGATGCCCTGACGATCATCGATCATGGCAACAACACCATTCAGCGATGGCGCATCACGCTGCCACCAAGCGACGCCCTTCGGTATGACCCGAATGCAGCCGTGCTGCTCGATTCCAAGACCATGCCTGACATTCGGGAGGGCCGTCGCCTCGTCCCCGTCTCCGTCGTCCATGATGCTGCCGGACGTCTCCATGCCATCGATGAATCGTTGGATCGTGTCGTGACCTTTCATCAGGGTGACATGACTGAATGGGAACTGGACATCGATCCGGTTGCTCTGGGCACCGATGGAATCTCGATCGCCGTTGCAGATGGGCGGACCGGCAGCGTGCATGTCTTTGATCAGGTCGGAAACACCGGCAGCATGCCCGGTTCCAAAGCACGCATCATCGGACCCGCACCCGATCTCCTACATCCATGGCCAGGCGGAGTCGCCATTCTGAATGATGGCACCATCGCGATCTCCGACACCGCGATGGATCGAATTGATCATTTCTCCGCCGATGGAACGCATCTCGCGACCTATTCGGAACCCGGCGGAGATCATGGCCAGCTCTGGATGCCCGGCGAAATCGGACAAGATGCGATGGGACGCCTCGTTGTCCTTGATCACGGGAACCATCGCATGCAGGCCTTCGAACCAGACACTGGATGGGTCCTGACCTTCGGACTTGGAAGATCCATGACACCTGATCGATTACCACGGAGCTCGAAACCATGAAGCCCATGATCCCTGCATCGATCGTTCTCTTGAGCAGCCTTCTCCTGGGCGGTTGCTACAAACCGGGCATGCCGACACTGGTCGCCTCTCCGGTCGCGAACACCGTTGCTTCGAATGATGGCCAGTACAGCTTCTACTGGGTCCCGAAGCCCAACCCGGTTCCGTTGAATCGGTTCTTCGCGATCGATGTTCAGGTGCTGGACATGGCCGGCAATCCGGTCACACCTGAGATGGCCAGCCTCACCGTTGATGCGGGCATGCCACAGCACGGCCACGGCATGAATCATGTCCCCAGAATCAAGTCGCAACCCAACGGGACCTGGCTGGCCGAAGGCATGCTGATGCACATGCCCGGCGACTGGCAGCTGTATTTCGACCTCGAGGTCGATGGTGTCTCGCATCGTGGGCAGACACCCCTGGTGGTTGATTGATGATTCTGTTGCTGTTGCTGATCCTGGCGACCTCCCCGTCGTTGACCGAAAGACAGCAACGGCGGATCGCCGGCCTGCAGATCCCAACGACCTTTCCAGGCGATCCGACCAACCGGGTCTGGAATGATGACAAGGCCGCACTCCTCGGACAGCGGATCTTCTTCGACACCGGCTTCTCGAGAAATGGCCAGGTCTCCTGCGGAACATGCCATGATCCAGCCCTGGGCTTCGCGGACGGAAAGCCCTTGCCCATGGGTCTTGCTGAGGGATCACGACATGCGCCCTCACTCCTGAACGTCTCTGCACACCGCTGGTTCTTCTGGGACGGTCGAGCCGACACCTTGTGGTCACAGGCGCTTCATCCCTTCGAACGCGAGGAAGAGTTCGGTTCATCCAGACTGGCCGTTCTTCACAGAATCCACCGTGACCCATTCCTGCGAAGCGAATACGAATCGGTCTTCGGTTCGCTGCCGCCGCTCGAGGACACTGAACGATTCCCTGATCAGGCCGCTCCTGGAAAGGACACCACACGTCCGGAAGTCAAGGCCTGGAATGCCATGTCCAATGAAGACCGCGAGGCCGTCAACATCGCCTTCGTGAACCTCGGTAAAGCCATCGCAGCCTATGAGCATCGACTGGTGACACCTCCCAGCAGGTTCGATCGTTTCGTGGACGCCATGCTTTCCGGTGATGAGGATGGGATGGAGATCCTGTCTCCATCGGAACAGCGCGGCATGCTGCTCTTCATCGATGAAGCCGGCTGTCGCCAATGTCACAACGGACCCCTGCTGAGTGATCTCGAGTTTCACAACACCGGCATTCCGAATGCTGATGGATCGATCCCGAGTGATGCGGGTCGGTGGAAGGGCATCCAACTCCTTGAGGCCAATCCTTTCCGGGCGGATGGCAAGTACTCAGATGCGCCAGAGAGCCAACGCGCCCGTTCGACGGCTTCGCTTGCACGAAACACGGAACACTGGGGCGCCTTCAGAACGCCCACCCTTCGCAATCTCAACCAGACGGCGCCGTACATGCATCATGGCCAGTTTGCGACACTCAAGGATGTTCTCCAGTTCTACAACACGCTGGATGACATGGTGGTGATGGACCATCACCAGGAGACCGTTCTCATGCCTTTGGAACTGTCGGAATCCGATCTGGAGGATCTGGAAGCCTTTCTGATGAGTCTCTCGAGTCCCTCTCCAGAGGCCGGACTGCTCAAACGCCCTGAAGACCCTTCGAGGAATGTCGAAAAAACAATGGAAGAGACCCGATCGCGTTGACTTTCGGGGATCGCTCTCGCGTTCAATCCCGTATCGTCTACAGTGTTCATGGGAGATTTCCGGGGGGTTCAGGGCACGTCAGGCCCCCATTGAGAGGAGCGTTCGAGTGTTCAGATTGCAAGTCCTTACCACCCTGGCAACGGGTGCAGCCATTGCCGTTGCAGCCCTTGCTCATCAGGACGACCCCAAACTGCGTGATCGGCAGCCGCCCGTTCAGGCCGAGGCCTTCAGAGCCGACCTGAACAAGGCTCCGCAGGTCCGCGGCATGTTCGAATCCGATGGGATCACAATGCTCAGTTGGCTGTCGCTTTCCGCCCTTGGTGGCTACGACACCGGAAACGACTGTTGGGGGTACGTTTCACCCAGTGGACGCGAATACGCAATCATCGGCGTGAACTCCGCCACGATCTTCGTCGAGGTCACGGATCCCGGGAACGCCACGATCGTCGGAACAATCAATGGACCGGACAGTCTTTGGCGCGATGTGAAGACGTACCAGAACTACTGCTACTCGGTCTCCGAAGGTGGCAGTGGCATTCAGGTCATCGACATGGCCAACATCGACGACGGCGTTGTCACACTCGTGAACACCGTCGAAGAAGGCGGCACTTCCGCCACACACAACGTCGTCATCGATGTCACCAGTGGATACCTCTACCGAACCGGTGGAGGCAGCAATGGACTGCGTATCTACGACCTCAACGCCAATCCGGCGGCCCCCGCCTATGTCGGCATCTGGTCCAACAAGTACGTCCATGACGCCCAGGTCATCACCTATCCGGCAGGAACTCCCTACGCCGGCAAGGAAATCGCATTCTGCTACGCCGGGTTCAATGGCGGCTGGGAACAGACCGGCCTGACGATTCTCGACGTCTCGGACAAATCCAACATCATCATTCTGGGTGAAGTCCAACACTCCAACAACAACTATTCCCACCAGGGTTGGCTGACGGATGATCTCCAGTACGTCTATCTGAATGACGAACTGGATGAGCAGAACACCAATACACCGACGACGACCAGGATCCTCGATGTCTCCGATCTCGCGAATCCGGTTCAGGTCGGAACATGTTCGACCGGACTGGCCTCGATCGACCACAATCTCTACATCCACGGAAATCGGATGTATCAGGCAAACTACCGCAGCGGCCTNCAGGTCTTCGACATCTCCGATCCTCTGAATCCACAGAGAAGCGGCTGGTTCGACACCTATCCCGGTGATGATGGCGCCAGCTTCAACGGCATGTGGAGCAACTACCCCTACCTGCCCAGCGGCATCACGATCTGCAGCGATCTCGAACGCGGCCTGTTCGTCCTGAGCGCTGCGACCATCGAAATTTCACTCGTGGACAACCTCCCACAACTGCTGTCACCGACGGATGCCTCCTTGCAGGTTCGAATCCGTGGCCTGTCAGGCAATGATGTTGATCCGGACACCTTCTTCCTGCGTGTCAACGACGGCACAGGTGAACAGACGCTGCCACTGGTCCCGACCGCCAATCCTGAAGTCTGGAATGTGAACTTCCCCGACATGTCCTGCGGCAACTATGCCAACTGGCACGTCTCGGCCACATCCCTCACAGGACAGACCGTGACCCTCCCGAGTGGAGGCCCTTCCAATCCGTATGAAACCCTCGTCGCCGATGGGATCGTCGATTCATTCAAGGATGACTTCCAGAACGATCTCGGCTGGACGGTTGAGGTCGAATGCCTCGACGGTGAATGGACCCGCGGGGATCCGGTTGACGGCCAACGCGGTGATCCACCAGCAGACGCCGATTCGAGCGGCATCTGCTTCGTGACCGACAATGTGATCGGCAACTCGGATGTCGATGATGGCCTCACAAGGCTGGTCTCCCCGATCCTCGATGCATCGGAGCAGGGCAGTCTGCTGACCTACTGGCGCTGGTATTCCAACGATTTCGGCGCTTCCCCCAACGAAGACATCTTCACTGTCGACGTCTCGGATGATGGCGGAACGACATGGGTCACCCTCGAAACCGTCGGACCCGGTGGCCCGGAGACTTCGGGTGGCTGGTACCAGAAGCAATTCGAGATCGACACGATCGCTGGCATCTCGCCAACGGACACGTTCAGGATTCGATTCACCGCCGCTGACACCGGCAATGGTTCCGTCGTCGAGGCGGGTGTCGATGGNGTCTCCATCTCATCCATCGAGTGCGAGGATCTTGAAGACTGTCCAGCGGACTGTGCCAATGGCGATGGTGTCGTCGACGTCCAGGATGTTCTGGAGGTCCTGGCCCAGTTCGGCTCCTCAGGCGGCTGTGACATCGATGGCAACGGTGTGGTGGACGTGACGGACGTCCTTGATGTCATCTCCACATGGGGCGCCTGTCCCTGACTGACTCGAGGCGGTCCTGTCGGATCGCTTCCGGATAGCATGCGACACGGGCCGGTCCAATCGGACCGGCCCGTTTTTTCATCTGGATCGAATCAAGCATGGGCTGTGGCTCCTGTACATCATGTGGCGACAACGGCTGCCAGGGACTGCTCCCTGAAGCGGAGCTGCCAACCGCGTTGCCACTTGTGGTCTATGACGGCAACTGTGGCTTCTGTCGAAAGTGCCTCAAGCGATACGAATCCATCTCTTCACCGGATACGTTGGCCTGGGCCCCCTATCAGAAGGCAGCTGGAACCTACCCCGGTATTCCGGAATCCCAATTCGAGCAATCCGTCCACTTCATCCGGCCCGATGGATCTCACGTCAATGGCGCCGAAGCCATCTTCGAGGTCATGGATCGCGTCGACCTGCGATCCTGGCCACTCTGGCTCTACAGACATCTTGCGATCTTCCGTTGGCCGTGTGACCTGGGCTATCGGATGGTCGCCGGCCATCGAAACGCCGCGGGGATCGGTGCCAAACTGCTGTGGGGCAAATTTCAGATTCCCTCGACGACGTTGTTGACCAGAAGAATCTTCCTGCGCCTTCTGGCGGTCATCTATCTGATCGCGTTCATTTCAATTGGCTCTCAGGCATCGGGACTCATCGGACCAGATGGCCTTCAACCCTTTGAACAAAGACTGCAGCAGGTTGAAACCTACGCCGAAGCCAACGATGCCAATGCCATTCTGCTCAATCCGACAGTGCTCTGGTCAGGAGGCCCGAGCATGCTCGAGACCGTGTGGATCGCTGGACTCGTTGCTTCGATCGCCTTGATCCTCGGCATACTGCCCATGCTCACCATGGCGATTGCATGGGTGTGCTATCTCTCTCTCGTGAATGCCGCTGGAATCTTCATGAGTTACCAGTGGGATGCGCTTCTGCTGGAAGTCGGGTTCCTGGCCATCTTCTGGGCCCCCTTCTCATGGCGGCTCAACAGCCGAGTTGCACGTCGACCCTCGACGCTGCTTCGCTGGATGCTGCTCTGGCTGCTGATGCGGTTCATGTTCACCTCCGGATGGGTCAAACTCGCCAGCCATGATCCTGTCTGGTGGAATCTGACGGCTCTGGACTATCACCTCTGGTCCCAGCCTCTGCCGTGGTGGCCTGCCTGGCATGTGTGGCAACTGCCGATGTGGTGGCAGAAAATCAGCTGCCTGGCCATGTTCATCATCGAGCTGGGCATCCCACTTCTGATCATCCTTCCAAGGATGCCGAGACTGGTGGCTTTCCTTGGCCTGATTCTGCTGCAGGCCGGAATCCTGTTGACCGGGAACTACGGATTCTTCAACTGGCTCACGATCGTGCTGTGCGTCGTACTGCTCGATGACAGTCAGCTGCTCTGGCTCTGGCCATCCCGAACACGCGGCCTCGTCCGGGTCGGGCTGACTCGACGCGAATCGGTTCCTCGCAGAATCCAGAATGGTGTGATCGCGGCGTTGCTCCTGTCGCTCACGATTCCGATCACGATCGGCCAACTCACTGAATCGAGCGTCTGGAAATCCTGGCAGCGGACCATGTCACCCTGGCACATCGCAAACTCGTATGGGCTCTTCCGCGTGATGACAACGAGTCGACCTGAGATCCTCATCGAAGGCTCTCGTGATGGTTCGACATGGCAACCCTATGTGTTCAAATGGAAACCAGGTCCGCTCGATCGCGCACCGGCCTTGTGTGAACCAGGCATGCCACGTCTTGATTGGCAGATGTGGTTCGATGGGCTCGGATATGAACGGCTGATCGCCAACGGTTCCCTGAACAATGGCGGTGGACTCAACCGGCAAGGGACTGCATTCGGCTCTGTCAACGGTCGTCAAGTCACCCCATGGCTCTGTGATGCCATCCTTCAAGGGAAGACTCCGGTGCTGGAACTGCTTGAAACGGTCCCGTTCCCAGCCGACCAGCCACCTCGCTACCTCCGCTGGCATCTCGACCAGTACAGATTTACGAGCCCGGAACAACGAGCCGACACCGGACACTGGTGGACACGTCAACGCGTCTTCACATCAGGCGTCCTGGATTCCGGAAGACGCTCGACCAACTGACTTCCTGAGGCGTTCCCCATCTGAAGGCATCAAAAAGGCCCCCAAGACGAATCTGCGGCGAAACATGGCGTCCTCGGATGGCATTGTCCGATCAGCACCAAGCCTGCAGTGATGTCGTCAGGTTGAAATTTGCTGATTTTGCTGGATTTGCGGTGATTGAGAACACATCTGGTCGCAGACCCCGTAACTGGGAGTGTTCCCTGATCATCAACCCAAGGATCCACAGGACCAAATCCGATGCCACGTCCATTTCAAAGCTGGAAAGACAAGCTGACATCCCTTCTCGGGCACACAGAGGCTTCCTATGACCTCTCCCCGGGCGAAGCCCTCAGGGCCAGCCATACCACGGAGGGAGACCTCCAGGAACTGTTTTCCTTCGGCTGGACAGCTGAGGAGACCGCAAGAGCGATCACCGAGACGCTCGGACTGCGATGATCCAGGGGGAACCNCGTTCCCCGCNCNCCGAGCCAGACTCGATCGAACGACAGCCCCCCGCCAGACGGGGGGCTGTTCTTAGGCCCAGGAAGGGCTCTAAGCGATCCAAAAATGCCGCTCATGCCCCTTTAAAGCCTGATTGGATCCAATTGCTCCACGGAGAGCCCGTTTCCGGCAGGCCGGATCATTCCGATTGGGGGACCTGGATGGCCTCCGATCGGAACATAAGCATTTGCAATGACGTAGAGAGCCCATAGGCTAATAGGGTTGAAGGAAGAGAAGGGGAACCACTCGCCCATGTCACCCAAAAGGTTCATGTCATTGATTGCCATCACGAGCTGTAGCTCCGTGGCCATGGCAGAGGGCAAAATTGAAATGCCCCTTGCGGACATCTTCTACTGGGGTGGAGCGATCGATGAGTTCTACGCTGGAGGCGGTGGTGATCCAGCTGCGGGTTCACAGATCATCAGTATCGAATGGACCGGCCTTTCACTGGAAACCTATGACAACGTAGGTGTTCCGAATTACGGCAGTGAGGCCATGGTCGGTATCGAAGCAACGAATGCAGATGGCGATCTGGAAACCATCTGGTTCTTCCCCTTCCCCGAAGCCAACTATCAAGGGACCGCTGCCAATCCCATTGCTCAACCGGATGGCGAGACCTTCTCATTCGATCTCACGGACTACAACCTCGAACTGGACGCGCTCGGCCAGCTGAGAGGACTTGTCACCGCCGCTTGGTGGGATGGTGCGGATGCAGGCGAGGGGTACTTTGCCGGCATGTGGACTGGCGGAACAGTCACGATCAACTACAACAAGATCCCCGCACCCGGTGCACTCGCACTGCTGGGCCTTGCAGGACTTGCTGGAAGTGGAAGGCGTCGTCGTCACTGAGTGGACGAGATGCCCCCCAACCAACTCAGCCTATTCCTCTTCTGAAACCGTTCCGGCCATGGTTTCCAGATTGTTGCCTGTACCTGGCTGGCCGTCTCCGATCGGCCAATCATGACCAAGTGCAGTCGATTCCGTGTAAGGATCCGGTGCCATGGGTGCCGGTTGGTAACCGCAGCCGAACAGGCACGCCGAAACAGTCAACACAACGAATGGGCTCAAGCGTCTCATAGTCGTCTCGTCGAAGAAGTCCAGGTTCGGGCTCAGCTCTCATTGAGCCGGCCAACTGTCAGTCGATACCTGCGCACGCTACCAGACGACTGGCATTCCATGGAAGACATCGCCATCCAGAAACGCGATTTGGCCTGATGATCGACGCGACGGAGCCACTTGGGAGACCTCCACAAAGGCACACTCCAGAACGCCTGTCCAATCTCGAGTGACACAGCTGGACATGACGCCCGATCCCGGAGATCCTCCATCAGTCATGATCGATCCATCGACACCCATCACGATCGTTGGAGCAGGTGCCCTGGGCCAGGCCCTGGCCAGAAGCCTGCACGACTCGGGTCGCTCCATCGAAATGATCGTCAGTCGATCAGACGAGCGTGGAGAAGTCCTTGCAGAGGCTGTCGGAGCAAGACGTGTTCAGTCGCCCGATGGCGTCTCCAGCAAGGTGATCCTCCTGTGCGTACCGGATGATCACATCGAATCGGTTGCTTCAAAGCTGGATGCCCCNACTGNCGGCATCGTGGCTCACTGTGCCGGCTCAAGGGGNCTCGATGTCCTTGCNGNNCCNGCTTCNAGAGGCTCACACGTCGGCTCCATTCATCCTGTCATGGTGCTTGCGATGGCNGGCCGAGGCCCCGATGCNNTGCGTGGTGCAACGGCTGCGATTGAAGGTGATGAGATCTCCGGGCCTTGGCTCAAATCGCTTGCAGAAGATATTGGAATGCGTGCCGTGGAGATTCCACCCGAGCGTCGCGCGCTCTATCACCTTTCAGCAGCCATGGTCGGTGGTCTCATGACCGGCCTGCTCGCGGCGTCAGCCGATCTCTGGCAACTGCTCGGACTGGAACGGGAAACAGCGGTCATGGCACTGGCACCCATGGTGCGTGAAGCCGGTCGAAATCTCGAAGCACTTGGTGTTCCGAAGGTCGTCATGGGCCCAGCAGCCAGAGGGGATACCGGCACGATTCNACGCCATCTCGATGTGCTTGAAGCGCATGCGCCGCACCTGATGCCGCTTTACCGCGAACTGGCACTCCTGAGCATTCCATATGCCTGTGAACAGGGACTGCTTGATGATCAGAATGCCAAGGAACTCAAGGATCTGATCGAGCACAGCCGCTGCTCATGACGAATACCTTCGTTCAGAGCGGAGATGATCGGTTCACTCGTCGCCTTCTCGGATGATGCGAATCTCGGGTTCGAATTCAATCCGCTTCACAGGAGCCGGTTTTCCGACCCTCGTACCACAGGTATCACAGGTCGACAACGCTTCGTCCGCCCAGAAGGCTTCCATGGCCTGGGAAAAGTGTTCGACGATGTCTCCACAGTCGAATTCCTGATCGTGAACCAGTGCATGACAGTTGGGGCAGTAGAACTGCTGATGCTCGGTTTCTCCCGCTGGACGTCTTCGCTCGACGACGACACCAACCGTACCGGGTTGACGTTGCGGCGCATGAGGTACGCCACCTGGAATGAAGAAGGTCTCGCCTTCCTTGATGGGCACATGTTTCAGACCATCATCGTCACGAATGATGACCACCATGTCACCCTTGAGCTGGAAGAAGTATTCCTCTGAATTCGTGACNTGAAAGTCATTTCTTGCGTTCGGCCCACCAACCACCATCACGAAGAAATCCTCGCCGTCGTAGAGATACTTGTTGCCAACGGGCGGCTTGAAGTCGGACTCATTGGCGGCGACCCACTCCTGCAGGTTGATCGGCAACTGACATGTATGAAGNTCGATCGTCATGGAAGTGATTCCTCATGGTTCAGGGGGTTCGTCAGCCCCTGCGTGTACCCTAGCAGGCCATGAATGAGAGTGAACGCAGGAGATTCGACAAGTTGGTGGAAACCGTCCTGGATGAGCTGCCCAAGGCACTTCTCGAGTTGCTGGAGGAAGTTCCTTTGCTGGTCGAGGACACGCCCGATCCCGCCATTCTTGAACAGCTGGACTGTGCNGCNGAAGACATCTGTGGACTCCACAATGGCACCATGCTGACAGAACGCAGTGTCGAAGACCTCCCCGATCTACCCGAACAGATCCACCTGTATCGAACAGGCATTCTCTCGTTTGCCGGAGGATGGGAACCCTGGACGAATGATGATGGAACTTCGATGGGTGGCGAGGCGATGGTGCAAGAAGAAATCCGGATCACACTTCTTCATGAAATCGGACATCACTTTGGACTCGATGAGGATGATCTTGAAAAGCTGGGCTATGCCTGATCCAAGGANTNACCAGGAACGTTGCTGGTCCATCAAGTAATCCTATGAAAGTTGAAACCGACACAATGTCCTGACAATTGAAACCTTGCACGCCGATGAGCCGTAGATCTCAAGTGGTGCGGGTTCCACGCTCGGAAACCTTCATCAGCGACATTGAATGGTGAACTATCACCGGGGGAGGAGGCTTGAGGAGGTCTCCATGAACGTGCTCCATGCGGCAATCGCCCTCATGGCGACCTGTCTGTCAACACAGAGCGTCTTCGGCGATCAGGACAACTTGATAGTCAACGGTTCCTTTGAGGAGCACATCGTTGGCGGATCCTGGGATCTCTACGAGAACATCCCCGGCTGGACGCTGGAATCCGGACCGGGCATTGAACTGCAACGTGGTGTTGGCGGATGGGCTGCTGCGGATGGCCAGCAGTGGCTTGAACTGGATGCGGATCAGAACGGCCCAGGCGGCGGCTTCCTCCCAGGCGAAGTGGGTTCCACATCCCTCAGCCAGGAGGTCTTCACGGTTCTGGGGCAGTACTACATGCTCACACTCGCGTTTTCCCCCCGTCCCGGTGTCGCTGACAATCACCTGATTGTCGACTGGAATGAAGAGACGATCATCGATGTGACGGCCAGTGGTGTGGGTCGCAGCAACACCAACTGGGAAATGATCAGCTTTCTGATCGAGGGNACCGGCTCGAGATCCAAGCTTGTCATCGGAGATGCCAGCATCAACGACACGCTGGGAACCTATATCGATTCCGTCCANCTCGTTCTCGTTCCAGGCCCNGCATCATTCATGCTCCTGACTCTGATTCCATTGACAGGTCGACGTCGTCGCCGGTGAGTTAGTCTGTACGGATGCCGCGTCCGCACATACTNATGGCAATCCTGTTGATGATGTTCGGGTGCAATGCCCCCGAACCCCGTTCGCTACTCGGCAATTCACTTGAACGCCAGTCGCTGCCTGATGAGGTACGCATGCAGAGAGAATCGGCGCTGGAACGGGCACGCACCATCCATGCCGTTCACCCTGAGGACGAGGATGCGATCATCTGGCTCGGACGACGCACAGCCTATCTTGGCCGCTATCAGGAAGCTGTGGAGATCTACTCCAAAGGGCTCGTCCTTCTGCCCGAGAGCTATCGACTGCTGAGACATCGCGGGCATCGACAGATCACACTGCGTCGACTGGATGAAGCCATGGCCGATCTTGCAAAGGCCGATCAGCTGTCCTTGAACCAACCGGATACCGTCGAACAGGACGGCATGCCCAATGCAGCAGGCAAACCTCGCAGTACGACCAAGGGCAACATCCTGTATCACCTTGGACTCACTCGATATCTGAAAGGCCGGTTCTGCGACGCCGCAGGGGATTTCACTCGATGCCTTGAGTTGTCAAGGAACGATGACACATGCGTCGCCGCGTCCTACTGGCTCTATCTGTCTGCTCGAAGATGTGGCGATGAGCGTCTTGCTTCAGAAGCCTTGTCTCGAGCAACAACGGACATGGATCTCCTGGAGAACCATGCCTACCTCATGCTTCTGCTGTCGTTCAAGGGCATCGAGATGGAAGATCTTCCGGAATCGCTGCTTGATGCCGGTGTGGACGATGCAACGCTGGGCTATGGCAAGGCGATGAAGTTCTTTTTCGAAGGGCAGCAGGACCAGTACCTCTCCGAGCTCGAGCAGATCGTTCAAGACACGAACTGGGCAGCGTTCGGACACATCGCCGCCGAAGCCGATCTGGCAAGAGACTGATCCCTCCGCTGATGATTGCCAAAAAGTGACAAGCCCTGATCCCTTTCGAGATCAGGGCTTATCCGCCGTTCGTTGACGTCCGTTAGTGGTCCGGTTTTACCCTTCCCTAGGTAATCGTCATGCGCCTTCGGCTTCAACGGTTTCCCGCTTTCCGCTTCGGACTCCGGCCATCGTCCAGGGTTCGTCAGGTCGACTTCCACGCGTTTCCGCATCTGGCCTTGCTTCTTCGTGTTTCCACGATTCTGCGTGACACTCACGTCCTTCAACGACACATTCATGGTGCAACGAAATCGCTCGACATGCAAGTGATGCCGAATTCGTGAACGTACGGTGGATGGAGAGTGGAAAGNCGGGTATTCAGTTGCGTGACAAGGTCTCNCCGAATTGCTGCAGTACTCGGGCAGGACCGACGTAACTTCCATTGACATAGCTCTTTGCAACAGCCTGATCATCCGCATTGATCCAGACCAGATTCGGAATACCCCGATCTCCGTAGGTCTGTTTCAATCCGCTGGGAGTGACTCGATCAAAGGGGACTGCATAGAAATTCATCTTGTAGTCCTTCATGTACTGCTGCATTTCGGATACTGATCTGTCGGAACTGACGAAGATCACGGTGAAATCACCATCTTGCGAATGCTGATCGTAGAAATCGACCAGGCTTGGCGTGAATTTCCGGCAGGGCGGACACCATTTGGCGGAGAAATACAGAAGCACATTCGAGTCGGCCGCGAGAACGCTGGATGGAACAGCTTCACCGCTGGCAGTCATGAGCGTAGGCCCGATCATTGAAATCAAACGCTTGTGATGATCGCCAGCCGCTGCCTCTGAATTCGATTTGGCGGGCTTTGATGTCCTCGCTGAACGGCTGCTGGATCGATTGGTCAACGCCAGGATCGGGGCAGGGATTGCGACTGGAGCCATGGTGTCCCCCAGCGTGATCTGCTCGGCGCGCAGATCCTGAAAAAGCTTGCCGCCCGTATAGAGCTTCATGTGAACAGGCAGGCCTGGGCCGGACATGGCGGCAAGCGTGCTGTTTCCAGCAAATCCAAACTCATCGATCAAGACTCGAAACACAGCCTCCATCTTGCCGTCCTTGTCGATGGTTGCATTCAACCCTTTCCAGTAGCCCGAGGAGATGGCGAAGTAGAGTTCAACGGATCGCCTTGAATCGTGAGGCAGGCAGAGAACACGCCAGCACGGTGTTCCTTCGAAATCCTTCCTGCCGGCATTCACGATCTTTCGACACTTCTCCTGAAGTGTCTTCATCGAGGCTGGATTGAATGCAAGTTCAAAGAACAACGATTGCTGCTTTGAGAGGAGGTCAGCGTCCTCCACTTCGGCCTTGTCCCCTTTGCCACGAGTTGAGCAGATCCAGCTGATCGATCCATTCGAACCGATGGAGGTCCGCTCAGTTCCATCCGGATTGCTTGTTTCCACCTGGAACGAATCGGGGTTGCCGAAATCGTAGGACACATCGGCATGTCCATCCGAATCCCACCCTTTCCACGTCGTCGTCACGGCCTTGATCTGGTCGGATGACCAGCTCGACATCTGAGTCCAGTTCTCGATGAGCGCCTCCGCCGAGGGCTTCTTCGAAGCAGTGACTGATGAGGCCTGGCCAAACGCCACCGAACCGAGGAACAAGAGAATCGTGACAGCAGCAAATCGGGTCATGACAAACCTCCATGGAATGAATCCAGCTCGAAGGGTCCAATATACCCCCGAGCGCCTGAATATTCGATCCAATCAAAGAACACGCAGAATGATGCCGTTCCTGCAGCTTCCCGGGGATGCGACAACGCGTCCCTGAATGCCNACAATTGTCGCCTTGACCGTGCCCCTGGCTGATCAGCTGTTCTATACTCGACATGTCATCGATCACTCTTCTCGCCGTCGGGGCCAGAAAGGACGGGGCATGTCTCTGTTGAGCCTTGGATTCAGCTTGGTCGTCATGACATCAAGTCCGCAGTGGGCGGTCCCGAAACAGATTGGCGCCCCCGCTTCCGATCTTTACAACAACCGTCTGCGGAGCCCCGATCCATCGATGACCGGTCGCACCGTCGGTCATGCCATGATTGACATCACATTCGATGACAACGGACTGTGGTCATGGGAACTGGGTGTCCCTCCATCAAGTCACCTGTCCCTTCTCCCGGTGGGCCCAGACTGCGACACTTGGCAGCTTGCTGCGATCGATCCGGCTGGCCACCATGATGGCGACAATCGCTTCTGGACCGAAGGGGACCTTGAACCATTCTTTCCAACGCTGGCACATCGTCTGGATATTGCCAACCCCCTTCCCGGCNGATGGACCATCACGCTCCAGGGTGGTCAACCCGGTGAGACGGGGATGCTCATCGTTCGGGATCGATCCGGAGTCGGCCTTCAGTGCCATCCAACGTCCCATGTCGCACTCATCGGTCGACCAATCACGCTTCGAGCCGCCTTGGTGNCAATCGACCAGAGCGGCTACCCATTGCAGGACGCCCTCTCCGCATTTGCCGATGGCCTGGACATCATCGACGCTCGAATGACCTGGCAGGACGATCGAAAGACCCCTGAAAGCATCGAACTGATCCAGAACGGACCNTGGCTTGAGAGCAGCTTCACGCCTGTTGTCAGCGGCCCGGTGACCGCCCGTCTCGAAATCGAAGGCGTCGACGCCGACGGCTTCTCCTTCGTGCGAACCACCCACTGGCATGGTTCCGTGCAGCATGAAATCGCAGTCACCAACATTGAGATCCATGAGATCGACGAGGAACGCATCGCGATCGATCTGGAACTGACGGGTGATGTGATGCCCGATCGAGTCCTGCTCGGAGCCGAGGCCTGGTGCAAGGGTCCAGATGGCCATCAGCCTCGCTGCTGGATNGGCGGCATCTCCGTCTTGGAAGGTGCGATGGCAAGGCTCGTCCTGGACAAGCGATGGCTGACACTCGAGGGTGGTTCCGGAGAGGCACTCGAACTTCGTGAAATCAGGATCGCCAATCCCAATGGCGCACGCCCGCTCCTCCCGACCAATGCCATCAGATCCATTCCAGTGGGCACGGTCACGGTACCGGATACGGTCCCCGATCCCACCATCGTTCTCTCTGAACTGCTGCATGGCAAAGGTGACCAGAAAGCCTTCATCAACAGGAGACGACATCAGGATTCAGGCACGCGCCAGGATCAGTACGGCGGACACAATCTCATGTTGTCCCATGGCTATTGCTCTGATGGCGACTCCTTTCCTCCATCGGACTTCACGGGCAATGTTGCCGAATACGTCAACATCGAACAGAACTTCTCACATGATGAATTCGCGCTGGACATCCTGAGCTTCGGGCAGCAATACAAGAGCTATGGAATCGTCGGTCACTCCCAAGGGGGAAATGCAGCGCTGCACCTCTATACGTTCTATTGGAGTGGACTTGACTGGGCAGGCCCCGGACGTCTGCTTCAAGCCATGGGAACGCCCTTCACGGGAACACCTCTTGCCGGCGACATCTCGGTCCTCGGCGAGATCTTCGGCATCGGCTGCGGCGTGAATGATGACCTGACCTATCAGGGCGCCTCCAACTGGCTGTCCTTCATACCGACCAGTACTCGCAGCAGAACCTGGACATGGTCTTCGACCTTCGAAGACAACTGGTGGTCATATGACTACTGCAACATTCTGTCGGATCTTCTGCTGTGGGATCCGGAAGACGGCGTCGTTGAAAACTCGGAAGCCGATCTGGATGGTGGCAACAACATGGGCACCACGATTGGCTGGTGCCACATCCAGTACATGACCGAACCAGCGGAATACTGGGACACCAATCGAACCAGTGAAATGGATGCGGAGGGCGCACGATGAGATCATGTGTACTGCCACTCATCGCATGCCTGATCACCCCGACGATGGCGGATACCTTCTGCGGCACAGGCGAGACGGNCATTCCGGACGGCGGCCAGACCGGCACGACCTGGAGCATCGACGTCAGCGAGGATGGGATCGTCACCAATGCCAGGACCTTCGTCACAGTGACTCACCCCTGGGTGGGCGACCTGCGCCTGGAGCTCCAGTCTCCCGATGGTGTCGTGGTCACGATCCTCGATCGGCCCGGCATGCCCAACGGTGGCTGGATCGGCCCCTGGGGATGCGGAGGCGATGACATCAACGGGCTGTTCACCGACGCCGCCAGTACATCTGCGGAGAGCATGTGTTCCCAGACCGAAGTACCGGTACTGCATGGCAACCTCCTTCCAACGGAACCATTGTCCACCTTCAATGGACACCCGGCACAGGGAACATGGCTGATGACGGCCTACGACGACTCCCCTGTCGACGCGGGAAGCATCGTGCAGTTGTGTGTTCTCCTGGAGACTTCTCCGGATTGCAACAGCAATGGAATCGCGGANAGTGAAGACATCGCCGACGGCACTTCGGAGGACGTGGATGGCAACGGGATTCCGGACGACTGCGAGTGCCCCGGTGACATCACGGGAGAAGGCATCATCGATGTNGAAGACATTCTTCTGGTCATCGCAGCCTTCGGACAGGATGGTGGAGACGAGGACATCAATGGCAACGGCCAGGTCGACATTGCCGACATCCTGATTCTCATCGATGGCTGGGGAGCCTGTTAGCCAAGATGACTGATGACACCCTCACATGGCATCAGCTTGGCCCGATTCCTGATCGCGTCGATGACGCCTGGCACGGATTCGACTGGAATCGATGGGAAAGTCTTCTCAATACTCGAACCATCGTGATCGATCGGCCCCGCAGATCCGTGCATCCCGCACATCCTTCCATCATCTACCCGATTGACTATGGACATCTGCCGGATACGCGCGGTGGCGATGGGCAGGAAGTGGATGTCTGGTGCGGAAGTTCCGATTCCGGACTCGTAGGCCTGATCATGACTCNGGATCATGTCAAGAAGGATCGGGAAGTCGATCTCCTCTGGAACTGCACCGCAGAGGAGATCTATCTGGTCAACGGTTTCATCAACTTCGACCGTGAACTGCTCGAAGGCCAACTCCTGCTCCGGTATCCCATGACGGAACAGTGGTCTCGCCAGATCAGCACATGAAAAAGCCCCGACCGGAAAACCGGCCGGGGCTCTGCAAACCACTTGTCAGAAACAGGTCTTCGAATCAGTTGCCCGACCAGTTCTCGAGGACGACCAGGACGTCGCCGATTCCGATGACACCGTCGCCATCCTGATCAGCCGTGCAATCTTCATCGCCATCGCACTGGTGACCCCAGTTCTCGATCACGACCAGCAGATCCGAGATGTCCACCTTGTAGTCGTAGTTGACATCGCCGGGATAAGGACCCTGACAGATCGGAGCATCGATGCACATTTCCTCGGTGCAGATCGAACCATCCGCGAACACTGCTGTGAGCGTCAGGCAGATGTTCTGTCCACCGGGAGCGTTGAACATGCGGACATCAACCGGATAGCTCTGGTATGGNGGGAACGGTCCAACGAGNGTGCCNGGNTTGAAGGTGATGCCGGAAGGACCGGTGACCTGAACCTCGGCGATGGTACCTGAACCGACTGCTGAGAAGCCGAAGTCGATCAGATGGTAGNCACCGTTGTGATGGTGATANCGGCACTNCACATCNAANACNTTGACGTTGAGGCAAGGCTCCGCACCGGCTTCGGTGACGACCAGGTCGCCAAGCATCGTCTTGTCCTGACCGATCAGATTGTCCTGGTAATCGACGAGGACACTGTCGGCAATGGTTCCACCGGTGGATGGCATACCCTGGAATCCGTAGATGTTCTGATACGGAGCAGGATGATTGAGATGCAGTGCATCGCCAGCTGCCCAGGTTCGAGTGAAGTCGGCATCCACACCGCCAGCACCGTTGGCACCACCGTACTCACCGACCGAGAAGGTATTGCCGCTTGGCACCCAGTCACCCGACTCGCACTCATACTCGAGTACACGAGCCTGGTGAGCGTAGAGCTGCTCGAAACTGACCATCGAACGTTCTGCAAGAAGCATGGTGCCTCGAGGCGAGAACCTGATGTCGGATACAGGAGAACTCCAGTCATTGTTTCCGAACGATGGAATCGTGACCTCGAGAACCTCGTTGCCCACAGGCATGCCACTGGCATCGAGTTCGACAGACCAGATCTCATTGGCCACGCCAGGCAGTGCCTGCAGCGTGTTCTCGTTCCACATGGAGAAGTAGAGGCGACCAGCATGGACCTCGACAGCCCATGGACGATCGCCCAGGGCGACGGGACCGACCGAACCGTTCCAGGCTGCAGCTGGATCAAAGGCATCCAGGATGTTGCCATTGGTATCGAGTCGGTAGATCAGTCCATCTTCCATGTTGGTCACGAAGAACACGTTGTGATCACAATCCCAGGTGATGCTGCCCAGACCGCTGCCGTTGTTCGGCAGTGTTGCAAAGACGCTGACAGCACCGGTCACTCGATCGAGACGATAGATCGCACCCCAACCACCGATACCCGCGTAGTCCGTGATCCAGGACCGTGTCGAGGTCACGAAGATGTCGCCATCGCTGTCGACAGCCAATCCGTAGACACTGCCCAGGGTGTTCTGATTCCAGTCGGCCCCGCTGTAGCGATTCAGGGAAAACCAGCTGTCCAGTGGAGCAGCATTGATGTTGGTCAGGTCGAAGACGGTGACCACCGACCCGCCGAAGATGCTCGGAGAGGCCGTCTGGACGGCGATCTGACCATTGCCGAAGACCTGTGAGAAGTCGGCATCGACGTACGCTGGGCGACCAGCACACTGGGAACCGGGAACGATGACACACTCTTCACCTGGCAGATCACATTCGACCTGCGGATCGGTGCACGAGACACCGACACCGTAGAAGTAACCGCTTGGAAGGGCCATGCAGTCATTCATGGATACCTGAGTGCAGATCCATCCCAGATCGGCATCCTCGTAGCAGCACGCACCGGGAAGATCCACTGTGTCGTCACATTCGACCTGCGGATCGGTGCAGAGCACACCAGCGCCGTACCAGGTGCCGTTGTAGGCATCACAATCAGCTGCATTGATCTCGATGCAGATGAGGCTGCCATCCGTTCCCGTGTAGCAGCAGGCACCCTTGTCATTGCCGGATGGACCGCAGTCAACCTGTGGATCGTTGCAGGAAACACCCATGCCGTAGAACGTGCCGTTCACATCAAGGCAGTGCTCCTGGATCAACTGAACACAGATCCAACCGAGATCCGCATCCTCGTAGCAGCAGGCACCTTCTGGATCTGGAGGCAGCGGACACTCGACCTGAGGATCCGTGCATTGGACGCCTGGTCCGTACCAGTAGCCGTTCACGTCGATGCAGAATTCCTGAATCGTGTACCAGCAGACCAGACCGAAGGTCGGATCTTCATAGCAGCAGGCGCCCTGGCCATTCGAAGGTGCATCACATTCCACCTGTGGATCGGTGCAGTCGACACCGGGGCCATACCACTGTCCATTCATATCGATGCAGTGTTCCTCGATCAACTCATCACAGATCGGATTCTGATCGGCATCCTTGTAGCAGCAGGCACCTTCCTCGATCACAGGACTGCACTCGACCTGTGGGTCTGTACAGTTGGATCCTGGACCGTACCAGTAGCCGTTGGCATCGATGCAATGCTCTTCGATCAGCATGACGCATACGAGATTGGAATGACCATCCTCGTAGCAACAGGCACCTTCGATATTCAGAACAGGACATTCAACCTGTGGGCTGTTGCAGCTCACATTGGGTCCGTACCAGTAGCCCTGGTAGTCCATGCAGACATGTTCCGTGAGCATCTCGCAGACCAGGCCGTTGCCCCAGTATTCATGGCAACAGGCCCCTTCCGGCTCGTTGGCAGCTGAGGCATGGGTCGTCGAGATCAGGGAGCAGGCTACGAGGCCCGCCATCGTCCAGATCTTGGTTTTCGTGGATGTGTGGTTGTTGTTCACGATAGTCATCTCCAACTCGGGGTTTGCACGTCTGTTCAAGGCATGGCTTGAACACCACTTCACTCGAAAACCCTTGTCGTCTTCTGCTGGCTCCACACCAGCTTGGAAACAGAGTTCGAGGCCTTGCTCAATAGGTCTCTGCACGAGATTCAGAAATCTCACACTTGAACACCGAATTCCCGCCTTATTTCAGCTCACAAATCCCGGAAGTGCCCTCATGGCCCCTTGGGGGGGCCGCATCGAAGAACTTCGTCATTTCTCCGGAATAGCAGGATTTGCTGACAGATTTGGACAGCCTCCCTCGCAGACCAGATGCGAACCAGCCCCACCGATGTTCGGGCACAGGAAGAATCACACTCTGACCACCAGGAGAGACCACCATGACACTCCAATCAACAACCTGTCTTCTGCTTGCTGCCATCAGCACGACTGCTGCTGCAGAGCTCGAGACCAACAACCCCCTCCATCTCACCCCCGACGCGACGTACTACAAGATGCTGCCTGCCGGAAATGGCGGGGTCATTGCCCTGGGCGAGATCAAGGACGCATCAAACAAAACCGACATTGGCATCAGCAGGATTACGCCGGACATGTCCACGGCCTGGACACAGGTCCTCTCAGGAACAAATGGACAGAATGACTGGCTGCTGGATGCGTGCTCGATGAATGATGGCAGCTTCGTTGTCCTGAGCAGGATCGAGGATGAAGATGATGCCGGCTGGATCGACCGGAAACTGGTGATCGCCAAATTCACTTCAGATGGTGTTCTTCAGTGGTCCAGCAGTTTCGATGACAGCGGCCTCACAGGCAGCTGGGAATCACCACACAAGGCACGACTCGCCGTTGGACCGGACGGGCGGATCTGCATGGTTGAAAACATCCTGTACGAATCCCTGCAGGTTCGATCCCTGGCCTCCAATGGACAGTTGCAATGGACACACTCCGTTGACAATCTCGAATTCGGAACGGAAATGGCGCTCAGCATCGAGATGAATGCTGCAGGCGACACGCTCATCGGCGGACTCTTCTCCCATCAGGGTGACACCCCGGATGCTGGCCATTTCTATACCTCGCTCTCGTCCAGTGGCAGTGTGAACTGGACCCAGTACATCAGCCCGGAGGGCTTTGGCCTGTCGGAACTTTCTTTCATCAACGTGGACTCGGAGGGCAACTGGATCACCAGTGGCACTCTGTCAGGTGGCAGCTGGATCGGCTCCGCCTATGCCGCCAGACTGACACCCGCTGGCACACTGGACTGGATGACACATTACGTCAGCCCCGAGGACAACTCGATGATGGTGATGGATACCGAGTTGACCAATGATGACGAACTGGTTCTGGGCGGCTTCTGCTGGTCCCCGCTTCGAGGCGTCTTTTCCATGAAGATCGACAAGAACGGTGCCATCAACTGGGTCAATGAAAACCAACTTCTGCTTGGAGATGATGATCACACCATCCGCAGCATCGCAGTACACGATGATGGTCGAATCGAAATGGCCGGCAGCTACAACCAACTGACTGACGATGGCAATGACCGTATGCAACTGTCAGTCACGATGAGCAAGGACGGCAACGTGACGGACATCAGCACCTGGAACCCCAGTGCGGACGCTGACAGCAACAATGACGTTGTGGTCGATTCACAGGATCAAATCTACACCTGCGGCCAGGCCAATACAACGGGCGTCGCCTTCCAGTTCGAGGGCTCCGTCATGCGAATCAACAGCTGTCCAGCCGATGTGTCCGGCGACGACAATGTCACCGTCACGGATCTGCTGATGATGCTCGCTGCCTATGGAACGGATCACTCCGGTGCTGATCTCAACAATGACGGAATGGTTGACGTGTCGGATGTCCTGATCATTCTCGACAACTGGAACGGGTGTACCGCCTGAACCTGAGCTTGAGCATGCCACACATGAAACGACCGGGGCTTCTGGACCACAGAAGCCCCGGTTTTCAGTGAAAATCACCGTTTTTGAATGCACGANTAACATCTGATAAATCTGCAAAACTGTCCAACACTCGAGTTTTCTGGATACTAGAATCGGTGCCGTTATTCGAGGGGGTGGGGACTTATCCGAGGACGTGTTACCTCGACAATCTCCTCGTGAAATTCATGCAAGGAGATTTCCGTGATGAGATGTTTTGCATTTTGTGCCACATTGGCTGTGGCTGCTGGAGTTGGCGGAGGAACCGTTCTGGCAGGTGTCCCAAGTGGCGGCAGTGGCGCCGAACTGGTGATGAGTGGACTCGCCGGACCGATCGGAATTGAAACAGACAACAGAGCACGTGTCTGGGTCTCCGAGATGGGCCCACCCGCGAGTCCCGGAAATGGTTCGATCAGCTGGTTCTACATGGACCAGGCAGACTCTGGCCGGAATACTTTCATCTCTGGCTACCCGGTCGCCATCAACCCCGAAACGGGCGAAGCTGCTGGTGTTGCTCATATCGATATCGACTCCAATGGCAACTTGCTTCTGGCTGCCGGAGGACCGCCAGTCCATCCCATGCTGGGTGGTGTCGTTCGTTATGACATCACTCCATCGGCTGTTGAAGGTCAGAGCTATGCACCGGATGGTGCCGTGATGCTTGAGATCCAGACGACCGCAGGCTATGCCCTTGCGATGGAGAATGTTAACGATACCAACGCCTACTCGGTCGCGGAGGATCCTGATGGCAACCTGTACGTTGCGGATGCAGGCGCGAATGCGATCATCAAGATCGCAACCGATGGAAGTCTTTCGACCTTCGCGACATTTCCCCAGTCGAACATCAATGTTCAAGCAGTTCCTACGCGAATCATCAGTGTCGAGAACGACGGCGCACCGGATTCGACCGCCTTCATCGTCGTCGAATTGACTGGTGTTCCCTTCTTCCAGAATGAATCTCGCATCTGGGGACTGACCAATGACGGCACCACGGAAGTTCTTGTCGAAGGACTGTCCACGATTGTGGACTGCGAACTGGATTCAGACGGTTCACTGCTGGTGTGCTCGGCTGGTTCGTTTGATTTCGGAACCGGAATTTTCCTTCCCGGGACAGGTGCCATTCAGCGAGTCGAGCTGGACACGGGAACCATCACCACCCTGATGAGTGGTCTCTGGCTGCCTACGGGCGTCGAGGTCATTGGTGATGACATCTACTTCTGCACCTTCTACGAAGGCAGCATGTACAGATTCAATCGTGACACTTGGCCGGAGTACTGCCGGGAAGATGTCGACGAGAGCGGCGATGTCGATATTGACGACCTGCTCTATCTCATCGAAGCCTGGGGTAGCGCAGATTGCCAGGTCAGTCCTTGATTCCGGATGAAGCCATGACGGCTTCTTCCGTTGATCTGATCACTCGACGACGCCCCGGCCTTCTGGTCGGGGCGTTGTCTTTTCAACTGCCTTCCGCCGGCACATCTTCAAGTCGACCTGGCTCACGAACACCCCGGCCTTCCCGCTTGACGAGATTATCACCAAGATCCGCCCGAGCGGCTTCCACCAGTTCGAGCATGTGGGCCATGACATCCGGGTGGGCATGACTCACATCAGTCGTTTCTCCTGGATCAACTTCGACGTCATACAAGGCCAGGTCCTGCTTGATGCCGTAGGTGTATCTGGTGGGCTTGCCGCCAGTGCCGCCTGGTCGACCCTCCATGGATCGATAGGTGTGCGGAAGATGCAACTTCCAACGCCCCCACCGGATCGCTTCCAGATTGTTGTTGCCGTAATAGAACAGGTAGACCTCCTGAGGTGACGCCGCATCGGAAGCACTCACCAGGAGAGGCCGGGCATCTCGACCATCAATCGGTCGACCGGGAAGATCTGCACCAACAAGACCCGCAACGGTGGGCAGCACATCGATGTTCATCCACATCGTGTCATTGACGTGATTGGCCTGAATCCGACCTGGCCAGCGAGCGATACAGGGCACACGAACCCCACCATCGAAGGTCGTGCCCTTGGCTTCACGAAGATGGGCCGTCGTACCGGCATGATCTCCATAGTTGATCCAGGGGCCGTTGTCCGAGGTGAAGATCACCAGCGTGTCATCCGCCAGACCTTCTTCATCGAGTGCCTCGAGGATCTGGCCCATGGACCAGTCGATCTCCTGCATCACATCGCCATAGAACCCCTGCTCACTGCTGCCCTTGAANTTCGGATCTGCACCAAGTGGAACATGAGGCTGCGGATGTGGCACGTAGAGAAAGAACGGCTCATCTGCATGGCGATGAATGAAATCAACCGCACCTTCGGTCAGCCGTCGTGTGAGCACATCCTGATCGTCATAGTCTTCCACGATCTCGATGGTTTCATCGCCCTGGATCAAAGGCAGCTTCGGCCAGTTCTTGGGCGTCACCGGATGGCCGGGCCACATGTCGTTGGAATAGGGAATACCGAGGTACTCATCGAATCCATGATGGACCGGCAGAAACTGCTTGTGATGCCCAAGATGCCACTTGCCGAACATCCCGGTGGCATAGCCCTGAGATTTGCAGATCTCCGCGAGTGTCGTCTCATCTTCGTGAATGCCATGTTTGGCTGAAGGCGCCAAGGCACCATGAATGCCCAGTCGGTTCGGATAGCAGCCTGTCAACAGGGCTGCACGGGACGCGGAGCACACCGGCTGGGCCACATAGAACTTCGTGTAACGAGTTCCCTCTCGCTCCATCCGTTCCAGACTGGGCATCGTCCATCCTGTCGCGCCCTGGGATGGGAGATCTCCCCATCCCATGTCGTCGACGTACATGATGACGATGTTGGGACGGCGACTGGCGTTGTCCGCAGGTTCAGCCAGGAATCCAAATCCAAGGCACGACAGAACAAGAGTGAGGTTCAGCATGCCCCCAGCCTACCCCGGGATCAGCTCCCGGGGTACCGATCATGCCCACGTCATTTGCTGAATCGAAGGCTTGATGGATGATCAGCGGCATGATCCCCAATTTCCAAGAACAATCAGGATGTCGTCGATCGTGGTCTCCCCATCCCCGGTGATGTCCCCATCAGGACTGCCCCAGGAATCGAGAATGGCGAGCAGATCGTTGATGTCCACGACAGAGTCACCATTGGCATCCCCCTCGCAGTACAGATCTTCGCAATCATCAGGCATGTCATTGTCATTGTTGTCCTGACAGTTGTCCGCGAGGCAATTGTCGCCAGCACCATCCCATGGACCACCGATGTTGTCCGGAGAGTTTCCACACAGGATGTCATTGTCAAGGGACGGACCGGAACCTCCGATCGTGCGAATGGCACCACCGGATGCCGATGACGTATTACCACTGATTCTGGTACCTGTGATCACCGGACTGCTGTACCAGCAATAGATTCCACCACCGTAGACATCTGCCGTATTGCTTTCGATCACGCAGTTTTCCACGACACAGGCNGAACTGTCCGAGTAGATCGCACCGCCACTGCCCTGGCCACCATTGTCACCAGTCGCCNGGTTCCCCNTGAAGGTGCACTGCTCGATAGATCGCGGGTGAATTCGNANTGGTCACCANNCCGCCACCAAGGCTGTCCGCCGTATTGTTCAGGATCATGCAGGACTCCAGCACGGGAACACTGTTGNNCTGAATGTGAGCAGCACCNCCACGNNTCGCCCAGTTGCCTTCGATGGTGACATTGGTCAGAACAGGNGACGACCGGTACATCCTGAGACCACCCCCACGATTGGAAGCNGAATTCTGAGCGATCAGNCCNTCCGTGATNACTGGACTGCTGTCGATCATGTAGATGGCACCTCCGTACGGAGATTCATTCCCGATGAATTCACAGCCAATGAAGGTTGGTTGACTGTCCTTGATGTAGACGCCACCTCCGGCGTCCTGAGCCGTACTGTCGCGGAATACGCAATTGGTGATGGTCGGATTCGAGAGGCAATACAACGCGCCACCTTCCAAGGCTGAACCATTGATGCACTCGACAAGATCGATCTCGGTCTCCGAGGTTTCACCACTGTCACAGACGATGCAGGCCCGTTGCGACTGGCCATCGATGTAGACCTTGCCGGCCCGCTTGGGGTCGCCTGCCAGCCGGATCGCCTTTCCTTTCAGATCGACTACAGGCACGGCTGCATCCCCCGAGCCGGTGTACGTGCCAGCCCGTACCAGGACGGTATCGGTGTCGTTTGCCGCATCGATGCCTTCCTGGATCGTCAGGTAGTCGCCACCGCCGGAAGCATCCACGACGATCGTATTTGAACAGTAGAACATGGGGTCNTNGCATCCNTCGANGATCGGCCCCGTGTACTCACCGCCCCANGCCATGCAATCCTCGTANAAGAGNTGCATGCATTCACCTTCNACACAGCAGTTGCCNCTCATGCAGGGCGCCCATTCACANTCGGNATCGGGCAGCCAGTANCCCCNGANTGANTCACAATCATCCTGNGTGNTCCAGTCGTAGCAGATTCCATAGCCTCCCATGCANCAGGCNCCGCGNGTGANGCANGGATCCCANTCNACGCANNTGNNNTCTCCNGGNTCTCCNNNGATNGAANCNCAGTACTCNGCNGTGTAATNCTGNCAGTNNTCNGAGGANNCGACACAGCAGGANNNCACTCGGCATGTCCAGANNTCATCACAANTCGANTCTGNNCCCTGGAANANCCCACCCTGCTCNAGACACTCGTCTTCAAACAGNNTNTCACAGTCCNNCTGGAAACAGCAGGCNCCNGGCGGCTCACAGNTNACNTCNTCNCAGGAAANNTTGAANCCTCTGACNTNACCGCCCTGAGNGTTGCATTCNTCTTCCGTGAGNGACTGGCANTCATACCCGAAACAACATGCGGTCTGGAGCGATGCGCAGTCGAAGTCCTCACAGAGTGTTCCCTGGCCAAGGTAGACACCGCCGTTGGCCTCGCAGTACGGCTGGACCTCGATCTCACACCAAGTATCGGTATAGCAACAGGCACCTTCGACACAATTGAGCTCTTCACAGGTCAACCCCTGGCCCCAGGTCCCCAGGAATACATTGCAATTGTCCTCGGTCCAGTCTTCGTAGCATCCGAAGCTGCCACCAATACAGCACGCCCCGTTCAATTCACTCAAACAGGTGTATTCGGGGTCATCGCATCCGTCCAGCACGGGCGAGCTGTACTCACCGCCCAATGCCTCACATTCATCCAAGAAGCGTTGCGTGCATTCACCATCGATGCAGCAGTTTCCTCTCATGCAGGGTGATACGACACACTCACTTCCCATGAGCCAGTAGCCACCAATGGAGTCGCATTCGTCTTCGGTCGTGAAGTCGTAGCATTCTCCATAGCCCCCCATGCAACAGGACCCTCGATCAATGCAGGGATCCCAATCCTGACAACTCGAATCTCCCGTGACCCCTTTGATCGAAAGACAGTATTCAGCGGTGTAGTCGTAACAGGTATCTGATGACGCGATACAGCATGAGACGACCTGACACGTGGAGAAATCGCTGCAGCTCGTATCGAAACCCTGAAAGAGGCCTCCTTGCTCGAGACAGATGTCCTCGAAGAGGACCGCACAGTCTGTCTGGAAGCAACAACCGCCGGCCGGCTCACAGGCCACCTCCTCACAGGTGACATTGAAACCCCTGGCATAACCGCCCTGATCTTCGCAGTCTGACTCCGAGAGTTGCAGGCACTCGTAGCCGAAGCAGCATGCGGTCGGCAGATTGTCACAATTGAAATCCTCACACAGCGTGCCAGCACCGAGATAGACGCCGCCATTCTCTTCACAGAGTGGCTCAACCTGTTCTTCACATGTTGACGAGTAACAACATGCGCCGACAACACAATTCATCTCATCACAGGTCAATCCGGATCCCCAGATCCCACCCAGAATGGCACAGCTGTTTTCGGTCTGATTGTCAAAGCACCCGCCCAGCGAAGCTATACAACAGGCTCCCGTTGTGCCGCTTGAGCGAGACTGTCCTTCACCACGCCGATTCACATCATTCTGGATCTCGACGCCGATGTCTGTCACGACTTGGGGACTTGATTCAGCATTCCGAATGGGAGTGTGGACGCCGTCCAGAGTACTGGCCGGAAACGAACCACCGAATAGATTTCCCACCAACAGAATGGCACACGACATCACACCGAAGATCAACTGTATAGATTTCATGAAATTCCTCCCCGAGTCCTTGTTGCCCGGTATAGAGCGACGTCTCGATCGTATCAATCGCCATTCCTGTTTCCAAGATCTCAGGTTTGAATCTGAAGAGGAGGCCCGGCGACAGCGGTCAGGACGGGCCAGAGAGCCGTATTCAGCATCGGAATTCGCGGAAAATTCCATTGTTCGAATGCCCGATGCCGCATGACTGAAGGCCGAGCAGTACCTTGTCCTCCGAAACCGATCAACCGAAACACAACCCTTCAGACATCAATCGAATGCTGGAACACATCAGACCCGGCGGACGAACGAGTAGACAATGACGTACACCTCACCCGGTCGTATTCATACGGTTGGGGATTTTCGAGAGTATCTCCAGCGTCAGGCACCGACCCTCGACTGCATCGAAGATCTGCATCGATCGAGCAGACTGCTCGCGCAGTCTCGACAGGTCGTCGGGCGGACCGCATGCAATCGGTTCTGCGTCCAGCCTTCCAGCCGGAGCATGGCCAATGCAGACGGCAGTGCCGGTCCCTCTACGCTGGAAGTCTGGGAACGAGCCGGTGCCAGCACCGCTGGGCTGATCTGGTGCGGGACGGAACTCGCCGTCCATGAATCCGGCAAGATCTCCCGGGATCAGATGTATCAGAACTCGGACATCGACATGCCCCGCAGTCTTCGCGAACTGATCCGGGCGTGTCGAGCTGGCGTCGCTTCAACGGGTGAAGATCCGGATTCCAGAATCATCGGACTGCAACTGAATCATGCCGGCCGATTTGCAAGATCCGACGATGTCTCTCGGCCCCCCAGCATGGCTCATCATCATCCGCAACTGGCGATCACGACCGATCAGCCGTCGGACATGCCTCTGCTGACGGATGATCAACTGAAACGAATACGCGACCAGTTCATCCAGGCAGCCAACCTCGCACAGAGTGCTGGATTTGATTTCGTCTCCTTGAACTGTTCTCACGGCTACCTGCTGCATGAACTGCTGGCAGCCAGAACTCGTCATGGTGACTACGGAGGTTCATTTGACAACCGCTGTCGACTGCTTCGAGAAATCATCGAGGGCATCCAGCAGAATGTTCAGGGGTTGTCACTGGGGGTCCAGCTGTCCGTTACGGATCGCCCCCCCTATCACCGGAATCCCGACACGGGCGAAGGCTGCCAGATACCTCGAGATGAAGGCAAGTGGCCCTACGGTTTCGGCATGTCGGAGCATGATCCCGACAAGGCGGATCTGTTCGAACCCTTTGCATTGCTTGCCATGCTGCAGATCATGAAGATCCGACTCGTCAATGTCACCATCGGATCGCCGGCCTACTGCCGTCATGCCCAGGCGCCAGGCACCGCGGCAGACCAGTGCGGCTACGGACCGCCGGTCAATCCATTGGATGGTGTCCGTCGACACATCGAAGCCACTCGAGCCTGCAAGCAGCGATATCCCGATCTCAACATCATCGGCAACGGCTATTCATGGCTGCAGCAGTACCTGCCGAATGTCGCCGCGATGGAAATCGAAGACCATCATGCGGACTTCATCGGCCTCGGTCGGATCATGCAGGCCTACCCGACCATGCCCAGAGATCTGCTGGGCCATGGCCTGTTCGATGCCACCTGGCTTCGCGATCTCTTCAACAAGTAGTCCATCCAAACGTTGAGTCAGGGCGTGACATGGGTTCGACCCGATTCCTGACGAAGCGTGTGCACCGTCAAGTGCGCCTGGCCCTCCTGTGATCCGCCATCCGACGGAACCGCATAATCCAGATGCATCTGCATGGCAGGTGTCATGGTGGGCACGACCAACCAGGCCGTTCGACGATCCGGCGACAGAACCACTCGCTTGATCGGCAGAGTGGTCCGACCCTTTGAGCCGTCCAGTGCGAACTCGGGTGAACCGTACTGTTCACTCCATCTGTAGTTCCAGGCCTGCAGATCCCAGAACTCCGGCATGGCTGCTTCAGGTTCCAGAGGATGCGTGAATTCCAGGACCAATCCGTCCTTGACCGCCTTGACCTCGAGGGGCAACAGCGGCAGGGAACCCGTCGAGCGGACTCGATACAGACCGCCATCCTCCTTGGCATCCGACGACCAGCCGACCAGACCACAGAGATAAAGATGACCATCGATCGGATTGAAACGGCCGGCCAGCAATCCCGTCGGGACCTGGATGGGTAATGGCACCACGCCTCCCTGATGCACACCATCGACTTCATCTTCGAGAATGAGATACACACGTCCAGTGCCATAGGACATGCCCAGGAGCCGTCCATTGAGATCTCCCCAGCCCGTTCCGGGCACACGCACCTGCGATGAGGGCGAGCGATCGACACTGGGATGAATCCACACAAGCGGCGGATCGTAGGTCTGTCGATCCTCCATGGGTGTCCCCGTCCAGTTGTTTCCGTAGAAACCACCTTCCTCGATACGATTGATTCGATTGGCGGGCATCCAGTGCCCTTCCTGATCCGAACAGAAGTACACGCCGCCTCCATCGACAGTCAGACCCATGGGCGCCCGGAAGCCTGATGCGATGACTTCCGATTCCGAACCATCTGCGGGAATCCTGATGAGCGTTCCATGATGAGGATGCAATGCATCCTTGGCATGTCGTGCCGCTTTGACGTAATACAGATTGCCCTCGGCATCCCGCTGGAGCCCACTGGCCGGCTCATGAAAATGCTCGGTATTCATCGTTTCGTTGTTGAAGTTCACATAATGATCGATGAGCCGATCTTCATTGACATCCCGCAGCGAAGTCACCTGATCACGACCGAGCACGAGAACGTCGTTGTTGTCCTGGACGGATATCCCGAAGGGCTGGTTGAGACCCGAGGCGATTCGAGTCCACTGGATGTCCTCGAGATCCGCATCAAGACCTTCCACCAGCCAGACATCTCCGCTCCAGGTGGTGACCAGAGAGGCATTGGCCTGCGGCAGCAGATCCAACGCACCAAACCGCATCCAGGAATTCGAAGGATTCTCGATTGGACGCGTGATGTGATCGATGGCAAACGCGGATTCTCCGGGCCGTTGGATCCCCTTCAATCGTTGCAACGCATCGGCCAGACTGGATTCCGGGCCTCTCCAGGTCATCAAGTCAGCCTGCTGCCTGACGGATTCCCGAGGGACATGCAGTCGAATCTCCCCGTTGCCCTCTCGACGCCAGGTCGCACCGGGCAGATCTCCACGGATCACCCAGGCCTGCACAAGCGGAGCCCCGGTCTGTGCCGCGATTTCACGGAGTTGATCCAGAGTCAACACGCCCGCATGGATCTGAACACCTTCCATGTAGCCACTGAAAGATGACGGGTTGGGAAAATCCTCGGCTGTGAAGCCCAACTGAACGACGGCACCATCAACAGCTTCATCCAAAGGCAGAAACCCTGAATTGTCCTCGCGTCCATCGACATACAGACGAACACGTCCATCCTTCTGCCAGGTGAACGCGACATGATGCCAGGCACCGTCATCAATCCTGGTCGAACCCTCCACGACGCCGACCCATCCAACATCGAACGCAAGACAGCCATCCCGTACGAAGAAGGTGACACCATCAGGAACCCACGGGCCCTCAGGCCGGGTCTTGGACATGATGGTGCCATCCGAACGAGTTGCGATCCATGCTGAAAACGTCTGATCGGAACTCGTGAAGGGCATCCTGCGATCGCCTTCCCAGAGAGCCCGGGCTGTTCCATCGAAATCAAGGCAGCGGCCCAGGAGACCTCGTCGCCACGTCACGCCATCCAGCAGCAGATCCCGCTTGCCGTTGACCTCGTTTCGCATGGCATCACCGGAGCCCTCGTCGAACTTCCAGTAGGCGACGGGCCTGGATTCGATGGACACTTCCGGGGAACGCGCCACGACATGACTGTCATTGACTGGAACATCCGCCGCATTCCGTTCCTGACCACTCGCACCGATGACGGCGAAGTTCGAGCCTGCCTGCGCCTTCAAGGAGATGTCTCGAGCCGGCTGCCCTGCTGGAATCTTGATTTCCATGACATCCTGTGAACGACCCGGATTGACATTCAACTGCCCTGCCGTTTCGACCGTTGGAAGCGACGTCACCGGAGGCGGTGACTCGAATCGGCTCAAACTGACGATGGTCCCCATGGCGGAGAGAACAGAAGCAAAGGCGTCGAGATCACCGTCGGTTCCAACAGGCGCGATGAGAACCTGATAGATCGCGGATGTCGGTTGCTCGTCGGGATGGACGAGCAGTCGGATGTCCTCATCCTGATGCAGAACGCGGGCGTCCGACCCCACTGGCTGCACGATACCGATCGCCATCACGGGCCTGGAGGACTGCTGGACAACGACTCCGAATCGATCCTCGGCCGTGAGATCGGGATGATCCATCTTGATGAGATTCGAATTGCGTGAAGTCCTGAACAGTTCGATCAGGCAATCTGGATCATCTCCGCTCACCTGGATGGTTCGCGTATAGATCGGCAGATCACCTTCGACGATCAGCCCCGGTACATCCATGAGACTGGTACGACCAAGCCCGTAGGAAAGCGCCACATCACGACCATCAACCATCACCCCGTTCCATCGGGCCCGACCGGGCGCCCACTGGCCGTAACGCCACGGACGGATGTCCGCGAAATCGCCATCGGTCGACAGACCTGGCCGTACAGAACTCACCCAATCCGGCTCACCGTCGATGCCGGGATGAACACCGTGTGGCCCGTCGTAGACGATTCCCTTGAGCGCCACACCATCACCACGCCAACCGGCGGCCCATCGAAGCAGATCCATGTCGAACAGCATGGTCGCTTCACCGCCCGGTGCAGTACCGAGTGGTATGGCCAGTCCCTTGCAGGCGATGTTGCCTTCATCGACTTCGATGGAAGCGGACAGAAATGGACCGTAGTCCATCGCTTCCCAGCGGGGGCCCTGCCCAAGGACCAGGATCGGACTGATTGAGAGGGCCACCAGGGCCAGCAGCAGTCGGCAGTTCAGCATCATCCTGAAAGGTCTCCTTGAGTTCCATGGACGCTCAGCTTGGCATGAAGCAGGTGAAGTCTAGACCATCGACAGTGAACCACGAAAAACAGGCTTGAGCCATGCCTTCCAGGAGAACAGCAGCCCGGATCGGAAACGACTCCACCGGAATCCGGTAAGGTCATTCTGACAGACCCTCCTTGGAGCCTGCAAACATCGACGTCAATGTCGATGACATGTCCCGCAGGGAATGGATGGAACCTCAGCTGGCTTGCTCCGGAACACTGCCGATGTCATACCTGATCGCAACCATGTCACTCACCGCCGTCGATGCCATCGTCTTCTTCGGCTTCATGCTCTTCGTGGTCATCGTGAGTCTCTGGGCGGCTCGGGGGAACAGGACCTCGGAGGACTACTTTCTGGCAGGCCGCAAACTCACATGGCCACTGATCGGCATCTCCCTGATCGCTTCCAATATTTCATCCGAACACTTTGTTGGAATGACCGGTGGAGCCTACGGCGAGCAAGGGCTCGCCATCGCCGCCTGGGAGTGGATCGCGGCCATTGCGCTGGTCCTGGTCGGCTGGTTCCTGCTCCCCCGCTTTCTCTCTGCGGGCATCTACACGATTCCGCAGTACCTCGAGTTCCGGTACAACCCCGCAACGCGTTCCATCATGGCGACGTACATGCTGATCATCTACGTGATCGGCTTGTTCGCCATGACGCTCTACGGAGGTGCCGTCGCCGTCGATGCGCTGTTCGATCTGTCCAACAGCTTTGCCGACTGGTTCGGCCTGATTCCGCCGGATGAAGTCACCACGCGTGCCGCCGAAGGCATCACCGTCCCTCGGATGGATCAGGCCTCCTGGTGGGCTACAGTCGCGGGTATCTGGCTCATCGGAATCATCGCCGGTGCCTACACCGCCTGGGGCGGACTGCCGGCTGTCATCTGGACCGATTTCATCCAAGGCATCACGCTGTTGATCGGCGGCACGCTCGTACTCTGGTTTGCCGTCACCAACCTGGGAGAAGGCTCCTTCTTCGATGGCTGGTCGGCATTCACCAGCCATAGTCATGAGAAGCTCCATCTGATCAAGGATCGTGACCATGAGGCGCTGCCCTGGACCGCACTGCTGGCAGGCATCTGGATCCCGATCATCTTCTACTGGGGGCTCAACCAGTTCATCACGCAGCGTGCACTGGCCGCGAAGAGTGTCGCGGAAGGCCAACGCGGTGTGATGCTCGCTGCAGCACTCAAACTCTATCTGCCTCTGATCGTCGTCATTCCAGGCATCATCGCCTGGCAGATGTATGCCGAAGAACGTCCTGATCTTGGTGACAAGGCCTACCCGGTCATGATCGCCGAGATTCTGCCGGCATGGTTGCGTGGCATCCTGCTGGCGGCTCTGGCCGGTGCGGTGATGAGCACCTTCAACTCGGGACTCAATGCGGCTTCGACCATCTACACCATCGATGTTCACAAACGTTGGTTCCGGACCGACATCAACTCGCGGGGCGAAGTCCGTGTTGGCCGCATCGCCACCATCTTTCTCGTGATCTTCGGCTGTCTCTGGGCACCCGTCATTTCAGAGTTCGACGGCATCTTCCAGTACATCCAGGAAGTGAACCTCTATGTCTCGGCACCCATCCTGGCCGTCTTCTTGGTCGGAATGATCGATCCCAGGATGCCGCCCATCTCCGCGATCTGCGGCCTGATCCTCGGACCCATCATCTACGGCGTCTGCCGGGAAGGTGATGTGTTCGTNCNNCAGGAGTGGATGAGTTCGTTCAACGCCTGGTCATTCCTGCANCANGGCCTGATCACATTCATCTCNGTCGCCGTGATCATGTGGGNCCTGAGACTGGCATCNCCACTNTCCGAACGGCGNACCATGCCTCGCAGCCATCTGGACACCCGNACACCGGTGGATGTCTGGATCTGCGGCTCACTGGTGATCCTGATCACGGCCGGCCTGTACATCTGGCTGGCNTAGGCCTCGTCCACANCTAAAGTCGACAGTACAGCCACGTTGTAGAGGCCNGCACNCTGGCTCGCGGATCCGATGAACAGAGTNCAGTGGCNGTCTGACCCAGCCTTCAAACTGGGTGCCATTCAAAGGGGAACAATGATGAAACAACAAACATGGAATCGCTGGATTGCCGCGATGGCATTCGTGCTCTCAGCAACATGTGTTGTCACTGAATCTGAAGCGAACGCTCAGATTGGCGGCAACAACGGCAGTACTCAAAACACCTATATCGGCTCGAACACTGGCACAACAAATGTCTATACAAGTGCCACCCAAGCGACCACAAGCACACCGAGCTACCTGAGTACGCAAAGTACGAGCTATAACTACTACTACGACTACTATTACGATTACTACTACGATTCATATCAAACCGCATACAACAACGTGTATGACGATGGCAACTTCGATAGCTACTACAACACGCTGTACCCAGGCTATTTCGACATGTACTACAACATGGCGACGACGCCGTCATACGGCTCATTCATGCCGTACAGCTACAGCTATTCACCTTACAGCTACAGCTATTCGCCCTATAGCTACAGCTATAGCTATAGCTATTCGCCGTACATGTCTTATTACTCGCCATACAACTACAGTTCCTATGGGCTCTATGACACCTACTCATATGGACTCTATGACACCTACTCATACGGCGGCCTGAGCGATAACTATTACGCATGGGAAGCTGAATTCGATGCTTTGTATGCAGATTTCTACGCCGCCACAGATGAGGTGTATTACCAATACTTGGATGGTGAAATCACCTGGGAACAGTATCAAAGCTACTACGATGAACTTGATGCTCAGCTCGACCTTGCACTCGATGCGATCGATGAGCAATATTTCGGCTAGTACCATTGGTGATGGATGGAGTACAACTCAACCAAGAGTTGCTGCTCTCACATCTCAAGAAATCAAAAACCCTGCTTTGGCTAGGTATGCCGAAGCAGGGTTTTTACATGAAATCAAATCACATCAATGCGTCGTCACGCCACCGTTGACATGGATGTTCTGACCGGTGATGAAGTTCGAGGCATTGCTCGCCAGGAAGGTCACCGCACCAGCCATGTCATCCGGCAGACCCATCCGACCCATCGGAACGCCGGAGCGGTACGTCTCGATCTGATCGGGATGCGCCCCGGAATGCCGTTCCACGGGGATCCATCCAGGTGAGATCATGTTGACGGTGATGCCACTGGGCGCCAGCTCGGTCGCCATGCTCCGGGTCCATCCGTTCTGAGCCCCCTTGGCTGCGACATAGGGACTGAAATTGCCCGCACCACGCGCCAGGACCTCGGATCCGATGTTGATGATGCGGCCCCACCCCTGCGACTTCATGTGTGGAAGCAGTCGACAGGTCAGCAGGTACGGACTCTTCAGGAAGAAGTCGATCATCTGCTGATGGAACGCCCAGTCATACTCCTCGATGGTCTTCTGCGGTTGATCCGGCGTCGCGTTGACGACAAGAATATCGACGCCACCCATGGCGGCCTCGGCCTCGCTCACCATGCGATCGACTTCACCTTCATCGATGACGGATGCACAGGCAAGCATGCCCTTGTGACCAGCTGCCTGGAATTCGGAAAAGCAGGCTTCGGCACGCTGCTGGTTGTTCGCGTAGTTCAGGACCACACTGGCACCGTGCTGGGCCAATGCGAAGGCCATGGCCCGACCGAGGCCGGTGGTGCTGCCGGTCACCAACGCCGTCCGTCCCGTCAGATCGAACTCATGCGTCATCATGTACCTCGTCAGTCTTCTCGGCGGAATCGGTGGATCTGAACGACAGCCGTGCCTGGCCGAGATCCGGATACATGCCGAACATCTGGTCCAACCGGATCAGCTGAAGCGCCTGCGACACGAGTCCCTTCACACTGCAGAGCTTCACATCACCCCCTGCCGCCTTCATCCGCTTGCGAAGGACCAGGAGTGTCCCAAGACCAGTACTTGAGATGTACTCCAACTTGGAGCAGTCGATGATCAGCTTGTTGAAGCCGTTGCGAACCATGGACTCGACGTCATCCGTGAAGGCCCTGGCGTTGTCACGATTGATTCCGCCATCGGCCATCAGGACGAAGACATCGCGATCGATTTCGTGGGGAATGAATTCCATGAAGCAATGAGGATACTCTGCCGGTCAGGACCCTGTCGGGAAGCCTTACCAGGCCTTCGGACCCGCAGTCCAGGACCATGGCATCGGATCAGGCCCCGCTTCGCCCTCGATGCCGTAGCGGCCGTGAATCCAGGTTCCCGTCCGGCTGAATGTGAACTCGAATGGCCCGCTGGTATCACCGGACCGCCAGGTACCTGTGAGCGTGCGATCCTTGAGGACACCTTCGATGGTCCCACCCGGCCCACCGAAGGTTCCGGTGATGCGATCCCCTTCACAGTCGAGTCGCAGAAAACCTCGGCTGCTCCATAAGGAACGGTCGGCACATGGATCAAGCGTCTTCTCCAGAGAGAAATCCAGTTCATCCAGCCAGACAGCCTGTCCAATGACTGTTCGTCCTTCAAGATCGGAAATACCCAGGATGATCCTGGGGCCACGTTCGAACTGGTCCCATTGGATTTCGATCGTGCCGAAGTTGGCGCCGAGAAAAGGTGAATGAATCCGCTGGCGGTTGGGTGCGATTCCTCTCCAGACCTCGGTCAGACCACTGGAAGTCAGGTCATAGAGCGGATACATGCCGGGCGTCTCGACGCGTGAGAGCTCAGCCCAATGGGTATCCCCACTCATGAAGATGACACCCTCCGCACGCGTTTGCTTGATGAGATCAATCAGTCGCTGACGCTCATGGGGCATGTTGGCCCAGGCTTCCCAACCGTTGAAGACCGGGAGGAACTGGGTGCTCATGCCGAACAGTCGAAGCTCCGCAGGAACCTTCAATTGCGATTCGAGCCATGCCCACTGCTCTTCACCGAGCATGGTGGATTCAGGATCCTGCTGCAGATCGTAGGGACCGATGAAACCTTCTTCCATGGCCACCGTGATCTCCCGCTTGACCAGCGGCGTCCGGAAGGTCCGGACATCCAGAAGAATGATCTGCACACGTTTTCCGGGAGGCCCGAGCAGATACGAGTGATAGACCCCGGGATGATCCCGTCGAATCGAATCCTCCGGCTCCTCGAAGAAATCAAGGAAGACCTCCTTGGATTCCGCCTTCTTTGGATACTCGAGACCTGCATCATTGGCACCGTAGTCGTGGTCATCCCAGGTTCCGATGATCGCTGTCTCCGAACGAACCTGCTTGAAACCCGGCTTCTCAGCCAACATGTCGTACTTGGACGCCAGAACCGCCATGTCTTCGGTATCACCGTAGACGTTGTCACCGAGGAAGACGAAGACATCCGGACTCCATCTTCGAATCGTGTTCCAGATGGGCTGAGGCTTCTCGTGATTTGCACAGGAACCAAAGGCGATTCGACTCAGGGGACGCTCATCGAACGAGCCCGGGTCGAGTGGCCTGGCCGCGACCGGACTGGTCATGAGCAGCATCACGATGATGGATAGTCTTGCAGGCAGCACGTGGATCCTCCTGAGATGGATGCTGAGCCGGGTCGAAAGGACGGTCAGCCGGCCGGCCCGGGACCGTCCTCCGGGTCTGATGACCCCGATAATAGAGCCAGAAACCGACAGTCGATTGCCAACTGAAGCACCGAGGCACCCAGATGGGAGCAGATTGTGGAAGAAACCGATGCCTTCAGCCCGCGATACGCTGTCTGCGATTTGGATCTCCCCGATCCGGAGCTATGTTGAAGGAAGAGAAAGAGATCACCGACCTGGAAAATCGGTGACCTGGAAGGGATAGAGAATGCGATTCGAACGTTGGGCCCGCCGTGCCGTGGCAGCCGCCTTTGCTCTTGTCATTGTCGTGATGGCGAATTTCTGATCCGAAGCGAATCAGCGAGTGGCTTCGTAGTTGAACTGCTGTGCGCCAACCGCTGCCGTGACCGCGAATCCCTTGGTGTCCATCGTGAAGATCATGACGCCACCACTGTAGTTGAGGGTATTCGTGCCACCTTCGTTGGGCCCTGCCCAGGAAGCGTTGGCCGAGGCCGCGAACTGATTGCTTCTGAACTTGTCGAAAGTCCAGCGGTTCTCGAAGAACATGATCTCTGACCAGGACATGCCGCCCAACTGGGCGCCCAGACTCCCCTGTGTCACATCGGCAAATCCATCCTGCATGCCGTCCCGGAAGACGACGCCACGTCCATAGGCACCGGCGATACCAGCGCCACCCATGGTGATCTTCGGGAAGACGACATACGCATACGCGTTCCTGAAGAAGGATTCCGTACGGGGATCCATCTCACGAAACCGGCTCATCGCCTCCTCTGCATCCGCCATGAGATTGTTTCGACCCTCGATCGTGTCCGGTGTCACCGAGCAACCCGTTCCAAGAACGACCAAACCGAGAAGTCCACTGAGCGCGAGGGCGAATAGGCGAGTCATGTCATCTTTCCTCAAGAGTGCAGCATTGAAGGGGTGCGGCAGATGGAATCACGTCGTTCCATGCCGGGTTCAGCCTATCGCAGAATCACGGCATGGATCAAGCCATGCAACTGGCCTTCGCCTGGAACATCATCTGGAGTCGATGGGTTTCATCGGAATCGCCGCCTGCTTCCGCTGCCATTCAAGAAGCACGGCATCCTGATCGGGATCGCAGGCTGCGGCATGGAGGAGAATGGACAGCACGCCACTGCGACGAGCCGCCACGTATCGATCCAGCGGCAGAAATGGATTCCTTGGATTCTCCTCCGTATTGGCCAAGGTCCATGAGCCGCTCAGGATGGTCCCAGCAGGAAGCCTCATGGGATTCTCCAGGAGCCAGGTCTGGATCCAGTGAGGATCATGCTCGGGAATCTGCAGCAGGACTCGTTCCTCACCATCCGGCAGCCTGGCCTTGAGATCCAGTCGAGTCACGATTCCATTGGCTCGAGGCGTGAAGCCGACCAGATCGACATCAACCGGCAGCTTGCGGGAATCCTGAATCGTCACGGATTTGCCAGCCGGCACGTCCACTCTGCGCACCATCATCGAGAGTGTTCGCAGGGGGCGACTGTCGGATTGATCCGTCTCCCAGAGATGGATCTCCTCATCAAGAAACTCGATGCGTCCAGTGGGGCGAAAATTGACCTGCATCAACAGATCCGATTCTGGCTGGATCGACCAGTGATAGCCATCCGGCAGGACAAGATGTCGTGCGCCGACACCCACTCCCCCCAGATCACCACTTGGCGTATCCCGGACATCACCCGCCATGTAGTACCCGGGTCCATTGTCCTGGTCATCGAGATAGCGACCCGAACCGGTCGTATCGGCGAGGAATGTCACGGCATGAACGGCCTTCGGCACGTGACTCCGATGGCGGATACTGCGGATTCTGAGTGTTCGATTGTTGTTCAGCGGAAGAACGAATGACCGCTTGTCCCGCGTGACTCGACCCCAGTTCTGACTGCCCTCCGCAGGAATCGGCCACGGCGCCGGCATCTTCAACTCGATGTCGGGCGGATCCATTTGAAGCCGGGAAGGCGATTGCATCCGGAACTCATCCGGAGATCCTGCGGGCATACCGGCCTTGATCCACCGGGAAAAGAGTTCCTGTTCCTGCTGCGACAGACCGCGATGATTCTCCAGAGGTGTGGCCTTCGATGACGGTAGCCATGGCGGCATGATGCCCTGCTTGATCACGGTTTCGATGAAGGTCGCCCTTGAACGGACATTCTCGATTGTCTGGAGCGAGAAGGGACCGGATCCCTCCTCGTGATGACAGGCCATGCAATGACCTGCGAGGATCTCACGAATATCACCATGCCAGGTCGGCGCGATTGTGCCTGCGGGCAACTGCTGAAACAGAATCAGCAGAAGCGCACTCAACGAATCCGCTCGATATAGCAACCCAGCGGCGCCCGATAGGCGATCTCGACCGCCTCACCTCTGAATGATGCATCAATCGCATCTCGCAGCCAGAACTGCGTGGGATGATCTCGACGATTGCCGAGGGATGCGTAGAGATCGTTGATCTTGCCCTGGTAGATTTTCTTCCAGCTGCCATCATCCTTGAAGAGAAGAACCACCGCTTCGGGCGTGACCGTTGCATCCATCTTCTGAACCAGATACTGCTGCGGATCCAACAGGACTTCCATCTGAAGTTTGTAGGCCTCGGCATGCTTCTCAGCAGCTGATCGGGTCACATCACCTCGAGCGTGAACAAGGTACATGCGCCCCCCACCTTCCAGGAGCTGCTCATGAACGCGCTGATACTCGGGAGCCAGCGCATTGGAAATGGGGCAGTCGGGACTGGCGAAGATCAGGACGGCAACCTCACCGGGCTGACCCTGGAGCGCCTTCTTCAGATCAGGATTCACTGCTCTCGTTCCAACGGATGTTGAAGCTGGAGTACTGGAACAGCCCAGCATCGTGCAAACGGAGAGGAGTACGGAAATGGCGAGCATTCTGGAGGACATGGAAGTGAGTGTCCTGTCAAAGCACCTGACTTTCAAGCAGTCCGTACAGGATTTTTTACGGGCAGAATTGATCCGCATAGGCCTGACAGGTTGAATCCCAGTCCGTACAGCAATACGCGTAGCCCGGGGTCGTATGAACACAGAAACAGACGGGTGGTGGAATCATGTTCTGAGCACAGCCGTCACACCCACCACCGGGTGGACCACCGCCACCACCACCTGTGAAATTCCGCGGATCTGGGTCACCCCGGTAACAACCGGCAACCCAGGGAAAACCATTCACATCAAGTTCGAATGAAATGGCGTGGTAATGCCAACCTCGGACTTCGTCATAGTGGCCATTGCATTCATCCAGGGCCATCTCACCGGTCAGATCCTTGGCAAAGACCCCGGGGCTCTCATACGGCCCATACACGGGAAAACCATCGAACTCGTATCCCATCAGGATCGAATGACCCGCATTGTCCAATTCGTATGCCCAGTCAGAAGCCTGGTGATAGTGATAGGAACCATCTGGTGACGGATGCGCGTTGTACTCGTCGAAACAAATCGTACTTGGAGCATCGGTCATGCCACCGTCATACGGGTTGTAAAGAGAGACGCCATTCGTACAGACACCGACTGCTCCCAGAGTGTTCATGAGATCGACTGAAGGTTGATTGGTGACGACAGGGTTGAGCGGGATGTACCACGTGAAATTCTGCGCCGTGGGTGTATTGGGATTGAAGCAGCCTTCCGAACCGTCGAAGGGCCCCATGGGATGGTCCGCCAGACCACTTCCCATCACGATGGCGACTCCATCGTCGTAGTCCATCGTCACCGTCACGTCATTGGTGAATGGATGACAGGTCCGCCCGAACTCTTCGAGAACCTGCAGAATCTCATGGACGCCACAATTGCCGTCACCATCCGTATCGTGATCGTTCGTACCCCATGCGGAGACGATGTCGAGCACATCACTGACATCCACCAGCGCATCAGCATTGATATCCGAATCACATCCAAGTCGAGTCTGGCTGCTCGCAGAAGCGACCCCCGCACTGACAGCGAACACGATTGCAACGTTGATGATGAGCTTCATGCGAACCCGGTCCTTTTCCTGGCCGACAATGGCATCTGGTTCATTTCGAATGGCTTCGGTAGAACGCGATACGCCCGGCCGCCCTCAGCCATCCCCCCGACATAGTGAAAATAGCCTGCTCACCTCGTCTGACAACACTCAAATCAGCAATCTTGGAAGGAAACGAGGGCTGTCATGCCCTCAGTGTGCGGAATGCCTCACCACACGTACTCAACGGGTACCGAAGATGCGGTCACCGGCATCCCCGAGACCGGGAACGATGAAACCGACGTCATTCAGTTCACGATCGAGCGCCGCGACGAATATTCGAACTCCGGGATGGGCCTCGGCCATCGCCCGAACGCCCTCAGGTGCCGCCACCAGACAGATCAGTCGAATGTCCCGGCACCCATGGGTCTGCAGGACCTCGGTCGCAGCAATCGCCGAACCACCCGTTGCGAGCATTGGATCGACGAGAAACACAGGCCCCTCCGCGATCATCGCAGGCAACTTGCAGTAATAGGTCACAGGCTCAAGCGTGCTCTCATCACGATAGAGACCGATGTGTCCGACATTGGCTTCGGGCATCAGTGCAATGATGCCCTCGACCATGCCAAGTCCTGCTCTGAGAATTGGCACGAGCGTCACTGGTGCGGAGAGACGAGTCGCTTCGACTTCCTCCAGTGGTGTTCGAACAGTCGAGGAGACGATCGGCAGATCTCGACTGGCCTGGAAGGTCATCAGCCCGGCGACCTGACCGATCAATCGCCTGAAATCCTCATGTGAGGTCGACTCATCACGCAGCCTTGCCATCTTGTCCTGAATCAGCGGATGGTCCAGTATCGTGAGGTTGTCGTGGCCATGGTCAGTCATGCGTGTACTGTACCGGTAGGAAAGAAAAAAGGCCTTGATCCGACCTGTCGATCAAAGGCTTCAGGAGCCTTCGATGGACCTCAAGGACCAGGTCGAACAAGCCGACATCCGATTGCGACCTCATGTCGTCCAGACGGCAGTGAAGCAGGCACCCTGGCTTGGCAACGATGTCCAGCTCAAGCTTGAGAACCAGCAGCACACCGGGTCCTTCAAGGCACGAGGCGCGCTGAATCGTCTGCTCCAGACGGACCAGACTTCCCCCAGTCGGGGACTTGTGGCCGCTTCCACCGGAAATCATGCCTTGGCAGTCGCATGGGCAGCTGGGAAGACGGCCATTGACGATGTCCTGATCTATGCACCCGGAACCATCACCCAAAGCAAGAAAGCCAGACTCGAATCAATGGGTCTCACCGTTGAAATCCATGGCGATGACTGCATGGAGGCCGAAACACAGGCTCGTAGGATGGCCGCTGAAACTGGACGATGCTTCATCTCTCCCTACAACGACCCGGCTGTCGTTGCAGGGCAGGGAACCGTGGGCACTGAACTGACTCGACAGATTGATCACCTCGATGCCGTGTTCGTCGCCGTTGGAGGAGGTGGCCTGATCTCGGGAATGGCTGCTGCACTCAAGTCCCGGTGGCCCGACATCCAGATCATTGGATGTCTCCCCACTCGATCACCTGCGATGCTGAGATGCATCGAAGCCGGTCAGATCATCGATGTGGAGTGCAGCCCGACATTGAGTGACGCGACAGCCGGTGGCGTCGAACCGGGTGCCATCACGTTCGAGCTCTGCAGGGACCATGTGGATGACTGGGTGCTGGTGGATGAAACCGAGATCATGAATGCCGTCTCCCTCGTGAAACAACATGGCATGTCGATCGAAGGCGCCGCTGGCGTTGCGGTGGCGGCCTACCAGCAGACCAGAACCCGCTGGACAAAATCGCATGTGGCAATCGTCATCTGTGGCGGAAACACCGGTGACTGAAGCCATGGGCGATCCGCGGTCCCGATGGACATTCGGCTCGGCCACCGGGACCGAGCCGAATCGGGCTGGACGGATTCGAACCGTCGACCTCTTGACCCCCAGTCAAGCGCGCTAACCAAGCTGCGCTACAGCCCGCGAATCATCTGGAAGACGCCCCTCCAATTGAGGGACGCCTGAAGCGGACAGGGTGGGATTCGAACCCACGGTACGGGAAACCCGTACACGGCATTTCCAGTGCCGCTCCTTCAGCCGCTCGGACACCTGTCCAGAGAAGGGCCATTGTAGGAAGAGTTCATTCGCCATGCCATGCGTAGCATCCGGGCCTCAGGAGGGCTTGGAGCCTTCAGAACCCTCTCCTGCCTCCACTGGATCCGCCTTGGACTGATCAGATCGTTGCTGCTGATCAGAGAAGTGCAGATGGACCAGCAGGACCGCCATTCCAAGGAGCAAGAGCACATCAGCGATGTTGAAGACCCAGGGAAAGACCTCGGACCCCCCACCGAACCAGTTGAGCCCGAAGGGCAGGTGCCTGTCGGGAAACATATGGAGGAAATCCCGCACGCGACCGAGCGCCAGACGGTCCCAGAGGTTTCCCAGTGCACCGGCGAGGACGAGGCCGATCCCGACATGAGCCAGAGTACTTCTGGGCCTGGTCTGCCATCCGAAGATGTAGATCGCAACCATGACGGCCACAACCGTGAACACGATGAAGAATCCACGTTGTTCACTGCCGATTCCGAAGACCGCTCCCGAATTGAGAACCAGATGAAAGTTCAGCATTCGTCCGGGGATGAAAACCTGACCCTCATGAAACGGAATCGGGTTGTAGGAAGGATTGTCGAGAAGCGCTTGCCGCGAAATCACGACGGGCTGACCAGCCACGTGTTCAAAGGCCCATGATTTGGTCCACAAGTCGAGACTCAGACCAACGACGACCACCAGCAGCAGAATCGCCCAGCATCTCGGCGAAGCCCATGTCCGGTTGGCACAACGCTCGGCACTCACAAGCCTCGCTCGATCTTCCGAGCAGCATCGATGGTGTACTTTGCCCACGGCTTTGCATTCAGCCGCTTCTTCGAAATGGCCTTGCGAGTCAGCGCGCAGACACCATAGGTACCGTCGGCAATTCGCTGAAGCGCTTCATCGATATCTCGGATTCTCTGACGTTCACTGGCCGCCATGCCCAGCATCAGATCCTGTTCATAGACATCGGAGCCGACATCAGCCATGTGAATCGGCATACTCGAGGTGTCACCATCATCAGAACGAAGGGCTTCGAACTCCATCGAATCAACTGCTGCGAGCAATTCGCGACGTTTGGAGATCAGAAGCGCCTTGAATTGATCCAGTTCCTGCTTGCTCAACTTGGTCTTGACCGGCTTGCTGTCCGCAGCCTTCTTGAGCTTCGCAGCATCATCGGCCGCAGTCGATCTCTTGCGAGTCTTCTTGGCGGGTTCCGCGGAGATTCGGCGGATCTTGCGACCGTTGACGATCACGAATCCTCGAGCATCCGTTTCGGAAGCCAGGACGGCTTCAACGACCGTCTGCCGACGTCGACGTCGGACCGGCGCATCCTCACCTGATTTCTTGGCACTCGCCTTCTTGGAAGCCGCTTTCTTGCTTCCAGCCTTCTTGGTCGCAGCCTTCTTGGTTGCAGCCTTCTTGGTTGCAGCCTTCTTGCTCACAGCCTTCTTGGTCGCAGCCTTCTTGGCGGTGGCTTTCTTCTTGACTGGAGCCTTCTTCTTGGCGGGAGCCTTCTTCTTGGCGGGAGCCTTCTTGGCAGTGGTCTTCTTCTTGGAAGCAGACTTCTTCTTGGCTGGAGCCTTCTTGGCAGTGGCCTTCTTCTTGGAAGCAGACTTCTTGGTGGTTGCACGACCACCTGTTGACCGGGACGTGGTCCTGGCCTTCTTTGTTGCTTTCTTGCTGCTGGTCTTCTTCTTGGCCACTCTGGATACGCCGTTGCGCCCTAAGATGATGTCATATCAACACTTATAGACCACCAAGGGTCATTGACGTCGACAAGGGAACGGGGCAATTTACTTGTGATGGCCTCCCGCGTCAATGAACAGGCCCCGACGGCCAGGATCATCGGCCCTTGGAGGTCCCAGAGACCGCTTCAGGAGTTGGAAATGGCACCGATGTTCCTGAACTTCTCATATCGACGGTCCACGAGTGTCCGGGAGTTGAATCGAGTCAGTTCACGAAGACGATCGACGATGTGCCGCTCCATGACCTCGCCAGCCGCCGTTTGATCCCGATGCGCGCCACCCACCGGCTCTGGCACGACCTGATCCACGAGCCCATTGGAAAGGTTGTCCTTTGCGGTCAGGCAGAGTGATTCAGCCGCAGCGGAGTTGGTCCGCTCGTTGGCTTCCTTCCAGAGAATCGCAGCACACCCTTCCGGGCTGATCACCGAGTACCAGGCATACTGCATCATGTCGACGCGGTCTCCCACGCCGATTCCCAACGCACCCCCCGATCCGCCCTCACCGATCACGATCGAAAGAATCGGTGTATTCAACCGGCTCATCTCTCTGAGGTTCACCGCAATGGCTTCCGCCTGGCCACGTTCCTCAGCCTGCACACCTGGATAGGCTCCGGGCGTATCGATGAGCGTCACGATGGGCAGACCATACTTCTCGGCCAGCTTCATCTTCTTCAACGCTTTGCGGTAGCCCTCCGGATGCGCACAACCGAAGTTGCACGCGATGCGTTCCTCGGTCGTTCGCCCCTTCTGATGTCCAACGATCAGAACCTTGAACGGGCCGATGCGACCCAACCCTGTGAGGATGCTGCGATCATCTCCATACTGCCGATCTCCGTGGAGCTCACGGAAATCCCTGCAGATCATGTGAATGTAGTCGGGAGTCTGAGGACGCCCGGGATGACGTGCGATTCTCACGACATCCCACGCCGAGAGATTGTCGTAGATCTTCTGCAGAAGACTGTCCCTGTTCGCACGAAGGCTCGTGATCTCCGCAGCCATGTCCTCGGCGTCGGGACGCGCCTCCAGTGACTCGATCTGGCGTTCCAGTTCTCGAACCGGTTCCTCGAAGGGCAGGACTGTCGTGCTGGCTGATGTCATTCTGAGTACACCTGTTTTCTCGATCCATTGTACCGTGCCATGACGAGCATCCATCCATTCGCCTGATTACGAGGACCGAAAATGACTCAGGAAACGCAACTCGTCGGCTTCGTGGGATGTGGAGAAATGGGCTCCATGATCCTCTCGGCAGCGCTCAAGGCAGGGGTACTCGATCCTGCTCGAACGGTCATTGCAGATCGAGATTCCCAACGAAGGGATCGCCTCTCCGGTCTGGGCATCCAACTCATCGAATCACCGGATGGTCTGGCGACCTGTGAACGGCTCATTCTCGCCGTCCGTCCTCAGCAGTTTGCAGAAGCCGTCACTCAGCTGGGTCATGGACCCCAGGACCGCCTGGTCGTTTCCGTCATGGCCGGTATCGGCAGCGACACCATTCGAACCGCATTGGGGAGTGGCACCCGCGTGATCTGCGTGATGCCCAATGCCCCCGTCCGAGTTCATGCTGGCATGTGTGCCGTGATGCCTTCCGAAACAGCAACTGATGATGATGTGACCTTTGCAAAGGCCGTCTTCGGAACACTGGGCAAGACCGTGCTGCTGCCGGAAACCAACCTGTGGGCCGTCACGGCCCTGAGTGGTTCCGGTCCGGGCTATCTGGCATTCATCGCGGAAGCCATGCTGGCACATGCCATCGAGCTCGGCATTGATCCTGAAGCCTCTGCACAACTGGTTGCAGAGACGATGGCCGGGACGGGAAGACTGCTTGCTGACACGGGCATTTCCCCCGGAGCGTTGCGAAAAGCAGTCGCCACTCCCGGCGGGACGACGGAAGCCGCCATCTTGTCGTTGATCAATGATCAGGTTGATCGTGCGATTCGCCAGGGCATCCAGGCTGCACATGATCGAGGCGAAGCGCTTTCCTCAGGCTGAAGAATCCGACTTCAGTAGTCACGCCGCACGAAGATCCACCATGCGAGGATCAGGATCACCAGCTCGAAGAGCAACGACCAACCGATGATCGAGGCCGCGGAGACATCCTCCTCACGATCGATCATTCTGCTCTCGGCTTCCCGTCGCTGCTGACGGCGTTCCTTCCATCCACCACGTTCACGGCCGATGTCCGCCGAGGTGTCTTCCTCGGCTTCGAGACGCTCCTGCTCCTCCTCGATGAATCGACCTGTCAGGATGTCGTTCATCGTCACACTCTTGCCCTGATCGACCCAACGCTGCAGCAGGCCGATGGTTCGTTGTGTCTCCGGCAAGGGCCATCGAATCACGTCCAGTACCGTGACCCAGGGCCTCAACTGAGCGAGTGCATCCTGCCGTCCCTGAAGAAGTGCCTCATCTTCCTCAACAATGACTTCCATTCGCTTGATCTGGGACTGGTAGTACTCACGACCGGATTCCGTACCCGATTCCTCCAGGGATTCCAGTTCATCCCGAAAACCGACAAGCTGTGCTCTGGCGGTCTCGAGAGTCTGCTCCTGAACCGCCACCATGCCCTCGGCCTGAAACTGGAAGGTATTCAGGACATCGTCTGCCGTCCGGACACTGAACGTGAGGAACCAGAACAACAAGGTGAACAACAGGGCGACAAGCGTCGATCGAGTGAGGACACCGACGAGCGTGTTGACGCAGAAGAGATAACTGAAGAACACGGTCACGAGTGGAATCGCCAGGAAGATCGCCGGATTCCATTCACCGATTCGCCAGCCCGTGACGAGAAAGGCTCCCAGACAGAAGAGACCGACCTGAAGGATGACGAACAGCAGTCCACCGATGTACTTGGCGATGAACATCGTGGTCCGCCTGATCGGCTTGGACATCACCAGCTCGACGGAGCCGGCCGAAAGGAATTGCGGATAGATCGAAGAGGTCGAGATCAAAGCCAGAATCGTGGCGACCCAGCCCAGCCAGAGGCTGACGATGAAGGCCGAGAAGATGCCGGTGTAGAGCGTGGAGGCAAGCGGTGTACCCGCCTTGAAATACTCGGTTTCGATCTGCATGGCACCGAAGAAGAGGAACACGCCCTTGTCGTTGAATCCAAAGGAGGCGTAGCCGACGATGACCAGCATCGAAAGAACGAGAACGGTCTTGAAGAGCTTCTGTGCCTTCAGTGCTCGATACGAATCCACGAGGATGGCGAAGATGGCTGTCATGCCTGCCCACCACCCGACTTCTTCCCCATCACCGCACCCGGTGTACTGTCACCCGCTGCCTGGACAGCCCTCATGAAGAGGTCCTCAAGAGATTCTCTGACAGGTTCGATGGAACGGATGACCACGCTCGCCGATCGAAGCTGATCAATGAGTGGCTGCACCACCTCCGCCTCCGAGCTCATGAGTGTCAGCTTCGTCGAAGAGTCGCCGAGAGACTCGATGGTCAGATCCTTGTTGTCTGCGATTGAAGACGGCGCTTCACCCTGCACGATGATTTCATAGCGCTTGGATGCCGACGTCAGGTCGTCAATGGTGCCTTCCATCGACACCCTTCCCTTGACCATGATGGAGACCCGGTCACAGACCATCTCCAGCTCGCTCAGCAGATGGCTGTTGATGAAGATCGTGTGCCCCTGTTCTCGCAGACGGAGCAGCAGGTCCCTGATCTCCCGGCGACCCACTGGATCCACTCCGTCAGTAGGTTCATCCAGAAGGAGAACCTTCGGATCGTTCATCAACGCCTGAGCGATGCCGATTCGCTGCAGCATGCCTTTGGAAAAACCGGAAATTCTGAGTCGGGCCCAGTCGCTCATGCCCACCAGTTCAAGCATCTCATCCGTCTTCTTACGACGAAGACTGCGTCGGACACCGGACAACGCGGCAAAGTAATCAAGCACCTGGGCGGCCTTGAGGTATCCGGGAAAACGGTGATGTTCGGGGAGATAGCCCACCTGACGAAGGGTCGGCTTGTGCCCGACGGGCTTGCCAAGCATCGTGCCTTCCAGTCGACCGGGACGAATCACGGTCATGAGGATCTTCACAAGCGTGGATTTGCCCGCACCATTTGGCCCGAGGAGACCGAAGATCTCGCCCTCGTGGACTCGCATGCTGACACCGCGCAGTGCATGCACCCTTCGCTTGAAGGTCTTGTGGACATGATCGATGCTGATGACTGCATTCCTGGACATCAGCATGAAAGTTTATCCATGTTGGAGGCATCTTGTATTCCTGCCAAGGCTATCCTGCTGCACATGCCCAACGGTTTCCAGACACTTCAGGACATGATTCAAGCCCTAGAAGCCCAGGGAGAGCTTTTCCGGGTGACGCATCCTGTTTCACCCATGCTTGAAGTGGCGGCCATCGCGGATCTGCACAGCAAGTCCAGATCACCCAATCCAAGTCGTGCCGCACTGCAGTTTGATCCAGCCATGTTCCAGACCGGAGGCAAGGCACTCCTGTTCGAGAACATCGAGGGATGTGATTTTCCACTCGCGATCAACGTGCTGGGTTCATACCGCCGCATGGAGCAGGCACTGGGCTGTGATGATGAAACGGGCTTCACGGGAATCGCGGAACAACTTGCGACACTGAGTCAGCCCACGCCACCCAGCGGCATTCTCGATGCGATCGCCAAACTGCGGGAATTCAAGCCGCTGCTGAAAGCACCGCCGAAGCTCAAGCGCAACGGGCGATGCCAACAGGTCGTCAAACTCGCCTCGCGTGGAGAAGTCGATCTCACTCGACTCCCGATCATCAAATGCTGGCCACATGATGGAGATCCCTCAGCTGTCGGCTGGTCCGTGACACCGGAAGAGGCAGGTACCGCCGAGGGCCGAGGGCGCTACATCACCTTTGCTGGAATCCACACGATCCATGCGGATGACCGTGGAAAGTCGAAGCCACCCTCGCACAACATCGGGATGTATCGAGTCCAGCTGATCGACGGCACGCATCTTGCCATGCACTGGCACCTGCATCATGACGGCGCAGCCCACTGGCGGTCCTGGAAGGCCATCGGAGAACCGATGCCCGTGGCCATCTGCTTTGGTGGCGAATCGGTCCTTCCATATGCCGCAACGGCACCGATGCCACCGGGAATCAGTGAACTCTTGATGGCCGGTTTCCTGAACGGCAAGGGCATTCCGCTCGTGAATGCGAAGACCGTCCCACTGAGAGTGCCGGCCAATGCGGAGATCGTCATCGAGGGCTTCGTCAGAACCGATGCCGGAACCATCGGCTGGGAGCCGGACTCGGATGAACCATTGGGGGATGGCGCCGTGATCGAAGGACCGTTCGGCGACCACACGGGCTGGTATTCCATGCCCGATCGCTATCCGACACTGGAAGTGACGGCATTGACCCACTGTCGGAATGCAATCTACCCGACGACGATTGTGGGAATCCCGCCTCAGGAGGACTACTACCTCGGGAAGGCGACAGAACGGATTTTCCTCCCACTGCTCAAGATCCTGATTCCGGACATCATCGATTACCACCTTCCGCTCTTCGGATGCTTCCACAACTGCGTGTTCGTTTCAGTTCGAAAGAGCTATGCGTTGCAGGCACGGCGACTCATGCATTCGATCTGGGGTGCTGGCCAGATGGCCTGGACGAAGATGATCGTCGTTGTCGAAGAGGGAATCGATGTTCACGATGACATGGCGGTGCTCCGTGCCATTGCATCCAACTGTGATTTCAAGCGTGACGTCGAAGTCGTCAATGGACCGTTGGACATTCTCGATCACGCCTCTCCAAGACTCGGCGCAGGACACAAGATCGGCTTCGATGCCACGACCGCCTGGCCCGGCGAAGAAGTCCAAGGGGTCGCTGCAGGCGTGCCGCCAAGAGCGAACATGGAAGAGTTGCAACCTGCACTCGAGAACATCATGAGCGGTTCGAATCACCGCTATCACATCCCGGACTGGGGACTGGGTCGTGTCATTCTGCTGGGAATCGAGAAGTCCGAAGAGACGTCCGGTGTGGCCAGCTCGACGATCGATGCCGTCCTGAAACTCGAAGCCGATTGGACCGGGTGCGTCGTGGCGGTTGATGGCTCGGTTGATCTCGAGGATGCGAACATGACCCTCTTTCATCTGGCTGCGAACATGGATCCCGGCCGGGATATCCACTGGCAGGAACACCGTCTCGGACTCGATGGGACGAGCAAGCTCGAACACGAGGATCGCAACGGCCAGCCTGTCAGAAAATGGCCGCCCCCGATCAAGATGGATCCAGAGGTTCTGGCCAAGATCGCATCGCAGCCCGAGCTGTTCGGACTCGAACGAACCCCATGAGTCCCGGCATTCTTCTCAGAGCCTCCGTGCTGCTGGTCGTCATCAGCTGGTCTTTTCTCGACTACTGCTTCATTCGTTCCAGTTTTGGTGTCGTTCAACCAGGCATCGGATCACTGTTCGTGATCCTCATGCTGACGCTGCTTCTCATGATTCCAATGATCGCCGTCACCGCCCTGTGGGCCATGCCGGATATCTGGGCCTGTCGACTGGCTGCGGATCGAATGAAGCGGGGTGAATGCGGTCACTGCGGACACACCATGAAGGGCACCCGGGGAGACATCTGCCTTGAATGCGGAGGCCACAGGACCCCGGTTGCATTCTCGATCAACTCCCTCATCCTGCCTTGCGTCATCGTTCTGATGGGCTCATGGCTCATCGGAGCCGTCGGCGGAGAGATCATGGTGCGCATCGACGAATCGCATTTCATGCACATCCACGGCGGCAGTCCGACTCAGGTCGAGGTTCAAAGAGAGTGGCCACTGTGGGGCTCACTTCAATGGGACCCCATGACCTCAACGGCACGATCAACACTGGATTGATGAGCGCAGGCTCAACGGTCACTGGATCGAAAACGCACATCAACTAGGGGCTGACCCAACGCTCGTTCACGGAAGCGACCTGGTCGGGCTTCAGAAAGAAGTAGTACAGCTTGCCTTCCGCATACTGACCGCCGGCGAGGATCTCCGCTGCCGATCCGGTCCCCATGTACAGATCCGCACGTCCAGGCGCCCGGATGGCACCGCCGGTGTCTTGATCGAGCATGAACTGCGTAAACGGCCGGGATCCCCCGAACGTGTTGGTCGTCGTATCCACAAGAACGACACCACCACGGGGATACACGGATTTGTCAGTCGCTACGGTCCGCTCCGTCGTGACCGGAAAGCCCAGTGATCCGGATGGCCACGTTCCACCGTCGTATTCCCGGAAGAACACATAGCAGTCATTGTCGAGAATCAACTCGGAAACCTGTTCGGGATGCCGCTTGTAGAGACGTCTGACCGTCGGAAGACTCAACTCGGTCGGGTCAGCAAGACCCGACTCGACCAGAGAGACGCCCAGCCCCTTGTACTCGCCGTCCGTCTTGCCGTCATAACCGACGAACATGTGAGTACCGTCTTCCATCCGGATTTTGGCGGAGCCGTTGACATGGGCGATGTACGCCGTCAGAGGATCTTCGACCCAGACCAGCTCGGTACCATCGAACAGATCACCTGATTCGATCTCGCGACGTCCCGGCCATGGTGCCATCGTGCCATCGGCCTGCAGGCGACCCAGAGGCTCGCCAGTACTGGGATGCGTCACGAGATCACTGGGCCGGAGATACAGAGGCGTGTCATCCTCATCGGTCGGCTGGGTCTTTCCATCCAGGACGGGTGAAAAGTAGCCCGTGAACAGGACGGTCCCGTCACCATCACAACCGATGGATTCATACACATCGAATTGTTCAAGCAGCTGCCTCTGGAAGCTCTCGGAATCGGAAGACTCCAGTATGAGCTCCCGCATGGCCACGACGGAAGCACGTGCTCTGGCATGATCGATTCCCTCGTGCGGATACCACTCCAGAGTCGATTCCTTGTCGAACCAGCTGATGCTCTCATCCATCGAATCCCGGAGGAACAGGTCACGCCCCTTCCAGGCGGATTCCAGGTCCGGCATCCTGTCAGGATCCGTGATCCTGACCAACGCTCGACGGCCTTCGGGAAGTGGACGGGAATAATCCTTGGCAGCGATGTTTGCGCCGGTCTCCACCTTGTCCTGAGTACAGGCGGTCAACCCCGTGAGCGTAATCAGAACGATGAAAAACTTCAGCCAATGCATCCGGCGTCCCTCCGTGGTTCAAGTGCCCTTCAGCCCCCTCCATTGGAGCCTCAGGACAGTCTATCGCCCCTTTCGGCGACAGGTTTGAAGACTTCTCAGGCTGAGCTGAGGTCAAACCGATAGACTATGGCTTGTCATATCCCCACGGAGGACACCATGACGCTTACCACGGCCATCTTCCCGATCCTTGCATTCGGAGGCATCGGCACAACCGAGGTCATCATCATCCTCGTGATCGGTCTGCTCATCTTCGGCCGAAGGCTGCCTGAAGTCGGCCGTAATGTCGGCCGAAGCCTCGTGGAGTTCAAGAAAGGCGTCAAGGGCATCGAAGACGACATCGACAAGGGTGGCACGCAGACCTCCCCCAAGCTCTCCGATCAGTCCGTTGCACGGCACTCGGAGGATGTTGGATCAACCGCCGATGCGATGCATGCCAAGAGCGAAGAGAAGCCCGCGTCCGACTGACCGGTCAGCTCAACCTTCCATTTTCGATATACTGACCCGTTGCTTTGGGCGATTAGCTCAGTTGGCTAGAGCGCACGGATCACACCCGTGAGGTCACAGGTTCGAGTCCTGTATCGCCCATTTCTTCCCACGTGCCTGCCTGTTCAGATCACTGCACACCTGGAACATCAGGTCCCTCTCAGGACGCACGCCTTGAATCAAGACGATTCCATCACTGGCTTTCTTGTCCTCGACAAGTCTCCGGGCATCAGTTCGATGAAGGCCCTTGCGAGAATTCGCGTACTGGCGAGAGATACCGCTGGTGGCGCCAAGAGCGGGCATGCGGGCACCCTCGATCCACTCGCAACAGGTGTCCTGGTGATCGGCATCGGAAGGCCGGCAACTCGACTGCTGTCCCGCATCGTCGGTGCGTCCAAACGCTATCGCACCATCGTCGATCTCTCTGCGTTCAGTCCCAGCGATGATCTGGAAAGAGAACCGATTCCAGTCGAGATCGATGAGGTTCCGACTCGTGAAGTTGTTGAGAAGGCACTGGAAGACTTCAAGGGTTTCATCCAACAGGCTCCACCGGCATTCAGTGCGATCAAGGTCGGAGGCAAACGCGCCTATCACCTTGCTCGCGATGACAAACTCGACAGCCTGCCTCCCCGAACCGTTCGGGTCCATGACATCTCGCTGGTGTCCTTCGAATGGCCATTGGCCACGATCGACATCCACTGCGGCAAGGGGTTCTATGTCAGATCACTGGCACGCGATCTCGGCACCGCGATCGGAACCGGTGGCTACTGCACGTCGATCCGGCGAACAGCCGTGGGCCCGTTCAATCTGGATCACGCCAGAACCCTCACGGACATGCCCGTTGAGCTCGGTCAGCAACATCTGATCGACATCACCATGGCGATCGAGATGCTGGAGAAGGAAGCGGCCCAGTTCAGCCCCGACGAGGCCGTGGACGACCACCAGCACCCTTGAACTGCATGGGCGCACCCTGACGACAATCGAAGATGTGACGTGAAAAGCAATACCTAGGCGAACGAATTGACGGAGCGAGCGGCAGACCCGCCATCATCAGACGAAAGATCAGTTCAATCTCGAAGTTCGACCGTCCAGTATGCTTCATTCAGGAATACCTTCCACTCTTCATATTGCTTGCGGCGAAGAGACAACGCTCGATCAGGACAGTGACGAGGTTGCCGGGGGCTCGTGATCAGATTCAATCCAGCCTCGCGGGGCGTCCGACTGCCCTTGCGGGTGTTGCATCGAATACAGGCGCAGACAAGGTTGTCCCAGGTGTTGGCTCCACCTCTTGAAATCGGAACAACGTGATCAATCGACAACTCGGCCAGTGAAAACTTCTTTCCACAATACTGGCACCGGTTTCGGTCTCGAGCAAAGAGGTTTCTGCGATTGAGGCGGACATGGAAGTCCGGCTGACGATTCGAACTCGTCAAACGGATGATGCGGGGCGCCGCTACATATCGACTGGCGGCCCGGATCCAGTCATGATCACCACATTCGAATTGTCTCTGGAGATCGGCGATTTCGATCCATGAGGAGATGTCGAAGGTCTCGTATCGACCCTGATTGACGGAGATCACTTCGGCAATCTGCCTGAACAGAAGGACGAATGCCTGCCTCACCGAAATGACCCGTAGTGCCGTATATCCCCGGTTGAGGACGAGTACCGGCTCGTTGAGAATCGATGGACTGGCGGGCATCTGGCTGATCTTCATCCTCCAAGAGCGATCAAACCTGCCCGGTTGGACGGGTTTGGCTCCTCTTCATTTATATCGGCCGTATCACGCACAATCAATGCACAGGATCGCACAGAATCACATTTGGATTCCGTGCAGGCCATCTGTGGCGATCTTGCCGAGGGCTCGGCCCTGAATTCGCTGGTGTTCTCAGCGGCCGGGAGCCGGCATGACGTCGATGAGCTCCACATCGAATACGAGGGTGGCATTCGGGGGAATGACCGGTGGACGGCCACGAGCGCCGTAGGCCAGATCTGCTGGAATCAGGAGCTTCTTCTTCTCACCGACCTGCATCTGGCCAACACCAAGCGACCACCCCTGGATGACACCACCCAGAGGGAACTTGATGGGCTGACCACGATCGACTGAGGAGTCGAACTTGCTGCCGTCGAGCAGGTAGCCGGAATAGTGAACAAGGACCTGGTCCTGCATTCCGGATGGCTTGGCACCACCCTTCTCGCCCTTCTCAAGGACCCACCACTTCATTCCCGCATTCTCACCGTCGGCTGGACGGTCAACCTTGACACCCGGGAGTTCTGACGGTTCAACATCCGTACGTGTCAGCATTGCAGCGTTCTCCTGTCTCTTCTTGGCGGCTTCCATGGCATCCTGAATTCGTTTGGCATTGACCATGGCGGCTTCTTCGTTCTTCGTGGCCGCAGTGCAGACGGACTTCGATTCTCCCTGAGCCTCGACAATCTTCTCTGCTTCGGCCAGATCGACCTTCGTCACCTTTTCGATGATGATCGGATCCTTCGGCGAATCGACGAACGCACCCTGCCGTCGTTCCTTTTCTGTCGCCTTGATGGTGTCAACCGTCTTCTGGCCAGCGATCACATGACCAAAGACCGCATAGGCTGCGCCGTCACGCTGTGGCTGATCAAGGTTGGCGTTGTCACGCACATTGATGAAGAACTGATTCGTCGCTGAATCAGGATTGCCACCAAGACGAGCCATCGAGATCGTGTATTCCTGGTTCTTGAGACCATTGATCCACTCGTTCCTGATGGGCGAACGCGTCGGTCGCTTCTCGTAGTTCGTATCGAAGCCGCCACCCTGAATCATGAATCCATCGATGACTCGATGAAAGATGGTTCCGTCGTAGGCGCCGTCTTTCACGTACTGGAGGAAGTTGGCTGTCGTCATCGGCGCGAGCGTCTCGTTGAGTCGAAGCAGGATGTCACCCTGATTGGTCTTCATGAGGACATAGGCATACTTGGCCGCGATGGCCGAATCCGAGGATGCTTCAGACTTGGCTTCATCTGCCTGGACGGAAACGGCACAGGCGGTCATGACCAGAAACAGAACAAGCAGCGTAGATCGCATGGTGGAGAACAGGGAAGACATGGGTTACTCACTTGAAATCAGAACCACGGTGAAATCGAGACGGCTGGTCCACGGGACTGATCCCGGAGACCGGACGTCACAGGGTAGCGACCAGGAGCCGCCGAAGTACATTCGTACCGTCCAATATCCACCTCCGGGTGGCTCTCAACCGTTTTCCGTATCCCGGCTGATCCGGATCTGTTCGATGGGAATCAGGTCGCCACGGCCCATGCCGGGACAGGGCGTCTGCTTCTTGGCATCCTCCCAGGCCGACTGTGATTCCAGGTTCTCAGGCCAGAAGGGCCATGTTCGACATTGGATCGGACGGGCGTTGTAGAGGCTGCAGATGGCCTTGCCGGGCAAGCTGGTTCGGTCCAGAAAAACACAATCCCATCCGTGGACGGTTTGAACCTCCTTCAACGACCATCCATCCTTCAGCCGTCGAGCCCATTTGCTGTTGAACTCCGACACCGACAGACCGAGATGGCTGGCCATCTCGGCGGCTTCCTCTTCAGTGAACCAGACGGCACCCGGAGGGCCCGTACAGCAATTACCGCATTGGGTGCATTCGAACTGCAATCCATCGCGATACCACTCGTCATGTCCCGAGGAGGTGCTAGCCATCTGCATGATCACCTGTGCCAGGATCAGCCGCTTCCACCTCGAACATGAGAACTTCGGATACCGGATGTCTCGGATCCAGATCGACCAGCGCCTCGGGGCGATCATCCAGGGCCACTCGATCCAATGTGTAGAACTCTCCGAATGACCAGTGAGGCTCTTCTTCAAGTCGGGTACGCAACAACGTCTCGATTTCGTTCCTGCTGGATCCGATCACCCAGGCCATGGCGTGTGATGAGGATCGGGCCATGCCAACCCGTGGCTCAAGGAGCACGATGGCATGCCAGAGCGTTCGACCGAGATCACGCCCGGAAGCATCGAGATTCTGATCAGGATCCTCGTTGAGAAGCAGCTCCCAGTCATGACGAAGGGTCATGATCAGCTGATCGACATCGCAAAGCAGGGATGGATCATCCTGAAGAATGGGTCTGACGACCGTCCGTTCGAGTTCGGACTCCGAGACGACCAGCTGTTCTTCGTCGCATGCCTCGATCCCCTGCCGAGTCAACATGGCTTCGATCAGGTCTCGTGATTCCGGCTCCACATGGATCGTCAATCGCTTGTCCTGGTCGAGGAAGATCTCCATGAAAGGAGACTCCGTGTTGACACCGACCGCAAGGGAGGCGTCTTCCAGAAAGATGGCTTCATAACGATCCCACGTGTTCAGGAATCGATCGAGACAAACCGTCGAGGAGCCGAGGAATACATCCACTGCACGAAAGGCATCTCGTGAACCGACTTCCATGATTCCAGCCACCTGATCGGGCAGCAGATCAAAGCATGCCCGAAGCAATGGCTTGACCCGTTCATGCGAAACGACCACAAGACAGGTGTAGGTATCCGGGGCATCCCCTTCACCTTCAAGCCAGCTCATGCAATAGCCTTCTCGAGACGGCCGAGACGGTGCCATCTCCACTCCAAGTGGATAGGAGAACCCATCCACGGAGACCCTCTGCAGATCCGTTCTGATTCTGAAGGGTGGCTTCATTCAAGCATCCTATCGGGTCACGGTGCATCGTCGAGGGCACTGCATGAGATCCGGGTCTCGGGCTATGATGCGACCGCCTGTTTCCGGGAGAGGAACATCTGGAGGCCAACAGGACATGTCGCAAAATAGATCGCAATGGGGCAGTCGATTCGGGTTCATTCTTGCTGCAGCAGGATCCGCTGTCGGCCTTGGAAACATCTGGAAGTTTCCGTACATCACGGGTGAAAACGGTGGCGGCCTCTTTGTCCTGATCTACCTCGCCTGCATCGTGCTGGTGGGCCTGCCCATTCTCGTCGCAGAAATCATGATCGGTCGTGCCGCCCAGGCTCAACCCGTCATGGCATTCAAGAAGCTCTCCGGTGACCGGACGCCCTGGAGCGCCGTGGGCTGGCTTGGTGTCATCAGCGGCTTCATCATCCTCTCCTTCTATGTCGTCGTTGCCGGTTGGGCCATGGACTACACGGTCAAGTCCGTCGTGGGCTTCACGACACCCATTGCCGAAAAAGCCGAACAGGACGCACTCGTCTACCGATCAACGGCATCCAGTACGGAGATGCAGCAGCTGATCGTCGATGACATGACACGGCTTGATCTGGATCGTGCCGAGCGTGACTGGCGCAGGCAGTTCCCACCGATGACCTGGGAACACTGGACGGTTGCCAAGAATGCGATGGATGAAGGCGCGGATGTCGATTCGATCCGGGAGCATCCGGACAAGGCGGCCGCAATCGATCTGGTGACCTCAGCTGAACCGCCTTTGGATGAGATCAAGGACGGCATCAAGAAGAAAGCCGAGGCGTCTGTTCAGGCCATGGATCCCGTGGCCGTGAGAGATGCGGCAGAAACGATTCACAGACGCAACAACATCAGGGACCAGGTCACCAGTGTCTTCGTAGGACTCCTCCAGGATGGATGGACGAGCACCTTCTGGGCGGCCTTGTTCATGTTCATCTCGATCCTGGTGGTCGCGACCGGCGTCAGCTCGGGTATTGAACGAACCTGCCGAGTTCTGATGCCGCTCCTGGTGCTCTGCATTCTGACTCTGGTGGTCTATGGAATCTTCAAACCCGGCTTCGGTGACGCCGTCGCATTCGTCTTCAAGCCGGATGCCAATGCCCTGGAACCCAAAGGGGTTCTTGAAGCGCTTGGACATGCCTTCTTCACTTTGTCCCTCGGCATGGGAGCGATGATCACCTATGGCTCCTACCAACGCTCCAAGAGCGGTGGATTGATGAGTCAATCCGTCGCGATCGCCGGCCTCGACACGATGATCGCCATCCTGGCGTGCATGATGATGTTCCCGATCATCTTTTCCTACGGCCAGGACCCCAGCAGTGGACCGGGACTCGTCTTCATGAGCATGCCCCTCGCGTTCGCCGAGATGGGTGAACTGGGGATGCTGCTGAGCATCATCTTCTTCGGCCTGCTGGTCTTCGCGGCACTGACCTCCGCCATTTCCCTGCTGGAAGTCGTGGCGTCGTATCTCATCGATGCACGCAACTGGTCGAGGAGCAAGGCAAGCTGGATTCTTGGTGGAGCGATCTTCGGATTCGGAATCATCACCGCCTTCGCCAACAGTGCCGGCTTCAAGATGGTCTCCTGGCTTCCAGGCTACGGACAGACCTTCTTCGACACGATGGACCTGCTCACCAGCAACTGGATGCTGCCACTGGGTGGCCTCCTCATTGCCCTCTACGCGGGCTGGGTCATGCCAGCACGTGTTCGACAGGCGGAACTCTCCGATCTCTCGGGCTTCTGGACAGGCTGCTGGCTGTTCCTCATTCGATTCGTGGCACCGATCCTCGTGGTCATCGTGCTGCTCGACAAGATCGGTCTGGTAGATGTCAATGACCTCTCCTACCGCATCATGCACTGAACGTGACCGACCCCGGTTCTCTATGGAGTTCACATGGAAGCATTCAACGACTTTCTCGGCGACATCAACGGCATCATCTGGACCGACTGGATGCTCTACATCCTGCTGGGCACCGGCGTGCTCTTCACGCTCTGGAGTGGATTCAGCCAGTACCGCGCGCTGACTCACGGGGTCGCGGTCACAACGGGAAAATACGACAACCCCGATGATCCTGGTGCCATCAGTCACTTCCAGGCGTTGTCTGCCGCCTTGTCCGCAACGGTCGGCCTTGGCAACATCGCGGGTGTGGCCATCGCCATTGCGATCGGCGGTCCAGGTGCCGTTTTCTGGATGTGGATCGTTGGAATCGTCGGAATGGCACTGAAGAGCACCGAAGTCACCCAATCGATGCTCTTCCGGAATACCACGGATCCTGACAATCCCCATGGCGGTCCGATGTTCGTGGTCGCAGAGGGCATGAAACGCTGGGGACTGGGCGTCATCGGCCAGTTCATCGGCGTGCTCTTCTGTCTGACCCTTCTGATCTCGGCAGTCACTGGCGGCAACATGTTCCAGGCATGGAGCGTCGGTGACATCACCCGTGAAGCCACCAACCTGCCAGAGTGGGTCAGTGGCCTTGTCCTGGCAATCGTCGTCGCCCTCGTCATCATTGGCGGGATCAAGCGAATCGGCTCGGTCGCCGGCGTGCTCGTTCCGTTCATGTGCGTGCTCTACGTGGTCATTGCCATCGTCGTACTCGGGTTCAACCTCGAGGCCATTCCGGGTGTCTTCGGGGATATCTTCCGCAGTGCCTTCAGTTCTTCGGAAGCCGGTGGCGCCTTCATCGGTGGTGCCGCGGGCACTGCACTCATGTGGGGCATGAAGCGTGCATTGTTCTCGAGCGAATCCGGACAGGGTTCCTCCCCCATCGCTCACTCGGCAGCGCAGACCAAGGAGCCTGTCAGCGAGGGTGTGGTTGCAGGCCTCGAACCCTTCATCGATACGATCATCGTCTGCACCTTGACGGCCCTCGTCATTCTCTCGACGGGCGCACTGACCCGGGGTGAGGGCGAAGCCGGCGCGGACGGCATCTTCGCCGATGCACCGAAGATCACTCTTCAGGAAGAAACCGTCGATGGGACCACCCATCGCTACTGGACCCTTGGCGAACCGACCTCATTCAATGTGGATGGCGCGGAGCTCATCTTCGGGACCACCGAATTGCCTGATCGCACGGAACGTGGTGAGGAACTCGGCGGCGCCTGGAAGCATGGAGACAACGTCTTCGCCATCGCACAGGGCGGCGACACCAATGAAGCCACCGCTTCGAATCGAGTCGTGATGACCGGCAAGGTCGTCATCCCGGAAAAAGCGGATGAGAAGTCCTACATCAAGTGGGATCAGATCAAGACGGACAAAGCCGAGGTCGCCCATTGGTCATCCCTTTCGGAGGGCGGTCTCCCGACTCTGGTCGACCCCATCATCTACGAGGACTACAAGGGCGCAACACTCACGGCCTATGCGATCAACAGACAGTTCCCTGGTTTCGGCAACTGGCTGATCCTCATTGCTTCCTGGCTGTTCGCCATCAGCACGATGATCTCATGGTCCTACTACGGCGAGCAGGGCATCGTCTTCCTGCTCGGCGAATGGGCTGTCGGCATCTACAAGATCATCTACTGCCTGCTCATCATCGTGGCGACGGCCGGCATCGTGACCACGACCAAGGAGATCGGAAACCTGTCCGACCTCGGAACCGGTCTCATGTTGTGGGTCAACATTCCCATCATGCTCATCTTCGGTGCGACAGCGATGTCTGCATGGCATGGCTACTTCAAACGACTGAAATCCGGCGAGATCAAGCCCGGCAAGTAGAGGCATGATGCTGTTGTCATGAGTTTCGAGCCGACCATTCACCGATGGTGTGTCGCCACCTTGGCCGATGCGCTGGAAACCGGTCTTCTCCGGGAAGAACAGAGATTGAAGACCGAACAGGCCATCTCAGGCCTGGATGTGCGGCAAGAAGTCGATTTGCATGTTCAGCTAGCCGAGGATCTGGCTGCGACGGGCCTGGGTGTTCACCGGGAAATCCGGTATCCGGTCGCGAGGCGACATCGACGGCGAACTCAGGGGGATCGCTGCGATCTCGTGCTGACTCCCGACAACAGACCGCTGCAGATTCCCGAAGCTGCAGCGACTTTGTTCAGAGATGACCACGCAGTCGCTCTGGAAGATGCTTTCTGGCTCGAAGTCAAGGTGGTCGCGCAATTCACCGAAGAAGGGGCGAATGCAAGCTACTCCTCACAACTTCTGTCCACCGTCCAGGACGACATCGCGAAGCTGAGCCGGGATCGTGGCATCCTGCATGCCGGCCTGCTGATTGTGCTGTTCACGGCAAACGCCGAGATTGCCGATCACGATCTCGGCATCTGGCAGGACAGATGTCTCGAGAAGAGCCTGCCGATCTCGGCTCCTTTCAATCGAGTCGTTCCCATCGTGGATCGGCTCGGCCATCAATGCTGCACGCTTCGAATCTATCCCGTCGGCCACTATTGAGTGGCTCAACGATGAACGACTTCCATGATCGCTTCGGCCGCATTGCCAGAGAAGTCCTGCCCCTGATATGGACGCAAGGCGGCATCGATGGCATCACGCTGTTGATGGCGCGCCTGCTCGGAATCCAGAAGAGATCCAACGGCTGAGGCAATCGGCTCGGGTCCACCCCAGTACGGCACGAACTCGGGAACAATCCGCTTTCCCGCAATGAGGTTGGGAAGAAGCCGATCAGGTGTGATCAACAGAATCTTGCCGCCAAGCCAGCCGACCGGTCCGACCCGGAACATGCCGACCATCGGCTTGAGATGTCTCATGATGTCGAGGGTGACGGTGCCGGAGACGGCCAAGGCAAGATCACACCACGCCAATGCGGCATCACGCTGCCCCACGACGACCTGGATCTCGCAGGAGTCCGGCAGGACACGTCGAACCAGTGCGGCCTTGTCTTCATCAACTGCGGTCATCACGGCCGTGATGGATTTTCCGTTTCTTTCCAGCAGCTGCTTCGACTGGATCATCAGTGGAATATTCCGTGTGATTTCCTGTTCGCGTGATCCGGGCATCATCAGCAGCTTGCGCTCACCTTGAGGCAGTTCGGAGGCAGCGACCTGCATGGCGGATGGATCCAGGTCCCGATTGATCGCCGGGTGACCCACGAATCGGGCTGGAATGTTCCGTCGTGCGAACCACTCCGGCTCGAATGGAAGCAGGCAGAGAACCTGGTCAGTACATCTTCGAAGCTTGCGAGCACGCCATGGAGCCCAGGCCCACAACTGTGGTGCCGCCAGGTGCACGACTTTCACGCCCTTCGGCTTCAACGCCTTGCAGAGTGGAAAGTTCGCTGCGGGTGAATCCACCGGGACCAGACAGGTCGGCTGATTGGCCTGACACCAGTCGAGAATCTCCCGGTGGAGTCGCCGGACTCTCTGAACATGCGCCAAGGCGCCCAGCCCCATCGCAGCCTTGTCGACGGTGTTGGCATGCAGATGGGCCCCCGCCTGAGCCATTTTCGGGCCTCCCCAGGCATGGATATCGAGATCGGGGTGGCTGGCAAGCAATCGCTCGATCACTCGTGATGCGAGTGTTTCCCCGCTGGGCTCGAAGGCTGTAAAGAGCAGTGAAGTCGTCATGAGGAATTTGCCCTGGAGGCACATGCTGGTGGAGACAGGAGGGATTGTACGGATCCAGGAGGGTACGGCACGCCTCCCCCCGCTACCATGGCCCGCTTTCCCGGCAACTGGGCCCATGAGGACTCCGATCGATGATGAAACGAACGCATTGCTGTGGTGACCTGCGACAGGACCATTCAGGTGAATCCGTTGTACTGGCTGGATGGGTCAACACCTTCCGTGACCAGGGCAAGGGGCTCGTCTTCATTGACCTTCGTGATCGGAGCGGCATCACACAGGTCGTCTTCGATCTGGAGGACTGTCCGGACGATGTCGTTGACAATGCACGATCCCTCAGAAGAGAGGATGTCGTTGCGATCTCAGGACTTGTCCGACCGCGGGAAGGCAAGGCCAATGAGAAACTGGCAACTGGTCACATCGAAGTCATGGGCCAGGGACTCGAGGTTCTGAATCGGACCGACAATCCTCCGATTCTCCCGGATGACCATGAGGCCGAGAAGATTTCCGAGGAAGTCCGGCTGACCTATCGATACATCGATCTGCGTCGCCCACGAATGCAGGAGATCATGCGGATCCGTCATGACACCGCAAGGATCACTCGGGAGTATTTCGACAAGCATGGTTTCCTTGAAATCGAGACGCCACTGCTGATCAAGAGCACTCCGGAAGGCGCCCGCGATTTCATCGTGCCATCCCGCATCTATCCTGGAGAGTGGTATGCGCTGCCGCAAAGTCCTCAGATCTTCAAGCAGATCCTGATGGTGTCCGGTTGCGATCGCTATCTCCAGATCTGCAAGTGCCTCCGGGATGAGGATCCCCGCGCTGATCGTCAGGCCGAGTTCACCCAGATCGACCTCGAGATGTCCTTCGTCCGACGGGACGATGTGCTCGAACTGATGGAAGGGTTCATGCGTGAGATCTTCTCACGCCTGCTGGACCATGATCTCGGCGAAATTCCCCGCATGCCATGGTCTGAAGCCATGGATCGCTTCGGTTCCGATCGTCCCGATCTGCGTTTCGACCTCGAATTGCAGGACATCTCGGAGATCGCCGGTCGCACGGACTTCAAGGTCTTCACCGAAGCATTGTCCAAGGAGGATGGCGTCGTCAAGGCCATCCGTGTACCGGGTGGTGCGGAGAAGTTCTCCCGCAAGATCACAGACGGTTACGCCGAACTGGCTCGCACACATGGTGCCGGTGGCCTGCCGGCCGTCAAGTACACCGAAAATGGCTTCGAAACCGGTATTGCCAAGTTCCTTGGTGACATCGCTGATGATCTGATCAAGTCCCTCGGACTGGAACCGGGAGACGCCGTCCTGTTCGGTGCGGACAAGCGATCGATCGCCAACACGTCGCTTGGCGCGGTTCGCCTCCAGGTCGCCGCTGATCTCGACGTCATCCCGAGCGGTGTCTACAGAGCGCTCTGGGTCGTCGACTTCCCCATGTTCAAATGGGACGAGGACAACCAACGCTGGGCCAGTGAGCACCATCCGTTCACGGCACCGCGTGCCGATCAGCTGGACATTCTGGAATCCGATCCCGGCCGCTGTCTTTCGGATGGCTACGACTTCGTCGTCAACGGTTCAGAGGCCGGAGGTGGATCGATGCGTATCCATGATCCGAATGTCCAGAAGGTCGTATTCGGCCTGCTCAACCTCTCTGAAGAAGAAGCCAAGTCGAAGTTCGGATTCCTGCTGGATGCCCTGCGGTTCGGGGCACCACCCCATGGCGGCATTGCATTCGGCCTGGACAGGCTGGTGATGCTGCTGGCCGGTACGGACAATATTCGAGACGTCATTGCCTTCCCCAAGACGCAGAGCGGTGCCGACATGATGTCCCAGGCCCCCGGCCCCGTCGATTCCGCACAGCTCGACGAGCTGCAGCTGAAGGTCATCGAACAGGCACCTGCCTGATCAGCTTCGATCGGTTAGGCTCTGGCCATGAAGAAGGCCAATCTTCTGACGCTCCTCATCGTGCTCGGCATGGTCCTGGGTGCCCTCTACGGGCAGTTCCTGCTGTATGGATGTGAAGAACCCATCACGGGATCCCATTGGACCAAGACCGCCGGCGATCTCACGCTCATTCGACCGCTGAAGCTTCTTGTGATCCCACTGATCTTCTTCAGTGTCGTAGCCGGCATCACACGAATCGGTGATCCCTCGAAGCTTGGACGACTGGGTATCGCGACGTTGGGCTACTACTTCGCCACGATGCTGATCGCCGTGGTCATCGGAACCACACTCGTCTCCCTGATTCAACCAGGTGAACTTCCCGAAGATGTCCGCATGTCCGTCATTGCGGAAGGCCAGTCGGCCTTCCAGGGTGATTCCGGTCTCAAGGGCAAGGTCGAAGGACAGTCCATGGGCGGTGCCTGGACCAACATCCTCAAGCAGGTCATCCCCTCCAATGTCATCGAGGAAATGGCGGCTGGACGCCCTCTTGGCCTCATCGTGTTCGCGATGATGCTCGGGCTCGCGCTTGCAGCAGGTGGTTCCAGAACACAGGTTGCCCGGGATTTCTTCGACGCCGGCTTCGAGGGACTCATGATCCTGATCCAGTGGGTCATCTGGCTGACACCCATCGGTGTCTTCTTCCTGCTTGCATGGACGGTCGGCAAGATCGGCATGGCAGAACTGATCGGACCGCTTGGCAGTTACATGGGCGTGGTGTTTGTCGGCCTGCTGTTCCACATGCTTGTGGTTCTCCCCCTGGTTCTCTGGATGTTCACAGGCATCAATCCCTACGGCTTCATGTCCAAGATGAAGCCGGCCCTGCTCACGGCGTTCGGCACGGATTCGAGTTCCGCCACGCTTCCCGTGACCATGGAAACGGCCGAACTGGAAGCCGGTTGCTCCAAACGCGCATCCAATTTCGTTCTGCCGCTCGGGTCCACCATCAACATGGATGGCACGGCGCTCTATGAAGCGGTGGCTGTCGTCTTTCTGTTCCAGCTGTACGGAATCGATCTGAGCATGTCCGAACTGCTCATCGTGGTCATCACGGCAACCCTGGCTGCCGTGGGTGCTGCCGGCATTCCTTCAGCAGGCCTGGTCACCATGGTGATCGTCATCGCCGCGGTCAATGGTTCCCTTGAATCGGCCGGCCTGGCCCTTCCAGTTGCGGCGATCGGCGTCATCCTGGGAGTGGACCGGATTCTCGACATGTGCCGTACCACGGTCAATGTCTGGGGCGATGCAGTGGGTGCGAGGATCATGACCCGCCTGGCCCCCGACGATCCGTCTACAGGGGAATGAAAAAAGCACGTGGCATCAAAGCCACGTGCTTCTGGGATTTCGATCGCGACCGGATTCAGAACTGGTTGCCGTCCCGCTCCATGGTGATCTGCATCTGACGCATGATTTCAGTGAGCTGAAGCGACTGCGGTGAGTTCTTCACCTTCTCGGCCATTTCGGTGAACTTCGGAGACATCGCCAGTGCCGTCCATGCCTTGGCAGCGTCCTGAGCCTTGCGCATGTTTTCCGGACGCTTGTCGCCGGGAATCGACTGAACAGCCGGCTTCAGTTCACCCATCGCATTGGCCATGTCCTGAAGTCCTGCGAGGAAGGCATTCTGATCACCGGATTCGATCGCCTTCTCAACCTTGGCCGCACCGGCATTCATGGCATTGATGGCGGAGTCCACCGGATTACCACAGCCTGTGATCAACAGGGCAAACAGCACGAGAACGCCAAGAACAATCTGCTTCTTCATCATCGTATGTTTCCTTCTACCCGTTTCGTTGGACGGGATATGGTCGCCGGCGATGATTCGACACGCCTCATGCCAGCGTCACCAAGAGTGTTTCATGATTCCGACTCGGCCAACCATCGCTCTGCATCAAGTGCAGCCTGACATCCCATCCCAGCTGCGGTAATGGCCTGGCGATACACCGAGTCCGCGACATCACCTGCCGCAAAGACGCCTTCGATATTGGTTTCACTTCCCCGTCCGGCCAGACGGATGTACTTCTTGTCGTCGAGCTCGATGCCGCTTCCCTCGAGAAAACCGGTGGCTGGCGTATGGCCGATAGCCACGAAGAGCCCCTTCAATTCCAGATGCGACTTTTCACCCGTGACGATGTTCTCGAGATCCACGCCCGTGATCGAGCTGTCTCCAGTGACATCATTGACGACGGAATTCCAGACCACCTCCGCATTGGGTTCGTCCAGAAATCTCTTCTGCATGGTCTTGGAAGCACGCAATTCGTCACGACGATGGATGACGTAGACCTTCGATGCGAACTTGGTGAGGTAATGCGCTTCCTCCATCGCACTGTCACCACCGCCGACCACACCCAACGGCTGATCGCGGAACATCGGAAGCGCACCGTCACAGACAGCACAGGCGCTGACACCACCGCCGGACGTGGCCAGACGAAGTTCGTTCTCGAGACCCATCCAGTTTGCGGTCGCCCCCGTCGCCAGGATGACGGCCTTGGCATGAACTTCCTTGCCGGAGGATGTCTTCATGACGAAGGGTCGGGAGGAGAAGTCACAGGAGACGATGTCTTCGCCGACAACCCTGGTTCCGAAGCGTTCAGCCTGCTTCTGGAACATGCTCATCATCTCAGGCCCCGCGACACCATCGGGAAACCCCGGATAGTTCTCGACATCCGTTGTCAGCATGAGCTGGCCACCGGGCAGAACAGGCGCTGGATCCTGTCTGGGAACACCGACGTAGCAGATGGGATTGAGCTGGGCTCGAGAAGCGTAGATGGCAGCCGTCCAACCAGCGGGACCACTGCCAATGATGACAACCTGTTCAACATCCGACATTGCAGCTGCTCCCGTTGGTCAGCTAGTTCATGAAACCGTTCTTGCGGAGCAGGGCCTTGATTGGAGGCCAGATGATGATGTCCGCATCATCTCCCAGCTCGGCGTGCTCCTCACCTCGGTCGTCCTGTTCATCAGGCCCCATGCTGTAGAGGAGCCCTTCGCCCGCCTCAAGCCAGAGGCGATCACCTCGGACTACGAGAAGCGTCTTCTTATCAAGCTTGCGGTAATGAAACGGACCGAGGACATCGACCTTTTCGAGGTAGTTGTAGGGATCCTTGTCGATCTGTCTCGTAATCTCGGATCCGTACAGACGCTGAGCGGAGGTCGACTGATCATTCGGATACTCGCCGAATCGCCTGTGAAAACCACAGAGCCCTGCTGAGATGGCCGTTCCATACACCGCGACGCGAAGCCGGTTACGGATATCGAAGAGCTCCTGGATATTCTCAACTGAAATGAGCACAGCGGCATATCGCATGGGGTTCGCATCATCGAACTGGGTCGATTCCAGCTCGGCGAGCTGACGATTGCGAATGCGCCATCGCCTCCACCAGTCATCGTAGATGAGTTCAAGACGTTCCTTGGATGCCAGATGACTGGCATGCCTTCCGGCGATCGAACGCCAGCGGGCGGCTGCCCCCAATCTGGTCAGCGGCTCGCCGTTGGACTGCATCCTGGAGAAGACATCGACGAAACGATCCGGAATCGGATCACCCGTCTCCGTGTCGAAGACTTCCTCGAGAACAGCTTCCGCTACCAGTCTGTCGGCTTCTGGAATCAGCAGCCTGGCCCGATCCGGGCGAAGGTACGGGAGCTGACGCAGAGAGATTTCCCGGAACTGCTCAGCACTGATTCGATCCATGTACGTCCAGTACATGTCTCTTGCATTCGAAAGCGATTCCGTGAGCAGCTCGAACGTATGCGTCTTCTCCTGCATGAACTGCCGGTCACAGAACATCCTGAGAACGAACAGCTTTGCATTCAGCAGATCCAGGGCACCATCGATGTCACCCGTCTCGAAGCGACGGTAGATCTCGGCAGTCGCCAGGGCACTGATCGTGTCCAGCGCCTCGAAGTATCTGAAGTCGACAATGGGCTGACCGTCATTGATGACGATGTTGACGCAGAGACCTGATTCAACATAGGACGGCGGTACCTGATCGACGCCGTAGGGCAGTGCAATGAAAGTTCGCTCGGAAGCCTTGATGATGGCATCCACCATCGCCTTGTTGGCGCTGGCCCATCGAGCGACCTCGTCCCACCCCGACATACCGGGCCAGATGTTGCCCTGATTGAACGATCGCCCGACTGGCTGAGGGGGTGGCGTGATCTCGAGATAGGCATCAAAGAGAACACGGTAGGCCTTGGCCAATGGTTCACCGCGGACGGTGCCGTCCTCATTGAGCTGGTCCACCAGATTGCTGGTGGCTTCCGAATTCGCCATCAGACGGGGTGAAGCCATCAGGACTCCGCTCGCCACGATGATCATCATCAGGATCTGTCGCATGATCAATCACTCCATTACGAACGACGAAGTCTAGCAGGCGGGGCCCTCCCACGCCCCTGGGCCGGGCAAGGGACCTATACTCCACTTGGAGCCTCCTATCCGCCTTCCGGCGACTGAACAGGACGACGAATGACCAACTCCTCCAGCCCTATCCCAGCCCCCATGCTCGAGCAGTTGCGAAGCCAGCTCCAGGTCACCATCAAGACACTCTCCAACCTGGAGAACCAGCTCCCGGATGTGATGCGGCTGGGTGAAGTCATCGTGAGCTCGCTGGTCAGCGGCGGAACCCTGTTCACCGCAGGGAACGGGGGTTCAGCAGCACAGGCTCTGCATCTCACGGAAGAACTGATCGGTCGCTACGAACGAAACAGGCCGCCGATTCGCTCGATCTCGCTGGTCTCCGACCCAACAGCCATGACCTGCATCGCCAATGATTTCGGCTATGAGACCATCTTCGAGCGCCCCCTCCAGGGTCTCGGTCGGCAGGGTGACGTGCTTCTGGTCATGAGTACATCCGGCAAGAGCCAGAACATCCTCCGCGTTCTGGACGCCGCCAGGACGATGGGGATCACGACGATGGGGCTTCTGGGCCGAGACGGCGGGCCCGCCCTGGCCGCCTGCGACCATTCACTGGTCATCGATGCGGACAGATCGGCGACCATCCAGGATGCCCACCAGGTGGTCATCCACCATCTCTGTGAACTGATCGAAAGCGGGATCGTGGATCGCTGATGTCACTTTCAGCACAATAGAGACGCCGCTTGTTCGTTGGATCCAGAGAAGACCATCACACTGGAAGACACACCATGGCAGAAGCCGTACAAGACAGATCTGATCGCAACAGCCTCGACCTCTTCGGTCTGGTTCTGGTGAGAATCGTGGTCCCCGCGTGGATCCTCGCGGGCGTCCTGCTGAAGTTCGCTTCCCGCGATCCCTCTCTCATGCCCAAGCAGTTCAGGGCAATCCTTCATGGAATCGGCCTGGATCTCAAGATCAGTCTTGCGATTCTGCTTGGAATCGAAATCGCCGCCATCGCGATCATGCTCTTCGTTCCGAAGCTTGCCAGACTGATGTCCGTATTGATGTTGACTGCATTTGTTCTCGTTCTCGTCAACGAGTTGATCGCAGGCAATCTCACGAATTGCGGATGTCTCGGCAGCTTCTCGCCCCCCCCATGGGTCATGCTCGCAATTGATCTTGTCCTGCTGATCCTGGTCATTGCCATCAAGCCGGCGCAGCTGACTGTGGAAGGAACGCTTCGTCTTGGATTGGCCCAGGCATCCTTCATGTTCCTGGTCGCTTCCACCATCGCGTTCGTATGGGTTCTCGACAGACCCACGATCGTCAACTCGACACTCGAGAACCCGGTCGGTCTCGTCGGATCCGCTGAAGAGGCTCCGGAAGTCTTCGGTGACACAGTCGAACGTCCAGAACCCACCAGTGGGGAGACGACCTCGCCACCACAAGTGGCACAGCAGTCGGCAAGACCTCCCCGGGACTGGTACGAACTGGATCCCAGTGACTGGGTCGGCAAGAACGTGTACGACATCGACCTCGTGCAGTACACACGTGGCCTGCCCCCCGATCTTGATCAGGGCGAGCAGTACCTCATCTACTACAGTCGAACCTGCGATCACTGCCAGATGCTTCTCGAGTTCCAGTTCGGATTCGGTTCTCCAGTCCCGACAACCCTCGTGGCAGTTCCCGAGACAGCAGATGGCTTTACCGCAGATGGACTCCTGGACAACCCGTGTCTGGACTGTCGTTTGGCGGAACTGCCCACAGGAATCAACTGGATCATGACCCCCCCGCTTGTCATGGCCGTGCGGGATGGCGAGGTGATCTGCGTCAAGGAAGCCGAGGAGTCGGACATGCCGGAGTGCCTTCCGTTCCATTAGACGCTAGCCTGCATCTCCTCAAGGGAGTTTGAACGGCATGACCAACACGCTTCAAGACGTACTGAACTGGATCGACGAACACCTCGAAGAGTCACTACAACGAGTCGAAGACTTCCTGCGCATACCCAGCGTCGGCACTGATCCAGCACATGACGAAGACACTCGCAGAGCCGCCCAGTTCGCTGGCGATCTCCTCTCGGAGCTCGACATGGACACGACGGTTCACACCACACCTGGACAACCGATGGTCGTCGCCCATGACGATGGTCCCGGGACAGGTCCACACATCCTCTACTACGGACACTATGACGTTCAACCGGCCGATCCACTCGAGCTGTGGGACTCACCACCATTCGAACCTGTCCGGGTCGATGGCGAAGAAGGTCCGAAGATCGTTGCCCGTGGAGCCGCTGACGACAAGGGTCAGCTGATGATGTTCATCGAGGCCTTTCGTGCATGGAAAGCAGTCACGGGTTCGGTACCAGCACCGGTCAGAATCCTGCTTGAAGGTGAAGAGGAGAGCGGAAGCGACAGCCTCGAACCTTTCCTTCATGAACACGCCAAGGAACTCGAGTCTGCCGTCTGCGTCATCAGTGACACAGGGATGTGGACGCCGGATACACCCGCAATCACCACGCGACTTCGTGGCATCATCTATCTCCAGGCAACCCTGCATGGTCCATCACACGATCTGCACTCCGGTGTCTACGGTGGCGCCGTGGTCAATCCCATCAATGCACTGACTCGAATCGTCTCCCAGCTGCATGACGACCATGGTCGAGTTCAGATCGATGGCTTCTACGACGACGTGGATGTCGACGAAGCCCTGCTTTCGGAGTGGAAGGGACTGAATTTCGATGAAGCCGGATTCCTGGAGACGGCGGGCCTGAAGACATCGATGGGAGAAGCCTCCCATTCCGTCCTCGAACGCGTCTGGGCGAGACCCAGCTGCGACATCAATGGCATCTGGGCTGGATACACCGGGCCCGGCGCCAAGACGGTCATTGCCGCACATGCTTCGTGCAAGATCAGTTGTCGCATGGTTCCCAATCAGGACCCCCGAGTCATCATGGATGCATTGAAAGCGTTCCTGGAAGCGCGGACCCCGGAAGGATGCCGGTGGGAGTTTGAAGAATTTGGATGCAACCCGGGCATCTGTGTCGCAACCGATTCACCCTGGCTTCAGTCGGCGCGTCAAGCCATGAATCAGGTATTCGAAAACGATGCCGTGCTGATCGGCAGTGGTGGCTCGCTCCCGATCGTCGGTTCGTTCCAGTCCATTCTGGGGATCGATTCCCTTCTCGTCGGCTTCGGTCTCGACAGTGACCGGGTCCACTCCCCCAACGAGGAATTCTCCATTGCACGCTTCCGACATGGCGTCAGGAGCCATGCGGCCATGGTTGAAGCATTCGGGGCGCTTTCCAGCTGATCCTTCCTGCTGGTCCTTCGTACCATGTTGTCGTGAGATCGCCGAACACCCTTCTCTGGATACTCCTCTGCCTGCTGCTCGGGCCATTGACCGCGCATGCTCAGGACCCACTGGATATCCGGCTGCTCCAGTACGGAACGGGCAACGTTTTTCGACCCGGCGAAATCACCGGCATCGAAGTCGAACTGACAAGCCGACTGGCAACGGATGCATCCGTCTGGGTCCAATGGGACCATGAGACAACGGATGGCGATGTGATCTCGTATGGAAGACAGCTGGCCTTGTCTCCGGGGCAGCCTCAATCGACATGGCTGTACGTTCCACTGCCACCGGATGCGAGTCTGGAAACACAGGGATTGATCCGTGTCCGTGAATTCAAGGATGGTCGCCCGGAAAGAGACCTGGGCGTCTACCAGTTCACTCCGATTGTCGCCTCACCACGGCTGATTCCACGCGATACCGGTTTGATCGGTGTCGTGGGAACACGAACAGCCGGACTGGAGTTCTACGAGAAGTCGTCGGAAACGGTCGAGAACGTATCCGCCCATTCAGAGCCGACGGCCCTTGGGATGGTTGCCGTGTCTGCCAACCTTCCCGACAGCTGGCCTGGACTGCGGCCATTTGACACCCTCGTCTGGACCAATGCCGAAGTCGAATTGTCACCGGCCCAGGAAGCCGCTCTGATTGAATGGATGGAACGCGGTGGTCATCTCGCGATCATCCTCCCCCAGGCAGGCAACCCCTGGAGCCTTGGAGCCGGCGAGAACGGTCCGCTGGGATCGCTGATGCCAGGGTCGCCTGTCATCAATGAAACGGTCCCGATCATGTCGGTGCTCCGTGATCTGACCAAACGTTCTCCGCAGATTGCACCTGCAGGTTCGATGCCGGCCTATGTCTTCCGAGATGATGATGGCACATTCGATGTCGCACCCTCGTCGGAAGGCTGGACGGCGGCATGGACCCTCGGCAACGTCGGCACCGTTGCGGTTCAAAGACCTGTCGGCCGTGGACACCTCAGTCTCGTCGGAGTCGATCTCGCCTCACCGTCACTTCGTGCTGCTGCCGTGAAACGTGGCGTCGAAGATCCCCCCACCATCGAACATGTTCCCGAGCCGGATGTCTTCTGGAATCGTCTCCTCGGCCGTCGAAGCGATACGCCGCTCTCCAGATCGATGAAGGATCTGCGTGAACAGGAAAGACTGGTCCGGACAGGACCGGAACTGAGAATCGTCGATGACGGTCTCATCATGAGCGAGACCGATGACATCGAGCAAGTGGGCGGTGGTCTTCTGACGGCCTTCTTCCTGTTCATCGCCTATTGGCTGCTCGCCATTCCAGTGAGCTGGGCCATTCTCAAGTCGCAACGCAGATTGCACCTGTCCTGGTTCATCTTCTTCTGCGCCACCGTCATATTCAGTGTGATCGCCTGGGTGATCGTCGCCTCGTCCCGTGAATCGGCTGTTCATGCAAGGCATCTGACCGTCATCGATTCCGTCCACGGGCAGGATCAGCAACGAGCCATCAGCTGGCTGTCACTGTTCACGCCTGGTTATACCGATCACGAACTGGTGATCGAGGGAGATGGCAGCGATCTCATTCTGCCATGGGAGCCGAGTGAGAACAGATTGAGCGGATTTCCAGATCCAAGACAGACCACCGTGGACACGACGGGTGGACTCAACAGACTGGTGATACCAAGTCGATCGACGACGACGCCCCTTCAAATCGACTGGCGAGGACCGATTGCCGGCACGAGCTGGGGCGATCTTCTCCGAATGGATCCCCAGAGGCCCATCCATGTTGTTCGGGATCGTGATGGCCAGGCTACAAGCCTCAGAGGTTCGATCATCAGCAAACTCCCCGGGTTGCTCGAGGATGTCCAGATCATCTTCGTGGATCAACAGCACGCCATGCCCCGATCACCGGAATCGATCGATGGCGAGATCACATCGTGGATTGAACCGGACGATTCAGGCCGCATGGAACGGACCGGGTGGCACTGGGCACTGAGTGACGATCTGCCCGAAGGTGGCTCATTGATGCTCGATTCCCTCAAGCTGGATGACACGTCGACTCTGCAGCGATCCTTCAAGGCCAAGTACTCGGATCATCGAAATCAGATCGGATCGATCTCCAACCCCATGAATGCCGGTGAACGAAGGCGAGCGCTGGAAGCGTTGAGCGTCTATCACCAGCTGGAACCCCCACGCTGGATTCGACCGGCTGGAAAGACCCGCGACGTCAATCATGCCATCACGAGTCGATCCATCGGTCGTGAACTGGACCTCTCATCGTGGTTCAGTCAACCGGTCATCCTGGTCACTGGCTTCCTGCCTGAAAGCCAGGTGCCCCTTCCCCTGCGGATCAATGGAGAGGACATCGAGAAGAGTGAGGGGCTGGCAATGGTCCGATGGATCCTGCCCCTGCAGGATCCGCCCGGTAAAACGGGGTCTTCCGCAGCAGGACGCTGAACCGTATACGCTTCATGGATTCCTGACATGGCCATCATCGAAACAGTCAACCTGACCAAGAAGTACGGCGAGCTCATCGCGCTGGACAATCTCAACCTCGAGATCGAGGAAGGCGCCTGCTTCGGTTTCATCGGACCCAACGGTGCCGGCAAGACCACCACGATCAAGATCCTGGCGACCCTCCTGAAGCCGACATGGGGCGAAGCCCGCATCGATGGCAACGTGGTGGGCTATCAGAACCCGCACATCAGACCGGTGATCGGCTATGTCCCGGATTTCATGGGCGCCTATGACGACATGGTCGTGACGGAATACCTTGATTTCTTCGCGGCCTGCTACGACATCCATGGCCAACGTCGACGGAAGGTCGTTGCGGACGTTCTGGACCTGACTGATCTGAACTACAAGGCGAATGCAGAAGTCAGCAGTCTCAGCCGCGGCATGAGTCAACGGCTGTCGATTGCCAGAGTCCTGCTGCACGATCCCAAGGTTCTCCTGCTGGACGAACCCGCTTCCGGGCTCGACCCGAGAGCTCGAGTCGAAATCCGGGAACTCCTGAAGGAGCTGAGGCGGATGGGCAAGACCATTCTGATCAGTTCCCACATCCTTCATGAGCTTGCAGAGCTCTGCAACATGGTTGGCATCATCGAACAGGGAAAGCTCCTGTTCTCCGGAAGCGTCGACGAGATCATGGAAAAGGCGAATGTCGGCCAACTGGTCCAGATCAGTGTGGAAGACCGTGTCAAGGAGGCTGGTCGCATGCTCATGAAGGTCCCGGGGGTGAAGCGTGTCGAGCTCGCACGGGAACGAGGCGAAGTCATCCTGGAAGTTCTCCTCGACAGTGATTCCGCCACCCCAGTTTCCGAGTTGGCCAGTCGTCTGGTGGCACAGGGATTCCGGGTCAAGTCGTTCCATCCTGCCGAGATCAATCTTGAAACAGCATTCATGCGTCTCACCAAGGGACTTGTTGGATAGGACAGAAGATGGACAGCAGCCCAACCATCCAGCGCGTGACCCATACAGTGCTTCTTGCTGATCCGTCCAGGCCGGAAGCCGTGGAGGCTTCACGTCAGATTGAACACGTACTGGAAGAACTGCAGATTCCCTGCGTCAGCGGTTCGCTGGAGGATTCGGAACCCATCCCATCTGATCCCAAGCCCGATGTTGCCATCGTGATTGGCGGTGACGGAACCATGATCGCCCAGGCTCGACGACTGGTCGATCACTCGATCCCCATGATCGGCGTCAACTGCGGTCGACTGGGATTTCTCGCACCCTTCAGCCCTGCAAGTTTCAAGAAGCACGCCCGGACGGTATTGGGATCCGACAGGACACTCGAACACCGCATGCTCATGGAAGTTCGAATCGAACCCGCTGATGGTGGCGACACCATGACCCACCGAGCCATGAATGATGGCCTGATCACGGCCGGTGAACCGTTCCGAATGATCCAGATGTCCACCTCGATCGATGGCCAGGAAGGGCCCAAGCTCTCGGGAGACGGGCTGGTGATCGCAACACCCACCGGTTCGACCGGACACAACGCCTCCTCCGGAGGCCCGATCGTGGATCCCAGGCTGGATGCCATCATCTTCACACCACTGGCCGCACAATCGCTCGCATTCCGACCCTGTGCGCTCCATGGGCAATCCACCCTCGAAGTGGTCCTCGAAGAGGTGAATGTCGGCACTTCACTGGTCCTGGATGGCCAATGCCACATCCCTCTTCGCCGCAATGATCGAGTCGCCTTCTCCCGCTATCCGACCCTCATGGGATTCGTCGCGTGCCCGGGACACCCCTTCTTGCGGATCCTCCACGACAAGCTCGGCTGGGCAGCACCCCCCCGTGGAAGTGACGTGGAGTCCTCATGACCGATACCATGTCGGACGCATGATCGACCTCAAGCAACTCCGAGAGCATCCTGACCTGTTCATCCAGGGCGCCGCCGCCAAGGGTGTCGATGTGGATATTCCGCGACTCCTGGAACTGGACCAGCAACGTCGGGAACTGCTTCAGCAACAGGAGACGCTCCGGGCCGAGCAGAAGAAGATCGGCAAGGAAACGGGACCCATGATCGGCAAGCTCAAGGGTCAGCTGAAGTCAGCAGACGAATCCAAGGTCGCGGCCCTTGAGGCCGAAATCGCTGGACTCGAAGCGCGACCTGCCGCACTCAAGCAGCAGATTCAGGAACTGGATGATTCACTTGTCTCGATCGAGCCGGAATGGCAGCAGATCCAACTGAAGATTCCCCAGCCTCCGGATCCGGATGTCCCACGCGGCACCAATGCTGATGACAATGTCGAAATCCGCCGGTGGGCGCCTGATGACTGGGACTGGAACAAGTCGTTCGAGGAGAACCGGGGCTTCCGACCCAGAACACATCTCGAACTGGTGCATGACCTGGGGCTCGTCGACTTCGAACGCGGCGTCAAGGTCGCCGGATCTCGAAGTTACATCCTCACCGGTCACGGCATGCAACTGCATCAGGCCATCCTGGCGATGGGCATGCATCACATCACCCAGGAACATGGTTTTCGGGCAACCTCTGTTCCCGTACTCGTCCGTGAAAAGGCCATGGTGGGCACAGGCTTCTTCCCTGGCGGAATCGAGCAGACCTATCACATCGACGCTGACAGTACGCCCGGACCGGGGCAGGACCTCTATCTGACCGGAACCGGTGAAGTCGGATTGATGAGCCTCCATGCCGATGAGATTGTCGAAGCCGACCAGCTTCCGATGAAGTACGCCACGGTGTCGACCTGCTTCCGCAGAGAAGCCGGTGCCGCTGGCAAGGACACGGCCGGCCTGTATCGAATTCACCAGTTCGACAAGGTTGAACAGATCATCATCGACAAGGCTGATGAACAGACCAGCAGATCGCATCACCAGGCGATGATCGGAATTGTCGAGGGACTGCTCCAATCACTGGCGTTGCCCTACCGACTGCTTCAGTGCTGCACGGGTGATCTCGGAACCAAGAATGCAGACATGATCGACATCGAATGCTGGATTCCAGGTCGTGGTGAAGAGGACTCGAGCGGCATACCCATGGGCGAATTCGGAGAAACCCACTCCGCCTCACGCCTGTATGACTTCCAATGTCGACGATTGAACCTTCGCTACCGCGACGAAAACGGCAAGACCGTCTTCTGTCATTCCCTGAACAACACCGTTGTCGCCAGCCCGCGGATCCTGATTCCGATTCTGGAGATGCATCAGCAGCCAGATGGCAGCATCGCGGTCCCCGAAGCCCTGCAGCCGTTCATGAACGGCTGCGAACGGATCGGTCCCTGACCGTCTCAGTCGGCCGCCAGCGTTCGAAGACGCTCCGCAGAAACTTCGTCATAGAGACCCTTCTTGCCAAAGCCCGGCTTGGCACCGAGTGATTCCGCAGTGCGTTGGTGTTCCTCAAGATCCGAAATCAGAGCAACCCTTGCACCAGGCTGCGCTTCGATTCGGGACTGAATGAGTTCCAGGCCTGATTGACCAACTGAAAAAGCGCCATCGAGGATTCTGTTCACCAGCCAGATGGATTCATCAGCACCATGTGCTGAGAGTGAATCATCATCGTTGCTCACATGAATCTCGCTGCCTGGCAGCACTCTGTCCACCATGGACTTCAACATGAAGGCGTCGGGTGTGCAATGTCCTACAAGAACGACATTCATCAGGAGTCTCCTTCAGGAGTTTCAATTCGAACATGGCGGGCATTCACGATGATTCGGCTGCCCGATCCGACTTCAAAACAACGTTGGTGCTGGCGATGATCCCCCACCGCTTCGGAAGCGGAGAAGATCGTGACATGAGACAGGTCATCCACGGCAACCACTTCCTTGGAAAGAATGGCTCGACGCAGACCACTTGCGATCACGGGAGTCGGCAGATCACGGAGATCCTGTCGGACCCACTCCATTCGATCCATTGGGCCGAACACCGATCCGACGAGCCCATCCATCGCAGTGGCTGCAATCGCCTGAAGATCGGCGGTCGCCGCGACACGCGAAGCGACTCCCGGCCACATCTCCTCGAGCACCGGAAGAACATCACGTCGAAGTCGACCGCGCTGGGTATCCGGATTCGCATTACCCGGATCATCACACCATCTGATGTCGGCTGCACGGCAAAGATCCGCAGCATCATTTCGACAGATACCGAGCAACGGTCGGATGAGGGATACGCCATCAGAGAGTCCCCTCGATCTCGGCATCCCGGCGAGGCCTCCGGGCCCTGCCCCCCGACCGAGGGCGGCCAGGATCGTTTCGAGCTGGTCCTCTGCATGATGACCCGTTGCGACAAGGCCTGAGCGACAATCCACGGCGCCGGCCACAAGGGCTTCATACCGAAGGCGGCGTGCTTCATCAGGCGTCCCATCAGAAAGCTCGAGATTCCGGACTTCCGCCGGAATGTCCAACATGGCTGCAACCTTCAGAACATGATCCGCCTCGTCATCCGCCTCAGGCCTCAGATGGTGATGGACATGAACGACTCTTGGCAGGATCGCGAAGTCATCGTGATCCCGAAGCACAGCCGACGCGATGAGCAACGCCAGCGAATCCCGGCCACCACTGACGGCCAGCACGACCGGTCCAGGCTCCTGGCCATGACACGCTCGACGAAAACCAAGTTCGATTTCGTGAACCACTTGATGGCGACGCGCTCCCAGGGGGAGACCGTTCTTGCCTTCATCCTGTCGAGATCCACGGGTCGTCACGGATGATGCTTTCAATCTTGATCGGCCGCGGACGGCAACCATTCATCTTTCCAGGTCATGCCTGCCGGGATGGGAATCTCCGGGCCTGGTTGCAGCAGACTGGCAACCGGATAGGCGCATGAATCGATTGCGAGTGCTGCCGCAGGCCGGTGATTTCCACTTCGGCCGACTCCACCGAACGGCAGTCGGCTGGAGGCACCTGCTGTTCCAACGTTCCAGTTCAGACATCCCGTCGAGATCCCGGCGAAGCAGTGATCGAAGATCTTCTCATCCTGCGTGAAGACCGATGCGGCCAGACCGTATCGGGTCTGACCGGCTTGTTGGATCGCCTCGTCGATCGAGGACACGGTCGACACCTGGACAAGTGGTCCGAAGATTTCCTCGTCCTGATCAAGCTGAAAACCGTCGACCTCGATGATGCCTGCAGACAGGAACCAGCCATCTCGCGGGAGTTCGACAGCGGGCACCAGAGATCGACCCCCCTGAGACACGATCGCTCTCTGTGAATCAAGCACACGGGTTCTTGCTGCCTCGGTGATGAGCGGACCCATGAACGGTGCGACTGGATCATCATGAGCCCCGACCAGAAGCGTGGTTGCCGTCGTGCACAGGGCGCTGAGGAACTCATCGGCAACCCGTTCGTGAACCAGAATTCGCCGGGTACACGTACACCGTTGGCCCGTGGTGGCGAAGGCTGCTCGAGCGCATTCAATGACGGCAAGTCGAAGATCGGCATCCTCATGCACGATGGCGGGATTGTTGCCTCCGAGTTCCAATGCAACGATGCGGCCAGGCGTATCCAGATTCTGCTCAAGGATGCTTCGGCCAACTGGCCAGGATCCCGTGAAGAGAATCCCGTTGACATCCTTGTGCGTACACAGTTGTCTGGACTCTTCGCTGCGACCCTGGATCACATTGAAGACGCCTGGAGGCAGCCCCGCTTCCTGCATGAGTTCACCCAGTCTCTGACCGACGGCTGGCGCCAGCTCGGAAGGCTTGAACACAACGGTGTTGCCCGCCAACATGGCTGGTACGAACTGACCGTTTGGAAGATGAGCAGGAAAATTGAAGGGACCGATCACCGCCATGACACCATGAGGTCTGTAGCGGCAACGCCCCGTCCGTCCGGCACCGGCTTCCGCCGTCCAGTCCCGAATACGACCGGCAACCGCGTCCTCAAGGGTCAGTGCCACCTTCCCACTGAGCGCGTTCGCTTCGATCCTTGCCTCAGCAGCCGGCTTGCCGACCTCCCGGGCGATCAGATCAGCGAGTTCATCAGCATGGGCCTTCGTGACTTCACCCCATCGGATGAGATGTTGTGCTCGAGCTTCCATGGAGAGTGACGACCAGCCGCCGAACGCGTTTCTGGCTGCTTCAACCGCCGCATCAACATGCTTCGAGCTTGGTGATCCCGACCAGATCACCGAGGTGGGACTGGCCGGATCCGTCGAAATCAGATCATCCCCGCTGATCGGACATGAAACACCATCGATGACATCATTTGCTGGCAGTGGTTGCGATGGACTCATGAAGCTACCGATTCCTGTGAGGACGGATCGGCGACGGCTTCAAACTTGGGCTGTGGGGTGTAGTGGAGTGAGTGACCGGGCTTGAGACGAAGCGCCTTGACGGCAGCTTCCGGAAGATGAATCTGATCACCTTCGGCCTGGTAAGCGCATCGAACCGCACGGAAATCCGCACCTTCGTGAACACATACGATCGCTGCAGGCAAGGAGGAAGACTCCTCGATCGTGCCAGCGAATGAAGCCGATGTCGTTGTTCGCACCAGTGGAATCTCGTCTCGAACAGCCTCGAGATAGGGCCCCCCATCAAAGGGATCGACTTCATCGTTGTGCTGGAAACCGAGTCTTTCGAGCATGCGCTGGGCCGGGATTGCAGCCGGACTGACATGACCGATGAGACGACGGGCTTCAGCAGGAAGAAGCGAGGCGTAGATCTCGATGTCCGGGAAGAGCGATGTAATGAACTCTTTCGATGTCCTGCTGAAGGCATCCGCCTCCTGATAGGACAGGTTGATGAAGCGTCGGCCAAGATGATCCCAGAGCATCGTCCGCCCATCGGGCGTCAACGTTCCCATGATCTCGCCGATGATCCGATCGGCAAAGTCCCCGGGATGCATGCCGATGAAACTGAAACGAACCTTACTGAGCAGTGAGCCCAGACGATCGGACGTGCCACGGTATGCCGAAGAGAGAACAAGTCCCCCAACCTCGGTCGATGCGGAGGTGTCTTGGCAGAGTTGCAGCGTGATCTGGACATGACCGGTCTGGAGATCACGACTGTAGTGTTCCCGCTTTCGGACCTTCAGAACAAGACGAGGCAACGCCTCGGTTCCCTTGCCAGCAATGAGGCTGGAGGTCCCCACGACCTTGCCCGATTCGGGTTCGACGACGGAAAACACGTACTGACGATCCCGAGGAGGAATCTTGCCGAGAAAACTCCGTCTTGATTTCACAAGCAAATCACGAAGCGGCAAGGTTTCGCTCGGGAGATTGTTGGAGTGCACCGTCTTCGCAAGACGAAGCAGCGCATCATGATCATCCGTCATCGCACTGCGTACCAGGAACATCAGGCATCCTCCTCAAGGACATCACCCACGATTCCAAGAACGGATTCGATGTCGGATTCGGTCAGGACTCCCATGGGCGGCAGGAATCGGAGATGAACCGGACCGTGTCCACATGAGAAGGCGATGACACCGGCATCCAGCATTCTCATGAGCAGTGGCTTGATTCTCGTCGCATCACCACCATAGGGAGTCAGTCGCATCATGCCGCCGGCACCGCCGATGACTTCGTCTGGACTCGCTGGCCTTCCGGGATCATGAGGCGACGGAAAATGTTCTGGATTCGATTCGACCAGCTGACGGGCGAATCGACGGAAGGCCTGATGCAATCGAGCGTGACGACCATCCTCACCGTAGGCACCCTCCGCCTGGAGTCGTTCCAACATCCGTCGGCCGACCCGCAGCGATGCCGTCGAGCCGATGAACGTCGCACTCAGCAGGCCAGGATTTGGATTCATGTCCGGCGTGTAGAGCGTTGCACAGACCTGGGACATCTTGCCGACCGTGACCACGTCGGGTTCGAGATCGAGCCACTGGTATCGATACATGGCTTCCGTTCGTCCGAAACTCTGAACCTCGTCGAACCAGATGGGAATACCGGCTGCCCGGGCACGTTCCATCAGGGGCTGGAAGAACGATCGGGGGGCGACATTGAAGCCACCTTCACCCTGGAGTGGTTCCAACGCCAGACACGCATGTTGACACGGGTAGCGGCGAATCGCCTGTTCCAATTGCTCAACAGCACGCGAAGTCGAGCCCTCGGGATCGGCTGGATCGAAATACGGGAGATGCTCGACCTCGAGATTCAAGGCCAGCCCCTGTCGAGCGCCGGCACTGTCACCAACCTGAGCCATCGTCGTGGTACGACCTGCGAAGCAATGCTCGAACGTGAGCACACGGGGCGCACCTCCCGTCTTCTGCATGCAGATCTTCAAGGCGTTTTCATTTGCCAAGGCCCCGGAGTTGGTGAGGAAGCAATGGGCCAGTTTCCGTTCACCTCCATCAGCCGCCCCTGAGAGCAACGCCTCGGAGAACGCCGCAGCGTCTTCATTGCATTGAAGATTCCCCTGCATCACCACATCGCCGGTCGCAGCCATGATGGCCGTGCGGATGATGTCCAGATCTCCATGGCCGAAGGCATGGACTCCGATTCCGGTGATGAAGTCGTACTTCACGGAGCCATCCGTCAGCTCGACGAGGGCACCCCTGCCCAGACCAGAGCCCATCAATGGATACCAGAGCCCCCTGCCCCGGGCTTCCCCATAGGTCTGAATCGTGGCGGCGGCCGCCGCCTGCTTGTCTGGATCCGGAGATCGAACGCCGGTGAGCTTGGACTGGGCCTGGTCGATGCCAGCGATCACAGCGTCGATCGCCGCCTCGACCTCAGGTGTCGCGATGGCTGGATGGAGCCCCTGGATGGAGGAACGTGTATTCATGGATGACGGATTGTATTCGCTGAAGGCGGGTGAGGCGTCGGAGAGTCTCAGGAAGCTCGTTCAAAGGCGAGCGTCACCCACTCACCGCGATCCGCACTCCCCCGACATGCCTCGAACGCCCGGTTCTGGGGTACACCGATCGTGCAGGCGTTGGTGGTCGTCGGTTCGCCATCCTCCGGCAACCGGTTGATGGACAGCACGCCATCAGATCGATCGGCCATGATGTCCCGTGCTCGAGCCGCGTCTACCGAGCCGCTGGCCAGGAGTGCCGTGGCCCGGGAGAGTCTTGCGCGACTGCTGGGCTGTGGCGGCTCGCCTTCCTGAACGACATGATCATCATCGAGGCAATGATTCGTCTGGATCAATGGAACGCTGCCAAGAGGTCTTCTCACGGCGCGGTCTGCGGAACATTCCAGTTCCGTCCCACCGGATTCGTCGGCATACCAGTAGGTGTGGGCGGCTGCCCGCGGCGCATCCATGGCCAGCTTCACGGCAGCATCATGACTTCGTTCACGAATGACACGATGCTGAATATCCATGTATCCGACGCCTGGACGCGCCCCACGAACCTTGATGTTTGTCGTACCGACCCAAAGTCCGTGTTCATTCATCCCAATGAGCGTTGGTGCGCCGGCAACCGTCACGCTCCAGGTCTCCGGACCATCATCGGGGACACGATGAACGGCAACGACGAATTCAAGATCACCGGCATTCAGATCCCAGGTCTGTCCAACCAGGAGGGGCGTCTCCTGCTGAACGGGTGCCATGAAAGCCGTACAACCCTCATCATGGGATCCTTCGATGACACCGATCGATGAGACGTCTCGGATATCCGTGAGATTGACCGCCGAGTAGAGATCGATCAGCGGAATCCCGGCACCCCTTGCCGTACCCGCCAGCTCTGCATGGCCGATGGGATCCCACCGTTCGAGATGTTCCAGGCAGGCAGTGCCGACTCTTCGATACAGATCCAGACCGCCTTCGATACGACGTTCCGCCAGATAGTCCGATGCGTTCTTCAATCGGAGCGCAACCAGCCCACGAGCCATGTCCCGGAGCGACTCCCCCAACTGCTCACCCATGGTCATCGGTGAGCCACTGACCCGTACCTGTGGAAGTTCAAGTCTGTTCACAGTGCCGTTGCCTCATGTTGTTCCCGGACGGTCCCTGCTCATCCTCATCGAGGTCGCCCACCATGCCCGAGTTGGTCGGCTGAGCGCCATCACCTTGCCAATGCACCCGCAGTTCCCCACCTGGTTGTTTCACGAGGACACTGTCGTGGATCCTGTTCATGCTGGCAAGACCCGAGACCGCAGCAGTTGCCCCGGAAGCACACGCGAGCGTCGGCCCGACACCACGTTCCCAAGAAGACATCGCGATGGTGTCCTCCGACAGAATCTGAACGGCATGCAAATTCACATCATTCAGACCTTGCTCATGAAGCTTGCCCACCTGGTATCGCCAGGACTCCTCGGACGGCAACTGGTCATGCATCACGATCACATGCATGTTGCCAAGTTCAACTTGAAGCAGCCCCTCGGTCCGGACGATTGTGGGCACGGGCATGGTCGTGCACACGAGTGCTTCCTGACCGGAAACACTCTGGACACGTCCCTCAAGAACATGATCACCGACCCGGATTCGGGCTGGCCCCGCTCCCACAAGACCCCGTCGAACCTGGTCGTAGACGACACATCGAAGTCCATTGCCGCACATCCGGGCTTCTGAACCGTCCGAGTTGAAGATTCGCATGGCTACATCCGATGTCGTTGCATCGGGTGCAAGAACAAGCAGTCCATCGGGACGATGCGGGTGGGCTGCCAGCAACCGAGCCAGTTCTGACGGGTCCCGATCCTGAAGGTCCGCCTGATCGGCGATTGCGAAACGGTTGCCCGTCCCCTGCATCCATCTGAGCATCGGCAATCGATCAGACATCATGACCCATTCCATTGGACATCGCGATCAAGGCGGCCAGACCCACGACACCCACAATGACGGTCGTCAGCTTGATCCTGCCCACAACTGTATCGATCGGCAGCTTCCCCGGGGCGCATCCAGCGAGTTTCTCGAGGTTGCTGCAACGGTATGCAATTGATCCGTGTCTCCAGCTGGATCGCTGACCAACGTCTCCATTCATCCAGGCGACCGCCCGGAGCGCACCCACGACATGGGCGATCGCTTCGAGGGGCACTCCGGATTGCCCGGCCTCTTCGGACTGGCCTGTGAAATGAAGGACTGCGAAGGTATCCGCCTGCTGTTCGAATCGGCGGGATACCCAGCCAAGCCCGCCCCAGACCACGCCCAGCAGAATCCCAAGATGCACAAGACCTCCGAACTGGTTGATTGTGCCCAAAGGTGACAGGATGGCCTCGACCAGAAGCACCAGAGACACGATGACGCCAAAGAGCCAGGGCATGTGACGCAGACGTACATGACCAATCTCGTGTGCCATGACTGCTTCGGACTGCTCATCCGGAAGCACCCGGACAAGCGTATCGGTCAGCAGGACATAGCGACAGACGCCCATGAGCCCGACGACGGCGGCATTCAACATGACGCCGCCTGTTCTCCAGAGAAGAATGTCGCGAACACCGACACCATGACGTACGCAGACCTGGTCAAGACGTTCCCGGAGTGGACCATGTTCCAGAGGTTTCACGGCCAGGATCAATCGAACGATCAGCGGCATGCCAAGGAACAACACCACCACCAGAGCACCCGTCACCAACTGGAGTCCGAGCCCCTTCCATCCCGGCATGCGGATGCCTTCGACACATTCCATGATGGCCAGGATGACGAGAGCGGGTGTGAGAACGAGCAGACAGTGGATCGAGAACTGGGACCAGGCGTAATCCAACCGCCCTTTCATTCGATCACCTTGTCGTTTCGCGAGCGCGTGTTCTACCGGGAACCAGGCCAGACCGAGCATGAACATGCCCGCAAGGACGGGCATCAGCACCACAAGCTCGTCCAGAAGAACAGCGTTCCCCATCTGATTGCGAACAACCGCCAACCAGTCCGTCATCACGATCACGAAGAGCGCGTTGATCACAAGGAGCCATCTTGCGACCTTCAGGATCAACGCTGCTTCCGGCAAAGACTGAAGTCGGCCCGCCTGAACCTGGCGAGCGATGAACACACATCTCGACCAGGTCATGATGACCACCACGAGCATGGGGATGGTCGCAACAAGGAGAATCAACAGGGACTGATCACTGGGCCAGACCGAGAGGCCAAGACCCGAATCCACCGCAAGGACCGCGGCGACCAGCAGCAATGGCCAGACGGTCATTCTGATTCAACCGGAGCCGGGCCGAGTGATGGTTCCCAGATCCACGATGACCTTGTCATGCCGATAGAAGTCCACATTCAACGTGTCTTCGTCGACAAACGTGAAGACCAGGTTGTTGGTCCGGGTGTTGTCTGCATAGTTCAGATCTCCAAGCCCGGGGCCGGCGTGTCTGGAGTTGCCATATCTCTGGGCATGAAAATGCATGTGATAGATGGCGGTGTAGCCGGCGTCGAACATCTGCTGCGATGCATTGAAACGCCGGTCGTTGTGACGAATCTTGGGCAGAAACTCCCTGAGTTCGAATCGCCCCTGTTCATCCAGCTGGATGATGCCTCCGTACTCGGTCCCCTTGTCATCACAGTCGCGATCGGCGTAATCGAATAGATGAGATCGAATGGGAGCATGCGAAAGCGCTTCCAGGGCGATGCTGATGGCAGCCAGATCACCCCACGTCAGCAGTGAACGATGCGTCCGAAGACGTTCGCGACGATTGCCATCCGTGGGCAGGCCCGGCTCGGATTCGTAGTAGTGCTTGAGATTTCGGGTCTGGGAATCGACCTGCTCGTACAGATCGTCCTTCGACATGACCAGAAGTTCCGGACGATGCTTGCTTGCAGCGACGACGACGGCAAGATCCCGAATCTCCATATCCGGGCGACGAGATTGGGGGACATCACGAACGGCTTCCCGGGCCTCGTCCCAGAAGGCCTGACGTTCTGGTTGTCTCAGTTTTCGAAGCCAGAGGATTTCTTCACGGTTGTATGGAACGGTTCCGAAATCATCTGCAGCTGCTTTCAAGTCAACCATCATGGCATTGCCGGATTCATCCGTCGTGGCTCGGACAAGTTCAATCAGTTCGCCCCGCTTTCCGAGTCGATGGAGCAGTTCCCAACAACGATTCCTGAGACCCTGTTGGGATGCTTTGTTGCTCTCAGTGAAGATCTCGAAGACCAGTGGAATCACCTCGTCTTCGCCGTTGATCTCCACGAGCGCCTGGTACTCCGGTCGCGTCTCCTCTTTGGTCCAGACTGGCCACCAGACGCCCCAACTGCTCACAAGTGCCTCGTTGATGGACTTCTTTTCGTCTGGCTCCGACCAATCCTGTTTTGAGATCCAGTCGCAATATGCTTCGAGCCACTGAGGATCTTCAGTCCGTGACAACCGCTGACGCGTCGTCCTGATGAGGCGTTCTCGATTGGACTCTAGAAGGATCTCGATCCCATCCAGTCGAACATCATCTGCATAACCAGGCCTGTAGATGAGGCCCTGCAGGGCATCTGTTCCATCAGGGCTTGTGCGATCAGGACTGGTCCGGATCATGTCCAGGCTCTGGCGATGCCGACTGCTGTGTGTTCCGGGATCAGCCAGAGTTGATACGGGGTCCGTGACAGGCTTCCCACACCCGATCAGCATTCCGGTCAGGCAGAGAATCAATGAGGGAAGAATGGGACTGTGCATGTGAGCTATGGTACTCTTGAAGCTGTTGGGTCAAGCCATGACCCAGAACCACGACGACGCGACTTTGATCACTACCCCATGAACGATGAACCAACCATGACGAAGAGCCCCATCCAATCTGAAGTTGAACGGGTCCTTGATGCCATGCGACCGGTCATCCAGGAGGATGGCGGTGATATTGAGCTGGTATCAGTTGACGAGGCTGGAAACGTCAAGATTCGCTTTCAGGGGGCCTGTGTCAGCTGCCCATCCAGAGCGATGACACTCCAGTCGCTGATCGAAAGAAACCTCCGGGAATACGTTCCCGGCTTCGCTTCGGTCACCGCAGAAGAGGCCTGAAGGCCTCTCTACCCCTTTTTCCAAGCTCTTATCGGACAACCAGTTGGATGCCGATCCCTGGCCAGATCTCTTGATCCAAGGGGTTGGGCTGAGGGCCTTTGTCGTGTACCCTGCACATTGGTGGACCGGGGCAATGCTGCCCCGGGTTTGCAGCATCCTCTGATCAGGGCAGGAGGTCCTATCGATGCTGGTGATTACGCGAAGAGAAGGTGAAGAGGTTGTCATAGGCGATCCAGCCAACCCCATAGGGGTGGTACGGGTTGCTTCTGTCAAAGGCGATCGAGTCCGATTGGCCCTGAACTTCCCACGTGATGTGGAAGTGCACAGGCGGGAAGTGGCGGATCAAATCGCCTCTGAAAACCCGACCGTGCTGGGCAAGATTCGGCCAGCCGGCAGCTGACGTCTGAACCGACCAGTAAAAAAAGTTCGTGACGTGTGGTGGGACACGCCACGAACCGGGAAGGGGTAGGCCGGGACCGGACGGTCCGGCGGCCTCGTTGAGGAAGCATGGCCGCGTCCTTTCAGAGACGGTCATGCAGAATCCCGAAGACCGGGAGGTTGGCAGGGCCACAACGACGTCCGTGTCGTTGAGGGGGAATACCTGCCGGTTTGTGCAGGCCGTCCATGGCCTGCATGCTTCATGATTCGGGACGTGCCCTGGCGGCGTGCAAGGTCGCCGGTGGGACTTGGCGACCTGGCCTGGGTCTACGATGCCTCGAGCCTTCCGTGGCCCGGTGGTGCGGTCATCATGCTTGGCCTCCTTGCCGAAGCCTGATCCACCAGGAACACACCCGAATCCAGCCGTGCAATGTCAATCCGTCATCTCGACGGCTTACTCACCTCCATGCCCTCGTTGACGCGCCTGAGCGCGTCGTGCTCGAAGGACGATTTCTGCCTGCTTTGCCAGTTTCTCGTCTCGTCTGGCCGCCCAGGCTGCAGGATCCCGCAACTCGAGGTGGTCCTTGACGCCGAGGATGACGACGCTTGAATCCAAATGGGCGAGCTTCAGAAGCCGTTCCGGAATTCTGATCCGACCCGACTTGTCCGGTTCCACCCATGAGGATTGGCTGTAGAGCAGCTCTTCGAATTCGGCCAGATCCTCGTCGGGAAGCAGTGACTGCTCCGAAGTCGAAGCCAGCATTTCGAAGGTCTTTTCCGGCCAGAGCCATAACGAGGCATCTGTCCCTGGCGCAAGGTAGAACGCCGAGCCATGCAGCTTCGGATCCAACCGAGATCTGATCTCGGAAGGGATGGCTACGCGATGCTTCGCGTCGATCGTGTGCTCGTACTCGCCTGTGAACAACACGCATCAGGTCCTCACCCTGGCCTGTAGCAGGCGACCCCCGGCTCGGCCCTTGGCAGACTGCCAATTCCTGGGCCATCCCAATCGGGCGAGTGGGTCTCGCCCAGCCGGAAGTTGATTCCGACACCTGCTACTCAACTGCCCGGGAGATTACCCCACGACGCCCCACTTTGCAACACATTTCAGCCCTATCCCCCCATCTCCACCCCACCCAAATCCACCATTCAGCTTGAAGGCCCCAAGAATCGTGTGGTTATCGCTCCATGAGCGATTTTTTCGAATTCAACCAGTTCACCTGTGCCTCAACACTCGATTGGGACAACGAGATGCCTCCCAAGTGCCCTGTATGCGATCTCAATCTGCTCTTTATCGGTCTGTGAGCAGGATCTGGAAAGACTTGTCGTGGAGTCGAGAATCACTCGAGGCACTTCTCAAATTCTGGCGCAGACTGAACTGTCGCCTGTCACGCTCGACATGCGGACATCGCAGGAAGTTCATATCGAGATTACGCATCATGGATTCAACAGAATTCGGTCATATCGATCCATCGATCGCTGAGGCACTGCCTCAGGGATCGTTCCTGATGACTTCACAGGCGGATGATCTGCGTGCCGGATTCATGACTCGATGGGTGCAGCAATGCAGCCAGGTGCCCATGCTTGTCAGTGTCGCGATCCCGAGAGGCACGGCCATCGAACCCGTCATTCGGGACAGTCGACACTTTGCCATCTGTTCGATCCGGACCGACGACCGGGTCATCCAACGACGCTTCACACAGGACCCCAATCGTGTTGAAGATCCCTTCGTCGGACTTCAATGCATGACGGATGTCACAGGGTCACCGATTCTTGAACGATGTCGGTACTTCCTCGATTGCGAACTCGTTGGACACCTCGCCATGGAATCGGATTGCCGGATCTACATCGGGCAGGTTCTCAGCGGACGGGTCATGGAAGACCTGGAAGCCTGTGAACAGCTGGTCAATGGAAACGGAAGCCTCCGAGCGAACGGCCATTCCAACGGGAATGGACATTCGAATGGAAACGGGCACACGAACGGAAATGGACACGTGAACGGAAACGGCGCTCACCGTTCGAGACGGTCCGTCAACTGAAGCCCTGCAATCAGGTACCGATCATCTGATTCACTTCATCCTGCATGGCCTGGTCGAAGACCTCGCACGAAAAACGCTCGGCATTCTCACGACAGGCATCGGATTGAATCGACCATCGAGTCGCTTCCGTCATCGCATCCGCAAATGCGTTCGCTGTCTGATCCCCGACGAACAACCCGGTATCCTCCCGCACGATCTCCATCGCACCACCCCTCGCCAAGGCGATCACGGGGCAGCCACATGACTGGGCCTCAACCGCAACGATGCCGAAGTCCTCTTCCTGAGGAAACAGCAAGGCCTTCGCTCGACGGTAGAGCGACAGCAGCTCATCGTCGGGAATTCGGCCAAGAAACTCGACACCCTGGGGCGGATCACGTTGCAGTGATTCCAGCTGACTGCCACCACCGACGACCTTCAGCTGATGGCCACCCCGAACAGCCGCCTCGATGGCGAGGTCCGTTCGTTTGTACGGCTCGAGCGCGCCGACGACCAGAAACCAGTTCTCGCGGTCCGTATTCGAATCAGGAGTGAACTCTCGAGTTCGAACCGGAGGGTAGACCACCTTGGCTTCGCGGTCCCAACATCGCTCGATCCGCTTTGCGATGTGCCGACTGTTGGCCAGGATTCGATCGACTCTGCGTGTGGTTTTTCGATCCCATTTCTGAAATCGACCACGAACGGCCCGCAAACCAGCGACACGGAGTTTTCCCATCGAACCAGTCGCGTAATCCGATGTTTGCTCCCAGATGTATCGTGCAGGCGAATGGCAATAGCACAGATGAGGCACGCCTTCGGGAGGCCGTATGGCCTTCGCGACAGAGGAACTGTCCGAGAGCACGAGATCACACGATCGAATCTTCAATCGTTCAATCATTGCCGGCAGCATCGGGAGGTACCACCGACGCAGCGAGCCGGCACCGCCGGGCATGTGTTGCATCGGAGACAAATGGAAGTCGCAGGCGTCGATGGCAGGTGTCAATGGGCGTCCGTCATGAACCAGACTGTAGAGGTCCGTAGGACCCCAGATTCGAGCGAATCGATCCAGAACACGCTCGGCACCTCGCACACCGACCAACCAGTCATGCACAAGAACCACATCCGGCTTATTGGGCTGCCCTATCATTCCCGAACCATGCCCGAATCAACTCCTCGCCATGCCGCCAATCTGCTCGATCTGGACTTTCATGAGCTGCCGAAGAACTGGCACCCTCCGGCCCCGATCATTGATGTCCACTCCCATATCCACGGAACGGATGCCGTGAGATGCTATCGAGAGATCGCTGCCGCATACGGTATCACGCTCACCTACAGCATGACTCCACTGCCGGAAGTCGAGACGGTCCGGCAGATCATGGGTGATCGCATTCGTTTCATCGCCACACCTGAATTCGGCAATCCGGATCGGAAGTACGCCCATGGCAAGGGCTACCAGGAACGAATCCGGGAGTTTCATCGTCTCGGCTCACGAATCGTCAAGTTCTGGGCAGCCCCCCGTGGCCGTGACTATGGAGAGGAATCAGGCGACCGTCTTCTGCTGGATCTCTCGCACCCGGAACGCAGAGCCGTCATGGATGTTGCCAGTGAACTTGGCATGATGTTCATGACCCATATCGCTGATCCGGACACATGGTTCAAGACGCGATATTCGGATTCAAGTTTCTATGGAACCAAGCTCGAACAGTACGAATCACTTGAAGCAGCACTCGACACCTATTCGCAGCCGTGGATTGCCGCACACATGGGTGGCTGGCCGGAAAATCTTCCGATGCTTGATGGTCTCCTTGAACGCCATGACAATCTTTACCTTGATACTTCGGCAACGAAATGGGTTGTCAGGGAATTGAGCAAACATCCACGGGACGTCTTCATCGACTTTCTTCAAAGATGGAAGGGAAGGATTCTCTTCGGCTCCGATATCGTGACGCGGGACGAACACTTCGCGCCTCCGGTCGAAGACAATCCGGACATGCCTCCTCAGGCGACATCACCTGAGGAAGCGTGGGATCTCTACGCCAGCCGCTACTGGGCCCTGCGAACGCTCTTCGAATCCGACTATGACGGCCCTTCGCCGATTGCCGATCCGGATCTGATGATGGTCGAACCAGAACGGTACGGCCCACTGGATTCACCGAATCTCAAGGGCCATTCAATTCCAGAATCACTTCTGAAATCCATCTATCACGATGCGGCCATGGATCTGCTCGAACCACTCGAATCGTGACACGCCCCCTCCATTGCTTGTGGGTATGAACTGAGCAGCACCGTACGAAAATGCTCGTAACGACGCTTCGCACGATCTCGTTCCGCCTGACCTGATCCGCTGTCCAGGCGATCCATGAGCCAACGAGTCGATTCATGCTGATCATGGGATTGACCGATCCGGAGGAGATCTTCACGATCCGCATATTCAGCAGCGGGATGGCCGTCTCCCAGAATGACTGGACGACCTGCTGCCAACATGGTCATGATCGGTCCAACGTCACAGATTCGTGTCCTGTAACCAACTGCAGCAGGCGCAATGGCGACATCAAGTGAACTGGCGACTTCATGGGTTCGCTCGATGACATCATCGAAGACAAGCTGGACTTCCGGACAGGCATCCTCCAGCCATCGGACGAGATCTCCTCGCCTTTGTGCATTCGACGATACGAGCATGACAACATGACGACCAAGAAGACTGCACCGGACCGCGAGACCGCATTGATCCATGAGATTCAATGTGTTCATCGGACGACCCACCACACCCATGACAAGTGATCCGCTTTCGGCACCCCATCGAGCTCTCAGATCGTCATCCCGGCAGGCGATGCGATCCGGATCAAGTACCGGGCAGACGACCTGTTCCTGCCCTGTACGGCGGACGACATCGCCGAGACAGTCGGCCACGGCTCGCTGGGTCGCACAGGAACCTAGAAGGGAATCAACGCGACCTGTTCGCAGTACGGTCGCCACCGTCTTCGCCTCGGGGACATCGGATCGATAACCATCGATCGTCGAGATGAGCCGGATGCCTTCCGGCGCTCGAAGCAGCATGGACGTGCTCCGCATTCCCCACGCATGAATGCATCCAACTCGAGCTGACCGCGAATCGAGATGCTTCAACAACCTCACCAGACCGTTGTCTCCGCTGGAGAACATTCGATTGCGAGCTGGCGAGAGCACCGGGCCACTCGACGCAGCAGGATCGCCTACGGAGATGAAGAGATCCCGCGGACGCATCTCACGAACATCCTCAAGGAGTGCCGGGCAGGTATCGAAATCGTGAAGATGCAGCACCATGGGCTGGCTGGAGTCGGTCATCGACATGAGAACGTCCGCTACTTGTCTCGATACAGCAGATTGGCCCCGATCGCGGCCACTTCGTGATCGTAGAACAGTCGTGCGATCTGCAGACCCGTTTCCGTTGCCAGTCGCTCTCCAAGCTCCTGACGAACTCTCGATTCATTCATGGAAAGCGAACGCTCCCCGGGAAGCCTGACTTCGACGAAATGAGCGGGCGATTCCTCCGGATCCGGGAACTTGCGTTTCTTCTCGACAAGATCAACCACACGAACACGACAGGATGCATAAGGATCCGGCGTGTAGCCATCCGATGATGTCAGATTGAACTGGATCACCTCGACGTAGATCACCTGATCGGCTCCGACCATCCTGCCGACGGTACTGATGGCGGCTGGCTTGGCACCCCTGTCCAATTGACGGGCTGCTGCGGTGGCATCCCTCGGTGAGATCACATCGCTGACCACCTCTTCCTCGAGCAGCCCTTCACTGGCGACATCGCCAATCGTCCGTCTCAGTCTGACTGGACTGATTTGACTCCTTCGATCATCGACGAAGATGACCGTGGATTCGTTCTTGAGTTCATACTGCGCTTCCATCACAGGATTGGGTGTCGTGATGTAGGCGACCGTACTGGCGACATTACATCCACTCATCAGAACGGATCCCAATGCTGCAAGCGAAAGCATCACGTTGACGGGGCGAATAGGCATCTGATCAGATCTCGATATCGGTATTGTCGCGATCCAGGTCTGGCTTGTATTGATCCGGATACTTCGGTTGCAGATGCGGGTAGAACAACCAGGCTACACGCTTGATGAACTCTACATACAGGCCGGTCTTGATGGCTTCTTCCGAAGCGCCCTGCCTGTCCAGCTCCTTCAACTTTGGAAACCGTGCAGTGACCTGGAAGTTCTCTGCAAGTTCGTCGGGCTCGATGTTGTCACGCTCGATGATGCCCACCATCGCCACGCATTCACCATCCCACATCCAGCGATTGCCGCGTGGGTGCAGTCGAAACTCCTGGATGTCGATCAAGACCACCCTGTCGACATTGAGCTGACGGGCGATATCGCCATAGGGCAGTGCATTCCACTGAGGTGTGGCGAACTGCCAGTTCCGGATATAGCGCTGGGACAGAAGACGAATGCCGGAGATCTTGTCGCCGAGCTTCTTCGTGACACCTGCTGCAACCGTGTCACAGAGTGTCGGATACTCATACAACGTGGCCAGATCAGCATCAACAATCACGGCAACCGTGCGATGTTCCAGACCCTCATATCGAGGCAGGACTTCGATCAGTTTCTGGTACTCGAAGTTCTGAGCGAGACCCGCGCCGAGAAAACCGATTGCGCAGCCACCAGCCGCAACCACTGACATGGCTGCCATCAGGCACAACAGCATTCGAGTGATCATCCTCATCAGAAGACTCCAATGTGCGAGAGCACTTTCCATACCCAGGCCAGCAAGGCCAGGACGATCAGACCCCAGACCCACCATCGATTCCAAACGGTTGCGACGAGTGAGCCGACCGAGGCGCCTGTCAGCAATGTCCACAGTCCACCAAGCACCGCCATGGCGGCGACAATGCAGAATACCAGCCCAAGGGGTTGTGCCTGCATCGCTTCCAGCCAGTTGCCCCGTACGGTGTGACTGAAGGCGGTTGTCATCCCACAGGTTGGACACGGCAGGTCCATCGTCGCAATCCAGTTGCACTCCGGCAGACCCAGAGACTTGTGGGTACCAATACCTTCCTCAGCCGGGGTCAAGCTGGAGGCGACCCCGATCAATGCAAGACCTACCAAGGCCACGACGAGACCCAACCACCTGTTGGCCATGCGATTGGCCCGCATGGGCGAATAGGTGCGACCCATGGCACCGGCCATGGCTGATTCGCTGATTTTCCTGGTTGTCGCCATTTCGAGACGGTAACGGTCAGAAGACCTGTAGGCAATTCAGTGGGCCATTTGGCCATCCAGAAGCCGGATTCGTCAGTCGCTGCCCAGCGGAACGCTGGTCCAGCCGGCGGGTCCCTGCTGGTCCACCCGTACCAGCAGATGTGGCTGCCACGACGAATGCCTCAGGCCACACAGGACATCGAGATCTTCACTCAACACGTGGACGGCGGGCTCCGCTGTCTGCCCGAAGCAGGTATCAGGCAATGCCATCTCCAGCAGCGTGTGATGACGCACGATCCACGCAAGTACGGCCGGTACATGCAACACGTCTTCGCAACGTGTCACGAGATGCAGGCTGCCCGTTTCATCAATGGCCAACTCGATGGCTTCATGATCGGGACATTGAACCGGCAACTTGCGAAGACCGGGCACATGCGCACACAGCTCGGCTGCAGCATCGGAGACATGATCTTCAGCGGCTGATCGCGGGGTACGTTTCTCGGGATGACGTTCGTCTTCTTCTGCCATGGTGACGGCCTGCGGAGCGGCAGAGGACCATTGCGGCACTGGCGCGACCGGCGAAAGACGGGCGCAGGGTTCCTCATCATGGCTCGACGGGATGTCCTGCTCGACCTCCAGAGGCATCGATGCTGGCAAGGACGACATGGCCGAGGCCTGATCGAGGTCTCCGGAAGACATCAGACGATCTGAGGCCGTCCGTGCACTGCTCGTTTGCCTAATCCCTCTGCGGACTCGTCGAACAATCGCTTGAAGACCACCTTCAGGCAGCTTCATCACGGTGGATTGGGTCAGTCCGGTATCCGCCTCAATTCTGGGAATCTCACCCTTGAGGTTCATGGTCAGCTCAAGATGCCTGCTCACGGTTTCCTGCAGCCGCGATGCCGTCTCCTCGACCGACACGCCCTCGCTTCCCGCGATCACCAGATCAACGACCTGGCCATCTGGAAGATCCATGCTCTTGAGCATGCGATACGCACCGGCGGTCGCTGCCTGGTCACCAGCAGTCACGAGTGCGATCGAATCCGGATCGAATGCCTTGATGTCGTCTGCAGTCGTCGAGGACTCTGGAACGATGACGACCGTTGTCTTGGAGGGCAGCTGATCGAAGAGATCCGGGGTGTCCGAGAGGACCATGTCGAAACGACCGATGCACTCGAGGAACACCTCTTCTCCCTCGCATCGAACAACGAGGATCTGCTCACAATCGGGCAGAAGCCGCCTTGCGGCAGGCAGTCTCCAAAGTCCGGCACGGACAGGGAGATGGCCCATGAGCAGTACACACACGCTGGGTCGATCAGGCTTGGCGTCGACGGCTGTTGTCAGCCTTGCAGTCAATTGCTCGATGTCATCGCGCAATCGACTCATTGCCTGGGAGCCTCCGGAGAATCGACAACCAGACGACTGACCGGACGATCTGGATCAGACTGTTCGGAATCGTTGTAGGGGTCCCGATGCATCCGTCCATCCACAGCGATCTGGTAGCGATACTCACCTGGTGGCAGGGGGATGGTCGCTTCGAACAGTCGCTTTTCCGCATTGAATTCCATGGGTGTTGCAGACATGGACCAGCCGTTGAAATCCCCGCAGACCGCCATCACCTGCTGTGGACCACCCGGTTGCCTGAATCGGACGCCTGCATCGGTGACATCTACACCGAAGGTGACCGGAACGGGCAGCTCACTTGTGGCCAACTCATTGGATTCCACTCGCTTGGCGATTTCCGCGACGCGTGAATTTGGTTGAGATGCAGGCGCGATGGACGACGCCGCTTCCTGTTGCGGGACATGGGCCAGCAGCCAGTCCAGAAGCATTTCGATGTCTCGTCTGGCATCGGAATCGGGTGCATGCTCCACGACCGGACGTCCCAGGCTTGCAGCGACTCGAAAGGCTTCGTTCTCCCGAATCTGAACAGGAATCAGGACGTCATCAAAGTGCTGCCGCAGCGTTGCGAGAATCTTGATTGCCAGTGCGGACCCCGGGTCATGCAGGGTTGGCAACATGTGACACTCAAGGGGTCTGTTCAGTCGGTGGACAAGGGCCTCGATGGTCTGTCGCTGGCGGTGCGCCCCCTGAAGTGCGAAATAACCCGTTTCGACCGGGACAATGGCCTCGGAGGCAGCCCGGAGGGCGTTGAAGGTCAGAAGACCAATGGAGGGAGGACAATCGATGAGGCAAAGATCATGGCCTGTTGCAAGACACTGCAACGCCCCCGCCAATCGCTGATCCCTGTCCGCAAGTCTTGAAAGTTCACCTTCGGATGATTCCTGCAAGGCGAGCATGATCGTACTGGGGAGCAAAGACAGGTTTCGTCCAACTGGCCAGAGCCGATTGAAGGCATCTGGATCTGGCTGACTGGCCAGCATGGCCTCGACCACACCCGCCTCGATGCCGTCCATGGGAACGCCCAATCCAGCCGCACAGTGGCCCTGGGGATCCATGTCGACAACAAGCGTACGGATTCCTCGAGCCGCTGCGACGGCTCCGAGGTTGATGGCCGTGGTCGTCTTGCCACAGCCGCCTTTCTGATTCACGATCGCGATGGTTCGCACGGTGGCATCGATTCCCGGGAAGGTGCCCTGATCGAGGCACATCCATGCCCCCTTATCGGCCCCGTTTCACCGTGTGCTTGAAAGGGCTGGAACAACCACCAGTTCACTGCTCAGCAGCTTGCCCCCACCGCGGCCCAGGCTGATTCGACCGCCTGTGCGGGAACCTCCGTGACGATCTCCACACCATGATCACCTGGCAGGACCAGCCTGAGATGGCCATCCAGCGTCTTCTTGTCGAATTGCATGGCGGACATCAGCTGGTGAACATCCACGGGCTCGGGTAACTGGTGCGGCAAACCGACGGATTGAACGATCTCGCGAGCCTGATCAACCATCTCCGGGCCTACTCGACCCAGCTCGAAGGCACATTGGGTCGCTGCGATCATTCCGATCGCAACCGCTTCGCCATGTCTCAGTTCCAGTCGTTCAACGGACTCCATCCCATGCCCGAAGGTGTGGCCGAAGTTCAACGCAGCCCGCCCGCCGGTTTCACGCTCATCTTCCTCGATGACACCGATCTTGACCCGCAAGGCTCGTTCGACGAGATCGGTAATGGCAAGCGGATCCGCCGCCAGAATCGAATCGCGATTCTCATGAATCAGTTCCAGGAGTCCAGGATCACCGATGAATCCATGCTTGATGCACTCTGCAAGACCACACCGAAGATCTCGTTCGGAGAGTGTGCTGAGGACCAGTGGATCGATCAAGACTGCTTGAGGTTGCCAGAAGGCCCCCGCCAGGTTCTTTCCCAACCCCTGTCCACCGGGCAATGGAAGGTTCACGCCTGTCTTGCCGCCGACTGCTGCATCCACCATTGCGAGGAGCGTGGTCGGTATGAGAACCAGCGAGATGCCACGCAGAAATGTCGCCGCCGTGAAACCAGACACGTCACCTGTAATCCCACCGCCGAAACCGATCACAAGCGATCCGCGGTCAAGACCGGCTTCGAGACAGGCCTGGTGCAATCCCGAAACGGCTTCCTGTTTCTTGTTGGATTCGGTGGCGACCAATTCCTGAACAGACAGGTTCCAGTCTGCATTGAAGCTGGACAACAGGTGGGATCCATGCGGTGACACCACATTGTGATCCATGACGACGAGTCCTCTGCGGCCGCGATGGACGGACTCGATTCGTTGAGCCATGTGAGGAAGGAGGCCTGCCTCGATCTGGATCGAGTAGTGCCCGCCGGGAACAGAGACGTTCAATTCAGTCACTTTGGTTCCCCTTGGATTGTGATCGGAGTTCCCGAAGCGCCTCAGCCGGATCGTCCTCGCTTGCCGGCCATGCTCGAAGAGGTCGGTGAATCTGATGTGGTTCACGCCTCACCTGACGACGAGCATAGGCTATCAAGGCCAGTCCAATGATGACCAGGAGGGCCAGAAATCCTAGAAGAAGCAGGATGTCCATCTGCTCCGTTACAACGGAACGACTTTCCGCAAGCAGTCGAGGAGATCGGCCAAAGAATGCGGGATACCTCCGAAGCTGCTGGTCTCGAGCCAACGCAGCGACCACCTTGTAGAACCGTGCATCAACCGTGACTCCTTTTCCATCAGCCTTCAAGGATCTGGCATCACGCAACGGCAGGTAGACGATGACGGGCTCACCGGAGGGCATTCGCAAGAACCATTCCACAATGTCCTGATGTGGCGCGAGCATCGTGCGTTGCTGCAGTTGCCGACCTTCGACCCGATACAACTCTCCACGAGTGGCTCCAGGCGAATCCAGAAGGTCATCCACCACGAAGCTCAGACGAATCGGTTCGTCATGCTGGTCTTCGCCGGACTGCAGGACATGAGCAGACATCGCCTCGAAGGCGGCATCTGGAACATCCGCTTCATCGACAGCCGTTTGGAGAATGTCCTGATGGGATGGCGACAGCGGTGGCAAAGCCGCCATGACGCCATGGGTGGTCACATGCAGAAAAAGAAGCAGACACCACGGGAGGGAACGAGGCCTCGGCAGTCTCACCGAACACCTCCCGGCCTCAGCACCAAAAAGGGAGTGCCGACCATTCAAACGACCCCAAGGGGATTCGAACCCCTGTTTTCAGGATGAAAACCTGACGTCCTGGACCTGACTAGACGATGGGGTCAGGAATGTGGAATCGTACGGTGATCGTCGACGGGCTTCAAATGGGAGACGGCCAAATATTGGATTCCCTTGGTAGCCTGCTCGGACCATGGCTGCCACATCCACAGGGCGAATCATCCTCTGCCCCCTTGAAATCGAAGCCAAATCCCTGCGCAAAGCAGGGCTCTCGGACAGCATCATGGTCTGTGGACCGGGCCAGGATGCCGTTGAAGAGCAGCTTCGCCAGCTGGCAACCGAAAAATCACCCTCAGGCGTAATCCTGGCGGGACTGGCGGGTGGCCTGAATCCGACCATTCTGGCCGGTGAAGCTCACTGGATCGATGAAATTCTGGATGAGGAGGGCCACCAGATTGCCCAGAAGCCATCGAATGGCCATGGGACCGGTCGATCGATCTGTACCGTCCCCAACGCCCTCGAGACCGTGAGTGCCAAGACAAGCCTGTACCGGGCGACTGAAGCCGACTTGGTGGACATGGAAAGCCGCCGATTCGTGGAGGTCTGCCAGGAACTCGGTCTTGATTGGGGCATCCTGAGAGGTATCAGCGATGAAGCCACCCATGAGCTGCCTGCCGGAAGCCTGAACCTCGTGGATGCCAATGGACGAGCAAAACCGCTGAGCGTGCTGGGCTATCTGGCTCGAAACCCCCTCAGGATCGCCGGCCTGATCAGACTGGCCAGACGGTCTTCCAGAGCCATGAAACAGGTGGCAAATGAGCTGAACCGTGTTTCTCGATGATTGATGGCCCCACAGGGTCGCATGGATTCGTTCAAATGAGAGAACGATATTGAATGTTGTAATTCGTTTTCATAAAACGACTTGTGACAATATCTAAGAAAACCATCCAGGGACATTGACCATCGGGCAGGCGAGCGGATACCGTGGTCGCGTGACGGTCTCGGCCTGTCCACGATCACAATCTGCTTGTCTTCATACCGCGGAATTACTCCGTGGCGCGCCGCCGTCTGGAAGTGTCGGAGCTTCAGACGGCGGTCTTTTTTTGCACGGTGATCTTCTGGGCTCAGAAGGTGGTTGGTTATCGGATTCGAGCTTCTCAGACCTCATCAGATTCAGATATTCGACTGCTGAAGCCCCCCTGCAGAGTCGATGGAGGGAACTCGATGGGCTCGACAGGTTACGGCGTTTGCGACGAACATCTTCTACCTGATAGCCTGCTTTGATCATGATTTGCCCCTTGGGAAGGGGGCAGAGGAAAACAGGGGTTTACGGCCATGCTCGCGATGTCCACATTGATCGTATCTGTATTGATTCCATGTGCAGCAAGTCCATCCGGTGGACTCAAGCTCCCTCCACCAGCGGAAGCCACTCACCTGGTGGAATCGCTGGATGCGTTGCGAGTGGCTCCAGCCGTCTTCCAGGATGACCGCTCGAATACTTCGGACGGCACATCCGGTCAGATCGACCCCGGCAAACTTCAGCTGAGTGCGCCGGATGATGAGATCGATGCACTTCAATCGGGCTCTGCAGATGTACCCGAGTTCGGTGCTGAAGGATCGATGCGATGGACCATTCATGGTGGCTATGGAATCGATGTTCATGGCACGAACCAGGAAGTCCAAGGCGGAATGGGGCTGCAATACTTCATCATCGATGGTTTCGCATTCGCCCCTGAGATCAACCTCTGGGGATTCTTCCAGGAGGGCGGCGATGCCTTCGGCGGCAGCCTTGACCTGATGTTCGAATGGCATTTCATCCGCGAACCGACGTGGTCGATCTACGGCGATTTCGGCATCGGACTTCTCGGGACAACTGCGAATGTCCCGTACAACGGTTCCGAGTTCAACTTCATGCCCCAGGCAGGCCTGGGTGTGACCTTCGACATCGGCAACAACAACCGTTGGTATGCAGGCGTTCGCTGGCATCACATCTCGAATGCCAGTCTCTATGAAGACAATCCCGGTCGTGACAGCATCCTGATCTATACAGGAATCAACTTCCCCTTCTAGCGAAAGGGGCTGATGGCGAAGCACAAGATCTACAGCATGTAGCTTCGCGAAGATCTATCCACTCTACGTGGACAAGGCCGTCAAGAAGGAATGCACGCAGGACCAAGTCGAGGAGATCAAAGAATCTCTGAGGCAGGACATCCGCTCTCTCGACAAGCTGATCGACGAATTGGCAAAGGGCAAATCCATCGAGAAGATCCTGCGGAGCGAATAGCCGCACGAGCGATCACACGCACAGGATGCAGATCACTTCCTAGGGCGCCTTGCCGAACACCAGACTGACATTGTGACCACCGAATCCAAATGAATTGTTCAGGGCGTACGTAATGTCACGCTCCTGGGCCACATTCGCAGCAAAGTCCAGATCGAACCCCTCGTCGGGATTGTCAAGGTTGATGGTGGGCGGAATGATGCCATGACGAAGCGCATTGACCACGGCCACGGACTCGATGCCGCCCGCTGCACCCAGGCCATGTCCAGTCATGGACTTGGTTGATGACATCACCAGGGAATGCGCGTGGTCTCCAAAGACCGTCTTGACGGCCTGGACCTCGGAGGCATCCCCCAGAGGAGTCGACGTTCCATGGGCGTTGATGTACCCGATGTCCGTCGGGTTGACCTGAGCATTCGCAAGTGCCAGCTTCATCGCTCGTGCCGCCCCATCGCCATCCTCGGCAGGAGCCGCAATATGGTGCGCATCGCCTGAAATGCCGTATCCAACGACTTCTGCGAGGATCATCGCGCCCCGTGCCTGAGCATGCTCCAATGATTCGAGCACAAGAACTCCGGCACCTTCGGCCAGAACGAATCCATCCCGATCCCGATCAAATGGTCGAGATGCCAGGGTCGGCTCCTCATTGCGGGTCGACAATGCCTTCATCGCCGAGAAGGCCGAGACGCACAGAGACGAGACCGCCGATTCAGTACCACCGGTCAACATCACGTCAGCCTGGCCGAGCTGGATCTGCTGACTGGCCATGGCGACTGCATGAGCTCCGGACGCACAGGCCGTCGCCGTCACGATATTGATGCCCTTGAGCCCGAAACGAAGGCTGACGTTGCCTGAACAGGCATTCGCCATCAACTTCGGAACACAGAATGGACTGATTCGACGGGGCCCCTTGGCAAGGAGCTTGTTGTGATCGTTTTCAATCGTGATGATGCCGCCGATACCGGTTCCGATCGCGACACCACGACGGGTCTGATCGCCGGACTCGAAGTCCAGACCTGCTGACTCTGCTGCTTCAACGGCTGCACAGACACCGATCTGGGAATTGCGATCCATCCGCTTGCGCTCGGAGGCATCCAGCTTGTCCTTGGGATCCCAGTCCTTGACTTCACCTGCGATCTGGACATCCCACTCATCATTCTGTTCGAATGCAGTGATGGGACCGATTCCGGATCGGCCGTTGATGAGGCCATCCCACAACGTCGGGACATCCAGTCCCATGTCCGTCATGGCACCGATACCGGTCACAACTACTCGAGGCCTGGAATCGCTCATGAACGAGTCACCTGCATATTCGAGGAACACAGCATTTCATTGCATTGGCAATGGAACACAGTCACGCGTTCAAGCGGGACAAGATTGATGACTTTTAGCGAAGTCGACAACGTTTCAGGACTTTGTTGCCTGAACGATGTAGTCGATTGCCTGACCAACTGTCTGGATCTTCTCTGCCTGGTCATCCGGAATCGAAGTCTCGAATTCGTCCTCGAACTCCATGACCAGCTCGACCGTGTCGAGACTGTCAGCGTTGAGGTCGTTGGCAAAGCTGGTTTCGCGGCTGATTTCGGTCTTGTCGACGCCCATCTGCTCCGAGACGATTTCGATCACTTTTGCTTCGATCTCAGTATCCGACACGGGAAGATCTCCTCAGCTTGAGGGGCCTCAATGGCCCTCTCGGTTTGTTGGGCACATTCTATCGGGTGCGCCCTCGTAATTGCAATGTCAGCAAGGGGCTGGTCAGCAGACCATACCCCCGTCCACGGTCAACACCTGACCGGTCACGTAACCCGCATCCTCGGATGCCAAGTAGGCGACCGCATGGGCGATTTCCTCGGGTCGCCCCAGCCGCCTCAAGGGGAGCCTCTTGGCCGCCTCCGCGAGGATCTCGGAGCTCATGGCTTCCGTCATGTCCGTCTCGATGAACCCGGGAGCGACCACGTTGGCAGTGATTCCCTTCGAGCCCAGTTCCTTGGCGAGCGTTTTCGTCATGCCGACCATGCCAGCCTTGGCCGCAGCGTAGTTCGCCTGCCCTGGATTTCCCACCAAGCCGGTGACCGAGCTGATGTTGATGATCCGGCCCCAGCGACCCCGCATCATGGAACGGGCGACTGCCCGACAGGTAATGAATGTCGCTCGCAGATTGACCGCAAGCACCTCGTCGAAGTCCTCATCTGACATCCGCAGGATCAGGCCATCCCGGTTGATGCCCGCATTGTTGACGAGCACATCCAGGCGGCCTCGGTCCGAGAGCACCGATTCCATCATGGCTTCCAGCGAAGCGGGGTCACCAAGATCGCAGGCCCTGGACTCGCCGACGCCGCCATCCGCCTCGATCTCTGAGAGCACCTCATCGAGACGGGACTGATCACGGGCCACCAGGACAACATGATGACCATCCGAAGCCAGTCGTTTTGCGATCGCACGCCCTATGCCTCGGCTGGCACCGGTGACCAGGGCTACCCGACGTTCATTGTTCCCCATTGGGATCCTCTGCCTTCTGTATGAAAGATCGTGTCAAGTCAACAGACGCTGGAACCCATCCACAGGCTCAACGTCCTCCCGGCGTTCTTCGGCCACCACCAGGTTGCCGGCGGTTGCTGCCTCCCGAACCCGAGCTTGCTTTGCTTGAGGCCTCTTCCTCTTCGTCATCGGACAGATCCGCCAGCTGATCACTGTCATCCAGTGCCCACATGGCTTCTTCATCTTCGAGAATCTTCCACCATTCGGCGATGAGGTCTTCGCCACTCAGGCGATCCACCATGCCCGGAGGTGTTGCAATTGCCATGAACTGGCAACCACCGTCCGATTGGAATTGCCAAAGCTGAGCTTCTGCGGATTCCATGACATCAGCACCTTCATAGATCGCCAGGATGCAGGTACCACCCTGCGGCGAAGGTCCCGTCTGAAGCATGATGTATTCAATCGCATCACCGGTGACATCATCCCACTGCCCCTCCCTGACCATGTAGGCCAGTTGGGCGGCATCAGCCGGGCAGAGCACCGAACCAACGTAGTCATGATCTCCACGGACCCAGGCATCAAAGAACTTGAGCATCTGGATTCGTTCTTCCCGGCTGGAGGGCGCAAAATTCTCGGGCAGGTCGACACGATCGTCGATGTTCAGCTCCTGCATGAGATCAGCGATCGTCTCGGCCTGGACTGGAGCAGGCGCGGTGCTTCGAGTCTGCTTCTTGGCGGGCTTGGACTTTTCTTCGTCACCGCCACATCCAGCCAACGTCATTCCGACAGACATCAGCAGTACCGACATCAGGATGCCCACAGGCTTCCGGAAACTATGACTGAACTGCAGTCGCGTCAGGACTGTCATGATTCTGTACCTCCAATTTTCGATCCACTCTCTTCATCAAACCCTTCAAGACCTTGCCGGGTGCCAGTTCATGGAAGTCCCCGCAACCCTGCTCGATCATGTCCACCAGGGACTGCGACCACCGTACAGGACTGGTGATCTGTTCCACAAGCCGCTGCTTGATGGTCTCGACGTCATTCTCATGGGGTTGAGCCGTGACATTGGACCAGACCGGGACCTGAGGTGCATTCAGGTTGATCCTGTCGAGCACCTCCGCCATGCGGTCCGCTGCAGGCTGCATCAATGGCGAATGAAAGGCTCCTGCCACAGGCAACGCCTTTGCTCTGTAACCGGACTCGGCAGCAGCCTCAACAGCTGCTTCACACGCACCCAGCGATCCACTCAGCACGATCTGCCCGGGTGCATTGAAGTTGGCCGGCACCAGAATCTCTTCCGATGGCAGGCCCTCAAGAACCGTTTCACAGAAATGGGACGCCTGAGCCTCGTCATCTGCTCCCATCAGCGCCACCATGCCGCCTCTGGACGCTTCGGCCGCTTCCTGCATCAGGCGACCTCGAGCAGCGACCGTTCTCAACGCATCTTCGAAACTCATGACACCAGCGATATGCAGGGCGGTGTATTCACCCAGAGAGAGCCCCGCCGTGACACCTGCCTGCAAGTCGCCATTCGACTCACGCAGGCCGTGCCAGCATGCGACCGAGCAGGCGAGGATGGCCGGCTGACTGATGTCCGTTCTGTTGATCCAGTCAACGGGCCCATCGAAACAGGACTCGGTCAACGGCTTCGTGAGCGTATCGGACAGGATCCGATCCGCCTCCGAAAGAATGTCGGCCGCAGCAGCGTTGGACGTCTGCCAGGCCTTGCCCATTCCAACAGCCTGAGCTCCCTGACCTGGACACAGGATCGTGCTCTTTTGATTACTCATGAACGACATCATAGATCAGGTGACCCCAACGGGAGCCGCGCCCATCTCTTTTAGAGTTTCCAGACGCTGGAAGCCCATGTGAGGCCCCCACCGAAGGCAACCAGAACGATGGTTTCGCCCTCCACCAGGCGACCTGCCTTGTTGAGCTCGTCCAAGCAGAGACCGACGGATCCAGCCGATGTATTGCCGTATCGATCGATGTTGACATACACCTTGTCATCAGGAAGACCGAGCTTTTCCTTGGCCGACTCGATGATCCTGATGTTCGACTGATGGCAGATGAATTGGGAAACGTCATCGACACTCAATTGGGTGGCGTTCATGGCATCTTCGATGACACTTTTGAACTTCGAGACCGCGAATCGATAGACATCTCGCCCATCCATTCGAAGCTTGCCCATGCGAACATCACTCTCAGATGCTTTCTCGGGAACATCTGATTCTTTTCGAGGAAGGTAGAGCGATGGCCAGCTTGAGCCGTCCGCCTCAATGACCTGATAAATACTGCCTTTTCCAGGATCATCATCCCGTGAGAGAATGGCTGAACCGGCAGCATCGCCAAACAGCACGGAAACGGTCCGTTCCTCGTAATCGACGACCTTGGACATCGCATCACAACCGATGACGGCAATGTTGCGATGACGACCGGACCGGATCAGAGAATCGGCGATATTCAATCCGTAGACAAACCCGGAACAGGCCGCCACGATGTCGAATGCACCTGCAGGAGCAGCACCGATCTGATGCGCCACACGACAGGCATTCGATGGACAGGTCATCTCCGAGGTCACGGACGCAGCAATGATCAGATCCAGATCCGATGCCTGCATGCCCGCATCTTCCAAGGCCGCCGAAACAGCCCTGCACTGGAGTTCAAACGCGCCCTCGTCATCGGAACTGCAGATTCGTCGCTCACCGATACCGGTTCGTTGACGGATCCAGTCATCGGACGTGTCCATCATCTCAGCAAGATCGTGATTGGTCAGCACCTTCTCCGGTACGGCGGAACCCGTCCCGGCAATGCGGACCCCGCATGGTTGCGAGGGTTCAGGCATCAGGCCTCCACCTCGACGCTCTCAAGTCGCTCGCTGATCGCCTGGTTCACGCCAGACGTCACGTAACGACGGGCACGCCGAATGGCATTTGCGATCGTTCTTGCTTCACTGGAGCCATGGCAGATGAGACAGACGCCATTNACGCCCATCAATGGAGCTCCNCCATACTCGTGATAGTCATACTCTTCGTACAGCTTGCGAAGAACAGGCTTGAACTGCTCGGCAAGCTTTGGATCCTGTTCCATGGCCAAGGAAGCGATCTTCTTGATGATCCCGCTGGAGAGCCCCTCGGCCAGTTTCAGAGTCACGTTGCCGGTGACTCCGTCACTGACAACCACGTCCGCTGCACCGTTGAACACTTCACGGCCTTCGACATAGCCGATGTAATTGACGCAGTCCGTGGCCCGTATCAGATCCCTGGCCTTCTGGAGATCATCCGTGCCCTTGTTTTCTTCACCACCGACGTTCATCAGGCCAACGCGAGGCGAATCGATGCTCAGCATGTGGCTGGCGTAGACACTGCCCATGACGCCGTACTGCATCAGGTGATGCGGCTTGGGTTCGATGTTCGCACCGACATCGATGAAGGTCACTGGACCGGAAAATGTCGGGATGACTGCGGCGATACCGGGCCTGGCAACAGCCGCCAGTCGCCTCATGTGCATCTGAGCAGCCGCGACAAATGCACCGGTATTGCCCGCCGAGATGACGACATCAAGCTGACCGTGCTCTGATTTCTTCGAAGCTTCACGACACAGAACGACGAGAGAACTGTCCGACTTGGTTCGTACGACTTCAACCGGCGACTCATCCATCGCGACCGTCTCGGTCGTTGCGACCACTTCGACTCTCGGGTCGTTGCAGTCGTTGGAAGCAAGCCATGATTCAATGGTGGACTGATCGCCAAAAAGGACCAGACGATCCTCTTCATCAAGATGGGCCAAGCCAGGCTTCACCCCGTTGAGGATTTCCTGAGGGGCATGATCCCCACCCATGACATCGAGACCGATGCGCATGGACTACTCGGTTCCAGTCGTGATGGTCAGACCGGGTCGCACATAACCACACTGGCGACAGGCCGCATGAGGCTGACGTGGATTGCCGCAACTNGGACACGTCACGATATGAGTCCGTGTGATCGCATGGTGTGATCGACGCTTGCGCTTACGACTCGGTGATGTACGAAAGGCTGGAACAGCCATATCTAACCCTCTCAAATCCTCGGGCGTCGTTCAACGGGCCCTGCTGGAAGAAGATGGCCCCTCGGGGCCTTCAAGGACGCCATGGAGGCGTCTCTGACCAAGTGGGCCACTTTACCGACCCATNGGGTTCAGGTCAACGAAATTGCCCTCTGACAGGTCTTCCAACACCTTGGAAGAGGGCCACGGGCTCATATGGCAGGAAACCCGTGACCCGATAAACGGATCATTCAAGAGGCCGCCAACTCACATGAGATGCAGCCACTCCTTGAAGAGGAAATCAAATCGCTCCGTGAGCAGGGTAATTCGACCCATGACGGTCAGGCCGAAGGCCGCTCCGAACGTCACCATCAGCACGAAAATGCCCCCACGAGCCGCCTTGCCCACCGCCCCCTTGTGTTCAAGGGAGAAGAAGAAGTAGACGAGGCAGAGCAATACACCGAAGAGAATGACGACGGCACCGACTGAATTCCAGAGATCGAACTGCCCGTTGGCATTCTCTGCCCACAAGGTCGTGATGGTCCCCTTGATCTGCAGGAGGAAATCCGACTCCAAGTGAGACGTCAGACGGAAACCGGCCGTCGCGCCGATGATGAACGCCAGTGGCCAACGTGCGATCCAGCCGCCTTTGGGCAGCAAACGACACACCAGCATGATCGCCAGGATGCCGGGGATGACGTACACCCAGTCCCAGTCATAGCTCCATGGCAGCCCGGGTGACGTCCAGTCTCGGACGAGACTGGGGAAGAGGTTGATCATCAACTGATCAACAATGCCCGTGTAGAACGCATAGGCCATGGCGTACCCGGCAGATGAACCGACCAGGATGGCCTCGGCAGCCTTGTAGAACGGATTGTCACCGCACAGGAATGACATGATGGCCAACGTCAGAATGGCCGCGACCCAGATTCCGACCGTGCGACTCACGGAGAATGTGGCGTTGGCAGGCCGGTCTGCAGCAGGCATGTTGTACGGAAGCCCCGTCGTGACTTGCCATGTCGAGACCTCACCGGTCGCTGTCATGCCATCTTCAGGGGTATCAGCGGTGGGCAGCCAGGATGTCGAGGTCACCGTTCCCGTCAAGTGGACCATGTCCACGGAGTTGCCGGCCTCGACCTTCGATTGAACACTGGCTGAAACGGAATCCGAAAACGCTTCGCTGCCGACTTCGGAAGCCAGGGCCTTGTTTTCCTCAACCGTGGAAATGATCCTGTCTCCGGACAGCTGCGCGCCATTGGCGATCGCCTCACGCGCATCCCCCGAGGATCTTGGCAACCACTCGTCCATCGTGGTCGTCGTCGAATACTGGGTGTAACTCTGTTCCTCGGAGACGACATAGACCTTGCCGGCATCAAGCGTGAAGTACGCGACGACCATCCCGATGATCATCAGGATGACCACGACACTCCATCCGAACATGGCGCCGCCACTGGACTTGGGTACGGGTGTATNNNTGCNNTNNNTCATCGAGCACCCCCTCGTCTGCGATCAATCACGAAGATCACGTTGCCAAGGATGATCAGGAAAACCATCAACAGGTGAGCCACGAACTGTGGTCCCATTCGCTGGAAACCGGCCGTCGTCGAGAACCTGGAGTTGATCATCTCCGGGGTCGCGAGGGACGGATACTCCTCCAGCAGAATCTGTTCATAGCCTGCCGCACCTTTGATGGCTGCAAGCAGGCCTGCCATCGGATCAGGAATATATGGATACAACAGTGGCGCCTGGACACCCGTGCAACCGGCGACCATCGGAAGACCCGCAGGAGTCGCCGCATACTGGACCCACTGCTTCGCACCGGGATCTCCAGCACAGACATTCACGATGAGATCCATCGCCTTGGCGGACTTGATGTTGGCCGTCATTGGAATGTCATCCAGTGACTGNTTGCGTGAATCCGTGATGAACAACTGCTTCCAGTCCACGATGATGTTCTTGATCACCGCTTCGCCGCCGGGCTTGTACCCGAACGACATGAAGTTTTCGCCGTACTCGAGATCTTCGAATTCCGTCTCGAGAATCTTCATNGCATCTTCGATGAAGGGCTCGCCCAGAGGCCAGAGGCACATGAAGTAGACCTTGTGCCGCTTGAATCCACAGTGACGCGCGAAGGCATTCGCCATGGGCAGAAGTTCGCCCTGCGATCCCGGATCAAAGTCGAAGGAGACGAGNACTCGGGATCCGTCAGGAAGATCTTCGATGGCATCGAAGACACTTCGATCCATCATGGTCGCGNTGTTCGGTGGCAGGAATCGAAGCAGAATCGGCAGTGCCACCGCCACGCCCATGAGCAGGAAGATCCAACGTCGATCAATGTTTCGGAGGAAATTCATCATTGGTTCAGTCCTCCGATCCAAGGTAAGAGCGATCAATTCCCAGAAGCACCTTCAAGGAGACCGACACGATGCCAAGGGCAATGCCGATCATGATGGCGCGGTTGCCGGCCTTCTGAGGAACATCAAGAATGATCTGGGTGAGGTTTTCAAGACGCAGACCGTTGACCAACTGGTACCACCAGCCAGTGAGATGGTTGTTGACCTCGGTCGCCGTTGCCTGCTGAGCCGCGGTCAACTGATCAAAGGACAGGCCCGCATAGGACATGTCCACCAGTGGCACCCCGTTCTGAACCTGAATGCCGATGGCCTGTGCCAAGGCCTGGCTTTCAGCGGGGAAACTGGCGACATAGGAAGTCAGATCCGGAAGGAAGCTGGTCAACCACACGCCGGCATAGATCTGTCCAAGAAGAACGATGAACGCCGTTCCAAGCAAGAGTGTCGCCTCGACGTTCTTGGCACGGAAGGCCCGGAAGGCAGCCGACGCGATGTAGAACGCCAGCATGGCGAACATGGTCGCNGTCAACGGCTTGTAGACATACGAGTAGATCCACCAGAACGGCACGCCTTCCTGTGAAACAAGAGGTGCCGTCCAGGGATTGTCAGGTGCCGTCATCGTCGGCAGTGCGCCGATCTTGAAGACACCCACGGCCAGCGTCCCGAAGAAGGCGATGAGCGTGATGGCGCCATAGGCCCATCCCGGTCGCTTGTTGGAGATCTTGGCGAGGTTCAGCATGATGAGGTTGCCCGCACCAAGAACCATGGCGCCTGCCGCCAGAATGATGAACATCTCCATCGCAGTGGCCCCCCACTCTTCCGTATACGGAATGAAGTAGGTGGCGATCAGCAGGAAGCCGACCAATGCCGCAATGAGAAGTGGAATCGTCCGCTTTGCGAGCATCAGTTCCCTCCCTCTTGAATGGCCGGTTGAGCGTTCTGGTCAGCTTCCATGAGCTGCTCCAGTTCACCTTCGAGTACAGCAACCTTGAGTTCGTCAGGCACCAGGCCATCCTCTCCAAGGACATTGTTCGTGATGTAGATGTCCGCCATTCGAACTGCCTTGCTGTCGGGAACAACCGTAGCGAGTGTCGCCAGGAGGCAACCCAGAACCAGAAGGAATGCCGCAATCACCTTGCCGACATCCTGTCCCTTGAGTGATCCCAACTGTTCAGGATCATTCGAGAGGTAGGCGGAGGCCGCGAAGAATTCCTCACCGATCAACGTGTAGTCACAGGCCGCAACGAAGAACGGCAGCTGCGACGGCATCGCGGTACCGGCGACCTGAATCGCGCCGATCGAGTTTGCCGTTTCAGCCAGGATCAACGACTCGGCATAGAAGGCACCCATGTAGAAACAGGCTGCAGGCTTCTCCCGGACCATGACCCCCTGAACGCCGGCGGTATACCCGAACTGTTCATCCGTGAGGTAGTAGATGTTGTCTTCGTTGTAGGCATCCGGACGACCTTCACCGAGATACGCCGCCTCGACGGTTTCTCGAGCAGTCGTCATCACGAGTGAACGTGCTGTTGGAACCTTGAGCTCAGCGTCATACTGAGCCGCCGTCCTGGCCACATTCGAGAGCACCGTGATACCGGCAACCGTCTGGATGTCGTTGATGTCCAGAATGCCGGGCACGAACAGAACGGGCTTGCCCATNTCCGTCGAACGACCGACGGCTTCCGAAACAGCCTCGAGTCCTGCAATGGGCCGTACCTTGATCTTGCCACCACGCTTCGCGTAGAACACGAAGTAGACGATCACCACACTGATGACCATCATGATGATGAAGAACCAGAGCTTGCCCTGGTTGATGTATTCCATCTTCGGGAAGACAACCGCAGCCGCGTTGGACACAGGTGAATACGTTCCGCCAGGACCGGTGGCAGCAATGCCGTACATGTAGGCCACACCGGCTTCGACATTCTCGTCGAGGAACTTGTCGACGGAATACGGCACTGTTCCCACGGGTTGATTGGCTTCGTAATCGAAGTCGTCGGCGAAACCGAGTTCGCCCGTCCCTGCAGCGGTCTCGGCACCACTTTCCAGTGCCATCGCGTTCGGAACGACCTTTCGATAGATCGCATACCCGTTGATGGCACGAGTGCCATCAGGCAGCAACTTGTCATCCGGGGACAGGCTCCATTTCACCATGACCTGTCCACCGATGTCATCTGGGACATCCTCAGCAGACACGTTGGTGGGACCGGCTAGGGTGACCGCCTGCCCACGGACAACCGAAGGCAGACTCACCAGCAGGGCCAGGAGGAGAACCAGGGCTCTTGTCATGCCACTCACTCCTCGATCAGTTCCACGTTGGCCCGAGGCACGATGGCCTTCTCACCGGAGGGGAACGTAACCTCCAGCACACGGGCTTTGGATCCGGAACCCAGTACATGGGGCTCGGCAGGCAATGCGGAAACGGTTCCGATCATGCCGAACCATGGATCACGAATCACACGAAGTTGCCGACCGGTTTCCAGCTGGCCTTCTTCGAATTTCTTGTTCTTGTCTGCAGATGGTGGCGAATCCAGTGGGACGATGATCTCAGGACGCATGACGCCTGCACGAATCTGGGTCGCACCATTGACGGAGGCTTCCTTGCCCTCGAAGTCGCGGAGCATGGCGAAGGTTCGTTCAGCCATGGCGATTTCACCGAACCCCTCCGTCACGATGACCGTGATTCCAAGGTCTTCTCGACCGGTAATGGCAACACCAAGGTCATACCCGAGGAGCTGTTTGAGATCCTGATCATCAATACCACCACTGATGATGGCCGCCACCTTGTGCTTCTGGGCTTTCTTGATGGCTTCAACCGTCATGCGAGCACCACCGATGACGATGCAGCCTTCCATGTCCGCAGTGATCAGATCTTCGGTCAGCTCCTGGTCATGGGTACTTCCTACGACACGGATCGTCCCATGCGTTTCACCGCCGACACCGAAGATGCCCTGGACATAGGCGACATCCGCCTCGATCTCACAGCCTTCACCGGCTTTCACGCCGACGACCTTGCCACTGATGTAGGCACGCACCTGGACGGGAAGCGGCGCACCACGAACGATGACCTGACCGGTCACGGGCGAAACGGTTTCCACGGTCCCTTCGAATCGGGAATTGACCGTGGTCTTGAACATCCCGAAGAGTCCCTTGCTCTGAGCCAATGGCTCATCAAGGGCGATGCTGTCGCCTTCCTTCTTCAACATGCAACTGACGACATCTGCGGGAGGCAGTGACATCTGGTTGGCCAGGTTGATGGGGTGCACATCGCCTGGGAGATTGGTTTCAGCAACGATGTTGTCTGCTGAAACCTGGTCACCTTCCTGCACTCGAACGTCGCCCGCGATTGGCAGACGACGCATGATCCGATGCTTCTTATGCTGGGTTACCAGCAATCCAGGGGTATAGGCCTTGGCCACGATACTGCTCCTGCCGGGGGCTCAAACGCCCACGGGCTGTTCTTCCTCTACGTAGACATCAAGGGCATTGAGCCACTTCTGCACAGTGGACTGGCAGGAGGACCTGTCTTCCGGCAACGCCAACGGCCGACCTCGTCCATCGAGAATCAGACCAACCGTGCCGCCTCGGACAGTTCTTTGGACTTTCTTTCCTGGTCCTTCACCGAGGTCGATACCCCGAGCAGGCGTGAGTGTGATCGTGCCGGTCTCTCCCTGCTCAAGTGGCAGCAAGGTCATCTCTCCACCACTGATGTCGCCGGAAGCCGTTCGATCACCGGTCAACTCGTACTTGAAACAGGACTTGCCGGGCTTGGGCTGTCCTGCTGCACAGACGCAGGTGCCCAGATAGACCAGGCAGTCTCGATCGAAGACCTGCTCGGCCGCCTTCGGATGCACACTGGAGAGCACTCCGAGATGCGGCATCATGAAGATGGAATCCTTGGCCAGCATGGTCACGCCTTCGGGCTCGAAGGCATCGATCAGCATCATGGCCGTCTGGTGCATGCGTGGAGCGTGACTGAGCACACCACCGGATGCCACCAGAAGATCCAGAGACATGTTGTTCACGATGGTCTGACCACTGGTCTGCTGACTGAAGGTGTCGCCGACGGTTCGCTGCTGCTGCACACCCTTGAGGGTCGTCGCGAATTCCTTGTGCTGTTTGTAGGCGAGACGCAAGGCCTCACGGGCAACGGCCTGCTCGAACATCAAGGCTTCGCGAGTCTGGGGAATCGTCGTCGGACGAATCATCTTGTTCTTGACGTGATTTCGAAGCTCACGTTCGTTCATGTCGAACGGAACCCATCGAAGCACGTTGGGCATCGTGGCCTCGGCGCAGACGTTCGAGATGGAATAGGACATGCCGAGGTTGGCACTGACCGTCCTGTTGAAGGTCTTGTCGAAGACACTGAACACGTCCGTGGTCGCACCACCGATATCCACACCAACGACGTTGATGTCCTGGATACGAGCGACGGTCTGGAGAATATCGCCCACCGCGCCGGGAGTCGGCATGATCGGCGCACCGGTCCAGCCCATCAGCTTGTCGTAACCGGGCGCCTGAGCCATCACGTGCTCGAGGAAGATGTCATGGATCTTGTCACGAGCCGGGCCGAGGTTTTCACGCTCGAGGACCGGGCGAAGGTTGTCGACGATCTGCAGATCGAATCCACCTTCACTGAACACCTCGCTGACCGAATCTCGCGCATCCTTGTTTCCTGCGTAGATGATCGGCATGGAGTAATCGCTGCCGAACCGAGGCTGCGGCTTGGCAGGCGCGACCAATTCGGAGATCTGAACCACCTTGTCGGTGGTTCCGCCATCGGTTCCTCCTGAAATCAGGATCATGTCCGGACGGAGATCTCGAATCCTCTGAATCTGATCATGGGGTCGGCGACCGTCATTGGCCGCGATCACATCCATCACGATCGAACCCGCACCCAGAGCCGCTCGTTTGGCACTGGCTGCGGTCATCTCGGCAATCACGCCGGCAACCATCATCTGCAGGCCGCCACCCGCACTGGAAGTCGAGATGTAGATGTCACATCCCTCAGTCTCGGTCGCAGGTGAAATGATCCGACCGTCATCACCGACCAGGCGGCGACCCGCCAGCTCACCGATCTCGGTGACGGAGTTGACGACGCCCATCGTGACGTCTGCAAACGGCTTTTCAACGGTCGTGGGGGCTTCACCACGATGAGTCTGGCGGTACTCCCCATCGACGTATTGGATGAGGATGGCTTTGGTCGTGGTACTTCCACAATCCGTCGCCAGAATTACCTTGATCTGGTCAGGGTCGAGATTCGTCATCATTCTTTGGATCCCGAGTGGCTTCGGGCAGGGTTTGGGACTCGGTTTCCTCGGCATCAGGACCAACCCGATCCCAATGCTCTAAGCGTTGGCAAAGATACTCGACCGATCCCCGCTGCTCAAGGAAGGTCGCAAACTCCTTGACGGTCTCCCCGTCGAGGATCACGGAGATGATCGGATTGAAGAAATGGATGGCCTGGGACGCGACGAAATTGAGTGGACGCCCCATTTCGAGGGCCATGAGGGCTGGAAGGGTCATTCCACGCCGAACCACGATCTTGGCGACCCGGTCGCAGATCTCCTGCTGCCGCTCGGTCGGCTCGGCGACTCCGGGCTTATCCACAGCGAAGGCTGTCCGCAGCTCATCACGCCAGCTCATGAATCCGCCCTTTCGGCTCGTTCAATGCAGGCCTGGATCCTCGGAATGATCTCGACACCACGACCGGCGAACAGCACGCTGATCCCTCGTGAATCGAACATCCCACCCCGGAGGCGGGTGGAAAGATAGCCGCCGGACTGGTCGTGGGGAAATCGACGCAGATCCTTCCATCTCAATGAACGCGTCCCCACCGGATACCGAACAGCGATCCCGTTTTCATCCATTCGGTAACTGCTTGGCAGGAAAAAACGATTGCACATGAAGAACAGAAAGATCATGGCGGCTCCACCGGCCAGGACACCGCCGAGCACATCCGGTATCGAAAGCGCTACCAGCAAGCCGCACGCCAGCACGATCATGCTGGCGATCACAGCCTTGACTGGAGACTCCCGCAACGGGTGGGCCGTCCATTCAAGGGCTTCAACAGGCTTGTCGAACGTGGTGTCCATCCCGACGCAGTTCTCCCGGATGCAACTGGACAGTGTAGTGGAGGAATGGCCGGGGACCGCAATCTGCGAAGTGAGTGGGCCGCTTCGAGCTCGTCCCTGAAGAGGCCTCATCGACCGTCAGTGAGGATCCTGAAGACTTGATTCAAGGCGTCCCGTCCCGATCAGGCCTGTCGCCAGGCCTCGACAACCCCGGGCAGGATCTGTTCCAGAACCTCGATTCTGGTCATCTCGACACCGGCCTGTGCCAGACTGATCGCGGAGTGCTCGAGGTCGACCGGCCAGGAATCCTGCGTCACGTTGATCCCGATTCCAATGACGGCCAGACCATCGGACTGCTCGACGAGAACACCGGCCAACTTCCGGCCGTCCAGCAGAACATCGTTGGGCAACTTGACTGAAAGCCGACCCGGACAACGCGGTGTGAGCGATGTGCAGATCGCTTCAGCCAAAGCTCTGGACCGCTCAGGCTGCGACGTGGCCTCCAAGGCCAGACTGAAGGCCAGACCGTCCATTCCGGTATCGATCCATCGGTTGCCTCGCTGGCCTCGACCGGACACCTGACGGCCCGCGACGACCAGACCACCTTGGCCCATTGAACGAACCGAGTCCTGGGTACTGTCGCAGACTGCGATGACGTGACCTTTGACCAGAGGAGGTCCGATGTGGCGCACCAGTGCTTCCACACGATCGGGCCAGTCCACGATGCTCGTGAGATCAGTCAAGGATCTGCCTGGATATCGAGGCCGATGTCGAGGATCTGAGCGGATCGCGTGACGGAACCGACAGCGATGCGATCGACACCCGTGCCGGCGACTCGATGACAGGCATCGAGATCGATGCCACCGGAGGCTTCGAGTTTGATCGTCGAGCCCGACAGATCACGACGACTCACCGCTTCCCGCATCTCCTCGTCACTCATGTTGTCGAGGAGCACGATGTCGACAAGACCAGGCTCCATGGTCAGCACGCGGTCGAGTTGATCAAGGGTGTCGACTTCGACCTCGACGAACTCGAGCGTTCTGCTGGAACGAGCTTCACGGCAGGCNGCTTCCAATCGGTCGGCCAGGGAGTCAAGAGGAATCCCCTCGAGGTGATTGTCCTTGAACAGGGCCGCGTCATGCAGACCCAGACGATGCAGCGTCGCACCACCACAGGCCACGGCGTACTTCTCCCAGTTGCGAAGACCGGGCGTCGTCTTCCGCGTATCGCAGATCACGGAAGAGGTGTCCTGAACGGCCAGAACAAACCGCCGTGTATTGCTGGCAACACCGGCCAACCGACCCAGCAGGTTCAATATGGTTCGCTCTGCTGCCAAGACCGAGCGACGCCCTCCCTGAAGACGACCAATCACCGTTCCGGGCTTCACCGAGAGCCCTTCNCCGACAAGCTGNTCAAGAACCAGNCGCCCAGCCAGCGGAGGNGTCTGAAACCCTCTTGACAGGGGTTCGATACCGGAGACGATCATGGCCTCCCGGGCGACCAGAGATGCGGTCACACGATCGGTGGGATCGATGATCGAAAGAGACGTCACGTCCCCCTGCCCCAATCCATCTTCGGCAAACCACCGCTGGATGGACTCGACCACGAGAGTGGTCGGCAACAGGGCTTCCCCCAGCGTCAACAGCTCCCGGGATTTGTCTTTCTGAACAGTCATTCGAGGAGTATACGAGTCTCGGCTACTCTGCTCATCATGGCCCTGCACCCGATCGAAGCTTCACCCATACAGGCTCGCCGCGAACGAGTGTTCCTCGTGATGTCAGGACTGTTCCTGGGCACCTTGGCGATGCTGAACATTCTGGGCATCACCCGCTTCATCAAGTTCGGTGAAATCGAGACGGCGGAGTGGGGCCCGCTGTTCATCGCGGTCGCCATCGGCGTGCTNCCCTATCCNGTCACGTTTCTCTGCACCGATCTGATCAGTGAACTGTTTGGTCGAGCCAGAGCCAATGCGGTTGTCTGGGTCGGACTTCTTCTGAACGGNTGGGTCCTGCTGATCCTGTGGATCGGCGGTCTGTTGCCAGGACTTGATCCACCACCACCAGCAGACGCGCCCACCCTGATTGAAGGACTTCGTGCGGCCGGTGAATCCGGCGGACTGACGCTCAACAACCAGACCTTCGGTGCCGAGACGCTGGAGTTTGTCGCCAAACAGGCCGAGCGTTCCACGGTGTTCTTCGAAGTTCGCGCTCTGGCCTTCGGCGCCACACTTGCCTCGATGATCGCCTATCTCATGGCGCAGTTCACCGATGTCTGGATGTTCCACTTCTGGAAGAAGCTCACGAAAGGACGACATCTCTGGCTGAGAAACAACGGCTCCACGCTCGTGAGCCAGTTGATCGATACCGTCGCCGTGGTCCTGATCACATGGTCACTCGGGGTCTTCGATGACGTCCTGTCCGGCAACTCGAATGTCGTTGCCTTTCTGGTGATGCTGATCGCAACCGGCTATGTCTTCAAGTTCATCTGTGCCCTGCTGGACACGCTGCCCCTGTATGTCCTCGTACCGATCCTCGCCCGATGGCTCGAGATCGATCCCATCGCTGAACATCGCCAGTTGCAGGATCCCGGCCCGGAGTCTGCTCAATGAGCCATGCGTCGACGATCTTTGACGCGATCCTCGCTGGTGAGATCCCCTGCCACCGCGTGTATGAGGACGATCATGTTCTTGCATTTCTCGACATCGGCCCGGTGAGTCGTGGTCACGTGCTGGTCATTCCAAAGGAACGGGCCGCTCACATGCACCAACTTTCCGATGACTCGGCCGCCGCACTGGGCCGGGTCCTGCCCAGGTTGTGCAGAGCCGTCATGAAGGCGACGGGATGCGAGCATTACAACCTGCTGCAGAACAACGGCGCACCAGCACACCAGGCCGTCTTTCATGTCCACATCCACATCATCCCCCGACATGAGGATGGTTCAGGACTCGGGATCGAATGGAAGGCAGGACAACTGGGCGATGGCGAGGCGCTTGCCTCGCGAATCCGTGACTTCATTCAATGATGTGTGAAGAGCACAACCCGCTTTACCAGCAGCCGACCAAGCTCGATACGCATGGTTCCGGGGATGAACCTGACACGATTCAGATCAATGGACAGAATGGCGACACGATCCTGAGCCTTGAAGAAGCTCAGGCTGCCGTCGGTGATCGCTATCGAATCCAGAAACTGGCCGGCAAGGGTGGGATGGGCCAGGTCTTTGTTGCAGAAGACATCCGACTGGAACGGCCGGTGGCCATCAAGTTCATCGACGGACCCATCACGGATGACCGCCGACGTCTGCTGCTGCAGGAAGCCCGATCGATGGCTGGCCTGCGACACCCCTCAATCTGTCCAGTTCATGAAGCGATGATCGAGAGCTCAAAACCCTTCATTGTGATGGGCTGGATTGACGGAGTTCCGCTTGATGAATCATGGCGAGACATGGCCCTTGATGACCGCCTGTCGCTGCTGGAACGGATTGTCGAGGCTGTCAACAACATCCATTCTGCTGGCCTGACACATCTTGACATCAAGCCGACCAACATCCTTGTGGATCGAAATGGAACACCTGTCCTCGTGGACTTCGGACTGGCCAGCTCACAGGAGGACAGTCATCACAGATCCTCCGGCGGAACACCGGGCTTCGCCGCACCTGAGCAATTCGATCACGCTCGACCGACTGGGCCGGCCTCAGATGTCCATGCACTTGGGGTTCTGCTTTACTTGGCGATGACAGACGAGATTCCCTGGAAGGCCGAATCAGCCCGCGATCTCATCGTTCGGTGCCGGGAAGAGGAACCCAGGCTGCCAGAAGAATTGTCTCCTGGAACGCCATGGCCTCTGCAGAAGATCGCATTGTCAGCCATCGAACATGATCCCACACTTCGATACGCCGACGCCCAGTTGCTTCTTCAGGATATCGGTCGATACAAACGCGGAGAAACCGTCAGCGCCCGCCCATCGATGCTGATGGACCGTTTTCATGAACAGGTTCGCCGTCGGCAAGAGGAAACGGAAGCCTGGTCACGGCAGGGACTCGTCACCCATCGCGAAGCAGAGCTGCTGGATCGAGTCTACGACAGAATGCAGCGGCCGGAATCACATTGGATCGTCGACAGCCGTCGGCTCACGATTTCCCAGGTTCTTCTGTATCTGGGCGGCTGGCTGATCGTGCTCGCCATGACGATCGGCGCTGGTTTCAGCTGGGACGCCTTGGAATCCGTTTCATGGCTGAGGTATGCCATTCCGACATTCACCGCCGCATGCGTCCTGACTCTGGGAATCGTGCTGCTCCGACTCGGCCATCCCAGGATTGCACTGGGCTATCTCTTCACAGCATGCCTGCTGGTGCCGGTTGTCACTGGTCTGTTTCTCGTCGAAAGATCCATTCTGAATGACCGTGAAAGCCAGTCGCAGTTCCTGACGCTTGTGCTGGACATTCCACCGATTCTCACGAATCTCCAGTTGCTCCTGTGTGGCATCTCACTGACGGTGGCCGCCTGCATCGGTCGACAGTTCCTGCACACAAGTGCATTTTCACCACTCGCAGTCATTGGGATCGCGATCACAGCGATGTCCGCATGGGCTTCCATGGGCTGGATGGAGGAAAGCCATGGCAGCTGGGCGCTGTTTGGAACGTGGGTCATTGTCATCGGTGCCGCGTTTCTCTTCGTGGGCATCCCGCTCAATCGAAGACAGCACACGAGAGAAAAGACACGCTCGCCTCACAGTACCCAGATCTATGACGCATGGTCCCTCCTGACCGGCGGCAGCCTGCTGTGTGTCATCGGCCTTTTCCTGACAGCATGGAACAGTCCATCGATGTATCTCCCGGGGTTGCTTCCCTCACCGGAGCCGAATCCCTACAAGTCGAATGTCCTTGTGATCAGCAACCAAGCCCGTGCGGCCGCTTTCATCATCAACGGCCTCCTCCTTCTGGCACTTTCATGGGGCCTGACCTGTGTCAGAACCACAGCATGCAACAGATTGGCGGAGCTTCTTCGATGGATCATCCCCGCGCACATCATCGGGGGCCTCATCGAACTGGCATTGGCCACATGGTCATTGGCGGATCTGAAGGAATACGTTTCTACAAGCTCTTGGTTCTGGCTTGGTGCAGCCACGCTGGTCAGCCTGGTTTTCGCGATTGCCAGCGTTCATCGGCAATGGCGACCATTCCTGGTGTCGGGCCTTCTGGGTGTTGCGACGACCTATACGATCATGATGTCCCGGCTTCGCATGGAGTTCCGTTCGATGCCCGAGCGATTTGATGCCATTGCCATTGGAACGGTGATCGTTCTGGCAATCATTGGCATCGGAATCATGCTGATCTCTCCGCGCATTCGATCGCGGCAACCAAGGATGGTCCAGCTCGGCGATACGCAACAGAATTCGCCTGATGAAAGGGCGTAAGACGACTGGGCCGCTATTTGCGAGTCCGCTTCTTCCTCGCCTTTGGCTTCAGAGCGTTCTGGATTTCAATCGCAGATTGAGCCGCTGCCAGACGGGCCGTCGGTACGCGGAACGGTGAACAGCTGACATATTCCAGATCAACGCGATCGAAGAAGTGGATCGACGCCGGGTCACCGCCATGTTCTCCACAGACTCCGAGCTTGATATCCGGCCGGGTGTTCCTGCCGGCATGAACGGCATGATCGACCAGAGCGCCGACGCCACGGGTATCGATACTCTGGAAAGGATCCTTTTCGAGAATACCTGTCGAGAGATAGTCCGGCAGGAATCCATTGATGTCGTCACGGCTGTAGCCGAAGGCCATCTGCGTGAGGTCATTGGTGCCGAACGAGAAGAAGTCAGCGACTTCCGCAACCTGATCGGCCGTAATCGCCGCTCGAGGAATCTCGATCATGGTTCCGATCGGAATGTCCAGGCGACCGCTGTACTTCTTGGCCTTCTTGGTCTGCGCGATGGTCTCCTCGACCTGGGTTCGCAGCATGGCCAGTTCAACCTTGGTTCCGATCAGTGGAATCATGATCTCGGGTCGTGCGTTGATCTTCTTCTTCTTGCAGGCAATCATCGCTTCGACGATGGCCTTGACCTGCATGACGAGAATTTCCGGATAGGTCACGGCCAGACGACAACCACGATGGCCCAGCATGGGATTGGCCTCGTGCAGGGCCTCGACGCGACGGCGAACGGCCTTCGGCTTCACACCCAGAGCCTTCGCCAGATCCTGCTGGGACTCGGCATCCTGTGGCAGGAATTCATGCAAAGGCGGATCCAGCAGGCGCACGGTGACGGGAAGATTCTTCATCGCCGTGAAGATGCCGATGAAATCCTTTCGCTGGTATGGAAGAAGCTTCGCAAGCGCCTTCTCACGGTCTTTCCTGTTGTCGGCGAGGATCATTTCCCGCATGGCGGTAATACGATCACCTTCGAAGAACATGTGTTCCGTTCTGGTGAGGCCGATTCCCTGGGCGCCAAAGTCGCGTGCACGCTTCGCATCGGCTGGCGTATCGGCATTCGTGCGCACCTTGAGGCGTCGACGCTTGTCAGCCCAACCCATCAAGGTGGTGAATTCCTTCGACATCTTGGGAACAGAACCCTTGACGTGACCCTCGAGCACTTCGCCGGTACCCCCGTCAATGGACAGAATGTCCTTGGCACCGTACGTCTTGCCGTTGACCGTGACACGCTGTCGTTTTTCGTCAATTTCAAGTGCACCGGCACCTGCGACACAACACTTGCCCCAACCACGTGCCACGACGGCGGCATGCGATGTCATGCCACCGGTCGAAGTCAGAATACCGACGGCATGATGCATGCCCTCGACATCCTCCGGCGATGTTTCACGACGGACGAGCAGAACATCTTCACCCGCTTCACTTCTGGCTACGGCATCATCAGCCGTGAATGCCAGCGCACCGCATGAAGCACCCGGTGATGCCGGCAAACCCTTGGTGATGCACTTCGCTTTCTTCTTGTCTGCTGCCGTGAAACTCGGCAGCAACAGTTGAACGATGTCGCCTGCCGGCACGCGAAGCAATGCCTCATCCTGAGTGATCAGTCGCTCCTTCACCATTTCAACTGCAATCCGTACCGCCGCCGCAGCCGTTCGCTTGCCGTTCCGGGTCTGGAGCATGTACAGCTTGCCACGCTCGATGGTGAACTCCACGTCCTGGACATCGCGATAGTGCTTCTCCAGCTTCTTGCGGATCGCCAGCAGCTGTCGATGCACACCTTCATTCCATTTCTTCATGCCGGCGACCGGCTGAGGCGTCCGAATACCTGCCACGACATCTTCACCCTGGGCATTGACCAGGAACTCGCCGTAGAACTCGTTCTTTCCGGTGGACGGATCCCGCGTGAAGGCCACACCTGTTCCGGAATCCTCACCCATGTTGCCGAAGACCATGGTTTGAACATTGACGGCCGTACCGACCAGGCCGGAGATCTCGTTGATTCGACGGTATGAAATGGCCTTCGGGGCATTCCATGAACGGAACACGGCCTCGATGGCAGCTTGCAACTGCTTGAATGGATCCTGAGGGAAGGCCTTGCCGACATGCTTCTTGTAGACCGCCTTGTATCGCTCACAGAGTTTCTGCAGACCCTTCGCAGGAACATCCGTGTCCTCGGTCACCTTGTACTTCTTCTTGATCGCATCGAATTCGGCCTCGAAGTGATGATGATCCACCCCCATCACGACGTCACCGAACATGTTGATGAGTCGCCGATAGGCATCCCATGCGAATCGCTCGTTGCCGGTGAGTGACGCCAGACCATCGACCGCCTCATCCGTCAGACCGAGATTGAGGATGGTGTCCATCATTCCCGGCATGGAAACAGCCGCACCACTTCGCACCGAGACGAGCAGTGGATTGCTTTGGGAGCCGAAACGCTTGCCAGTCTCTCGCTCGAGTCGACCAACCGCTGTCTTGACCTGAGCCATGAGGCCCGATGGCAGCTTGCCACCGCGGTCATTGAATTCGGCACAGGTCGATGTCGTGATCGTGAACCCGGGAGGCACCGGAAGTCCGATCGAAGTCATCTCCGCCAGGTTCGCGCCCTTGCCTCCGATGAGCTCCTTCTGGGAAGCATGTCCATCCGTCTTGGTCTTCCCAAAGGCGTAGATCATCTTGGGGGAACGGGTGGATTTGCGAGCAGTCTTCTTGGCCGGACGTTTCCGAGTCGTGGTAGCAGGCATGGTTCACCTTGTTGCATGAGGCATCGGGATCTGCAGGAATTCCAGGGCCCATCCCCGGTCATCGAACCTGAGATGCGGAGTGTACCCCCTGCCACGTCTCGGGATGCGTATGATCGTCATGTTCATGCGCGAGATCACGCTCCAACCCGAATGGTCCCACCACGATGTACTTGCCGTCGCCTCGAGGTGGCCGGCCGATGATCCGCTTGCCATCCTCCATTCGGGTGGCTCCGAGGGTCCATGGACTCGGTGGTCGGTGTTGGCCAAACCAAGAGGACATCTGCAGATCTTCGCACATGGCTGGTCATGGGACGGTCCCGAGTGGCCGGCGCTTGAGCAGGCCCTCCAACAGATCGACAGACAGGATCCATTGGCCATCATCGATGCCGCGGTCGCCGCGGACCGCCAGCATGCCGGTTCGATGGGGTGCCCGCTGCCCTTCACCGGAGGCTGGCTGGCCTCCCTGCGATATGAACTCGGCGAACACATCGAACCGGCGGCTCGACGCACTGACAAGGTGGATGACGGACCCCTGGCGGATCTGCTCTGGTGCCCGGATGCGATCGTGCACGACACCCGGAACCGCGAATGGTGGCAGATCGGAGAGGTGTCGCTGCCGCCGGCATCTGAACGACGAGAACACGGACTCCAACTGGAAGACTGGCGGAGCAGTCCTGACCGCCAGGGTTTCGAAGAGGCTGTCGCCCGAACGATCGATCTCATTCGACAAGGCGATCTGTTCCAGGCCAACATCGCACGTCAACTGTCCACCCAATGCCGTGGCGATCTCAGGGGATTTGCCATGGACGCCCTGTCCAGGAGTGGCGCCTGGTTCGGCTGTTGGCTGGAACTGCCCGGACGCGAGAATGACCGCGCCATTCTCGGCTTGAGCCCCGAACTGTTTCTGGATTTTGACGCCGATTCAGGCCGTCTCCGATCGCGGCCGATCAAGGGAACGAGCTCCGCCCGGGAACAGGCAACGGATCTGGCACGTTCGGCGAAGGATGCCGCTGAACTGAACATGATCGTGGACCTGATGCGGAATGATCTCGGTCGGGTGTGTCGCATCGGCACGATCGAAGTCAGCCAGAGACGAACGGTCGAATCCCATCCGACTGTTCATCATGGAGTTGCTGAGGTTTCCGGAGAACTCGACGACGGTCAATCGATCGGTGATCTCCTGCGCGCGACCTTTCCACCCGGTTCCGTGACTGGTGCCCCAAAGATCAGAGCGATGCAGGTCATCAATGAACTCGAGTCACAGCCAAGAGGCGATTACTGCGGTGCGGTGGGATGCCTGTCATCGAACGGGCATCTGCGTTTCGGAGTTTCAATCAGAACCGCTTCGTTCAATGGACGTGCCGAGCAGGGCTATCGTGACGTGCAGGGAACACTTCGATATGGAACGGGCTGCGGAATCGTTGCGGATTCAAGGCCTCAAGACGAGTATCGCGAATCGGAACTCAAGGCCGAAGCGCTCCTGCGACTGTCCACAGCTGCGCATTCGGAGCAGATCATCGGACTCGATGCGAAGACCTAGCCCGCTTGTCGAGCCATCTGCATCTTCTGCTGACACGCGATGGCCCGGAGAATCTGCTTGACCACGGTTCGCTTGTGTGGCGGGTTCGCCGAGAAATCGAATGTCATTCCGGCATAGATCTTGCGATCACTCTGCATGTGACTGTGAACCAGTCGCGCCGTTGCACACACGGGCGTCCGGACCATTGGCGGCAGACCAAATCGAATCCAGAACAGTGAACGACTGCCCAGGCTTCCGGCATGACCGTCTTCCACGGTCAGGCCGACTCCCCCGCCACCAAGATTCACCAGCTTCGCCGGAAATCCGGGACCGACTTCAGGCAGAAGTTCGTCGTCACAGCCACTGTTCAAATCGTCCGCAAGGCTCCAGTCGCCGGTGTTGCCGTCCAGTTCCTTCATGAACTCGGCCTCGTTGACCCGCTCCGCCAGGACGACCGTGGATGGATCGAGCAGCGGCCACATCTGCACACCTGGCAGATCAAGACTGGCCGTTTCAACTCGGTAGTCCCGTCTTCGCTGGCAACGTTCGACACGTTGAGGCAGAGACAACTGCAACTCCGGACGTCCTGAACCTCCGACTCCATCAGGAAACCAACCAAGGCAGCGGGATTTGAACAACCATCGATTCTGACCAATGGCCATCATCGCAACCAGTTCGACGCCCACAGGAATCTCGATCGTCTTTCCCAAGGTCACCGGCGCTTCCACGAGGAGCCCCTCTTCGGAAAGCGCGATCACCCGGCATCGCACGAGGAGATCGCCTGAGATCAGGTCTTCACCATTGGTCTGTGGCCTTGCCATGGCAAGCTCAATCGAGCCGCCCCTCTGCTTGATCTGCGACAGGCATTGACGCCATCCTGCAGTTCGAGATCGATTCGCCGGCACTTGCTTTCTCCCTGGTCTTTGGACAGTCGGATGAGATTGGGAACGCTACGAGGTATCGTCCGCTCTGGATCGCACCTTCAGCCCAGATCAGTCCGGGAAGAACTCCTTTATCCGTTACGAGGCCTCAAAATCCGAATACTTGATCCTGCTGGAATGACTGGAACCTGAAACCCGCTTGCGGCAGCAGCCAGTTGCAACGCCCCGGCAGTCCAGAGCCTCAGGGGGACATCCCGATCGCCAATGGTCCAATCATCCGGATCGACTGATGAATGCTGACGGATCGTGAAGACCGCATCATCCCCTGACCAGACGAGCTGACACCCCGCTTCCGGATCAAGACCTTCCTGCCAGTGCCCCTCCGTCAACTGGGGCCAGAGATCCGCTGGAATGTCATCCAGAATGAACATCCCGCCCGGTGACAGCCGACTTCGAATCAAGGCAAGACATTCCAAGGCGTCTTCAATCTTCCAGATGAGACAGAACGTGTTTCCCAGACATGTGATGACATCCCACGTGGCTGTGGAACCGGCCAGCCATGTCCTGAAATCCGCCGTCATCAGTTCAGCTGATGTGTTCGATTTCAACAGATCAGCACGACAGGCATCGAGTGCGGACTGGTCGAGGTCGAGCCCGGTGCACTGCACACCATGCGCTGCCAATGGAACCAGCGTCCGACCCGAACCGCAACCGAGATCGAGCAGGGAACTGCCGGGGGCGATGGTCTTCCGCAACCACTCGATCTGCGCCTCCGAGATTGATGGTTCGTGCGGATGCCAAGCCTCAAGCTGGGGGTGCGGATCATTCGTCATGTGATGATCTCGAGCGCGTGATCAAGACGAGCCAACGCCGCCTTCATCTCCAGTTCATGACCACCAGTCACACGGCCACCATACCGGAGCTGATAGTAGACCTTCGTCATCTCGGCGACTGCACTGGAAACCTCGGGATGAACCTGCTGAAGACTTCGGGCAAACGCTGCCGGCGGCTGCCAGTCCGGCTTCGCAAGACCGCCCTGCCTGAGACGTTCCAGCATCTGGACATAGAACGCCAATCTCGCAGCCAGACGTCGACCTTCCCGTCCAGGAACCTCGGAACAATTCGCTTGTTCCAGAATCCTGCGAAGTCGTCGGGACCGAGCGCGGTATCCAATGATGAGCAGCATGAACACACTGGCAACGAGGACGATGATCAGGACGGAAAGCCATTCACCAAGACCGATGATCTTGCGAAATCCATGCGCCCATCCTCCGATCGTCTCCAGACTGGAGTCCAGATCCTCCTGAAGTCCCGGCAGAACACTCTCTGCGAGCACGTTCTGGGTCTCCGAATCGAAACCGAGAATGTTGAATCGCCACTGACCTTCCAGCCACCGCCAGAACCAGATCACCTGGTCCACCGGACCCATGGTGGCTTCGCGTGTACCGGGAACATTCGCAGGTGGCGTTGGATCGAAGACCATCCATCCGGGACCGGGACCCAGCACCTCCGTCCAGGCATGTGCATCGGACTTGGTCACGATGTAACGCTGCGTGATCTCATCGAAACGATTCGAGACGTATCCAGTCACCAGACGTGTTGGAATCTGCACACTGTGGCACAGGCCCGTCATCGCAGAAGCGAAATACTCGCAATGCCCGAACTTCTGATGGATCAGAAAACGTTCAACCGGATCGATTTCAGACATCTCGGGCGTGCTGCCCACCTCCGTGAGATCCAGGGTGTATTCGTACTCTCCATACTTCAGAAAGCGTTCGAAGATGACTGCCGCCGAGCGATACCACTCCAGGCGTCGAACGTCATCATCCGGCGGCGAAGTCGGTTCACCGGCCTGTTCGAGCAAGGTGGTCGCCAGCGTATAGACCGCCGGGTTGTAGTAGGGATGAACCAGTTCCAGACCGGGTGATACCCCAAGCGACATGGGTGATCTGTAGAGCGGCTCTTCAGGAACCACCTCGATGACATACTGCATCGGCGTATCGGCGTCGTGGGCGACCCTCATGGTCTGACTTCCCGGCCGATAGGCCAGAGTCGTATCGGCATCGACCGTGATGCCGACTGGAACGGACATCGAGACCACCTGCTCGCTGGCGACATCGAGTTTGATGTCCTGGGTGATCTTGACCGTGTCCTCAGGGGTGTAGAAGAGGGTCCTGTTGACACCATCCTGCAACTCGATCGTCTCCAGACCGATGGGTTCGGCACCCCAGATGCCGTCTCCGCGATAGGCCGACAACACGGCGGCTCGAAGTCGAAGGGGCTGGTTCAATTGAATCGGTTCCTCATCATCATCCGTCAGACCGACGGTGAGCACCTGCTCCCGTGACAAGGAGATCCGGGTCGAACCCAGCAGATCGACACCCTCCCCCAGACCCACCTGACGTCTTCCGAGGGAATTCATGCTGGCGTTGGCCAGGCCGCTCGTCAGGCCACGAGGGAACAGAAGAAACATTGCCGTCGAGGAGACGAACACGATGATGATCGAAACGATCGAGATGTTTCGGTAGTGACGACGAAGACCCGAACCGAAGACCGGGTTCGGAGATACACCGATGGGAAGACCCAGAACTTTCGAACGCTGGCGCTGCATGCGCTCAGCGGCATAGTTCAACTGGTACAGCATCAGGGTCACCATTCCCAACGCACACCAGACCAGGAGCAGGAAGCCGAAAATGAGATCGATCGAGATCAAGGCGGCGAGCACCATCAGGAGCAGTGCGAGAATGAGACGTTCCGCTTCGTTCTCGAGCGTATGTCGTTCATACAGCTTGATCACGGTCAACCAGACGACGAACTGTCCGATGGCTGGTATCGGTTGTTCCAGATCACCGGATGCGACGATGGCAGACCAGATCAGCGCAATCGCAGTCAGCAGAAGGGAGATGGACCTTGGCAAGGACAATCCACGAGGCCCTTCGGAGACGGAGCGACTGACTGCGGCAAGACCACCTGCAACCAACAGGAGCCATGGGTGTCTCTGCGAAAGACATTGAGCCACGATCGCCAGCAGCACCAGCGTGAAACTCATGATTGGATAGAGCTTGAGGAGACTCATGCTGCCGTCTCCTGTGACTGTGGCGATGGTTCATCGCTGGAAACTTCCTGCAACTCCTCAAGCTGACGACCGGTCAAGTGCCAAACGTGACCTCTCTGCAGCGGTCGCCGGACACGATCCGGGTTGATCACCACCAGTCCGGCACGCTCACGCTCCGGCAGCGTCGTCCAGGATTCCCTTGTCTGACCCAGATCAAGGTCGGCCAAAGTCCCGAGCATTCGGGAGATGTGACGAAGACCGGATCTCAGGGGATGTGGTGGAACCGGCAGCCCCTGAATGGTCAGTGCCGTGTCATAGCCACGACTGCTGGCATCCCGCAGGATGGACGCGGCGAGGCTGATGGCACGCTCCTCGAGTTCGGAAGCCGTGAAGGGATCCTCCGAGGACACCTGCAGATCCGCTGTCGGAATGGTGAGATCCAGCACGACTCGCAACCTCGGGGATGCTGGTCGCGCACGTTCGATCGCGATCAAGCTGTTTCGACGAGCCGAGATCTTCCAGGCGATATCCCGCCACCCGTCACCCGTTCGTGCTGCACGCGTACCGAAATAGTCGAGACCACTGCCGTTTCGATCGACGGATCGACGACCCTCCCCGCCAGCACCGACGATGGATTGCACGAGTCCGGGCTTGAGCCTGATGATTTCGGGATGAATCCTGACATCCTGTGATGAGCGAATGATCCGCCTTCTGGGAATGATCCCCATCGGGAAGCCTGTTCGGACCTCCATGTTGATGAACTCCACTCGTCCACGACACGCTGGAACGAACAGACCCTCACCGTGCACCGTCTGCCCGGGACCCACGTGGAGGATCCAGGCCGGAGACGAATCCGACAACATGCGCTTGTCGAGACGCTCGCTGATCGTCAGATCGAATGAAGGGAGCCATGCGCGATGTCGACTCACTTCGTATCCGACGATCAATGGCTCACCGACGACACCATGATCGGGCATCAGCCTTCTGATGGAGATCCGACGAAGTGTCACCCGGTTCAACAACCAGGTCGAGATTCCGATCACGACCAGGACACACAGCAACCACAACAATGGATTGTTGCCCTGGAGAATCGCCGCCGGCCCAATGAGGAAAAGCAGAAGGACGAAGATCACAGGCGCGCTTACCGGAAGCATTCGCTTAGAGCTGGCCATCACGTTCTCATGCTACGAGTTCACAGGAGCATCCGCCATGGAACATCCATCGCAGCGCCTCCTGAAACATGTTCGCACATCTCGTCAGGCCGGTTCTGTGATATCAGCCTCATCGGTTTCGACAGCCTTCGAATCCGCTTCGTCAGCAGCCACCGGCTGCTCATCGTCCCGAGCGTCATCCTCGGTCGAGCTCGACCTGGATGCCGGGGCAGCGGTTCGATGCGATGATTCCCGCGGCAGACCCTCGACCTCGGGAAGATCATCGATCCCGGCAAGACCGAAGACCTTGAGAAACTCGCGAGTGGTGCCGTAGAGCATCGGACGTCCAAGCTCCTCGGCGCGTCCAGCGATCCGGACGAGTCGCCTTTCCAGAAGGCCTCGTAGGACATCTCCACAAGCCACACCTCGGATGGCCTCGATTTCCGCTCTCATGACGGGCTGTCGATAGGCGATGATCGAGAGGGTTTCCAGAGTGGCTGGTGTCAATCGACTCTGTTGTCGCTGCACGAGCAGACGCTGCAGGACGGGTGCCGCTTCGGGCACGGTCATGACTCGCCACCCAGAGGCAATCCGGATGATGCGGAACATGCGGTCAGTCTGTTCGTACTGGCCGTTCAGATCCTCGATCGCCTTCTTGATCTGATCCGTACCGACCTTTTCATCCTGCTCGGAAACGGCTTCGGCCAGTCGACTATCTCCAAGAGATCGTTCTGCGGAAAAGAGAACCGCCTCGATTCTTGAGTTCAAGGGAAGTCCCGAGGACGCCTGGGAGGGTGATCCACCCTCGGCGTTTCGAGCACCATCCTTCTCGGATGCATCTGTCATGCGCTGCGAGTACCGGAATGGGTTTCAATGAGTCGAAGTCTGGCATTCAACCGGACGCGCTGTGCCGCCTTCTCTTCAGAAGACATGTCGGCGTCACTGATCGAATCCAGTTCACGCAACGCATCCTGCAAGGCGCCATGAGAAAGATCGTCTACGGAATGAACGGACTCGCTCAGAATCGTCAGTGTGTTGTCCCTGACATGTGCAAAGCCTTCTTCGACCGCGAACCATCGCACACCTTCGGAGGTGTCAAGACGAAGCGGTCCGATCCCGAGCCGATCGAGAAGCGGTGACATACCTGCCATCACGCCGTACTGACCATCCCACGCCGGAAACGAGGCATAGGTGACGTCGCCATCGAAGGTTGACCCATCCGGGGTCATCACGGCACATCGAAACGAACTACTCACGACTGCATACTCCCATTCGGACACCGGCTTGACTGAGCGGTCCGGGTCGGACCACTGCGTCCACCCTTCACATCAAGCCGTATCCCGCGTTGAGGCGGAGTGTAACGAGCTCAACCGCCACCAGCCATGGCGTGAGCAAGGGGTGGATTCTTGACTTGACCGCCACCGAGGACTATATTCGTATATCCGGATATACGGATACATTCGTTGAATCACACCTCCCTCTCTCAGGAGCCTCCTCGTGAGCACCAGCACCCTGCCGAATACCTTCATGAACACAGGACTTCCACTGATCTGCGACCTCCCGTACAAGGTCAGCGACCTGTCCCCGGAAACGGTCACCTTCGGCCGCAAGGAAATCCAGCTGGCAGAGCATGAGATGCCCGGGCTCATGGCACTTCGTGATCGATATCGCACAACCAAGCCCTTGGCAGGCGCTCGCATCACCGGTTCCTTGCACATGACGATCCAGACCGCCGTTCTCATCGAGACGCTGGTCGAACTCGGTGCTGAAGTCCGTTGGGCAAGCTGCAACATCTTCTCCACTCAGGATCACGCCGCCGCCGCAGTCGCCGTGGGCCCCAATGGCACCCCTGAGAATCCCCAGGGCGTCCCGGTATTCGCCTGGAAGGGTGAAACCCTCGAGGAATACTGGTGGTGCACATTCCAGGCCTTGCATTGGGGTGATGGCAACGGTCCATCCCTGATCCTGGATGACGGTGGCGATGCAACGCTTCTCGTGCATCGCGGCCTTGAGTACAACCAGTCGGGCGTCGTCCCCGATCCCGCTACAGCGGAGTCCGAGGAGTTCCAGGTCGTCCTGTCACTTCTCCAGGACATGCAGGCTGAAAATCCGGGCTTCTGGAAGCCGATGGCCGAAGGTATCCAGGGCGTATCCGAAGAGACCACCACAGGTGTTCATCGCCTTTACCAGATGGCTGAAAAGGGTGAACTCCTGTTCCCGGCCATCAACGTGAACGATGCCGTTACCAAGAGCAAGTTCGACAACCTCTACGGCTGTCGACACTCCTGCGTCGACGGCATCATGCGTGCCACGGACGTCATGCTGGCCGGCAAGGTCGCCGTCGTCTGCGGTTACGGAGACGTCGGCAAGGGCTGCTGTCAGTCATTGCGTGGACAGGGCTGCCGGGTTCTGGTGACCGAGATCGACCCGATCTGCGCCCTCCAGGCGACCATGGAAGGCTATGACGTCGTCCGTCTTGAAGATGTCGTCGGAGATGCCGATCTCTTCATCACGACAACAGGCAACAAGGACGTCATCACGGCCGAACACATGTCGAACATGAAGCACAACGCCATCGTGGGCAACATCGGTCACTTCGACAATGAGATCGACATGGCCGGTCTGGGCCAGATCGACGGCGTCGAGCAGATCTTCATCAAGGACCAGGTTCATGAGTGGAAGTTCACCGACGGCCACTCCATCATCGTGCTCGCAGAAGGCCGCCTGCTGAATCTCGGATGTGCAACGGGACACCCCAGTTTCGTGATGAGTGCATCATTCACCAATCAGGTCCTCGCCCAGATGGAACTTCACTCCAATCACGATTCCTACGAGAACGGTGTCACGACGTTGCCCAAGAAACTCGACGAGATGGTCGCCCGACTGCATCTCGAGAAACTGGGCGCTGATCTCACCTCGCTCACCGAGGAACAGGCTGACTACCTGGGATTGAATGTGGAAGGACCCTACAAGCCGGACTTCTACCGCTACTGATCGTGGCGAGCCTCAACTGAATGAATCAGGCCTGGCACGCTGTCCATCGGTTGCTTCCAGGACGAGCACCTGCTCCCCCTGTTCCTGATCCCCGATCATGAGCATGACCTGGGTCTGTGGTTCGTACGTCCCCATCAGGGATCGAAAATCATCCCCGGCAGGCACATCCTCCTGGGCGAAATAGTTCATGGTCAGTGGAACACCAGGCTGACGCTCAGCGGCGGAATGGAGATCCCCTGCCAGCACCAAAACCGCCCCTCGCCCCGAGAGCTGGTACGACTTCCAGGCGAAAGCTGCGATTTCATCCCAGCAGGCCGAAGCGGCCTCGATCAGATTCCTGAGTGCGTCGGACTCATTCATATCCCTACAGCCTATCGCCGCTGGCCGAGGTCGACCGCCGCGTGTACTCTTGCCGCTCTGTGAGCGACCCGATTGGTCATGAATGTGGTTTGGCAATGGTGCGGCTCAAACAGCCCCTCCACGTGATCAACGAGCGCTTTGGTGACGCCGCATGGGGCCTGCGTCGACTTCACCTTCTGATGGAGAAGCAACGCAATCGAGGTCAGGACGGGGCCGGAATCGCAACGGTCAAGTTCGACATGCCTCCAGGCGAATCGTTCTTCCGTCGATTGAGAACCACCAAGCGAAATGCACTCGAACGAATCTTCGATTCTGCCACGCGGGATCTTGAAGTTCTCAGACGGACGCCGCTGGACTGGGAAAACGAAAGCCAGCTGAAGTCGCGTTGTGAATTCCTGGGCGAGGTGTACATGGGACACCTGAGGTACGGAACACATTCCGGCCGAGGCGTCGCCAACTGCCACCCGCTTCTGCGCAAGGACAACACCGCCAGTCGCAATCTGGCTGTTGCCGGCAACTTCAACATGACCAATTCCCATCAGCTGTTCGAACAGCTGGTCGAGTACGGACTGCATCCCGTCGGAGACTCGGATACCCAGGTCATCCTCGAACGTCTGGGTTATTTCCTCGATCTCGAACATCGCCAGTTGAGAAACGCCATGGGACCGGGTTCCTTTCTCGGTCTCGAGGGACGCGACCTTGCCGATGCCATCTCACAGGACATCGACCTCGTACGAGTGCTTCAACGTGCTTCCGAGGGCTGGGACGGCGGCTACCTCTTCAGTGGTCTTCTGGGCAACGGCGACGTCTTCGTCTGCAGGGATCCCTCCGGGATTCGACCGGGATTCTGGATCGAAACCGACGAGGTCTTCGCGGTTGCCTCCGAACGCCCACCGCTGTCCACCGTCTTCAACATCTCGCCGGATGACGTCCATCAGGTTCCACCCGGTCACGTTCTGGTGATGAAGAAGAACGGCACACTCACGATCGAGCGATTCACCGATCCGATGCCGGAGCGACAGTGCACCTTCGAGCGGATCTACTTCAGTCGCGGCAACGATCCTGACATCTATCGGGAACGCAAGCAGCTCGGGAAGCACCTGGCTGGACGCGTTCTGGACATGATCGACTGGGACGTGAAATCCGCGGTGTTCAGCTTCGTGCCGAATACGGCCGAGACGTCGTACCTGGGTCTGGTCCAGGAAGCCCAACGCCTCATTCGCGCAAGGCAGATCGATGAAGTGTGGGAACACATCCAGCAAGGCACGGCACAACGCGAAGAACTGCAGGAACTGCAGATGCGACAAGTTCGAGCCGAGCGGGTCGCACACAAGGACCAGCGTCTTCGGACCTTCATCACGCATGACGCGGCGCGACGGGACCTTGTGATGCATATCTACGACATCGTCAGGGATATCGTCACACCGGAAGACACGCTCGTCATGATCGATGATTCCATCGTTCGTGGAACAACACTGCGGGAATCCATCATCACGATTCTCGGTCGCTTGAATCCTGCACGGATCATCATCGTCAGTTCAGCACCACCCATCTGCTATCCGGACTGCTACGGGATCGACATGAGCCAGCTCGACCGGTTCATCGCCTTTCAGGCCGCGGTGGCCCTCGTCGAGGAAACTGGCCAGCAGGATCTTCTGGAGGAGATCGAAGCCGATTGCGAAGCCCAGGCGGACCTCCCTCCCGAACGCATGAAGAATCATGTCTCCAGGCTGTATGCACCGTTCTCCCAGGAACAGATCGAATCGAAGATCGCCGAACTGGTCCGACCCAAGGACAGTGACTGGACCGGTCAACTGGACGTGGTGTACCAGTCCATCGAAGGACTTCGAAAAGCCATGCCCGCCTTCCGGGGCGACTGGTATTTCACCGGGGATTTCCCGACGCCAGGCGGGCTGCGGGTGCTCAACAGGGCCTATCTCAACTGGAGAAGGGGCCTGGATCAGCGTGCCTACTGAATCAAGGCACTTCAGACCGTTATCCGGACCCTCTGAAGGCCGACTCGGCAATCAAAGCCTTGACCGGGATGATGATTTCTGGTCCACTATTCGGCTTGCCACCCGGTTTCGAAAAACCACTGTGGCGTGGATTTCGGCCCTGTGAAGGGCCTCATCTCGTGGTTGTAGTCAGGAGTCGCCGAATGGCGCGTTATCTCGGACCGAAACTGAAGCTGTCTCGAAGAGTCGGTGTCCCGATCGCGGATATCCCGAAGCATACGGCGCGTCGCCAGTTGAACGCCCCCGGCATGCATGGCTATCGAGGTCGTCGTCCCAAGGACTATGGCATTCGTCTCACGGAGAAACAGAAGCTCCGCTACCACTACAACATTCTCGAGAAGCAGTTCCGTCGCTACGTCAACGAGGCGAGCCGTCGGAAAGGCAACACGGGTGAAGTGCTGCTCCAGTTGCTGGAGTCAAGACTCGACAACATCGTTCGCCGCGCCGGATTCGGCCGGACGATCTGGGCCGCTCGACAGATCGTTTCGCACGGACACGTGCTGGTCAACGGCAAGAAGGCCGATCGCCCATCCATCGCCATCAAGCCTGGTGACGTGATCACGCTCAAGGAAAGCATCCACAAGCTGGTTCGTGAGAACATGGAGTCCCTCGCCGGACATATCGTCGCCGACTGGATTGACATGAATCCATCTGAATTGAAGGCAACGGTCACCAGCACACCGAATGCAGACCAGATTCCATTCGAGGTCAATACGAACCTGATCGTCGAATTCTATCGTTGATAAATCCGGGGTGGACCACACCCTCAAGCAGGGGCTGGTTGCAGGTAGCCCGGAAAGTTGACCATGAATAGGCTTCTGCGGAAGTACAGCAAACTCCTTCTGGCCGTCTTCGGAACCGGCCTGATGATCGTGTTCCTGATGCCTCAGATTCCTGACCTGGTCTCCAGGTTCGGAGCAGGCACCACTCTGGTGGCGACCCTTGGCCGCAACGACACCAAGATCACCGCTCAGGACTGGAATGAAGTCCGCAACGAGCTCCAATTCATCGACAAGTTCCAGGCGGGCCTGCCCCCACTGCCGCTGATTGGACGCATCGAGACGCCACAGCAGTATTTCCTGCTGGTCCACGAGGCGAGTGAAGCCGGCATGATCGGTGGCACCGTCACGGCTGGCATCTCTGACCAGGAACTGCTCACCATCTCTCGGAACTCCGGTTTTCCTCCAGCGACTGTTCGACAGGCGTTGACGAACCGTGCCGGCATCTATCGGTATCTGGTGCACATGGTCAATGCGGGCCAGTACTCCGATCGACGACTGAAGGGAGAAGGCCGCCGTCTCTTCGACGCTGCCGATGCCCAGATCGTGACCATGAAGGCTGATCAGCCCGATGACGGCGCCATGCCTGACGAGCAGGCCATCCAGAATCAGTTTGAAACCTATCGCGACGTCGAACCCGGCGAAGGCAAGCATGGCTTCGGCTATCGCCTTCCGGACCGACTCAGCCTCGAATGGCTGACGATTCCAAGTGACTCGATCGACGAGTCCCTCCGGAACTCCGATGCGATGAGCGACCGTGAGCTGATGAAGTACTGGCGTCGAAACGAATCCCGTTTCCCTGGATTCGATACGACCGATGACATCCCGGATTCGGTTCGAAATGCGATGCTGGCGGATCTTCGCAGCTCACAGGTCGACGATATCTCACGATCGATCAACGACAAGCTTCGACTCCCTCGTCGAGGATTCGACGAATCCGGTGGCTACCTCATCCTTCCAGATGACTGGTCAGACCGTCAGGTTGCCTTTGAGGATGTCCGGAACATGTTGCAGTCCGAGTATGACCTGTCTCTTGAACCGGTCTCCAACTCGGGTGACGCCATGATCGAAGTGGATGACCTTATCGAGCTTGAGGGAATCGGTCGTGCACGTTCAGACAAGTTCAGCCGACTGCCCATCGGTCTTCCGCAACTGCTCACGCAGACAAGAGAACTGAATGGCGAGGGCCTGTATCCGATCCAGGCGCATGTCGCGGGGCCGATCCTCAGCGATACCGATGGCAATCTCTATCTGTTCCGGATCACAGAGGCGGATGCAGCCAGGCCACCCAAGAGTCTTGATGAGAGTCGCGAGGAAGTCGTGAAGGATCTTCAGAGGCTGGCCCACTACGAACAATTGCTCGCACAGCTGGACACCATCGAACAGTCCACTGAGACGGATGGCATGGACACGCTCTCGGAGCAGTGGGACGTGGAAGCGCCGACCAGCAGAAGTTTCCAGAAGTATCAGCCCGGCACGGTGGCGTTCTACGTCCAGCAGGGACTGAACCCACAACCGACCCCGGCCATTCTTCCTGGTTTGCCCAACGAGGACCAGGCCGTCATCGAAGCCATCCTGGCGGAGACCTCCGAGTTCGAACTGGGGACCTCCATCAACGACCTGGAGGAATCCGACCGGGTGATGATCCTGCCATCCGAACAGAACCTGGCATTGGTGGCCGTGCGACTCATTGATCGCCGCTCACTCGACCGGGACGCGTTCCAGCAGTTGGCCGTACAGAACGTCATTCCGATGCTGCTGCTGAACGAGGAGTTCGGCGGTGACATGACTCCCCTTCAGGACACCTTCTCCGGGGAGTCGCTGATGGAACGACACGACTTCAAGTTCGCCGGCAACGACGAGGCGGACAATATGAATGCCACGGATGTCCCCGAGGATGCCCAGGCCACCGCGACCAACTGAATTCCTTCGGAAGAAGAGCCAGACGCCATGAGCGATACCGCCGCGACTCCTGAAAAGCAGCCGACGATCCCGTTCGATACGTTCACCCAGATGGATCTTCGCGTAGCGACCATCACCGCTGCAGAAGCCCATCCGGACGCCGATCGCCTCTTGAAGATCCAGCTGGATGACGGCACCCCGGATGGACGTCAGGTCTGTGCTGGCATCAAGGCCTGGTACGACCCCGAAGCCCTCGTGGGAACCCAGGTCGTCATCGTGGCGAATCTCGAGCCCCGGGTGATCCGTGGTGAGAAGAGCGAGGGCATGATCCTGGCCTGCAGCAGCGGTGATTCCGTCAATGTGTTGAGAGTCGACAACCCCTGCGATCCAGGCAGCAAGGTCAGCTGACCTCCCACACCACGTTCACAAGCCCCCTTCGATCGGTTGTCTGCAACACAAACCGAGATCTGTCACATGCAGCCCTGAATCTTCGAAAGAAAACAGCGGACATCTGTGAGATCGAGGCTTGGTCAACGCATCCCTTGTAGACCCTGACAACTGTTCCAACACGAACAGGCTCTTGGGGTCGGACAGGACGTGGTTTGTCACGGTCATTCCCCACCAGAGGGCTCCGGTGGGGGATGGCCGTGGCGTCAATCGGATGCCCCGGCAGCCTGAACGGCCTCCCAGTCACGATCACTCAGCATCGATCCGTTCTCTCGCACCGCCACGGTCCGATCACGTCGCCACGAACGCTCACACACTGGTTCGGACCGCAGATCCTCGACCTTGATCTGATCGCTGTCTTGAGTGAAGCTCAACCGGGACACCTCGCACATTGATTCAAGGGCCTCGGCGAACGGTTCCAATCGTCCATCTGGATCGGGCATCACAATACCCGCATCCAGTGATTTCTCGACGCCCTTCTCGTTGGCCTCACGGACCTCCTCAAGCGCCTTGAGGATCGCCTCACGAGCTTCGAGGACCTTTGGCCAGTGAGCGTCGACTTCGATTTGAAGTGGCTGGATCGACTCCAGATGAACACAGGCATCCTCACCGTGCAGAGCTCGCCAGGCCTCGTCGGCCGTATGAGCAAGAATCGGTGCCGTCAGCCTGCAGAGCATCTCGGCCAGTCGATGAAGCGTGGCCTGGGACAATCGGCGTCGTTCGCTGTCGCCCCGATCGCAGTACAGCCGATCCTTGACCGCGACACAGTAGATCGCGGACAGGGTGTCATTGCAGAAATCGAAGATCGCCAGATGGGCCTTGCGGAACTCCAGACGTTCATACGCCTGCATCACTTCAAGCTGCAGATCAGCAGCTTGTGACAGAACCCATGCATCGAGCGATCGAGGCGGCGCCTTGGACCACGTTGCCGCGATGTCCTCGGAGGATGCCTCGAGATCATTGAGGTTGCTCAGCAGGAAGCGAATCGTGTTCCGGACCTTCCGATAGGATTCCCCCGCCAGATGGAACAGTTCGAGATCGACACGAATGTCGTTTTCAAAGGCCAGTCCACTGACCCACCATCGACAGACATCAGCCCCGACATCCTTGAGAAGATCATCGACATTCAAGGCATTGCCGCCGGACTTGCTCATCTTCCGGCCATTTCGATCCACCATGAAGCCATGGGTCAGGATGCGCTTGAACGGTGGCTCGCCGGTCACGCCAAGTCCCGGAAGCAGGGAGAGCTGGAACCAGCCTCTGTGCTGATCGGAACCCTCCGAGTAGAGATCCACGGGGCACCCCAGTCCTCTGGCACGCATGACCGCGTTCCAGGAGCTGCCTGATTCAAACCACACATCGAAGATGTCGTGCATCTTCTCGAGCTTGGAAAGATCAAGATCTGCTGGCGCATCGGGATCGCCATCGACGTCATAGTTCGCCAACAACTCCGAAGGCGTCTCGTTGAACCAGGCATCACTTCCTCGAGCCCCGAACGTTTCGGCAACCGCTCGGACACTGGCGGTCGTCATGAAAACACCGCCATCAGGCATCGCGAACGCCGGGATGGGAAGCCCCCAGGCCCGCTGTCGCGAAATGCACCAGTCCGGCCGGGATTCCAGCATGCCTCGCATTCGATTCCGCCCCCATTCGGGTACGAAATCGACGGACTCTGCGGTGGCATCCATGGCCATGTCTCGCAAGGTTCTGCCACCATCGCGAAGCGGACGGTCCACCCCGATGAACCACTGTTCGGTAGCCCTGAAGATGACGGGGGTCTTGGAACGCCCATCAAGTGGATATGAGTGGACGATGTCCTGATAGGCATGCAGGTGGCCGGATGACTTCAGGCGATCGACGACCATGGGGTTGGCTTCCCAGACTGAACATCCCTGAAGCCAGTCCGGAACGGAATCGTCATAGGTGCCGTCTCCTCTGACAGGACAGTAGATCTCCATGCCCTCCCGCAGGCCGGTTCCGTAGTCTTCAACACCATGACCAGGCGCGGTATGGACCAGACCCGTACCGTCTTCCAACGTCACATACTCGGCGGAAACGATCGAACCGGTGCGATCACAGAAGGGATGCTGATAGCGCAGCCCCACGAGTTCACTGCCCTTGCAGACACCCAGTTTCTCAATCGCTTCGGAACCACCGACCGCGACCACCGCATCGACTCGATCCTCCGCGACGATGGTCAGGGCACCATCCAGACGAATGAGGACATAGGACAGTCTGTCATGAACTGCGATGGCCAGATTGGCGGGAAGTGTCCACGGCGTCGTTGTCCAGATCATGAAGGAAGGTGTCTGATCGAGCTCGATCCCGAAAGCGGCCGCAACGGCCGAGGAATCACAGGCCTCGAAATCGACATACACAGAGGGATCCGTGCGGTCCTCGTATTCGAGTTCAGCCTCGGCAAGGGCCGTTTCATTGGCAATGGACCAGTGAACAGGCTTGAGCTGGCGGAACACGATGCCCTGAGCCACGAGATCTGCAAACGTCTCGACGACACGCTGTTCATACCGCGGATTCATCGTGAGATAGGGATCGTCATAGTCCGCCAAGGTCAGGAGGCGTTGCATCTGACCTTTCTGGAGCTTGATGTACTTCTCGGCATCCTGTCGACAGGCCTTGCGAATCGCCATTCGACGAGTACTTTCGTCGAGGCTGTTCAACTTCTCGATCTTGCCTGACTCGACCAGTTCCGTCATCACCTTGTGTTCGATCGGAAGACCATGGCAGTCCCAGCCGGGAATGAACTTGCATTGCTTTCCGGCAACAAGACGCGATCGAACGATGATGTCCTTGAGCACCTTGTTCAGAAGATGACCGACATGAATGGAGCCATTGGCGTATGGGGGTCCGTCATGAAAGACGAACTCTTCGCAGCCTTCACGGGCATTGGTCACCTGCTCGTACAACGAGTCCTGCCCCCATCGCTTGACTGTTGCCGCCTCGTTCTGAGCGAGATTGGCCCTCATCGGGAAGGAAGTCTTGGGCAGGTTGAGCGTCTTCTTCCAGTTGGTCTTGGTCTCGGACATTGTTTCACCTGGACGACGGATCATGCCGTCTTGAAAAGAAGCCCCACGTGGAGCGGGGCCGATACGTCAAATACCTGGACCGACACACGCCTCGGCAATCGACTGAAATCCGTCGGTTCTCGAACGAACCGGACATGATGATGCCGTCGATCGGGGGCGTGAGTCATGTCATGACCCTCATGGTAGACGATCCTGGGGTGCTGAAGCCAGCATGACCAGGCAGTCTTCCGGGAGGTTCGCCCCGGTGTCCCACAACGGTGATCGGTCCGTTCGGGGTGCCTCAGGACATCCTCGTGGAAGCCTCAGGAGTCAGTGGAATGACGAGGTGACAGCACAACCCCCCATCCTGGGCGTTGAACTGGACGGAGCCTCGAAGCTGGTAATCGATGAATCCCGTGATGAGCCGTGTTCCCATCCCTGGATTGAATGGAAGCTCCACGACAGGACCTCCCTGTTCACACCACCAGACATGGAGATCTCCATCCTCGATCTTCCACCTGATTTCGAGTCGACCGGACTCGACGGAGAGGCTCCCATACTTCCTCGCATTCGTCGCCAATTCGTTGAGTACGAGACTGGTCGGAGTCGCGATCTCAGGACGAAGTCTGACTTCAGGCCCCTCGAGTGACAATTGATCCGTACCGCCGCTGGCTGCCAGAACAATCTCGATGGACTGCCTGAGATCCACTCCGGACCACTTGGAAGCTGCCAGCAACTCGTGGGCTCGAGCCATCGAACTGATGCGACCGCTGAAGGATTCCTGAAAATCTTCGATGAACTCGGTCTCTCGAGCAGTCTGTTCCGCCATCGAGAGAATCGTGGCGAGGTTGTTCTTGACTCGATGGTCGAGTTCACGCAGAAGCGTCTGTTGCTGCCGTCCAAACTCGACTGCCTGTTGTTCTGATCGGATCCGTTCGACTGCTCGACCGATCCCTCGAATGATACTCATGACGGCCAACAGCTCGTCCTCGTGCCACTCGCGGGAAATCTCATCATCCACGGTCAAGGTTCCGACCAGTCGTTCCTCGATGATGACCGGCAGGATCACCAGCGATCGCACGCCCTTTTGATGAATCATGCGAACGATCTCACTCGGGTCATTCTGCAGGTCCTGCTCCCTCAGGATGACAGGCTCCCCCTTCTCAAGCGCTGCCTGACGAGCTGTTCGCATGCCCGCAAGATTCTCGATCAAAGGCCGACGATCTCGAATACTCGATGCTCTGAGCCATTGACGACGGCCGTCCAGGATTCCTTCGATGATCTCGCTGTCATGGACACCGAGTGTCACGGCCGTTGGATTGATGCATGCACCGATACTCCCCAGGCACTGATCGACGACATCCGTGATCTCGCGGCGTTCAAGCACCGCAGCCATCGAATTCATTTCAATCATTCGCAGTTCGTGCAGACGTTGGGCCCTTCGACCCGCTTCCACTCTGAACGTGATGTCGACCAGGACATTGACGATGCCTGCACCTTCATCGACACCTCCGGCGAGGGTTTCCATGAACAGGACGGTCTTCTCGTTTCCATGCGCATCCTTGATCACGCATTCTCGCGTTCCTGTAGTGGAATCCGGCCGATTGGTCGACATCAGAATGGCCTGCATGGCCTCCGGCAGCTCCGTGGTTCGCTTGCCGACGAGATCAATCTGCCGAATACCGAAGAAGGTCTCGAAAGCAGCATTGCATTCGAGAAATCGATCTTCAATGTCCCGGTGTACGACCGGAAAAGGCACGGCATCGAACAAGGCATCACGCAGTCCGATCAACCCTCTCACATCACGTGTCCTTGAAGCCACGATCTCCTCGAGATTGCCGGCAAATGCCTGAAGGCTCGCGGAGAGTTCCTTGGCCTCGAGCGGACCATCCACATGGGTTTTCAACGGCCTCCCCTGTTGCAGAGCCGCCTCCGCCTCCCGAGCCAGTCGAAGCAGTGGACGACTTGTCGTCACCACCATCCATCGCCACGCGATCGCGACGACAATCAGGTAACCGATCACCGAGAACAGACTGATGTACAGAAGTTGGTCACGCCGAGCATTGGCGCGGGTCAACTGACGAGCAATGTCATCCTCAAGCGATTTTCGATCCGCCAGCAGCACGTTGAAGACGGCTCGGGATTCCTCATCCCAGTCCATCAGCCTCTGCTGAAGCTGATCACCTCGTTCCACAGGGTCGATTTCCACGATGGATCGCAATCGGTCGACATTCGCCTCGACGAGATACTCAATTCTGTCCAGAGTCGGGAAGAACGCGGACGCCACTTCATCCGCATGGATTCTCATGATCGTCCTCTGAATCGCATCACCTCTTCGAATCGCACCGTCGATGAGGTAGGTATCACCACTGCCGTAGACCAGGTCACTGGTGACCGCCCATTGCGCCAGATCCTCCTCCAATCTCGAAAGATCGCGGAGCAGTGCGGACTGGGCGCCATAGGCCTCGACATCCCGATCCAGATCCGCGTAGGCCCAGCTCAGACCAAGTGCAAGCGAAAGCCCGCCCATGGAACAGACGAGAATGACAATCGCCATGTAGGCACTGACTCTCAAGGCGATGCCTGCTTTGTCAGAACCGCCTCAGCCGCGAGTTCGGAAGCGGTCGCGCAATCCTTGATGTCGAGAATGCTGCGACCAATCAATTGTTGGAATGCACTGGCTGTTGCCTCATCAGGCCAGCCCGACTGGCATTCGATGCTGATGAGAGAACCCTTTTCATCCACGACCCACCAGAGATCATCGGAAAAGCCTGGAAGCAAAAGACTGCTCATGATCAATTTGCCAAGGGGTTGGTCTTGCGCATCTTGGATGGCCCACTCACCCCATACGATCAGATCAAAACCGACATCGTCCACTCGCTTCGGAGCAGCCAGGATCGGCTCAAGCTGGATTCCGCTTTCAAATGCCGACTCGGCATGAAAAGGCGCTCGAAGACTGATGAGTTCCTCCCGCCAGACCGTATCGGTGAGAGAGATGGTCTTGAGCGCACTCTGGAGCATGGTCATCGCGAGTGTCCGCTGGGATTCCGGTATGGATTCCAGAAACTCGCCTTCCTTGACGGACTTGGCAAGGGTTTCGAAATTTGAACCAACGATGAAATCTTCAACGGGGCCATCTGTGATCTTTGCACATTGCGGATCGCGGCAACGCTGGAACTCAAATCCGAGAATGTTGAGATCGAAATCCAGCGCCCAGCAGATTTCGACCAGACCCCATCGCCCTTTTTCCGATCGAACATGAATCAGACCGATGGGCTTTCCATCCTGCAAAGCCACGTACAGCGAATGACGTCCGAATTCATTGAAATGATGTGCAAATGGAAGTTCCCGAAGAAGCGATGCACGATGTTCCGGTCCTACGGTGCTTGTGATCGTGCGATAGGCCGTCGACTCGGGAAACATCTGGTACACACGCCGAACAGGATCACGAAGCGCACAGAAGGCCTGCGCATTCACGATCTCACTGCACATCATCAGAAGGATGCCGATCAGGAGTATCCGGTACGGTCGCATGATGTGACAATATGTCATGTCGCCAATGCCTTCCTCTTGAAACCGCAAGATCCTCAGAAACGAAATCGAGCCTGAAGTCGTATGGTGCTGTCTGCAGGTTGATTCTCGAAATTCACCAGATTCTGGACCCATTCCGCACTCAGGACCCAATGGCGGTCAACGGCCCACTGGAACCCGAGCCTCGTCTGGATCTGGGTACTCCAGTCCGGGTCGAACTGCCGACTGTCCTGTCTCAATTGCGTATAGAGAAGGAAGCCCTCCGAAAACGGACGCCAACCCAGTTCAATCAGGCTGTTCACGACCGTATTGTCATCGTCCAGTCCAAAGGACACCTGTGACATCACATCCACCGGTCCACCGAACCAGGACGCATCCAGACCAATACGACGACGATGAATCGTGTTACCAGGAACTTCCGGCCTGTAGAGGTTCCCGTAGAACCCGGACAGTCCGAACACCCAGTTCTCCTCTCGAGCCGTTCCGATCCTGCCGACGAATTCGTATGGCGATCCGGCGGAACGCCACTCGTTCCCACTGCCTCGCCCGAGACCGACTTCATACTCGAAGTGATCGATCACACCGTTGAAGGTGACGCCCCAATCCGCCTTGATGCCCAGATTTCGAGCCGTATCGACATTTCGAAGTGTCCCATTCGTATCCAGCAGCATTTCAAGACCGAATGGCATCTCGAAGTGACCGACCTTCACATTGAAGCGGCCACCGGCAAGTCCCGTGTAGTTGAAATTGAAGATCCTGTAGACGAATTCCCAGTCTGTGGGACCATCAAAGAACCAGGGATGTGGCTGGACATTGTTGATCCGTGTCGCGAATCCCTGAAGCAGAAGAATACCCCAGTCGCCCTCCTTGCCCGAGAACACCTTGTAGAGATCGAAGCCGTAGAACTGACTGATGCCCCACTCACGCCGTTCCGAATTCCATTCAAATCGAGCACTCAGATCGAACGTGAAACGAAGGTTGTCTGCAAGCGGGCCCAACCAATCCAGCGGGAGACCGGACGGAAACGGGTCGTAGACAGTCCAAGCTGATTCTGGCAGTCCCGACCCGGGAGGCGCACCGGTCAACGACTCCTGGAGGACGGCATCTCCCCCGGCTGGACCCTCTTGAAGTGATGGTAGAAGCGTGGCGTGAATCGCCGGCTGGTGTTGAAAACCGAAGTCCGTCGACAACCCTGCACATGGAGGGAAAAGGAGCAACGCTACCTGAAGGGTGGCAATCATGGCCACGCACACTCTAACACGCAACCGGCCATGAACCTCGGAATCGAAGCTGGATTGACCGGGAAACCCGCCGGAAGCCTGCTCAGATGATGAACAGACGACAAGTTCTCCTCATCCCGCTGTAGCTGGCTTCCTGTGCGAAGACGTGGAGAATGCCCCCCCTGCTACACTTTCGCGGATGTCCACACCGTCGCAATCCAAGACCGCTGGAACCCGTCGTACCGCCGCTGGGCGGGACCCTCGGGATACACCGGCGATGCGGCAGTACCTCCGTTTCAAGAAGGACAATCCCGGCTGCGTTCTGTTCTTCAGGATGGGCGATTTCTATGAAATGTTCGATGACGATGCCAAGCTCACCCATGAGGTCCTTGGGCTCACGCTGACGGAGCGAACTTCGGGTATTCCGATGGCTGGTGTTCCGTATCACGCTGCCGAGGGCTACATCCGGAGACTGATCGAGCAAGGGCATCGAGTCGCCGTGTGTGAACAGGTCCAGGATCCATCTGAGGCCAAGGGTGTCGTTGAACGAGCCGTGACCAGAGTGCTCACTCCCGGAACGCTGGTGGATGACACCCTGCTCGATGACGGCGTCGCCAATATCGCTGCAGCCATTGCACCGGATGGCGATGACATCATGGTCGCATGGGCCGAACTGTCCACGGGCAGCATCCACGTGCGATCACTTCCACTCGATACAGCCGTGGATGAACTGGTCCGTATCGGTCCATCGGAGATCATTCATCCGGAGTCGATGACGGAGTCGGATCCTGTCCTTGAGCGGCTGACGACATTACTTGATGCCACCTGCACACCGAGGCCCGACTGGACGTTTTCGCCAGGAGAAGCCGCGGACACCTTGAAGCGTCAATACCAGGTCGCCACGTTGGAAGCCTGGGCTCTGGATGATTCGGGTCGTGGTCCAGCTCGGGCGGCTGGCGGTCTCGTGCGGTTCCTTCTGGACACACAAGCGGCGGATGGCTCCGCGCTGGCACACCTGCGAGCACCGGTCCTGGTTCAGGATGATTCCATCATGCGGATCGATGCCGCAACGATGCGAAGTCTCGAGATTGAAAGAACCATCCGTGGTGGCGGCATCGAGGGCTCCCTGCTTTCAGTGCTTCAGCATTGCCACACCCCCATGGGGCGACGCACCCTTCGTCACTGGCTGTGTTACCCGCTTCAGCGGATCGAATCCATCACGGCAAGACAGGATGCCGTTTCGACTCTGCTGTCTGATGAAGCGCTTCGAGAGGACATCATCGAGGCCCTTGAACCCATTCAGGATGTCGCGAGGATCATCGGCCGGGCTGCCACACGTCGATTCACTCCACGGGATGCCGTTGCACTGGGCCGTTCGATAGCCAATCTTCCGCGTCTGATCGAACTCCTCGAGGGCCAGGAACGACTCGCGCCGATCTACTCGGCCATGCAGGATGTGGCTGACTGCATCATCCCCCTGTCCAGACATATCCGGGAAAGCTGCGTTTCCGATCCACCACCCCACCTCAGAGAGGGCGGCCTCTTTGCAGACGGCTTCGATGCAGAACTGGATGAATGCCGGTCGCTTCAACGTGATGGCGCCTCCTGGTTGTCCGACTATCAGGCACAACTGAGCGATGAAACCGGAATCCCATCCCTCAAGATCGGTTTCAACAAGGTCTTCGGGTATTACATCGAAGTCACGCACGCACACGTCGAACGGGTGCCTGCCACCTTCGTTCGAAAGCAGACACTCAAGAATGCCGAACGCTACATCACGCCGGATCTGAAGGATTACGAGGATCGGGTGCTGACCGCTGAATCCCGTGCCATCTCACGAGAAAAACAGCTCTTCGATGCGTTGGTCTCCGAGATCAATGCACTTGGATCAGCGCTTTCAAGATTTGCCGAAACCGTCTCGGAACTGGACGTCCTGACCTGCTTCGCTGAAGTGGCCGTACGCCATCGGTACGTCCGACCGGTCATGACCGAAGACCACTGCCTCGAGATCATCAATGGACGCCACCCTGTCCTGGATGTCAGCCTCGGCAACAGTTTCGTACCCAATGACTGTGAACTGAATGCCAGCAGCGATCAGTCCAAGACACTGCTGTTGATTACAGGGCCGAACATGGCGGGCAAGAGCACCTATATCAGACAGGTTGCCCTGATCACGCTGTTGGCCCATGTCGGTTGTTTCGTTCCCGCTGACAAGGCCATCATCGGACTAGCGGATCGCGTGTTTGCACGAATCGGCGCCTCTGATGAGCTCCATGCAGGGCGATCCACATTCATGGTGGAGATGACGGAAACCGCCGCCATCCTGAATCAGGCAACCGAACGAAGTCTGGTCATTCTGGATGAAGTCGGCCGCGGGACAAGCACGCTTGACGGCCTGTCACTGGCCTGGGCCATCACGGAAGCACTGGAGCGAAGAGGAACCAGAACCCTCTTTGCGACCCACTATCACGAATTGACGGATCTTGCGGATCGCCACGAAGGCATTGGGAATCGACATGTGGAAGTTCGTGAGTTCAATGACGACATCGTCTTCCTGCATCAGATTCGACCCGGTGGAACTGACCGGAGCTACGGGATTCATGTCGGTCGACTGGCCGGTATTCCCGAGTCGGTCCTGGAGAGAGCCCGTGACATCCTTGAATCGCTTGAAGTCCATCACGACATCGGCGATGTTCCCGAAACACCAAAGGAACGAACCGGAACTGCACAGATGAATCTCTTCACCGAATATCTTGACCACCCCATTCTGGGCAGACTTCGAGATCTTCGACTCGAGTCGATCACACCACTCGAGGCATTCGATCTTCTTCGGACACTCCGAGACAAAGCAAAGGAAACGTGATGCGAGGATTGAGGGCCATTGATCTCAAACAGGCATTCGATGCCGCCCTGGACTGGAACGCATACCTCTCGACCGATGAGGAAAAAGCTGAACCGTGGCGATCACTTCGGGAGGACATCACACTCTCGGAGGACCAGACCCGTCTCCTGGGAGGCTTCAGCAGGGCCATGCCGGTATTGATGATCTCGGGTATCTGGTGTGGCGACTGTGTCCGACAAGGACCGATCCTCCAGGCCATCGCGGAGGCCAGTCCATCCATCGAACTTCGTTTCATCGACCGAGACGCATCCGAAGATCTCATGGATGCCCTCTGCATCAACGGAGGCCGCCGGGTTCCAATGGTCGTCTTCACCGCAGAGGATTTCGAACCCGTTTCCGTCGCAGGTGATCGAACTTTGAATTACTACAGGCACATGGCTGCTGCTCGACTGGGCGCGCACTGCCCGGTCCCGGGCGCTCCGACCGATGCAGGCATGATCAAGCTCACGACACAGGACTGGATCGATGAGTTCGAACGAGTCCATCTGCTGCTGCGACTCAGCGGCCGTCTTCGCCAACGACATGGAGATTGACCATGCTGCATGACTCCACATTCCTTCAGGCCCATTTTGAGCAGGCATTCCCGATGGCTGCACTGGTCAGCGGACTTGATCTGGCCCAACAGGGCCCGTGGTACCAGCGATATGAACAACTTGCGATCTCCCCAAGTCAACAGGAGATCCTCGATTCATTCACGCGGAAGATGAAGATCCTCTCACTCACCGGTCCATGGTGCGGAGACTGTGCACTGCAGGGCGCCGCCTTCGCTCGGATCGCCGACGCCTGTCCAGAGCATGTCGAAGTCCGCTTCCTTCCACGCGATGAATCCTGGGCGGAACTGATCGTTTCCAACATGATCAACGCCGGCACGAGAGTACCGGTCACCTGGATCATGGCCGAGGACTTCGAACCTTGCGCCCGAATCGGAGACCGCTCCTTGAGCCGCTACCGTTCGATGGCTCGAAAGGCGTTGGGCCCGAATTCGAATGTCCTGGCACCACCTCCCGAGGATCCCGTCCAGGAAGTGCTTCAGGAGATGATCAATGAAGTCGAACGGGTCCAGTGGATGCTTCGACTGAGCCCCAGACTTCGAGAACGACACGGCGACTGAATCAACGCAGACAACGCCGAGTCCGATGTGGACTCGGCGTTGTCGCCTGTCCGGAATATCCAGGGCGTGCCCCCCTGGAACTATTCCCTTCTCAACAGGCCTTCCCTATTCACCGCCTGTCTTGTCTTTGAGAACTTCCATGGAAGACATGAACTGCGTCTTGATCAGATCCTGACACTCCTGATTCCCCCGCATCTGCTTTCGAAGGCTGGACAATTCTGTCACACGCGATCGAAGCTGATCCAGGGTCAGCAGTTCGAGTTGCTCAAGTTCCATGACGATCACGCCACACTCATTGGGCTCCTGAGACGCCACATCCTCGTTGACTGGCTCTGAGGCGACATCGGACCGGTACCGCATACTGTCTTCCATCGCTTCGAGCAGACCCCAGATCTGATCGATCTGACTTCGGCTTCCATTGACCATGATGACCGCCGACGACTTGGAGATGATCACTTTGGCACGGGGCGACTGCTCCGGCTCCAGAGACTGCATGGATTTGATGTTTTCCAGAATCGTCTCTGCCGTGATGCCCCTGGTCAGCAGGTAACCGATGGACGTTGTCTCGATGGTCGTCTTCCGAACGGGTTCGTCAACGGCTCGTCGAGCACGACTTCTCGCTTCGTTCCGAGGCGTCGCGAGGGATCGAGACGGATTGGAAAACGAGTTGCCCAGAACAACCAGCCGGGTACCACCCGGAACCATATAGGTGTCGGTCATGACCGTTCTGCGTTCACCGTTCTCACGAGTCGATGTGAGATGGTCAAGCATCCAGATACAGGCCGACATGTCGACAGCCTGCATCGAAAGCGGAGGAACCGGAAAGTCGACCGCATCCGGCTGCACGAAGATGTCGGCAGTGGAATCCTCCTGTTCAAGCAGATTCGCAAGTTCTGAAAGTGACCCACCATCAAAGTTGATATCGAACAACTTTTTCTGTTTTGTCAATACGGGTTGCGATGCCGAATCGTCCGCATGGACGAAGGATGCTCCTGCAAGCAGAACCGTACCCAAGAGGGTCGACAGCACAATTCGACGATTCACTCGATGACGACGTTGCATATTGAAACTCCATTGAGAAATCCCCCCTGCGGCGAATCAGGGACGCCCGTTGCAATTGAACTCGAAGTGTTCCAGGCACAGAAAGGAGATCAAATCGGGACTGTGCGCAGAAAAGAGGAGAAAACTCCCCGTGTCATCGAGACAGACGGGCTCTCAGAGGACTAACGCCAGAGACCGCCACCGGATTGCAGTGGTCCGATGAAAACATCAAAAGTCTCTTCAACCACCCCAGGAATCGGCCGTCTTGTCGTGGATCGCTTTCCAGAGAGCCTCCAGCAGCGATGGAACCCCTTCACCCGTAGCGCCACTGGCGATCAGCCACGAGGTTCGATTGTCAGGGAAGCCCCCCTCGACCTGCTCGAGCAACTCCGATCGCAGATCCTCCGGAACGAGGTCGATCTTGTTGATGAGGATCAGTTCGGGCTTGGAGGCCAGATCGGCTTCGTAGGCCTCCAGTTCACCACGGATGATCCGGTAGTTTTCCGCAGGATCGGATCCATCGGCAGGATCGATGTCGACCAGGTGCAACAGCACCCGAGTCCGCTCGATGTGACGGAGAAAATCATGCCCCAAGCCGGCACCATCAGCCGCACCTTCAATGAGACCAGGGATGTCAGCCACGATGAGTCGACGATGCCCGCTCAGCTCGACCGTCCCAAGGTTCGGTGAGAGCGTCGTAAACGGATAGGCCGCGACTCGTGGCTGGGCCCGACTCATGGCTCGAAGCAGTGTCGACTTGCCCGCATTGGGCAGACCGATGAGACCGATGTCCGCAATCAGCTTGAGTTCCAGAAGGAGTGTTCGCTCCTCCCACGGCTCGCCGGGCGTCGACTCTCGAGGAGCTTGATTGGTTGATGACTTGAAGTGTTCATTGCCGAATCCACCGTTGCCACCACAGGCGACGAGCAGACGCTGGCCATCCGCATCGATGTCCCCGACCGTATCACCAGTCTCCGCATCAACAACGATCGTGCCCAGAGGAACCGGCACGATGCAGTCGACACCATTACGACCATGGCAGCTGGAACCTTCACCGGGCCGCCCACTTTCTGCTCGATAGTGTGGACGCGGAGTCAATGAAATGAGCGTGTTGAGTGAATCATCACCGACCAGGACCACATCGCCGCCCTTGCCACCATCACCGCCATCAGGACCACCCAGCGGACGGTATTTCTCCCGCCGCATGCTGACGCATCCATGGCCGCCCTTGCCAGAGCGGACGAAGATCTTGGCCTTGTCGATGAGCACAGCATCTCCCCGGATCAGTTACAAGCCCGGGCAGGATCAGCCGTCAACCGGCGGAACGTACAGTTGGCTCGATGGCTTCGTAGCGTGGCACGGAAGGATCCGACGGAATGATGTCGACTGACCGGCCACGAAAACGGACCGTGCCTTCCACCAACGCGAAGAGGGTGTCATCCTTGCCACGTCCAACCTTGTATCCAGGCTTGAAGTGGGTTCCACACTGTCGAATGATGATCGATCCAGCCTTGGCAGCCTGACCGCCATAGAGCTTCACACCGCGGAATTGCGGGTTTGAATCGCGACCGTTCTTGGAGGACCCCTGTCCCTTCTTATGTGCCATGGCTCACACTCCTCAAATCCGTGCCGGGAACACAGCCCCGCCAGCGAATCGCTCATGATACAGAGGCTTCAACGGAAGATCCAGACCTCTCTCTGAGGACTGTCCGGATGGAGCTCCACAGGCCGGTCTCCACGGGTATTAGCGGCCCCCGGGATCAGATATTCCCGCTTCAGGGTCTTCTTGAGGACCACAGGAGCCTTGGTCAAGGGATGCTCCACCTCAAGGGTCTCACTGCTCATTCCAGCCACGAAGAGTGCCAGTTCATTGACTTCCATCTGCCTGGCAGGCCAGACGCTCAGTCCATTTTTGGCGTTCCCCCGGCCCTGCTTGAGGTCGCCGATGATCGCATACTGGGGCTCGAGAAGCGGATCTCCGATGTACTCGACGATCTCATCCGTCACCAAGCTTGAAACGCCTTGTCCGGCCTTCAGGATCTCGCCCTGATCCGTGTAGAGGACCATGTCCGGGATCCAGATCTGATCGATTCCCGTATTGTTCTCGACACCGTAGGTGAAGTACCAGTACCAGCGACCATCCTCGTTGCTCCGGAAGATCCGAAGATCACCTGGAGTGAAACTCAACTCCGGACGTGCCGGTACGGCCTTGGGGGATGGAACTGCAACCACGGATGTCGCAAGGACGAGACATGCAGTCGCAATGATCAGGCTGAGTGTTCGGAACATGGCTGGTCGCTTCCTGTGGTCGTATTCCCGTTGAGCGGATTATTCTAACAGGACCCGAGACCCTTGAGGCCCCTCGAGGCGGCAGACCCCCCATGACGAGCCCAGGACAGCATTCACAGCATCAGGACCCCTTCCGGGCCGAATTCGTTTCTGCCCGGGATCGCACAGCAGCGATCCTGAGGCTCCTGCCAAGCGGCGCCCAGAAGAGCGACGCCGATCGGTTCGAGTCCTATGCGAGGGACAATGACATACCCCTCGAGTGGCTCTGGACCATTCGGAACACAGCAGGCAAGCCGTCGACCTGCCTTCTGGCCGTCCCATCTCCGGGCCGCACCGCCATGCTGTTCACCTCCCAGGCCACGAACCCGGATCAGGAAGAACGGCTCAGTCAGTTGATCGAACATGGCGCGAAGTATCTGGAAGATCAGTCGATCGACCTTGCACAGGCGTTGCTCCTGACCACGGACCGGCCGGGCCTGAGCGCATTTGAACAGAGTGGCTTCAGACGACTCGCCATACTTCAGTACATGGAAACAACTGTTTCCAGAAGGCTTGAATTTCCAGTGATTCCCGATGGACTGGAACTCGTTGCCTTCGAAGAATCAATGAGATCTCAACTCATCCAGGCGCTCGACGCCTCCTATGAAGACACTCTGGACTGCCCTGCACTCCGTGGACTTCGAAAGACCGATGACGTGATCACGGGTCACCAGTCCACTGGCCAGTTCAAGGCATCACTCTGGTCAATCGCGCTGCATCATGGCGCCCCGGCAGGCGCGGTGCTGATCAATCAGACGAAGCGCGGACAACAGGCTGAACTCGTCTACATCGGAATGGCAGCTGACATTCGTGGACGAGGCTGGGGCAGAACGCTTCTTCAACACGCGATGGCATTGGCTTCGGAAGCCAGACTTCAGCAACTTTCGCTTGCCGTCGACCTGAACAATACGCCCGCGCTCGATCTCTACACATCCATGGGATTCACGGCTACCGGAAGGCGGCAGGCTGTTATCCGATCCACCCGTTCAATGCAAGAAGATTGACTCGGGCGAGGTTTTCCACCCGAATTCACCCACAAGGTGGACAACGAGTGTGGATAGAAAAGTTTTGGAGCGCAGAACTCCTTTATTTACCGTCGCAATCACGCCAGGCACGCCTGTGGGGCCAGGAAATCAGGACCTGCAACGCCTGCACCCACGGTACATTCGCCATCACTCGTCCATGGAAGGATGAGTGCACCTCGGGTTTCCCGGGTTGCCGATGGGCGGTCGTCTGGCTGAACATACCCACCATGTTCAGCCCGGCACCCCCCGCGGCTCCGGCACTCGATCAGGATCTCCGGCCCATGATGATCATGACGCAGGAGAAACGGATGGATCCGACCTCCAGAATGGCTTCACGGCCCGACCGGACCACTCATTCTGGAACCTTACTGACGCCCCCCCGATCCGACCGGGAATGGAATCGTCATGAGGTCTTCTCTGTCCCCGTTGCCCGCTCGCCTGGGCTTTGCCAGGCATGCCTCCTGAGTCCCTCGTGCCCAACCCATCAGAAAACACCACTGAATCGATCACGGATCTCCTCAGCCAACGACTGGGCCTTCGCAGGCACGCCATGTGGTTCGGACAGGCCCGACTCCAGCTCGAACAGGACAACCTGGCGGTTGAAGCCGGTTCCCAGTTTGAAGCCGACTGGATCCACGCACACTTCAAGGGGGATCTCAAGGAAGTCGCGGAACATGTCATCGGAAGCCCGGTCAAGGTCTCCGTATGCGTCCGAGGCGACACCGAGCCTGCCAGACAGGCCACCGTTCATCAGCCCCCTCCGGACCGTCGCCCTCGACGGCCTCGCAAGAGGTTCGCAGGCAACCAGCATCGACTTGACGAATTCGTCGTAGGGCCCAGCAACGAGCTGGCGTGGTCCGCGGCAAGCAGAGTGGCCGCCGAACCCGGCGACTGCCCGGTGTCACCACTGTTCATCCATGGAAGCTGCGGGCTTGGAAAGACGCATCTGCTTCAGGGCATCTGCACTCGATACCGCGATTCGTTCGGCAATCACGATCCCATCCGATATCTCACAGGCGAACAGTTCACGAACGAATACATCGCTTCCGTTCGAGATGGTCGAATCGAAGAGTTTCGGCGGTCCATGCGTCGCCTGGCCCTCCTTGTCATCGATGACATCCATTTCCTGAGCGACAAGGCCAAGACCCAGACGGAATTCCTGCACACGCTCGACGCCATCCATCTCACCGGCTCGAGAATCGTGCTCGCCTCCGATGCTCACCCACATCAGATCCGGAGTTTCACCAAGGGACTCGTCAGCCGATTCCTGAGTGGCATGGTGGTTGAAATCGAACGGCCAAGTCGCGAAACCAGGCGTTCCCTGATCAAACGGCTGGCTGATTCCCGGGGCCTCTTCCTGGAGGAACCCGCCATCGAGCTGGTCGCCTCAAGGTGCATTGGATCGGTTCGTGAAATCCAGGGTGCCTTGACTCGATTGAGTGCCCTTGTTCAGGTGCGAGGCGGCACCAGCAAAGCGGTCGCCAGCGAGACCGTCTCCCAGGTGTTCGAACATGCCTGGGACACCTCGCAACCCATCACGCTCGACCGCATCAAGGAAGTGGTCTGCACCCAACTGCATCTGGCACAGGCGGATCTTGCCGGCCGGGATCGCGGCCCTCGAGTCTCGCTTGGCCGAGGCCTGGTCGCCTGCCTTGCTCGAAGGCTGACCGATTACAGCTATCCGGAAATCGCCCGGACGCTGGGCCGTCGCAACCATTCCTCAGCACATGCCGCTGCAAGACGAATCGAGACGATGGTCGAGGAAGATCGGACCGTTCGGCTGCCAGGCCAGGGGGGACAGGATGACGGCCGTGTCCTCGTCCGGGAACTGCTGGACAGACTGCAGCACGCCATTTCCCACCCTTGATGGGAGTCCAGACCGACTCGTTCGATTCACGTGTTCCGGTCCATCGTGACCTCCGCTACACTGGCTGGCATGCCAGTTGAAGCTGCTCGAATCCGAATCAGGCCATTTGCGATCATCCTGCTTGCCATTGCCGGGATCGGCCTGCTCGATACCCAGACGGCTTACGGTGATGATTCAACCAATACGAAGAATGCCATCAGGCATCTCAAACGGACGGTCACACCGCAGAGAGATGACAGCCATCTCACCAGATTGACAGCATTGAGAGGCCTTGGTGATCCGGCACTTGAAGAGTTGTTCCTGCGACTCGTACAGCATGATTCCTGGCAGATTCAGGTCTACGCCGTACTGGGTCTTGCCGAGCTCACTGACGATGGTCATGTGATGCCATGGTTGATCACTCAGATCACGCCCGAAGCACGCGACCAGGTTCTCGCGGTCGCCATGGATGAAAAACGACTGGGCCCCGAGGAGCTCGAAGCACTCACCGGCTGGGAAGAGCTCCAGGAAGCGAATCGAGTCGCCCTGATCGCCTATGCAAAATCGATCAATGAAGATGTTGATATTGATCAACTGCGACCCTTGACCTCATCAAGCAATGAAAAAGTGGCTGCGGCCGCTTGGCTTGTGATGGCATGGCTCGGCGACAAGACGGCGCTGGAGAATATCGATGAGCTGATCGATGGTCTTCCTGAAGCAAGACAACTCGACATCCTCCTGACGATGATCATGCTGATCAATCGCTATGAAATCCGCGAAGCCGCTGCCTGGCTCGACGGGCTTCTGACTGAATCCAGAGCCCAGTCCCAATACAGAGAAATGCTTCTTGCCGGAACCTCCACACTCCTGCTGCTGGATCCGGAACGAGGCCTGAACCAATGGCGGCTCGAGTTTGGATCCAATCCCAAACGACGACAACAGATCACCGCGGCGCTGATGCTTCTCCAGGTCGGTGTCCAACTGGAGATGGAAGATCGCTCAAGACTCGATGTCGATGATGAACTCATCGGGACCATCGTCAATGCAGGCGACGCCGTTGCCAACGATCAGGATGATGTTGCACAGCGTCTGATCGAACTCATCGATCTGAATCATGTCCGGTCGACGACACTCATCCCAGGCGTATTGACAGACCTGCCTTCCGACCAGGCCGTCGTCGTCCTTCGTCGATTCCTCGAGCGCATGGAACAGGATGACTTTTCCAGCGTGGATCAGATGCTTGCGATCGAAGCGACTGAACGACTCCTTGAAATCGATCCGGCTGCCGTACTCGATACTCTGCAGTCCGCAGAAGATGAAAGTCCCCTGCAGGAGGCCATCCTCTATGGGTTGCTCAGGTATCGAGATGCGGATGTTCTGGGAACCGTGGAATCCCTTCAGCAGATCGGTGTTTCACGGCCCGATTCACTTGCCTTGCTGGTCATTGCAAGAGACAGCAACGAACTGGACGATACCCAACTCCATCGCCTCGGACTCATCGCATCTGGCGGTGTACTGGTAGAACCACTTCAGGTCCAGGCAGCCTGGCTCTACCTGAAGCACACGAACTCGATCGATGGTGCACTTGCCCAACTGATCCCTGAAAGTCCCTGAAAGCGAAGACGTGGAATCCAACCCCGCTGTGAGTCGAATACCACTGAATCAACACGACCTGCTTGAGCGTGAACTGCAGGAACTTTCCAGGGAACTGCGGAATGTGAACATGGTCGGCGGGCCACGGGCATCGGAGTTGTCGGAATCCATGGCGTCGTTGACGAGGCAACAGGAGGCTGTGCCGACAGCGACCTATGTCCAGGCCGCGAGCATTCTCCTGCTGGCCATGGACATCCAGACAGGTGATGAAATCATTCTGCCTGCATTCGCATCACAGACCGTGACCCAGGCAGTCGTCTCCGTAGGCGCCATTCCGGTCTATGCCGACTGTCACCCAAGGACCCTGAACATCGCCCCATCCGAGATCGAAGCCTGCGTCACCGCCCAGACCCGGGCGGTCATTGCGAGCAGCATCTTCGGCAACCCTTCCGGATTGCCGGAACTGGCGGCGCTGTGCGGCTTGCTCGAGATACCGCTCATTGAGGATGTCTCCGGTGGACTGGGCAGTACCGTCGATGGCAGACCGTCTGGTTCCTTCGGCTGGGCCTCATTGGTGGATCTTGGTCCTGATTCGGTCATCGGCTGCGGCGAGGGCGGTGTCATCATCACCTCTGATGAGCGACTCGCACAACGCTGTGAGATCCTGAGGAACGGTGACAATCTTGAAGCGATTCGACAACCAACCGATCGCCCAGGCCCATTGGGCATGCGTTGTCATCTGACCGAACTTCAGGCAGCCGTTGCCATGGCACAACTCCGCAGGCTCGATGACATCATCGAAGCACGCTCGGCCGTTGCCGCAGGCTACACACAAAGACTTGCGGGGATCAGCGACATCGTTGTACCAACCGTCGATCCTGGTACGACGCTTGGCTGGCCGGCTTTCGTGATCCGCCTTGATGAGGCGTATGGCAGCGAGGAACGACAGGAAATCGTGAGCGGCATGGAACGCCATGACATTGGCGCAGCAACTCCGTGGCCACTTCCACCGCTGCAACCCCAGATCATGTCAAGACTGATGTCTTCCACTGAACGACGAGACTGGCCGGTCGCGGAATACGTGAGTCATCGCAGTGTCGCGCTCCCGATGCATGCGGGCCTGACCGACCGTGATGTCAGCCTGGTCACACAGACGCTTGAATTGATGATGCAGCGGGCGACATTCCGCCGAAGCTAGCGCGCCATCAACATCAGCTGATCCAGCATCTCATTGGAAGCATTGATCACCCGACTGGACGCCTGATAACCAGTCGAAGCAAGAATCATGTTGATGAACTCCTGCGAGAGATCGACGTTGGACATCTCAAGAGCACCGGTGACAACACGACCCGCACCCAACGTGCCAGGGGCGGTGATGACCGCTTCCCCGGAGTTCGGGCCAACCCGGTAGAAGTTGTCTCCGACATCCTGCAGCCCACCGGGATTCGCAAAGATCGCCAGTGAGACCTGTCCGAGAATGCGAGTCGCGCCGTTGGTAAAGGCTCCGATGATGGTGCCATCATCATCGACACCGAATGAAACAAGTTCACCTCCGGGGAATCCATTTTGTGAAACGGCGGCAATGCTGCTCGTCGAATCAGCCGGTGCCGTCACACCGTCCACACCCTCGTCGAAGTCCAGATTCAGAACGAGAGGCGTATCGGAACCGTTGTCCCTTGGAATACTGATCGAGGTGCTCGAAGCGGATACAAGAGATCCGGTCTGATCGAACATCAGAGTCCCGGATCCAACGATCCTCGCCAACCCGGAAGCGTCCGGGGATTCCGCCAGGAAGGTCCAGGCCGTTCCGCCACCTTCGACGGTTTCCTGAAGGACCATGGACACATGGACCGTGACTGTTTCACCCAGTGAATCGTAGGCGACGAATGTCGTTCGAACGGATTCACCATCGGCTTCCTGCTCTGCGCTCAACCGAAACGGCTGGGTTATGGGTTCACCAGCTTCAGGATGACCGGTCGTTTCGCCGCCGTAGGCGACCGTGATATCACTGCTTGAGATATCCAGATCCTGGACGGTCCCTTCATTGCCAATGATCACCAGTGAACCGGTCCGGTCAATCTCGATGCGACCTCCAAGACTCTGCCCACCGATATCGTCATGATGAAGCCCCAGAACACCTTCAAGCCATTCCGTGAAATCCTCCATCGTGCTGCCATGGCCACTGACTTCAAGGTCTGCTGCATCTGCTTCACTGCCGAAGACGAATGAGTGAGTCCCCATCGACTGCCCATTCTTCTCGACACCACTGACCGTGATGGTGGCCAGCGCGCCACCTTCGATTGCCAGCTGTGCGGTTTCATCGCCGGCATCGCTGTAGATATTGTTTCCAGCGACCGTCAAGTCGATCTGAGCGCCACTGGGCGCGTCAGGATCCTCGGGATCCCAAGTCGGTCCAATCGGTGTCGTCATCAGAACATCCGCCCAGAGCGGACTGGATCTGTGAATGGATCCACTGGTCGCGGCATCGCCTGAGGCATTGAGTTCGCCATCGAGATAGATCTGAGTGGTCGCTTCGGCGACGGATAGTGCACCAAGCTGGATTTCGAGTGGCTGAAGCTGACCACCGACGATCTGCCACTGGTCATCGACCCCCCATCCCATGACATACGCCCCCTGGGATGTGACGAGACGACGATTCTCATCCAGCTGGAAGGCGCCATCCCGAGTAAAGAGTTGTTCGCCATTCATCTGAACAACGAAGAAACCTTCACCATCGATTGCCATATCGGTGGCGATCCCGGTTGCGGTGATTGCCCCACCGGCAAAATTGCGTTGAGTCCCGGCGACCATGGAACCATGTCCGATCTGACTTGGATTCGTACCTCCAGCCGCCCCGGGAGGTGAACCCAGTGACATGGTCTGGGCATACAGCGTTGAAAACAGCATGCGACTGGACTTGAATGCCGTCGTATTGACATTGGCAATGTTGTTGCCGATGACATCCAGCCTCTGCTGATTGCTCAGCAATCCTGTCAATCCAGTGAACAGTGCATTCGTCGAACCCATGACTCGCTCCTCGATACCTCTGCCTGAAGACGACCCAAGATCCAGGTCGCCGTCAAATCAACCGTCAGCATTACCGTCGTCTGAACCATCCCCGTTATCACTGCCATCGTCACTGCTGCCATCGTCGGCATCATCGACGGCATCTTCTTCCACATCCTCGACGTCCTCGGCCCCCTCGAGTGAATCGAGTACATCCTGTGTAATGATGGTCTCGACGCCAGAGATCGGTAAAAACGCGCCGTTGTCCAGCTCGAGCGCGATTTCATCGCCCTGCCGGATGACAGCCTTCACGGTTCCGCCGAGCCGAACACCACTCCAGTCAAGCCCACCGACAAAACGTCCGATCAGGCTGCTGGCGGACGCCAACTGATTCTCGAAGACCAGCGATTGCATGTTTTCAACCATCTTCATGTCCGATTCAATCGAACGAATCGAATTCATCTGGTCGAGAAGCGCCGCTGAATCCGTCGGTGCCATTGGATCCTGATTGGTCAACTCCGTGAACATGATTTTGATGAAATCCTCGGAGCTCATGGAAGCGAATCCGTTGGTCGTGGTTCGCTGGACGTCTCCGAACAGGTCTGGTGCGTTGATCTGACTCATGCGTGTTGCTCCTGCTCACGTATCTGCTCGAAAGACATGTCCTCATCCACACTGTTGAAACCCGATGATGTCTGCCCTCGACGATTCGAACGACCGTCTGAATCAGCTCGCTCGGAATCAGAACGTTGTTCGTCCTCATCCGAAGCATTCTGATCGGCGGCCTCCGACGTCGATTGATTCTGTGACCGCACATCGAGTCGCTCGAGTGAATATCCCTGAGCTTCGAGCGCCGCCTTCAAGCGGGAGGTCGAAGCTTCCAGAATCTTGCTGGCTCCCCGAGTCGAGGTTTCGATGGAGGCGCGTACGCGATCACCATCGACTTCGACTTCAATCTGGACTGGACCGAGCTGAACGGGTTGCAGTTGAATACGAAGCCGTCCACCCCTCTGGGCAAGAAGACTGGTCATGCCGCGGAGCGTTCGAGACTCGGCTTCAGCCAGAGATTTCACAGCTGGGGATCGGGACCCCGGTTCCATCGCTGATGATCGGGTTCTCGAGACTGTTTTCACACCCGCCTCGAGTGCCGCCTCGACCTCGATGGCTCGAAGAACCGCTGCGGGCATGTTTCTCAAGACGACCCTCTGACCTGCGGCTTCAGACTGAACTGCCGCTGGACGGCCTGGTGTCTTGGTGTCCTGTGCGGATGTCCTGATGATGTGATCACCGGCACCCATGGGGTTTGAACCCCTGGAAGCTGCACTCATCGAAGTGCCGGACATGCCAGCGATCCTGCCACGAGGCTTGGGAGAATCCGGATTGAAGTGCGATCCATTTTCCGTCATGGGCCGCACGGAAACCGGCCCCTCTCCACTCGGATCGCGCATCTCCTGCGCCTGCGGTTCGTTGGAATCACGCTGTTCCTGCGCCTCCCCGTCCCCTTCAATCTGGCGATCAGCAGCTTCCTGCTCTTCAATCCGGTCTGAAAGCGAATCTTTGGAGCGCTCGGCCCCATTCAGCAGTGATTCTCGGACAGCATCCACCATGAAGGTGTTTTTCAACCCATCTGGAGCCGTTTGATCAGGCTTCAGCCACCCCGTATCAAGGCTGATTTGGCTTGTTGACGCCGTAGGAATCACGACTGGAGACCTCCATGGGCGATCGATCTTCGGGAATGGTCCCGTATCGCCCAAGAGCTTCCAGCAACTGGCCTGCCAGTTCGAGTTCACCAGCTGATTTGAACTCACGCAGGATGCGACTGGCCGAACGTTCTCGCATGGCATCGAGCGTGGCGACCGCGTCGTCGAATCGATCATCCTCCACCATCGCCAGCAACCACACCTTGGCCTGGTTCGGTTGGGCCGATTCCATCAGCTGCACCGAGCGGCGAAACTGCGAGGCAGGATCACGGCCCTCGTCTTCCTGTGATGCCGACTCAATCGCCGCCCTGAAAGCCGCTCGCTCGATCGCAAGATTCTCGCGTGCCTGAGCCAGTTGATCCAGCGCCTGCTCGATCTGACGCTGACGGATATCGGATTCCTGCCGGAGCCCCAATCTGCTCGCTGCGATGGATCGTGCCTCGCTACCACGCGATTCAAGCAGCCGCGTACTGCTGCCTTCCTGACTCGGTCGACTCTCCAAGTCCGGTGCATCCTGTGCAGCGGCCATCACGGATGGCGCGCCCATGAGGACATCACGAACCGTAGTCAACTTCGCCATGTCAATTCTGTCGGAAAACCACATCCAGCTGAAGATCACAATGAATGTCAACAGCATGACGAATGAAACACTTGAGACAATTGACCATGTTCTCTTCATGCCATTGATGCTCCGATGACCGCCAATTCAGCCTCATCACGACGCTCGACGCGCCTGCATTCCTTTCTCCATTCACCCAATGCACGATCTCTGATGTACTCCAGGCCGCGTCTCTCGGATGTCGCCTTGATCAAGGCGGTTCGAGCTGCTTCAATCTGTGGCTGCATGGCAGCCAGCTCGATGACGAGTTGCCTGGATCGTCGTGCATGCTGTTGTCCCAGGGCGGCATGCAATCGCAGATCATCGATGCTGAGCACTCCAACCATGCCAGACTTGAGATCATGCGAGGCCTGCTGCCTGGCCGATTCGGCCTGTTGCAGAGATTCCTGCAGCCTTGTTCTGGTCCGTTGTACGGAAGCCAATACACGCTGCGCTTCCTGTTCGCGGGAAAGTCGAAGGTCCAGCACACGCTGCAACTTGAACTTGAAGGCCTTCATGATGTGGTTCCATTCGTCTGGATTTTCGGAGTCTGAGCTGCGGTTGAAGTCATTCGTTTTCTCAACCTGATTGCGTCTGTCGCGAGTTGCACCAGATCACGACAGGTTTCCGGATAACTCGTCGAGGCATCCGCCGACTGGATGAAGAATGCCTCCAGACGTTCTCGAAGCTCGATCGCCGTATCCGTCACCGGATCTGATCCCTTTGCATAGGCGCCGATCGAAAGCAGTTCTTCGACATCGCCAAGGGCCGCCAGAAGACTGCGAACTTCAATCCGGGCGGCCCGATGGTTTTCATCACTGACTCGCTCAGCAACACGTGAAATGCTCTGAAGACAGTCAACCGCTGGATACTGTCCGCGAGCGGCACGATCTGGACAGAGCACGATGTGTCCATCGAGGACACTCTGCGCCGCATCAGAGACAGGCTCAGCCATGTCATCCGATTCCACAAGCACCGTGTAGAGACCGGTGATGGATCCACCACCATCCACGGCACCGGCACGCTCAACCAGAATGGGCAGCATGGCGAAGACGGATGGTGGATAGCCTCGCATGGCCGGCTGTTCACCACTGGCGAGACCGACCTGTCGTTGAGCCTGAGCGAATCGTGTCAATGAATCCATGGCCAACAGAACATTCTGTCCACCATTCAGATCACGGAAGTATTCGGCGATGGCGGTCGCCAGCAGAGAAGCCCTCACCCTCAACAGCGGGGANTCGTCGCTGGTCGCGACGACGACCACGGACCTGGCCAGACCTTCGGGCCCCAGAGTGTCCTGGATGAACTCTTGAACTTCCCGCCCACGCTCACCGATCAACGCGATCACGTTGATGTCACTGGACGCATGTCGAGCCATCGCGCCGAGGAGCGTTGATTTCCCCACACCCGGACGTGAGAAGATCCCCATGCGTTGACCACGTCCAATCGTGGTCATCGAATCGATCACCCGAATCCCGGTCGGCAAGGGCTGATTGAGTGGTGCTCTTGCAAGCGGCTCCACACCTTCTCCGATCAGCGGCCTTCTTGCATCCATCGCAATGGGACCACGGCCGTCGATTGGCCGCCCCAACCCGTCCACGACTCGTCCAAGAAGACCTTTTCCCAGAGAAGCAAATCGACCCGCTGTGTGGGAACCATGCACTCGGGCCCCTGGTTGAATGCCGTCCAATGCGTCATACAGCATGATGATGTGGTCATGGCCATTGAAACCAATCACTTCACCATTGCGGATCGAAGTGTCATGGCCGTCAGGACCAGCTTCGAGCGCGACTGTTGACCCGACGGACAAGGGCAGGTGCCTTGCATGAATCGTCAGTCCACGAATCGTGACGACAGAACCACTCACTCGAGTGGGCTGAAGGCTGGAAACCATGTCGACTGCTTCATGAAGCATGCTCATGCGGCTTCACCGTCACAGGCATCCTTGAAATCCGAAATCGGCTGATCACACGGCAGAATGGCCTCGGCGAGTCGCTGCAACTGGGATTCAAGTGAAGCATCCACCTCGCCACCTCGCATCTGAAGCTGACAGCCACCAGCGGCCATGGTGTCGGATCCCCGGATCGAGACATATCCCATGTTTTCAAATCGTTCCAGCAAACCGGGCAGCGCCTTGTGAACGCGATGGCGATCGGAATCGGCGACTACGATTTCGAGATCAGCAGGAGATTGTGCGAGTTCAAGGGCACTTCGAATCTGGTCAATCACGACTGAAGGATCAACTTCCACTTGCCTGTGCACAAGCCGCTCACTGAGTGCCAATGACATCCGCAGCGAGAGTCGCGCAGTCTCATCCAGTCTGGCTGCCTCAGCATCAGACCACTTTTCAAGAAGTGAAGACCAGGACTCGACCAGGTGTTCCAGCTGCGACCGCATCTCTTCCCTGGCCTCTTGGGAACCTTCCAATCGACCGGTTTCGCGGCCCGCCAGAAGTCCCGCCTCATATCCTTCGCGACGTGCGTTTTCATGGATCTCCGCAGCGACTGCACGGGATTCCTCAAGCGCCGAGGCGATGATTCTGGAAGCATCTTGCCTGGCCCGCTCGATGATGATCGTCACACTGGCTTCCATGTGCCCCTGTGTCGGCAACTGCGAAGTGAGATCAGTGGTGTCTCTCGCCTTGATCAACGGCATGGCAACATTCCTCTAGACAACAACCTCTGAATCACCACCACGACCACTGACGATCAGTTCACCGGCATCCTCGAGCCGCCTCACGATGTCCACGATCCTCTGCTGCGCACNTTCGACATCACTGAGCCGGACCGGCCCCATGTACTCCATGTCTTCACGTACGACATCAGCTGCACGTTCCGACATGTTCGAGAAGATCTGCTCTTTCAGATCATCGCTGGCGGTCTTGAGTGACAACGCAAGCTGATCGTTGTCGATTTCCTTCAGAACAGCCTGGATACCACGGTCGTTGACGAACCGAATGTCCTCGAAGACGAACATCAATCTCCTGATGTTCTCAACGAGTTCGGGATTGTCGATTTCCATGCCGTCCATGATGTTTCGTTCAGTGTTGCGATCGCAGAGATTCAGAACCTCCGCGACAGCCTTGACTCCNCCCACACGCTCGGATGAGCTGGACAGCATGTTGGCCAAACGGTCTTCAAGACCTGCCTCGACTTCATGGACCAGATCCGGGTTCGTCTGTTCCATGTTCGCGACTCTCCGAACGACCTCGATCTGCTTGTCAGAAGGAAGTCCGACAAGAATCTCGGAGGCCCGATCCTGGTCCAGATGACTTGCGATCAGGGCGATGGTCTGTGGATGCTCTTCCTGGATGAATGCCAGCAAGGTGTCGCACTCGACCCGTCGAAGAAAACTGAAGGGCGTCCGCTGAACCTGTGTCTCAACCTGAGAGATGACCTTGGTGGCACGCTCTGAATCGAGTGAATCATGGAGAAGACGACGTGCGTAGTCCAGGCCACCTTCCCGCACGTACCGACTGGCAAGCTGGAGGCTGTAGTACTCCTCGACGACTTCCTCAGCAAGACTCGATGGCACCTCTTCGATCGCCGCCACGATCGCCGTCACACGCTGCACGATCTCTGTTGGCAACTGACGAAGCATGGCGCCTGCGGATTCCTCATCCAGGCTCAGCAGCAGGACCGCGGCTTTCACAGGACCTTCAAGATCGATCGCTCGTTCAGGCAGCTTTTGTCCAGGTCGAAATGGCATCAGGTCTCCGTTCGTGTCCATCTGCGAAGAACCGATGCCGATTCCTCTGGATGTGCCTGGACAGCATCACGAATCTGGTCCAACATGACTCGACGTCGAACTTCCTCNTTGTCGATTTCGATGCCATCCAGAACGATGTCCGTATCATCCACTTCGCCCAGGACATCGACATCCTCCGCCAACANAGAATGCTCGACGACCTCGGCACCATCCTGCAAGACCGTGGTTCCGATTCCGACTCGGCGAAGCATCAGAAGCATGGCGGCAACCGCCATCAACGCGAGAACCACGAGACCCATCGTTGGAACCCACGCCGTCCAACCGGCCGGATCCGACCATGCCNTGACCGGAGCGGCCACCGGTGTTCGCGCCATTGCGACATCATCAAAGACGCTGACGGTGACTTCGCCCCTTCTGGAGCCTTCCGCTGAACCCGTTGCGATCAGCGGAAGCACCTGCAGTTCGATGGATTCGAGTGTGCCCTCCATGAATGCATCGAACGGCATCGCTGTTCCTGGCTCACCGGCACCAGCACGCTGTTGATGCAAGGCATCGAAGTAAGAACGTGGAATACCGATGCTTGCATTGATCTCCAGAGCGTAGCCTCCGGGATCGATGACACGCTGGTCACTGCGGCCGAACGCCGGGACGCTCTGAACCCGTTCCGTCGAATCAGAGCTGGAGGGCCCCGATGGCGGCGTCATCGGCAACGGCGTCGTGATTCGAAGTCCTGCATTGGCTCGAATACCGGGTTCCTGAGACCTCGATGGATCGGAGCGGGACGACTCGGAAAGAGTCTCCTGGGTGATGCCGAGCTTGGCATCTTCATAACTCGTGATCTCCCGGACACGCTCTCTGGTCTCAACGACGGCATTGACGCTGATGCGAATGCCGCCGATGTAACCAAGCGCTTCTCTGAGCCGCTCTGCTGCCATCTTCTCAGCAGCAAGCTTGATTTCCATATTGCGTGTGGAGGCCATCGCATCGTCCGATCTAGCGGACATGGCCCGACCCGTTCTCGCATCGATGACGGATACCGACTCGGCCTTCAATCCCGAAATGGANCCCGCCACCATTCTCGCAATGGCATCCACTGCGGCAGGTGCCAGCGGACCGGATGTCGTCACGACTGTCACCGAGGCTGTACGCGGCACGAACGCCCGGCCGATGCCGACGTGTTCATCCTCTCCACTGATGACCACCGTCGCACTCTGGATGGATCCCATCTGGGAAATCATCCGGCCCAAGACGTTCTGCGTTGCGACTCGAGTCCGTGTTCTCTGCTGCCCCTTCGTGAGGAACATGCGTTCGTCCTGAATAAGACGATCAAAATCAATCTGATCAGGAGTGATGACGGCGGCTTCACTGAGCTGGGTAACGATCTGATCCCGGTCATCACGCTTGACGAGCAGGACGGAACCCGTGTCCTCGTACTCCAGACCCTGGTTTCCGAGATAGGTCACTGTTCGAGCTCTCGCATCACCCGTCAATGTCACCGGAAGAGGCACCATGGCCGAGCGGCTTGCATAGAGCGATACCAGAAAGAAGCTCATCAAAAGAATGACGACAATCGCACCGGCAAGCATGCGTGTCGACATCGATACGCCACGAAGGCGATCCAGATACGCTTTCATCATGTCAGTTGCTGTTTGCATCGATCGTCGGCATCCTGCCTGACCGATTGAGCGGATTCTGCCTGTCCGATTCCCGTCCCTCCTTGGACTTCGACCGGTGGCACCTCATGATCCGTCCATTCAGATACGCAGCTGCTTGACCTCCTCATAGGCTTCGAGCACCTTGTTGCGAACCTGCAGCAGCATCTTGAAGGCCGTGTCGGCCTTTCTGGCTGCGAACAGCACACTTTCAATGTCGTCACGTCGCCCGGCCGCAAAATCCTCGGCGGCGATCTGAGCGGCTTCCTGAAGTTCATTCACTCGGGCCATCTCAGCCTTGAGCACAGCACCGAAATCAGGCTGCGGCCCACTCGTCTCGCCCCCCGGCCGAGAAACCGGAAGCCCCGTTCCGCCAGCACCATTGATGAGTCCCAGTGGATCGGTCATGAGTTCACGAGCTCCCTTGACTGGGTCATGTGAGGATCTCCAGGGCAATGCTGTACATCGACTTGGTCGCCTCGGCGACCGTAATGTTGGCTTCGTACGCCCGGGATGCTTCCATGGCATTCATCTGCTCGATCACGAGCGAGATATCCGGATACCCGACATACCCCTGATCGTTCGCCCAGGGACTGTCCGGCTCATACCGCATCTGGAGCGGCCCTTCATCGATCAGGATGTTCGACAGGTGCACTCCTTGATCGGAACCTGTTGATGGATCACCGGTTGTAAACACGGGAATGCGTCTCCGATAGGGCGCATATTCACCTTCCGCATTGACCAGCGTCTCAATATTGGCAATGTTGCCTGCGATCGCGGTCAGCCGCTGACGCTGGGCTACGAGGCCTGAACTCGAGATGTCAAGAGCTCCAAAGAGCACGGTCGTCTACTCCACTGTGATCAGATTCTTTCTCGAATCGCGACATCCAGCATGTCGAATTGGTTGTTCATGAGTTCAACGGCAGTCCTGTACGTGAGAAAATTCTCCACGAGATCCTGCATCAGGCGTTCCAGACTTCGATCATTTCCGTCCTGAAAGAGAATGTTGTCTCCAATCGGCTGCGGTTCAAGGTGCACGGCATCCTGATCAAACTGGATCGAGGTGGTCGAGGAGACGTCCAGCGAACCGAATTGCTGATGTCCGGAGTCTCGACGTTGCTGGATCGCATCACCCAGGGCGGCCTCGAAATCCTCTACTGAGACATCGACAGGCCTGAAACCGGGCGTGGATACGTTGGCGACATTGTCAGCAATGATCGAATGTCGACGAGCTGCAAACTGCACTACCCGCTGCATCACTGGAAGGCTGCCCGAATTGTCCAATCCATCGATCATCTTGAATCAAGAGCGAACACCGTACCGGTCCCGGACATGCCAACAGACGTCGATTGCTGCCGGCAGGCGCAGATTCTGCGCCCGTGTACTGGTCAGAGACTTGCCGATACGAGCTGCGCCTCCTTCCATTTCTTGAGCTTGAGACCCAGGGTCCTGACACCGATTCCGAGAGCTGCAGCAGATCGCTGACGATGGCCATTGAACTTCCGAAGCGTCGCCACGATGGCTTCACGTTCGACATCTTCAAGCCGACGGCAGTTTTCGGCGGCTTCCTCGGCACCCTGAAGAGATCGATCGATCACTGATGAGGTGTTCTGGATCCACGGAGCGACNAGAGACTCCTTGATGATGTCCTGGTCAGCCAGCACGGCAGCACGTTCACAGATGTTTTCAAGCTCCCGTACATTCCCAGGCCATTCNTAGGCCTGAAGACATGACAACGCCTCGGTTGACAGCCGCCTCGGCTCTCGACCTTCACGGGTAGCGACCTGACGCAGAAAATGATCCGCAAGATCAGGGATATCGTCCACATGATGTCTCAACGGCATCATGTTCAATGGCAGGACATTGAGTCGAAAGAAGAGATCTTGACGGAAGGTTCCTTTCTGAATCTCGCTTTCAAGGTTCCTGTTGGAAGTCGCGATGATGCGGACATCAACCGAACGGGATTCGCTCGAACCGACTCTTTCGAATGTGCGTTCCTGAAGGACACGCAGCAGTTTCGCCTGTGTATCCGGTGAGATCTCACTGATTTCATCGAGCAGCAGTGTTCCGCCATCCGCCAGCTCGAATCGACCTTTTCGAAGCTTGTCCGCTCCGGTGAAGGCACCCTTCTCATGCCCGAACAATTCAGATTCGAGAAGACTGGTGGACAGGGCCGCACAGTTGATTGCAAGAAACGGCTCGGATGCTCTGGGACTGTTGGCATGGATCCAGCGAGCGGCGACTTCCTTGCCCGTGCCTGATTCACCACAGATGAGCACCGTGCTGTGACTGTCGGCTACCTGCCGAAGATGCGATCTGAGCTCGGTCATGGATTCGCTGCCACCCACGAGATCGTGACTGACGATGGATGATCCGGATCGACTTGATGCCTGCGCCTTGAGCACCTGGTTTTCCTGAACCACCTTGGCATGCTCAACAGCCCGTTCGACCGTGGCCAGCAGATCATCACCGCTGAACGGCTTGGTGATGTAGTCCCAGGCACCGCTCTTCATCGCGCCGACTGCAGTTTCAACAGTGGCGAAGGCCGTCATGAGAATGACTGGAATCGAGTCGTCCTTTTCCCGAATGGTCTGCATGAGCTCAATGCCGTCCATCCCTGGCATCTGGAGATCGGTCACGACGACATCAACCGGACGCTTGGCGATTCGTTCCAGTGCGGCAGAACCACTTGCAGCAGCAATCACGGCATGACCTCGACGAGACAGCATGGTCCCAACACTGTCACGCATGAGTTCCTTGTCATCAACAACGAGAATCCGAGCCATGATCACCTCTCCCCTTCAGGGGTTCCAAACGCGTTCCTGACGGGCGCCTTGATGGGCATATGAATTTCAAAGATCGTTCCGCCACCTTCACGAGCCGTCACAACAATGTCCCCCCCATGCGCATCAACCACACGGTGTGCGATCGCGAGTCCGAGACCTGTTCCTGTCGGGCGTGTCGTGAANAATGGATTGAANAGACGNTGGACCAGCTCTTCAGGAACACCGCAACCACGATCTGCGATCGAAATGGAGACAATCTCATGCCGATCGCCATCCGGCTTCAAACGCTTGACAAGCCGTGTTTCGACATCAACGATTCTCTCCTCGACACCCTGATCGCACATCGATTCGACGGCATTCCGAAGAATGTTTCCGACAGCCTGTGTCATGAGCGTCAAATCAACCTGAACATGGAGGACATCCTGGCTGAAATCACGCCGTATACGGGTTGATTCCGAGTTGATGAGGCCTTCGGAATCGCACAGGACGCGATCGATGATGGTGCCGACCGTCACCTGTTCCTGCTGAAGAGAGGTATCTCTGGCAAACTGAAGAACATCTCGAACGATGGATTCCATTCCTCGAACCGCCGTTCCGATCTTCTGACAGAGATCCATTGAGTCCGGTCGGTCTTCCAGATCCTCTACGAGAACCTGTGCGTAGAGCTGGATGCTACCGAGCGGATTCCTGATTTCGTGAGCGATGCCTGCAGCCATCTCTCCAAGCGCCGCCAGCTGCTGCGAACGCCTCAACTGTTCATTGGCTTCCGCGAGTTCCGTTTCAAGTGTTCGCACCTGATCATGCAACGCTTCATGGGTCTCATGAAGACGCTCCGCGGTCTCGTTGAACGACAACATCAGATCCTGAAGCTGATCCATGCCGAGACCTTCCGCCGACTGATCAAGCGATCGATTCAATCTGGGACGAGATGTCGTTGTCCGATCCATACTCATCCCTTTGCATCCGCAAATCGTGAACTGGCAGCCGAAGTGGGCTGATAGCTGTTTCGAGCCGTTGTGGCCGCGACGATGTTTCCCAGTCTGAGGCGTCGTTCCGACTGGCACTCAGAGAGACGACGAGCATCCTCCATGTCTGTCGCGGCAATCGAGTTCACGAGCTCCTGTACCTTGGAAACCCCATCTCCGATCCGATCTCGCAATTGGTCATCGAGTGAACTCATGTCCTGTCGAACATGCGACATCTCTTCAGTCATGTCCGCTCGAGCCTGCTCAAGTGCCTGAACCAGATCCTGTCTCCGTTGAACCAGCCTGAGAAGCGAGTCATGCTCTCCAGCTTCGATCAGGGCGCCCTGTGAACCTGCAAGCTTCTGAAGATCCATCAGAATCTCGTACTGGCGATCAAGTCCCCTCACGACTGTGGTCGCGGATTCATGAACGCTTCGCGTTGAATCATTTGATCTGTTCATGGATCCGATGAGGCTCCTGCATAGAGATCGGAACCAACCGGCATGGTGGCCAGCCAACGCTCCCAGACATCGCGACTCATGAAGGAAGACTCTTCATCAAGAACATCGTCAGAAATGGATCCAAGTCGATCGAGTGCCCGTCGATGTGCAGCGTCTGCACGCTCTGGATCACCAAGCTTCGTCCAGGCGGATGCCACCTGAACAAGTGCGTGCATGGCTGCGGGATGATCAGGCCACGTCCGAGCCACGGATTCATAGNATGCGACAGCTTCCTGAAGTCGTGCGGTTTCCAGGAGACTGTCAGCACGGGCGACTGTGGCCGCACGAAGAACACGATGGGTGTTTGGAGTCGGCGGATCGATCTGAGACAGCGATTCGATGACCTGCCCATAGACCAGTTCCGCCTCCCAGAGATTGGCCAGTCGATCCGACTCCAAGGCCTGTCTCTGAGATGGCGTGAGATGCTCTCCCGTGAGCCTCTGATCGATCGAGAGCGCCAACGCTCTTCGGGCATTGGCCATGTCGAACAGAACTGCGGTCGTATCCACATGGTCGGGCCAGCGGTCGGCCACTTCCTGAAGATGGCTCACCGCAGCGGTGTACTCACCCGCATCTACGCAGAGTCTCCCCAGCATCATCAGGCTGGTTCTGTAGTCAACGGCTTCGGGTGTCAGAGGCGTCTGCCCATCAACGACTGATTCCAGTCGACATCGAGCCTCCACAGGATCACCGATCGCCAGCAGACACCTGGCAGAAGGAACATAGCAGCGTGTGGCCTGGAGGCTGGTCGGGTGGTCGGTCAGGAGGCGGTCATACCACTCCGATGCTTTCGACCATTGCATGTCGGCTTCCAAAGCCTGAGCAAGTCGATACATCGCTTCAATACGAACAGGATCCCGCTCACCGCGAGCATTCACGTAATCAAGAAAAACACCTGCTGCTTCACGCTGCTGCCCCGCTGCATCGAGATGAACGCCTGCATGGAAGAGTGCATGTGCCCAGGCTTCCTCATCGATGCCTGCGGCATTCGCCGCCTGCAGGTGAGCATGACCAGCTTCGGCATGAAGATCCAGAATGGCCTGCCACTCGTCTTCATCCCAATGATCCTGAGCTTCCAGGACAGCTGTTCGATCTGCGGCGACTTGTCCTGCCGCCACGGCCAACGCCGTAGATACACGCACGGATCGTTCGCCCACGGGCCGCAGAGACGCTGCCAGACGTGCCAACGCCAGTGCATGAAGGGTCTCATGACGAGTCAATGCCGATTCGAACCGATCCTGAAGGATCGATTCGAGAGTCGACACCGTGACATCGATGTGCCGATCCCCCCGGGCCATGCGCCGAGCCGCTTCCGTGAAATCAAGCATGGACTGCTCGGATGCATAGAGAAGATCCGCTGCACGCCCTCGACCAACGATCGCAGGAAGCATGCTTGGAGCTGCTGGATACTCCTGAATCGAACGGTTGTACCAGATCAGGGCCTCTTCATGATCACCCTGTCGTCCATGCACATCCCCCAGCAGAACCATCGCTTCACCACGAATCGGATCTGGATTACCAGCCAGTTCAAGCCCGGCTTCAAGAGGCCTGATCGCGGCGTCCAGCCTTCCGAGATCTCGATTCGCCCGACCCAGCAAGACCAGAAGCTCGGGTGACGGACTGCCTTCTCGTGCCTCGAGTCGTCGAATATCTCGATGGAGACCGATTGCGGCATCTGCCGGCTTCCCGGTATCCAGCTGAATTCTCGCGATACATCCTGCGGCCCAGGCCATATCGGAAATCGTGGCTTTGGGATCATCCCGCAAGGCCTTCAGCAGCTCGATCCGCTCCGGTACGGAGCGTTTACCTTCCTGTTGCACCTGCCTGGCCAGAACTCGTCTGACCTGCAGCATGCGTTCATCAAGAGGATCATCAGGATGATCCGTCATCTGTTCCATCTGNAAAAGGGTCTGCTGTGCCGCAGCACCTTTGCCCATATAGGCTTGTGCAAGCCCCAATGTCTCCAGATCGGCAGGAGTCATGTCCAATGCGGTCTCTCGGGCCGCCTGCAGATGGTCCAGAATCTTCTCTGCATTGGAAGTCGACCAGGCACCGACGGGATCCAGCTGGGCCCTCAAGGTAGCCGCAGCCAAAGCGTGGTATCGACCTTGCTCTGTTCCGTTCGATTCCGATCCGGAGAGATACCCACGAGCTGCCCGAAGGTGTGACGTGGCGTCGTCGAGACGTCCTTCCATCAAGGCGACCCTGGCTTCCGAAAGCGCGGTCTCGATCGTTGACTCGGGCTTCACAAGATTGAACAGGACGACTGCAGACAGCAGTCCGGTCGACGCTGTCACGAGCCAGACCGGCCACCAGCGACGAAGGGGCGATCGCTGCCGACTCACGAGCGGATCAGCGTCTGAACCCAGAAGGGTATCTCGTTCACGATCGCCTGGAACCTCCATGTCCCAGGCCGTCTCGTCGGCCATTGCGCCGTCCCCTTTCGATCGCACATGGCGATCAGCTCATCCTGAGCAATCTGGGGTGTTCTCTCACGGCGGTGAGTCCATTCACCACCAAAGTGGTTTATCGGCGGCAGCCCCGTGTTTCCATGAGCAAAGTGGGCCCTGAAGGGTCAGCAACGCGATTTTCAGCGATCAATCGCTTGTCTCCGACTGCTTCTGGTCGTTTGATCGCCTCGCGACCACGATCCCTGTGGCCTGATCAGCAGCACTTTGCAGGGCTGGCGGCCGCAGAGCCGTGATCATCAGCACCGGCAACAGGAGCAAGACGAACTTGATCAGGGAACGGATGACAATGCGTCGACGAGTTGGACGGCCCCCGTCGATACGACGCAAGTTCCCACCCATCAAGATCTTGCCGGGAGTCGCCATGAACAACAGCTCCCAGATCATGCTCCAGAAGCAGGTGATCAACACCAGTACGGAATAGTGCCCCCACCCTTCTGCATCCAATGACAGGATGAACGCATCTGCGATCAATCCCGGCTTGGCACCCCAGAGAAGCATCACGACGATGAGGCCCGGTATGGCATCGATCCAGAGGGCCATGAACCGGGGAATCGCAGGCAACGGAAGGAGGCCGACTGCCAATTCCGCCGGAAAACGACTCCGAATCATGATCAGGAGAATCATCATGGAGGCGGCGAATGCCAGGATCAAAGGCCATGGACTCATACCGATCGGCGATCCCATCCGAAGTGCGAGCCAGGAATCCTCCGGCCCTGTCATCAGATTGATCCTGCTGATTTCAAGCCCATCCACGTCTCGAACCATGAAGGCCTGGCCCCGAGACCCCAGAAGTCGCCAGGAGTTCGCGGGTTGCTGCATGGTCCCGACGCTTGCCATGCCACCTGGTTGGACCAGAGACAGGCTGATCAGATCCGGGGAAGCCAGATTCGCCACCATCAAACTGTCTTGCACAGGAGCGGCATCCAGCAAGGGTCCAATCCCTTGGTATTCGCTCGGCGGTGTCCATCCAGACTCGGTTTCCCAGTACACCGCCATGTCCTCATCGGTACTCGACAGCAGAACAAGGCGACCGGACCCGATCCCGAGTTGAACGGCTTGATTCAGTGAATCGGGCAGTTCCACGAATTCCCATCGACCCTTGCGAAGTCGCTGCAGCGAATAACCTGATTGATGCTTCAGCAGGACAGCAGGCCCGTCAGGCGTAGCCACCATGTCCACTGGTATTCCCGGGTCATCGGAATCCGTGTGGATGCTCGGAAGCAAATCCAGCCCGTTTCTTGGATTCGCAAGGTATCGCTCGATCCCGGAGTTCCACTCGAGCGTGAGGACCTGCACTGGAATGATGCTCGGTCGGTCAGCTCGAGGGGGCAACGTCAACCAGAGTGTGTCTCCATGAGCAGCCTGAGCGGTCGGCTTCTGTCCGAAACGTCGCAAGGGGCGATAGACCACTGGATCATCCCGCAGTCCATGATGTGCCAACGCCCACGGAAAGGAGTCGATGGTCGTTTCCGGAGATGGAAGGAGGTACCACACATGCTCATCAGAACCCGTGACCTCGAATTCCGCCGCATGGACAGAACCAATCAGGGTCAGCAGGACCAGCCCCATCAGACATTTGCAGGAATCAATGTGAGCTCGAATCATGGTCCTGAGATCCAGTTGGCACCAGTGACCCTTCGATCTCCGGCCTCAAGCCGGCTTTCAGGGCCTTCAGATCGAACAGACGCTCCATTGGCTGATCTGAAAGATCAGACGTGAGCCCCTCGAAGGCAAACCTCGCCAGCCCATCTTCTGCAGTTCGATCCCGAACTTCAATCACGGCAGACACAATTGGACAGGCGACAGATGGACGCCCGGGAATCTCCAAACGCCTGGTTCTGGCTGACCTGGTACCCGCTTGCAACAGGACCACGCCTTCGTTGTTGATCAGGGAAACCTCAAGAGGTCGCCATGTGTCGGGATCCAGCCGAAACTGGATTCGTCGGTCTGCATCAGCAGGATCGCGACACACCAGAACCCATGCCTCCTCATCCGTTGCTGTCAGTGACAGGACATCGGAACTGGATGGCGGAGGCAGTGCCCCGAGGCCCGCCTGCATCATTTGGATCATGTCCATGATGGAAATCCACGAGTCGTTCGCGGATCCATTCTCCAGAATGGACTTCATCGAGGAGACCAGCAGCCGCTTCGGACGCTCGGAGAGGTCGAAGACCCATGCGTCCTGTCCATCGGTTCCGATCCAGAAGTAGGTGTCGCCCAGCTTCGAGACACGGACGGCAAGCCGATCCTGTCCATCAAGCCAGAATTCCAGATCGCCCTGTTCAAAATGAGCGCCAGCTTCATCCTGCCACTGCAGCTCGATCACACCCCATCCATGGAGTGTCTTCATGAGATCAGCTCGATCCGAAAGCCCCGCGAGAACGGTCTCAATCATCTGAGACTGCCCGGCTCCGGGACGGACATCAGTCTTACCGACCGGAGATGTCGAATGACAACCCTGCAACAGAATCGTCACGATCATCAGGAGACAACGCATGGCTAGAGATCGGATTCCAGGACCTCTGCCAGTTGCTCACTCAATGCCAGGACATCATCATCACCCAGGCCTGGGTCGACCACGTCAACCAATGGTGATTCCGGTGTTGCACCACGAGGTCGCATTCGCCAGGTCACGACACCATCCTCCTCGATACGGCCCATGAATCGGAGCAATCGCTTTCTCATGAGGATCAACGCCAGTACAAATCGGAGCGAAACACGTCTGGGCTGTTCATCGTCAGCGAGTTGCTCGAAAATGGTGAGCAGGACAGCTTCGTCGACGACCTGCTTCTTCTTGGCACCTTCTTCTGGGACCGTGGTTCGCCAGAAGCTGAACAGGCCATCCGGCCGAATACCCTCCTGCCAAGCCTCCAGGGAATAGTCCAACCGTTTCAGCCCCTCTTCTCCGGAGTCACTCAGGGTGGCCATGCAGGGCGACCCCGGTGCAAGCTCGGTATCTCGAGCCGCACAGCGTCCTGTGGAGCGAGTCACTGGATAGCGTCCTTCGATCATCCCCGGAATCCTACGCCTTCCGGGGCAAGGCTGCACGATCCAAGGGCCAGGTGGCTTCGATGGGTATACTTCAGATAGATCGGCCCTGGAGGACCGCTCGTCCATGCTTGATTTCTCATTTTCAGCCTTCCAGAGCTACGCGTGGTGGGAACTCCTCATCGAACTGGGGATCATCTGGCTGCTGGTGTTCCTCGTTTTTCGATTTCTGCGAGGAACTCGTGGACTGGGTGTCGTCAAGGGACTCTTCATCGGAAGTCTCTTCCTCCTGCTGCTGTATGTCATCAATTTCAGCACCGAATCATTCGGTCGGCTGCAGGTCATCTTCAACTGGGGCGTTCAGATCGCCGCGGTCCTGCTGATCGTGATCTTCCAACCTGAACTCCGGCAAGCCGCCATCAGAATCGGGCAGGCACGCTTCCTTCGGTTTGGTCGTGAACAAGGAAAGGACTTTGCGGAATCCATCAGCGAAGCCGTCGATTTCCTTTCCAAGAACCAGTTCGGCGCACTCATCGCCATCGAACGAAGCATTCGACTCGGCGGACTGGTTGAAGGTGGCCAGATGCTGGATGCCAAGCTCAGCGCCAGACTGCTCCAGTCGATTTTCTGGCCGAATAGTCCTTTGCATGATCTGGGCGTCGTCATTCGTGAAGACCGCATTCTGGCAGCCGGTGTCCAGTTCCCCCTTGCAGAAGAAGGCAGCCTCCCGTCGCGATACGGATCTCGACATCGGGCCGCCGTCGGACTTGCAGCCGAAAGCGACTGCGTTGTCGTAATCGTCAGCGAAGAGACCGGAATCACATCGATCGCCGTAGATGGACGGCTTGAAAGCCCGGTACCTCGCGAACAGTTTGCTTCCGTTCTCAGACAGGCTTTGCAACTTCCGGGTGCCCAAGCGGCCGAGGAACAGGCCGCTGAGGCCTCGAAACAAGTGACCACGGAGCCCTGATCACATGAAATGGCGAGGCGTCGACATCTTGACGATCCTGATCGTGACTGTTGTCACGGTTCTGATCTGGTTGATCGCCGAAGTGAATACGCGCGAGTCAGCAAGCATGACCGCCACGCTGCAGTTCACACCTCCCGGACAAGGCGACTTCGTGGTGGTCCCCAATCGGATGAATGTGGAAGTCGAAGTCGAAGGTCCACCGAAGGTGATCCAGACACTGAGTCGACGACTTCAGGATGTCATCGAGTTTCCCGTTTCCGGGCAAAGCGGACTCCAGCAGATAGACGATCTGCCCGCAGCCCTCATGGATCTCGAGAGTATCCGCAAGACCGGCGCGTCGATCGTCGCTGCCGAGCCAAGCAATGCGCAGATCCAGATCGAGGAACTCGTGACGCGAAAAGCAACTGTTCGCGCACTGCTTCCAGCTGGTTCGACTGCCGAGAACGTCCAGGTTACACAGGATGTGGACGTCACCCTTCCGGCCACTCAGGCATCACGATTGCCTCAACCGCTCATCGTCGAAGCAGACATCGATCAAACCACCATTCAGCAGCTTGTTCCAGGCCTTCACACGATCGAAGAAACCGTGCGTCTTCCGAGCGATCTCGGAACATTCGAGTCCGCCACTTTTTCACCTCCCAAGGTGGAGGTCACCTTCCGACTGGTATCGCGAGTGAAGACGATCACCGTGGACAGAGTTCGGATCCAGATCAACAGTGCCCCCGAAGACTTCGGCGAATACACGGTCAAACTGCCCGAACAATTCCTTCATGATGTCCAGGTCGAGGCCAGCGAAGAGATCGTTGCCAAACTGGAGGATGATGAATGCCAGGTCTTCGCAGTTGTCTATCTGAGCACGAGTGACAAGGAACGTCGACTGGAAAGCAAGCCCGTCGCCTACTTCACGGTTCTCTGCAAGGATGGCAATGGCGAAGTCGTCACGGCGACCGTCGAAGGCGAAGCCCATCCCGAGATTTCGCTGCAGATCACGTCGAAGAACTTGACCGGCGAGTGACCATGGCATTGATGGAATCGAATGTGACCTGTTGATTCAGGTCCACTGCGTGGCATGCCACGCCTTCTTGCCACGCTTCAACAGGATCGTCTGGCCATGCAAAAGGTCTTCACTCCCAAGGCTGCGTTCCAGAGCATTCGCCCCATCCAGCTTTTCACCGTTGATGGAGATGGAACCATTCTTGAGAAACTCCCTGGCCTCACGCTTCGATGCTGCAAGGCTGGTCTCTGGAAGAAACTCCAGAAGGGAGCAGCCTGCGGTCAGCTTGTCTCGGGAGTGAGAGGAATGCGGCACATCTGCAAAGACATCGCCAAGCTGCTGTGAATCAAGCGATCTGAGGTTCCCCCCGAACAACGCTGCCGCAGCAGCCTCGGCCCGATCCACTTCCTCTTGACCATGCAACATACGAGTCACTTCATTGGCGAGCGCCTTCTGTGCCAGACGCTCATGTGGCTGTGCCGCATGACGTTGTTCCAGATCTTCGATCGTCTCCTTGTCGAGAAACGTGAAGAATCGAAGATACTTGCCTGCATCCTCGTCCGATGCATTCAACCAGAACTGATGAAACGCCCAGGGACTTGTTCGTTCCGCCGTCAGCCAGATCGCACCTGACTCCGACTTGCCGAACTTGGTGCCATCGGCCTTGGTCACGAGCGGACCCGTAATGCCGTATCCGCGGGGCTCATCTTCAGACTGATCAATCATGTCCCGACGAATCAAATCAATTCCACAGACGATATTGCCATACTGATCTGATCCGGCGATCTGCAACGTGCACTCCATCGTACGACGCAGATGCAGGAAGTCGTACGCCTGCAGGAGCATGTAGGAAAACTCGGTGTAGGAAATACCCTGCTCCCTGTTTTCCAGTCGATCTCTCACGGAATCCTTCTGAATCATGGCATTCACCGAGAAGTGCTTGCCGACATCACGAAGAACTTCGAGAAACCCCAGCTGCCCCAGCCAGTCCACGTTNTTGACGAGCAGGGCTCCNTTGGNAGAGTTGCCGTCGAAGTCGAGGATCCGCTCGAAAATGCGACTGCATGATGCCACGTTCGCCGCAACCTGTTCACGACTCAGCAGACTTCGCTCCGCATCCTTACCCGAAGGATCACCGATGAGGCCGGTCCCGCCTCCCATGAGGACGATGGGACGGTGACCATGCCTCTGCAGATGACCCAGAAGCATGATTGGCATGAGATTGCCGATCGTCAGGCTGTCATTCGTCGGATCGAAGCCGCAGTAGCCGACACGGGCGCCACTGTTCAGATAGGCAGGCAGCGTATCGTCCGCCGTTGTCTGATGAACCAGACCTCGCCATCTGAGTTCCTCGAGAAGCCCCTGGCTCATTCACCACCCCAATCCGAAGACGGCAAGACCTCTGAGTTCCAACCGGCAACTTCTTCACTGACACGTCGGCGGCCGAGGTAGAACAGAAGGAACACGGGCCAGGCGATCAATACGAGCCCGACGAGCGCACATGAACCGATCACAATCCATCGCATGATCTGGGCATCGAATTCGACACCATCACCCTGCTTCGAACTCTCTTCCTGCAACTGGGCAACCAGATCGTCCATCATGGGACCCTGCATCATCCAGAACATCATCAGGAACCAGCCCAATGCAACCAGAATGCGAATCCAGGACCATGCCTGGAGAGAACCAACGGACCAAGGCCGTCGACGGGTGAGACCAATACCGGCGCACAACAGCCAGATTGACATGCCTAAGGATGCGAAATTGACGATGATGTCCACGACCTTCATCGCCGGCGAAAACGACGCCATGCCATTGATGGAAATCGAGTCGATGTCAGACTGATCACCACTGGATTTCTCGACATCAGTCGAACCGGTTTCAGAATCACCGGCGACCTCCGTCATCTCCATCTGGTTCATCATCATGTCCGGGGCAACCATGTTGAGAATCGACGAGCCGGAATTGCAGCCCCAGCACATGATGCCCAGCGCCGCCAGAATGATTGAAATCGTGCCGATGACACCAGGCCATGAGCTGCCGCCACCCGAGATGGCTGGTGGCGGCGACGACGACATCGGCGAAAGCCCCCCTGCTCCCTGATTGTCGATTGATCTTCTGAGAATGTACATCCGGGATCCTCCGTTCCAAACGTATCACGAGGTCAGAACTGCCGCAGGAAGCGTGCATCGTTCTCAAAGAGCCAGCGAATGTCGGGGATACCGTACTTGCGCATGGCGATCCGCTCGATCCCGAGACCGAAGGCGAATCCCGTCCATTCCTCGGGGTCGTATCCAACCGCCTTGAAGACATTCGGATCGACCATGCCACAACCACCGAGTTCCACCCACTGCATCTTGCCTCGTACGGGCATTCTCATATCGACTTCCGCCGAAGGCTCGGTGAAAGGGAAGAAACTCGGTCGCATTCGAAGATCGGCTTCTGGGCCGAAAAAAGTCCTTGCGAAGTTGAACAGCGTGGCCTTCAAATCGACCAGCGTCACGCCTCTGTCGACACAGAGGCCCTCGACCTGATGGAACATGCTGTAGTGGGTCGCATCGTGAGTATCCGGACGATAGACCCGACCGGGCGAAATGATCCGAAGCGGTGGCTTGGACTGTTCCATGACCCGGATCTGTACGGTGGAGGTCTGCGTTCGGAGCATTCCACCACCTTCCAGAAAGAAGTTGTCACTGGGCTCGCGAGCGGGATGCGTTTCGGGCATGTTGAGCGCCTCGAAGTTGTACCACTCGTTCTCGACCTCCGGACCTTCCGCAACCGTGAAACCCATCCGACTGAAGACGTCGATGATCTCTTCGATGGTCCTCGANAGAATGTGCTGTCGACCCTGGCCCGCAGGCAGCCCTGGTTCGGTGACATCGAGTGGCGGACCCTGTTGAGCGGAATCATCCGACTTCTGGGACTTGAAGGCGGCCTCAAGAGTCTTCTTGAGCGCATTCATTCGTTGGCCATACGCCGGACGATCTTCAGGCGGACAGGTCTTCATGTCAGCCATCAGGGACTTCAGACGCCCCTTGCTGCCCAGCCANGCGATTCGCCATTGCTCAAGGGCGGCCTTGTCGGCGGAGTTTTTGAGGCCTTCGAGGGCTTCGACTTCGATCTGGTCTATGGATGAAATCATGATCGGGACACAGTGTATCTCGCGAAGCGTCACCATGATCCAGACAGGGAGTCCACCCGGGCATTCAAGAACATCGCCCCTCCCGGTACACGGAAGGGGCGATGAGGTTTGATTCGATTTGAATCAGGACCGGTCAGTCCTTCTTCTCATCCTCAGAAGCGGTCTCTTCAGAGTCGGCGGCAGCCTCTTCTACAGAGCCCTCGACTTCGGNGGCCTCCTCAGCGACAGCTTCTTCGACCGGTGCTTCTTCGACAGCCTCGGCCTCGGGCTCTGCCACTGCCGTCGCATCGCCACCGCGATCTCCAGCCAGCTTCTTGGCAAAATCCGTACGCTTGTCGGCCTGTCGTCTTCGACCCGATGACCCACCACTGATCTCCGGACCTTCCTCCTCGCCGACGAGCTGAAGAATCACAAGATCAGCAGCATCGCCGAGTCGATGGCGACCTGTGCTCACGATACGTGTGTATCCACCATCTCGATCCGCATAGCGAGGTGCCACCTTCGTGATGACATGCTGTACGAGTCGTGGCGCCTTCTTGACATCGCCGTATCGAGTGAACTTGATCTCATCTTCGCTGGGAAGATCGAAGTATGCGTTTTCCTTGGCGGAATCACGCACGTTCGGATCAGCAACCCAGCTGTGGATCTTGCGATCCGTGAGTGTTGACTCGATTTGGCGACGAGCATGGAAGGTCCCACGCTTTGCAAGCGTGATGAGCTTCTCGACAAACGGCTGAACAGCCTTTGCCTTCGGACGTGTCGTCTCGATCTGGCCATGCTCGAACAGGCCTGCGGCCAGGTTGCGAAGCATCGCGCGTCGGTGAGCGCTCGTCCGGTTCAACTGTTTTCCATTGATTCGATTACGCATGGTCCTGCTCCCGATTCAAGGCGTCACCGCCCAGAATCTTGATGCCGTCATGACGGCACGTTCGTTGGCTCCGGGGCCTGATAGCCTTCCGGCAACTGCATGCCGAGCGACAAGCCGAGATCTTCAAGCTTCTTCTTCACTTCACGCAAGGAGGTCTTGCCGAAGCTTCTCACTGCGAGGAGTGTTGGCTCGTCCTTGACGACGAGTTCGGCCACTGTTTCAACCTTGGCCGTTTCGAGGCAATTGTTTGCTCTGACCGTCAGGTCGAGATCCATCACTGACATGTTGAGCTTGTTGATCAGCTCTTCATCGACAGCTGCGACTGCAGCGGCTTCCTCCGAGACCACGGATGTCCCGATTTCACCAACCTGCACGAATGGATTCAGGTGCTTGCGGAGAATCTTGGCAGATTCCACGACGGCCATCTCCGGTGAGACGGTGCCATCTGTCCAGACATCGAGCACGAGGCGATCGTANTTGGTCTTCTGACCGACACGAGTATCCTCGACTCGATAGCGAACCCGCTGCACTGGACTGAAAACGGAGTCCATCGGAATCTCGCCGATGACCTGGTCTTCACTGCTACGTGTGTACTTGTCGGAGGCTGGCTCGTAACCACGGCCACGCATCACGGTCAATTCAATCTCAAGTGAGACATTGTCCGTCAGCGTCGCGATGACATGCTGCGGATTGTGAATCGTGATACTGGGATCGGCTTCAATCAGATCAGCCGTGACTTCGCCTGGACCGCTGGCGGACAGACGCATGGTCCTGGCTTCGTTGACCTCGCCATCCAGACTGACAACCACACCCTTCAAATTCAGAATGAGGTCGGTGACATCTTCCATCACGCCGGGCATGGTCGTGAACTCGTGTTCAACACCCTTGATCGAGATGCTTGTGATGGCAGCACCCTCGATGCTGCTGAGAAGAATCCTTCGCAGACTGTTACCGATCGTGGTTCCGAAACCACGCTCGAAGGGCTCCACCACAAAACGACCGAATGTCTCGGTACGTGAACCCGCATCCTGATCGACGCGAGCGGGCAGTTCCAGTCCTCTCCAGCGAATATGCATGTTTCCTGATCCCATCCGGTGGTCTTCGTTTTCACTCGGCCTTCCCGGTCTCCCGGCTGGACTCTGCCACCGCAATGAGTCCGCCATCCGTTTCCGGTCAGGTGACTGGCACTCGCCAGTCGATGATTCTGTTCGTATCAGACGCGACGCTGCTTCCTTGAGCGGCAGCCGTTGTGCGGAATCGGCGTATGGTCTTCGACCGCNCTGATATTGAGTCCCGCATGATCCAACCCGGTCACGGCCGCTTCACGCCCCTGACCAGGGCCCTTGATCCTGACCTCGACTTCACGAACGCCCATGCGCTTCGCCTTGGAAGCTGCACGCTCGGCTGCTCGCGTGGCTGCAAACGGGGTTGCCTTTCGGGCACCCTTGAAACCGACTGTTCCGGCCGAATCCCAGCACAGCGTCTCACCACTCACGTCCGTAAAGGTGACGATCGTGTTGTTGAAGCTGGCATAGACGTGCACGATGGCCTTGATGATGTTGCGGCGTACTTTCTTCTTGCTCATAGCTCGTTCATTTCCTCGCTTGAACGGCTCCTTCTCCTCTTCAGGCAGGAGCCTCGCGTTAGCAGGCACATGTCAATGTGCCCGTCANTCATGAAATACGGATCAACCCTTCACGCCCTTCTTACCGGCAACGGTCTTCTTACGACCCTTCCTGGTTCGGGCATTGCACTTGGTTCGCTGACCACGAGTCGGCAGGCCTCGACGATGACGATCTCCCCGGTAGGAACGGATATCTCGAAGCCGCTGGATGTTCTGTGCCATCTGACGCTTGAGCGCACCTTCGACGATGTAGCCCTCGTCGATGACGCTTGCAATCTGGCTGACATCCGGCTCGGTCAACTCACCTGCGATCGTGTCTGGATCGACACCTGCAGCCGCGAGAATGTCGTCCGCAAACTTGGGACCAATCCCGTGGATGTACCGAAGGGCGTAGCGCACCTTCTTACGTTCTGGAATATCGACACCTGCAATACGTGGCATCTTCTTCACTCCTTGCGGGGCCCTGATGCTCGGCGACCGAGCCTCACCCCTAACCCTGTCGCTGCTTCAGCCTCGGATTCTTCTTGTTGATGATGTAACGCTTGCCCTTGCGGATCACGATCTGGCAATCCGTGGTTTTACGTCGAATACTGCTTTTGACTTTCATGCGATCACCCGTTCTTCCTGTATGCCGTCACTGTCGGTAGACAATTCGGCCTTTCGTCATGTCATAGGGGCTCAACTCGACCTTGACCTTGTCCCCTGGAAGAATCCGGATGTAGAACTTTCTCATCCGACCGCTGATGTAGGCAAGGATCTGCTGCCCATTCTCCAACTCGACTTTGAATCGAGTATCTGGCAGCGCCTCGGTCACAACGGCATCCAGGGTGATCTTTTCTTCTTTGGCCATGCTTTACCCGGTATCTCCGAATCTATCCTCTTCCCGTTCGAGCCGAGTCACCTGAACCCAGGAACCCGGTGTAATTACGCATCAACAGGTTGGCTTCGATCCTCTGGATGAAGTCAAGACCAACACTGACCACGATCAACAGGCCTGTACCTCCAAGGAAGCTGGCCACGAAGAACGGGATATCCATGTATCGAGCGACCATCGATGGAATCACCGCGATCACCGCAAGGAACCCTGCACCGACATAGGTCACCCGTTCGACCACAGTCTCCAGATACTCCGCAGTACGGGGACCGGGCCTCAATCCAGGGATGAAACTGCCGTTTTCCCTCAACTGCTGAGACATGTCGTCAGGACTGAAGACGACGGTCGTCCAGAAGTAGCTGAAGAAGTAGATCAGAATGATCTCGCAGACGATGTAGGGGTACTCCCCGAACTGGAAGTTGGTGTTCAGGAAGGTCACGAAAGTCTGNTACCAAACAGGCGACTCAGGCGAAGCCGATGTGCTGAGATAGCCCAGGAAGGTCGCTGGGAAGATCAGCAGCGAGCTGGCGAAGATGATGGGCATGACGCCGGCATGATTGACTCGCAGCGGCAGGTAGTGACGCTGACCACCATAGGTTCGACGACCACGCGTATGACGGGCCTGCTGGATCGGAATACGACGCTGGGCCACCGTGATCAGAATGGCACCTGCAACCACGATCACGAATGCCGCGATCAGGAAGATGATGCCGACGATCCCGATGCTGCCCTGACTGGCCTGGAGAGACAGGTCCGTCTCCTCGACCAGGTACGCCACAGCATTGGGCATCTGAGCAATGATGCCTGCTGTCAGAATGAGGGACACACCGTTGCCGATACCGAACTTGTCGATCTGCTCACCGAGCCACATCAGGAAGATGCTGCCGGCTGTCAGCGTCGCAACGCCGGAGAAGTAGAACGCCAACACGGTTCCGGAGGTCAGGAATTCCGGCAGAACCAGCCCCTGAGCCTGGAGGAACTTCAGCCACATGAAGCCCTGAATCAGGCACATGGCAACTGTTGCATAACGGGTCCACTCGGTGATCTTCTGCTGGCCGCTGGCACCTTCCTTCTTGAGCTGTTGCAGCTTGGGCACAGCCGACTGCAGCAGCTGGAAGATGATCGAGGCCGTGATGTAGGGCATGATGCCCAGGCCGAAGATGGTCGATTGCTGGAGAGAACCACCCGAGAAGATGGACACGTAATCCAGCAGCTGGCCCCATCCAGTACTTCCTTCGGAAGCCTTGGATGCCGCATCTTTCAAAGCCTGTTGATCGACCCCGACCAGCGGGATCCAGAACCCGATCCGGTAGATCGCAATCATCCCGATCGTGAAGAGGACTCTGTTCCTCAACTCGGGAATCAAGAACACATTGGCAAGCGCTTTCAGCATCAATCAGTTCCACTGGGTCTCATCAAGAGACGGATCAGGCCTTCTTCTTCTTCTCGCGCATCCACTTCTTCAGCGGGACTTCCGTAACGGTCCCGCCAGCTGCTTCGATCTTGGCAGCTGCTGATTTGGAAAGCTTTGCCGCGGTGACATTGAACTTCTTTGTGATCTCGCCTTCGCCGAGGATCTTCAGAGGAAGATTGGCATCCCGGACGATTCCAAGGTGAGCGAGCACCTCGACCGTGACATCCGCCCCGTCTTCAACCCGTTCCTCGAGGACCTTGAGATTGACGACGTGATAGTGCTTGCGGAAGGCACTGTTCGTGAATCCTCGCTTGGGAATACGACGAGTCCAGGTCATCTGACCACCCTCGAAGTAGGCACGCCGCGAGTAGCCCGAACGGGAACCCGCACCCTTGTGCCCACGACCGGAGGTCTTGCCAAGGCCGCTGCCATGACCACGACCGACTCGCTTGCGTGAAGCGTGGCGACCAACCTTGCTTGTGATGTCATGAATCATCATGATGACGCTTCCTCCTTCGAGGCATCGGCTGATTCTGCTGCAGGAGCTTCAGCAGCCTCGGCATCCGAATCAGAAGACTCGCTCTTCGGAGTGGCGGTAAACGCCTGGCCGCGGCGAATGGCCTCTTCGACCATCGTTTCACCGAGCTCCACGCCACGAAGCTTCATCGTGTCATCCTTGGAGCGAAGATGATCAAGACCGTTGAATACGGCCTTGCACAGGTTCTTTGGATTGTTTGAACCGAATGACTTGGTCAGGCAATCCTGAACACCAAGCATCTCAAGCACAGCACGGACGGCAGCACCAGCAATGACACCGGTACCCGGTGAAGCTGGAAGCAGTCGTACACGGCAGGCGCCGAAACGTCCCTCGACCTCGTGCGGCAACGTCGTACCCTGAAGCGGNTAGGGACGCATGTCGCGNTTGGCCTGCTTCTGCGCCTTCTCGATGGCCGGAGGAACCTGGTTGGCCTTGCCATATCCAAGTCCGACTCGACCATGCCGGTCACCGACGACGACCAGCGAGGAGAAGCTGAAACGACGTCCGCCCTTTACGGTCGCTGCGGTTCGGTAGACACCGACCGTCGTTGATTCGATTCCACCAGTATCTTCAAGCATTTCAGCCATGGTGTATCACCACGAGCCTGATCAGAGATCAGAACCGCAGGCCTCCTTCTCTTGCCGCTTCAGCCAACGCCTTGACGCGGCCGTGATAGAGATATCCATTTCGATCAAAGACAACGGCTGAAATGCCCGCTGATGAAGCTCGCTCCGCGAGCCGCTTGCCCACGTCTGCAGCTGCACCGGAATTTCCACCGTTGTTCGCCTTGTCGTCCTTTTCCATGGTCGAAGCCGAGCACAGTGTCACACCACGAAGATCGTCGACGATCTGGGCGTACATGTGCCGGGCACTTCGAAACACGGTGAGCCGCGGTCGATCTGGCGCACCAAGGATGCGCTTTCTTGTTCCACGACGTCTTCGAAGGCGTCTTATCTTCTTGTGTTCGATTCGTTTCATCGTACTGGCCCTCCGGCCGTTCCTTGAAAGACGCCGGATCAGGCGCCGAATACCTTGCCCTGCTTGCGGATGATGACCTCACCGTCGTACAGAATGCCCTTGCCGTTGTAGGGCTCAGGACGACGCTGATCACGGATCTGTGCGGCAAACTGCCCGACGGCATGCTTGTCGGCACCCTTGATCGTGATCCTGTTGTTGTTCTCGACTTCGATCTCGACACCGGCTGGTGGCGTCAGGTCAACTGGGTGGCAGTAGCCCACATTGAGCTGGATGCCCTTGCCCTGGACCTTCGCATTCCAACCGACACCGACGATGTTCAGCTTCCGGATGAAACCCTCACTGACACCGGTCACCATGTTCTGGATCCTGGCTCGTGTTGTTCCCCAATAGGCTTTCTGCTGCCGCTGGGACATGCTGGCCTCGGGAATCGTGCACGTGATCTTCTTGTCGCCTTCGTCATAGGCAACCGAGACGCCGTCGACCCATTCAAAGGACAGATCGCCCTTGGGGCCCGACACGCCAATCGAACGCGCACGCTCATCGAGCTTGATATTGACCCCGGAGGGCACACTGATTGGTTTCTTACCGATCCTGGACATAACTCAATCCTCGGGAAAACGTCCCGCTAGCTGACAATGGCGACGAGTTCGCCACCCACCTTTTGTTCGCGGCAACGACGATCGCTCAGGACACCCTTACTCGTCGATACGACGGCGATGCCGAGTCCCTGCAGCGGCCGTGGAAGCTCATCCACCTTCTTGTAGACCCGGCAACCAGGCTTCGATACTCGATCGATGGTTCGAATCACATCCTCACCACGTGGTCCGTACTTCAGATCCACGCGAAGGACACCTTCGCGACCGTTGTCAACGATTTCGAAGGCGTTGATATAACCCTCGTCGGTCAGAACCTTGGCAACACCACGGTTCAACCGGTTGTTCAGGCAACGCACACTGGTCTCACGATTTCGAACAGCATTCCGAATTCGTGTCAGCATGTCGGCTGTTAGATCCTGCTGTGACATCATTCACTCCTGGGAAGAAGCCCTGAAGGCCTCTTGACTTCGAATCACCAACTCGCCTTCCGCATGCCGGGAATCTTTCCCTGCAGCGCCAGTTCTCTCAACACAATCCGGCTGACGCCGAACTTGCGATAGACCCCACGGCTCCGGCCGGTGATCTGGCACCGATTTCGTTTCCGTGTGGAAAACTTCGGCGTCTTGTTCATACGTGCAAAGACTCGTTTGCTTGCCATGAAGCTGAATCCCTTCTCTTCCTCAGTTCTCGTCCTTGCGCTCGAACGGCATGCCCAGTTCCTCAAGGAGGAACCGGCTCATTTCCGGATTCGAACGCTCGAAACAAATATTGATGTTCATGCCATGTACAAATGTGACCTGAGCCATGTTGATCTCGGGCCACACGGCCTGCTCCGTCAAACCGAAGGAGTAGTTGCCTGCCTTGTCGAAGGCATTGTCCCGGACACCTCGGAAGTCGCGAATACGCGGCATTGCGAGGTTCATGAGTCGATCCATGAAGTGCCACATGCGATCTCGTCGAAGCGTGACCATGTAGCCCGACGGCGCCCCCTCACGAACCTTGAAGTTCGCGACGGATTTCTTGGCCATCCTGAGGACCGGTCGCTGTCCGGAAATCTGTGTCAGTGTTGAAACCACCGTATCGGCGATGTCCTGCTTGAGCTTCTGATTTTCCAGATGACGACCAATGCCGATATTGATCACGACCTTGCTCATGGAAGGGAGCTGCAGCTTGTTGGTCAAGCCGAACTTCTCCATGAGCTTCGGAGAGATCTCTTCGCGGTACTTGGCATCCAGTCGTGTTCTGGTCTTCTGGGCAACCATCGATAAACTCCTCGGGCCAGCAGGCCTCAGCGGCGCGGTCCTCGCAAGGTGTGCAGTTCCTTACCGCCACGAACGGCGATCCTCTTCTTCGTTCCGTCAGCCTGAGTCTCGAACCGGACGCGGGACGGTTTCCCATCGACGGCCGGGCTCACATTGCTGATGTGGATGGGCATCTCCTTGCGGAGCAGGCCACCCTGCGGATTCTGCTGTGTCGGCTTCATGTGACGGGTTCGGATGTTCACACCCTGGACGACCACTCGGTCATCACTGGTGATCACACGCAGAACCTCTCCGACCTTTCCGGAATCATTTCCGGCGGTCACGACCACGGTATCGCCCTTTTTGATGTGCCGAGCCATGTCACACCACCTCCGATGCGAGAGAAACGATCTTCATGTGATTGCGTTCCCTCAGTTCACGGGCGACCGCACCGAAGATGCGAGTACCCGCTGGGTTACCTTCTTTGACGATCACGCACGCATTGGACTCGAAACGGACGTAGGAACCATCCTTTCGACGCGTGGGGTATTTCGTACGAACGATCACGGCACGGACGATTTCACCAGGTCTGACCGCAGAATTGGGCAGCGCCTTCTTGACCGAGCCGACGACCATGTCGCCGACGCCGGCTGTCCGTCGTGTGTACTTGCCTCGAGCAGTCGANCCACCCAGNACGCCGATCACACTGATGATCTTGGCGCCGCTGTTGTCGGCTACGTCGAGTCTGGATTCCTTCTGAATCATGGCATCAATCCTGCAACTGTTTTCATATCGCCCAGAGGACGATGATCAGCCTTCACCGCCTGGGGCTGCTTCCACCACGCGGACAAGCGTCCACGACTTTGTCTTTGAAATCGGTCGACATTCGACGATTTCCACCCGGTCTCCGGCCTTGGCCGTGTTGTTTTCATCATGGACATGCAGCTTCGTACGCTTGCGGATGTACTTGCCGTACTTGTCATGCTTGACGAGATAGTTGATCGACACCGTGCAGGACTTGTCCCGCTTGTCTGAATCGACGATTCCAACTCGACGTGCTGCCGTATCCGAAATCTTGATTTCCTTCAGGTGACTCATGACTTGGCCCCTTCTCGGCTGCGCTTCTCGGTCAGCAAACGGGCAATATCCTTCTTGATATGACCGAATTGCGAGGTGTCCTGGATNCGCTCGGTNACTCTCTGGCTTTCCAGTTCGAAGAGCTTGCGGCGCAACTGCAGAACCTCGATGTCGAGTTCGTCAGTCCCCAGCTTTTTTACATCTCTTGGTTTCATGATTCATATCGCTCCCGGGTCAATGCCCGTCATGGGATCAAACCGAAAGGCGCTTTCCAACAAACCGGCAACGAACCGGCATCTTCCTGGCGATTCTGGACAACGCACGCTTGGCAATATCCTCAGGAACACCTGAGATCTCATAGAGAATCGTTCCGGGCTTCACGCGAGCTGCCCAGTAGTCCACGTCAGCCTTGCCCTTACCCATTCGAGTTTCGAGGGGCTTCTTGGAGATCGGCTTGTCCGGGAAGATTCGGATGACAACCTTGCCTTCACGACGCAGGAAGTGCTGCGCCGCAATTCGGCCGGCTTCGATCTGACGCGCACTGACCCAATGGGGCTCCAGTGCCTGAAGACCGTAGTCACCGAAGGCGACGTAGTTTCCACGGCTGGCGCGGGTCTTGAGATTGCCACGCATCTGCTTGCGGAACTTGACTCGTTTGGGCATTCGGGGCATCGTTCGTACTCCTGGACACGACAGTGATGATCACTGCGTGCTTCCACTCCTGTTCAGTGGCGACCTCGGGCGCGGGCTCGTCCGCCAGCTGCCTTGGATTCCAGCTCGTCCTCGTCCTGACCTGTGTACATGCCCTTGTAGATCCAGACCCGGACACCGATGGTGCCGTAGGTGGTATGGCTGGGCACGGAGGCGTAGTCAACATTGGCCTGCAGGGTCGACAGCGGAATGGAACCCAACCGCTGCACGAAGGTCCTGGACATCTCGGCACCTCCGAGACGACCGGCAACCGAGATTCGCACACCCTTCGCACCGGCCTGCATGGCAGCCTCGGAACGCTGCTTGAGCAGTCGACGGAAGTTCGAACGCTTCTTCATCTGCTCGGCAATGGCCTCGGCGATGAGATGGGCGTTCGTATCCGGATTGCGGATCTCGATGATCTGCGTCTGGACCTTTCGACCGGTCAGGGCCTGGAGGTCCGAAGTGAGCTTTTCGATTTCAGCACCCTTTGGACCGATGACCAGACCAGGTCGTGCAGTCTTGAGGATGATCTTCAGTTCTTCTCTCGTCCGCTCGATATGGATATCCGAAACGGCAGCGAATGGCGGCGTCCTGTTGAGACGCTTGTCCACGTACTGACGAATCCGATAGTCCTCGACCAGCAGCTCGGCAAAGAGTGCCTTGGGGGCGTACCACCGAGACTTGTGTGCTTCAGTGACGCCGACACGGAATCCGAAGGGATGTACTTTCTGTCCCATGGATCAGTTCCCTTCCTCAAGAACGATATGGAGATGACTTGTCCGCTTCCGGATCGGGTGAGCCCGACCACGGTCCTTCGGACGGAATCGTTTGATGGTTCGACCCTCATCCACCCAGCTCTTCTGGACGAACAGGCGTTCGAGATCCGCCTCACGCTCCTCAGCGTTGGCAATCGCAGACTTGAGGACTGCCTTGAGGTACCAGGCACCTCGTTTCTTGCTGAACTCGAGCGAATTGAGAGCATCATCAATCCGCATGCCACGAATCATGTCGGCGACCAGCCGAGCTTTCCTCGGAGCGATGCGGGCGAATTTGTGACTTGCTTGATAGGCCATGACCTGGCTCCAGAAAGACGGGACTCAGTTGCCCGACTTGATGCCTTCCTTCTTGTTGGTGTGACCACGGAAGGTCCGTGTCAGAGAGAACTCTCCGAGCTTGTGCCCAACCATGTCCTCAGTCACGAAGACGTCGTTGAACGTCCGACCGTTGTGAACCTGGAAGGTATGACCGACGAACTCAGGCACGATCGTGCAGGCTCGAGCCCAGGTACGAATAGGCTTCTTGGCGCCGCTCTCGCTCTGCGCCATGACCTTGCCGTACAGCTTCTCGTCGACGTGCGGTCCTTTTTTCAGTGATCGTCCCATGTGTATTCCGTTCCTCTTTGTCCGGATCCCGCTCCGCGAGACTGATGGACACTCCAATCAGAGTTTCAACTGCCCGTAACGCTTGCTCTTGCGACGGCGAAGAATCCGGGAATCGGATGCCTTGCCACGACGTCGGGTGCGCCCACCCTTTGACTTCACGCCCGATGCACTGGCCGGTTCACGACCACCCTTCGAACGACCTTCACCACCACCGAGTGGGTGATCATCATGGCTCTTGGCCATGCCGCGAACCTTGGGCTTTCGGCCGAGCCAACGATTGCGGCCCGCCTTGCCCAGCTTCACGAGCTGGTGATCCGTATTGCCGACCTGGCCGATGGTGGCCCGGCATCGAATCGATACCTGTCGAATTTCACCGGAAGGCAGAACGAGCGTCGCCCAGCGACCTTCCTTGTTGGTCAACTGGGCGAAACTTCCTGCAGATCGGCACATGCTGGCACCCTTGCCAGGCTCGAACTCAATCGCATGGACCTGGATACCGGTCGGAATGAATTCCAGCGGCATGCTGGATCCCGCGTTCGGCTCGACCGCGGCATCAGCACTCATGACCTCGTCACCGACGGCCAGACCGACCGGGTGAAGGATGTAGCGACGCTCTCCATCGGCATACTCGAGCAGGGCGATGTGACAGGTTCGGTTCGGGTCGTACTCGATACCGATGACCTTGGCCACCATGTCGTCCTTACGCCGCTTGAAATCGATGACGCGATAACGACGCTTGTGTCCGCCGCCACGTCCACGCACCGTGATCTTGCCCTGGTTGTTTCGACCACCAGTCTTGCCCAGAGGTCTGAGAAGAGACTTTTCAGGAGTCTTCTTCGTGACCTCGATGTGCATGTTGACCGACGAGTTTCGTCGTCCGTTGGTCGTTGGCTTGTGCACTCGAATCGCCATAGTTCTCTCCGGTGCGGGACTTACCCGCGACCGTCTCCTGCTATCCAATCAGAACAGTTCAATCCTGTCGTCGGGATGAATCTTCACGACGGCCCGCTTGACGGCGGGAGTCTTCCAGTAACCGAAGCGGCTACGACGCTGCTGACCCTTGCGATTCTGGATCGCGACGGACAGAACACGAACGCCGTACAGCTCTTCGACAGCGGCCTTCACATCACCCTTTCGAGCATCTGAATCGATCTCGAAGGTATGACGGTTGAAGGTTCCGGAGGCGAAGGCAGCCTTCTCGGTCACGACCGGTCGGCGAATGACCCTAGTTGCAAGCATCATGCAGCCTCCTGGTTGTCATCACCGAAACACGAACCGTCGAGGAACGCCTCGAGTGAGGCTCGGTCGACGACGAGGTAGCGGTGATTGAGCAGCTCGAAAGCATTGAGCTGATCGATTCGGATGGTGTCCACGTTCTCGAGGTTGCGTGCGGACAAGGCCGTGTTGCGGTTGTCGGGAGACAACGCCACCAGGCAGGTCCGATCGATGCCGACGGCTTCGAGCGTCCCCTTGAGATCGCGGGTTTTTGGTTCAGACATGTCCAGGGAATCGATGCACTTGACTTCGCTGTCCACCAGCTTGGCAAGCAGTGCATTTCGATTGGCCAGTCGACGCATGCGTTTGGGCATTCGCTGACGAAACTTGCCGGTGTCTGCGGTCTTGGCAAAGGCAACACCACCACCCTTCCGGACAACGGTTCGTGCGTTGCCGACCCGGGCGTTACCGGTCCCCTTCTGTCTGTAGAGTTTTCGAGTTGACCCTTCAACCATGCCACGACTCTTGGTCCGTGCGGAACCGATTCGACGGTTCGCATGGAACATGACATAGGCTTGCTTGAGCAGAGTTGGCCGAACCTCGCTGCCGAGGCTTGCCTCGTCGATCTGGATCGTATCGACCTTCTTGCCCGTCTTATCTATTACGGGTAGTTCAATCATCATTCACACCTTGGCAGCGACTGCTGCCCCTTTGCGCCTTGCCCTCCTGGGTCCCGTTTGGTCGTCACTCTGACAACCCGCATTGCTGAGCCCGGGTAGGACTGCGACTCGGCGTCCTCTTTCTTGTCTTCGTCTCCCGGTTCCCGACCTGTCGTGTTCACGACAGAAGGCCTTGAAGACCAACAGCGGCTATTGCCGCTGATGCGATAGTTCTACTTCTTCTTTCCTGCTGCCGTTGTCTTCACTCTGTTCAAGCGAACAGCTGGACGCACGAACACGTTTGCGTTGTTCGGGCCAGGGACTGTTCCCTTCACGAGAATCAAATTCTTGTCCGTGTCGATTGCCACAACCTCAAGGCTGCGAGCAGTCACGTTCTCATCACCCATGTGGCCNGGCATCCGCTTGCCCTTCTTGAGCTTGGGGCCGGTACCCAGATTGGCGGAGTGACCNCCAATGGAACCGACGGAGCGGTGACGCCGCTTGACGCCGTGGGATGCCTCAAGACCGGAGAAGTTGTGACGCTTCATGCCGCCCTGGAAGCCTTTGCCCTTGCTGCGTCCGCAGATATCCACGAACGGGACATCCTCGAAGTTCTCAACCGTGATGGTGTCACCGAGCTCGACATCGACGTCTTCTGTTCGAAGCTCACGATGGAACCGCTTGGGTGAGACCCCCGCCTTGTGATCATGACCGATCATGGGCATGGTGCTGCGACGAGCGTTCATGTCCTCGTAACCGATCTGGATCGCCGAGTAACCATCTGTTTCCTCGGTCTTGACCTGCGTCACAACGCATGGCCCCGCCTGGATGACGGTGACCGGGATATTGACACCCTCTTCAGTGAAGTAGCGAGTCATTCCGAGTTTTCTGCCGAGCAGTGCAGAAGCCATGTTCCCGAACCTTGCGTGATCAAATCAACTGGCAGACCTGTGTTTCACGATGCGAATCCGCCTGCCTGGATCCGGCCGTGTCTTCTCTTCATGCCTGACGTATCAGGCCTTGATCTTCACGAACACGCCGGCCGGAACGACCAGGCGGTTGAGTGCTTCAACAGTGCGTGCATTCGGATCCTCAATGTTGATGATCCGCTTGTGCGTTCGAATCTCGAACTGCTCACGCGATTTCTTGTTGACGAACGTCGAGCGATTGACGGTGTAGACCTCGCGTCGAGTAGGAAGTGGAATGGGGCCGGCAACACGCGCACCTGTTCGCTTCGCATGTTCGACGATTTCCTTCGCCGAAACATCCAGTGCTTGGTGGTCGTATGCCTCCATCCGGATCTTGATCTTCACCGCTGACATCGAATCTTCTTGTCCATTTACAAGCCGGTATGTGTACTACCGGGACACGTTCTCGTCTCTTCCATATCAAGACAACGCCCACGACCACACGGCCGAAGGCGAAACGACGATGATAGGCCTCCAGCAGCCTTTGTCAAGGTTTGAGGAGGTTTGGAGCAAGTTCCTGGAAGGAAACTCGCCACCCGGCCTCCCGATCTTAAGGGTACAGTTCCGAGATGCTCCATCTTGTCATGACAATCATTGTCGGCCTGCTGACCCAGCCCACGGATCCCCTCCAAACAGGGCCTCAAGGGGGCGCCAACACCCCTCCCCAGCAGTCTGATCGAGTCCCTCTTGAAGGCGAACACTTCATCAGCAATGAAGTGGGCATCACCATGACCTTGCCCAAGGGCTCCATAATCACCTCCCAGAAGACCGGACCAAGCCCGTTTTTCGTTATCCGTGACGGTTCCCGGACCCCCGCCTGGAGCCTTCGGCTGGAATCCGTCCCCAGCAGTGACCCCACCGCGGAGGCCATGATCCGCCGGATGATGCTCAGTGGCGATAAGAAGGACAGCACGATCGAGATTCTGCGGGAGCAGAGCCTCACCATCAATGGTGAACCGGCCTATCTGGCCTGGGTCCGAGAACGTCTTGAAGATGGCCAGAATGTGGTATTCGGCTGGATTGTGCTGCCCCAAGGGCGATTGATGGGCCAGCTCCATTATCTGGTCGGAACCGTAATCACGATTCCAGACCGCTATCCACTCGTCCAGCCCGAGCTGGAAGCCGCCATGGGCACAATCCAGCTTCGAGGCCCTGAAAAGGCCGGTGAACTGGCCTATCGGGAGGCCGAAAACGCCAAGACCTTCCTGGCCGGCTTGAGCGAGGAGACGCTGAAGGCATCAACCAACCATCGGACCTGCCGGAGAATCTATCGNCCTGGGCAGGATGGTGAACCCGATGAGGAAATCGCCTATTCGGTCTTTTCGATCGAAGCCGCCCCCATGGGCACCCTGCAACCCGGCAGCTTTTCGGAGCTGTATCGACATGACGAACAGGAGGAAGGCCTGCTGGTGAAGGTGCATTCACGGATCGTGGTGGATGCCGATCGCGAGATCTACATCGACATGCTCGGCCAATATTGGCTTGCATGGGATCTTTCGCATGAGGCCTGGACCGCCTTCGTGACACGTCGACAACGAGCTGCGACGCGAACGGAAAAGGAGTACGGCTTCCGAACGAAGCAGACCCTGGGAGATCCAAGATCTCGCATCGTCGTGATCAAACAAGATGATGAGATCAACCTGCGACAACCGTATGAATGGGTGACACCGTCCCCATGGATGCCTCGGGCACTGACCTGGACACTCGGCATGTTCCTGCCGCGTGAAGAGCCCCTGTCGATGAGCTATGCCTTTTTCGACCACAGGCAATCCGATCCCCAGATTGGAACACGTCGCGATGACTGGACCCCCTCAGGATCCACGGCCAATCAGTGGCTGCTTCAGACATGGATGGATGATGCAGGACTGCCTACGAAGGGCGTCTACGGCATCGATGGCCTGCTTCGGCAAAACAATCCGGACGGCGTCATCGTGGAGACGACGACTCCGGACCGTATCGAACTGATCTGGAATCAGGCGGGCCTGAAGACCTCCTGAGCCNGGATCACCTGATCGTCTTCAGGACATCCTTCTCGACGTCATCAGCCAGTGCATCCATCACGTCCTCGGGATAGAAGAAGAAATCCCAGTCGCGACGACTGGTTGTTCTTCTGGCATCCCGGACCCGGCCAGCAACCTCCGAAGAAGCCTGCCGTTTGACGTCCCGAAGCGTCGCGAGTGTCTCATGCATCGACGCGAAGGCTTCACGACGGGCATCACTGCCTCGCGGTGCCGATTGAATCGAATCGAGTGCGGCTTGTTTTCTCGGCCCAGGTCCCACCTGTGCCTCGTCATTCGATTCAGGATCGTGATAAGCGCGTCGATCCTTGGAAACCAGTGACTGACCGACTCTCGCAATGTCTTCAAGTCCTGGCAGTGGCAGCCGGACATCGGATGTGGCCACCATGAACGGCATGACTTCAAGCCCGAGCCATTCCCGAATCCAGCTCTCCATCAACGCGTCATAGCGGGCACCACCCGTTCCATGGATGAACAGGTCACATCCGGCAAGTCGCATGATGGCCGTCGTGACCAGAGCCTTCGGCAGCAGATTACTTTCGTCGAGATCCTGCCTTCGCGCCGTGCGGCGATCGGCACTTCGAATCTCCCAGAGTGGAAGCTCCCCAGCATCCATGTCGAGCGGACGGATCCCCGCATCAGGGTCAACACTCACGGCCGCGTTGTAGGCCTGGGCACATCGCATCGAATCCCGTTGCATCCGATCGAGGAGCCATCTTCCGCAAGCTGTCTTGAGCAGTCTCGAGGCCGGCAGAACGGTCGGCCGACCAGCCCATCGACGAGCCATGTTCAATTGGGCACGCATCAACTGGGACGCCAACGAAAGGTCGGATCCGGCCGTGCGAATGGACTCCGCATATCGCTCGAGTGGTGTGATATCGAAATCCGCCAGACTCGAGAGCCACTGCAGATCCACGGGCTCGGTTGCTGGCTGCATGCCCAGACCCAGTTCTGGACTGGATTCAAAGAGGCGGAACGTACTGCTGCAGGGAAGGCCATCCGCATCAAGAAAAGGCACTTCGATCAAACCAGGGTCCCCGGCAACGGTGTCGATGTTGAGAACCAGCGGCGTCGCTTGACGCTCCTGCGACAGAACACGCATCGCCATGAATTTGGTGACGATGCCGGGGTGCCATCGCATCGGCGCATGCCCTGTCGCGATGACTGGTCTTGAATCCGGCAGCTTGAGCGATCGACGTGTCTCCCGGATCAACTCAATGGGCAGCCCGGAGACCACNCCCTCGGAAGATGGCGGAACGATCCGAACATAGGACGAGGAATCAGCCATGGATCGCAGACTCACCGATGATCAGACCATCGTCCGCACCCTTCGGAAGCCTGGATGACATCCGGATGATTTCCTCGTACAGAGTCGACTGGTAGAAACGGAGTCGACGCTCATGATCATCCAATGGACCGCCGAATGAACGCGATGGGTCGTTGTAGATCAGCCGTACCGGCAGCTCTTCGATCCTCAGACCCGCAGCAACGGCCTGGACCCAGAACATCATCGGGAAGTCGTACCCGTCCACATCCATCACGAGATCCGCACAGGCTTTGATCCGATAGGCCTTGAAGCCGCAGAATGAATCCGTCAGGGAGAGTCCGAGCCGACGATTGATTTCACGCGTCATGGTCAGATTGATCTGCCGTCGATCCTCCGGCGGCAGGTCGGCATCATCCCATTCCTGCATGTAGCGGCTGCCCGAAATGACGTCGATGTCACCCGCTCTGATCCGATCCTTGAATTCCGGAATCGCCGCGGGTTCATGCTGCCGGTCACAGTCCATCGTGATCAACCAGTCGAATCCGTCCTTCAGGGCCCACTGGAACATGTCCCTGCTGGATCGACCATAACCCCGATTGGTGTCATGACGGATGATCTTGACGGGATGCTCCGAGAGCAATCGAGCCGTGTCATCGGTCGAACCGTCATCCACGACGAGGACTTCATCCGTGTACTGCAGGACTTCCTGGAGAACCTCGGAAACGTACTCCGCCTCGTTGTAGACGGGAATTCCAACAAGTATTCGATCGTGTCTGGACATGGGGGAGGAGGATTCTACACCACTCCCCTGCGACTTGTCTTCGTTCAATCGCGAAGAAGTTCACTTCNGTACATGCGCGATCCCGTTCCCGCCGCACGCTCAGTGATTGAACTGCCGTCGGCCGAACGACCATCGCCATCAGGNTCAACGGCGGCAAGCGACATGGCGACTCGAGCATCCGTATTGTCCAACTGTGCAACCAGAACAGCCTCGGGGGTCATCGGGGGACGGAGAGCGCCATGCTCTGGTTCACCGTGATGACTCAGAAGGATGTTGTGAAGCACGGCCAGATCATCCGTCGCAAGGGGTGGATCCAGATCGCGAGCACAGTCCTCGAGCCAGATCGATGCTCGAGCGATATGGCCGACGAGATTGCCATCCGTCGTGTAGGCGAAGCCCTTGTGCCAGGACAGCTCGGTTGTCTTGGCCAGGTCGTGCAGGAACAATCCCATGATGACCAGATCTCTGTTCAGGCGAGGCCGACCTGAATCGTCGACGTAAGTCGCCAGCACGGCATCAGCCATTCGCATCAGCTGCCATGTGTGCTCAAGCAGGCCACCGATCCATGCATGGTGCATCACGACGGCAGCCGGGCTTCGGCGAAATGCCTTCATGAGCACCTCGTCATCGGTGTACCGACGGGCCAACGCTCTCATGGCTGGATGCTCCAGCGAGTCGAGCAGTCCGAGGACCGACTTGTACATCATGTCGATGTCGAAGCGGGTGTGCGGCAGGAGATGTGTGAGCTCCGACTCGGTGACCTGCGCCGGCTCGATGTCGTGGATATTGACCTGTGGGAGACCGTTGAACTCCACCACTTCCCCATCCAGTCGAACGAATCCGGTACTGGTGCAGTCATCCAGATCGAAATCGGCCAGCTTCCACTTTCGTCCCGCGACTTCGCCGCTTGCATCTCGAAGAAGACATTTGAGGTACTGGCCGCCGTTTCGATTGGTCCCGATCTGAGGATTGACCAGCGAATAGAGGCCTTCACGCAGATACATCCCGGACTGGAGTTCACGGACCCTCGGACTTTGAGCTACATGATGATCAGCCATGCATCGAGGATACCAGTCAGGCCTGAAGTCGGGGCACCTGCTTCAGGACAGCGGGAACTTCGGCAGCAAGGTCCGCCGCAAGCAGTCCGGCCGTACCGTTTCGCTTCGACCATTCTTCGCCTGCGACGGCATGAATCCATGTTCCCCAGACGGCGAGATCCCAGGCTTCGGCACAACTCGAAGGGCGACCTTGCGCCATCAGACCACCGATGATGCCAGCCAGGACATCACCGGATCCTCCGGTGGCCAGCGCCACCGACCCTCGGTCACAGGTCCATGATCGGTCTGCTTCCGAGACGATCGTGCCCTGGCCCTTGAGCACGACGACAGAACGTGATGCGCGACTCAATGCCGACGCGGCATCCTGACGTTCCTGCTCGGTGCGAGGCCGGATCGGCAGATCCAGCACATTGGCGAGTCGATCGTATTCACCAGGATGAGGCGTCAGAACCATGGCACCTGATCCAGTCAGGGATTCAACGAGTTCCCGTGAAACGACGTTGAGCCCATCGGCATCAAGCACGACGGGTCGATCACAGCTTGCCTGAAGAACCCTGGCCACCAATTCAACGGAAGAGTCACTGACACCGAGACCGGGTCCGATGACGACGGCCTGAACACCATTCAACGTGTCCTTCAGATGAGCCACGGCTTCATCGACCGAATCGGACAGAGGCAGACCCGTTGCGGACGGGGCCACTTCAAGACAGGAGTTCACGATCGTTCGTGGGACCGCGAGAATCGCTCGACCGGCACCCGCACGCAAGGCCCCGATCGCCGCAAAGGCCGGCCCACCCACCATGCAGCTCCGCTTGGTATCGCAACCACCAATGACCAGAACGGTACCGAACGTGCCCTTGTGACCATCCGCCGGTCTTGGTGGCAGAGGACTCGCAGGCGGCCTCATCCCGGCAGGAGTCATTCGTGATCCACGCGAACCACATCGATGTCGATCTTGCCCAGGAGACTCACCAGACCCGACATGTCCGCCGAACCGGTGCCCTGTGAAAGCGCCGATGTGTTCGTCGTGATGTGTCCACCACTGAACGAGACGGGAAGCGTGGCATCAAGATCGAGCCACTGTCCGTCGATCAGGGCCTGAGTCCACATGTGCCAGCCGAAGGCCCCTTGGCCCTGCTCTCCAATGCCGGGCACATAGACCAGACCAGTCACGACTCGCGAGGGAATACCTTCCGAACGGAGCAGCGCAGCCAGCAAGACACCATGCTCGCTGCAATCACCTGTTCGATTCCTGGCGACTTCCGAGGAACTGGCGAATGCCGTTCCAAGATCCTTCTTCTCGATGTATCGCAAGACGAATGCTCTCAAGGCCTCGGCACGAATGATCGGACTCTGATCCACAACCTCACTGAGCGCCTGATCACGAAGCCTGATGATCTCCTCATCCTGCGGATCAATCATGACCGACTGACCCAGGTACGCCTCATCGACGATCTCTTCGGCGGTGGCTGGTTGCGGCGCATCCATGTCCACGACGATTGTGAGCTCGTCATCCGACTTGCCGGCAATGCTCTGATATCCGACTGATGGAAGATCCAACGGGGTCGAATCCGTCGTTCGAACCTTCATCACGACTCGACGGGCCTTCCAGGGATCATCGATCGGCTGATCCGGTTCGACCATCAACTTGTAGAAGACTTCCGGGGCCGCATCCGGCTCCTGAAGAGCCTCGCTCTTGTTCGAAAGTTTCTGGCGAAGGACGCCGAATCCCAGGTCGGTTTCATTGGCGACCAGAACACCGTCACTGGAGTACCACATGGTCGAAGGCACCTGAGGCGTCGCACTGTTCACCATCTTCCAGACCGTGGTGGGAATCGTGCGATCTCCAACCTGCATGGCCTCATCTCTCAAACGCGTATAGGTCACGGTGATGACCTCCGGTCCGATCTCCGGAGACATCATCTTGACGGAGATCTCCTGGGCACCCGCTTTCGCGCGTTCATGAAAATACTTCTGGGCGTCGTATGGAAGCAGCCACCGCTCATCGGGCAACGGCACCTCACGCGTGACCGGAGGGCCACCACTGGTCTCGAGGATCTTGATTCCATCAGGCTGAAAGGTCCATTTGGCAATGGTCTTGGCCATGCTCATGTCCTGAATCATCTTGGCGGAAATCGGCTTGCCGGAGACCGTCGAGGTCCAGCTTGATTCAATGGCGACCTCGATGCTCATCTGACCACGTTTGAGCGCCATCTCCATGGTGACCTTGCTGATCCGTTCATCGCCGTCGACATGGACGTACGAATGCTGCCAACCAACGCGGCCACCGGCGATGTCGATGCTGTACCAGAGATCCTCCAGGACATCAGCAGCTGTTGCCGTTGACGTGCAGACCGTCGAAAGCACTGCAAGGAACAGCAGAAAGCCACTTGTCATTCGCCTAACTTGCCTCATCACTTTCGCCTCCTTCGGGCTTCAAGAGCGGAAACAGGATCACGTCCCGGATGCTGGTGCATCCAGTCATCAACATCACGACTCGATCGATGCCGACNCCAAGTCCTCCGGCAGGCGGCATGCCGACCCGCAGGGCGTTGATGAAATCCTCATCAAGGGACCTGAATGTACTGGCTTCATCATCAGCACCCGACAGCTGCTCGGTAAAACGAGCCAGCTGAATATCGGGATCGTTCAATTCGGTATAGCCGTTGCTCAGTTCCATGCCACCAATGAACAGTTCCCCACGGAGTGCGAGCTCGGGATCCTCCGGGTCAGGTCGAGTGAGCGGAGACAGCTCTGCTGGAAAATGGGTGACGAACGTCGGACGCGACGGGTCGATCGCGGGTTCTCCATGCAGTTCGAACAAGGCGTCGACCAGCAGCCAGTGATCCTGCTTGTCCACATCCGGCATGCCGGCTGCCTCCGCCGCTGATCGGACTCCCTCACGATCGCTCATCTCCAGGCCCGTCCCTTGACGGAACAGGTCACCGTATCGCACCCGCTCGAACGGACGGCCGTAGTCGATCTCGAGATCGCCCCATTGGACGGTCGTTCCACCATCGGAATTGACTTCACGAGCCAGTGTTGCGAAGAGATCTTCCTGAAGTTCCATGACGCCATCGAGATCACTGAAGGCCTCGTACAGCTCCATCATGGTGAACTCCGGNTTGTGCTGGCGATCGATGCCCTCGTTCCGGAAGTTGCGATTGATCTCGTAGACGCGACGCATGCCACCGACAAGGAGCCGCTTGAGATACAGCTCCGGCGCAATGCGCATGAAGAGGTCGATGTCGAGCGCGTTGTGATGCGTCATGAAAGGACGAGCCGCAGCACCACCTGCAAGCGGTTGCATCATGGGGGTCTCGACCTCGATGAATCCCCGACCTTCCATGAATCGTCTGATGACCGAGAGAACCTGCGACCGCTTTCGGAAGATGTCCATGACTTCCGGNTTCATGTACATGTCCACGTATCGCTGTCGGTATCGGGTCTCGACATCCGTCAGACCGTGGTACTTCTCCGGTGGAGGAACCAGTGACTTGCAATGCAGCTCGAAGCGATCAGCCCAGATGCAGATCTCGCCTCGCTTCGTCCGGCCGATCGGCCCCTCTGCAACGACGATATCACCGTAATCCAGCTTGGAAGCAACCTTGAATGCAGTCGCATCAACGGCTTTCTTGGAGACGCTGATCTGAAGATCTCCGGAATCATCTCGGAGCACGGCAAACACCAGCTTGCCCATCGCGCGATGTTGAACACATCGACCGGCAACACGGGCGCGCGGCCGAGGATCCTCAGGACTCTGATCGTCCTCGGCAGCTTCCGATCGCGTCTGCCACAGATCATCCGCAGCTTCATCGAATCGTTCTCGGGCAGTTGCCAGTGAATCGACTTCATCCACCCGATGCCCGAACGGCTCAAGGGCATACTCCTCACGCCAGCGGCGGAGTTTCTCCCTTCGTGCCTTCACCAGTACGGAAGGATCGGTGGTCTCCGGGGTCGTTTCGGTCTTCGTCTTTGACTCGGCCATCCGGGTACGATACCCGCCGGCCAGCGTGGGAAGGTGGAAGGACCATGAACCCGGCATCCAAGTCACATGATTCCAGTACGGCATCCGACCGAGGCGTCGCCCTGATCACAGGCGCCAGCGCGGGTATCGGTTCGGCTACGGCCCATCGGCTGGCCGATGCCGGCTATGCGGTGGTCCTCCTCGGACGACGCGGCGAACGAATCGATGCCATTGCGAGCCATCTCCGCGAAACGGGTGGAGTCGCCAAGGCGATCTCCGGAGATGTCACCCGGGATGAGGACGTGATCCGGGCCGTTGAAGCCGCCTCCGAACTGGGCCCCCTCACGACGCTGGTCGCCAATGCGGGCATCATCCCCATCGAACCACTCGAGGAGTCCGAACTGCATCGCTGGCATCGAACGGTTGATACCAATCTCTCCGGCATCCTCCGCTGCGTCCATGCCGTGCTGCCCACCATGTTCTCCCGCAAACGGGGGGACATCGTCCTGCTGTCCTCCATTGCTGGACGTCAGACGTTTCCCGAAGCCTCCGTGTACTGCGCGACCAAAGCCGCCATCAACCACTTCGCAGACTGCCTTCGTGGTGACCTGGCCAAACGATGCGCCGATGGCGGCGGGCATCTCCGGGTGTGCGTCGTCCAACCGGGCATCGTCCAGACGGAACTCTTTGATTCGATTGATCACGAACCGACCAGACAGGCAACCAAGGCCTACATCAACGCATTGGATGAGCCCCTGCTTCCGGAGGACATTGCCGAAACCATCGCCTGGGTCCTTCAGTCACCTCGACATGTATCGATCAACGACATCGTTGTCAGGCCGACAGCCATGACTCGTTGATCGATTGGAGAGACACCATGCAACGATGCGTCTTCCTGGATCGAGACAACACGATCATCCAAAACGATGGCGATCTGGGCGATCCAGATGGAGTGAGCCTTCTCGAAGGCGCTGCCCAAGCCATGTGCAGACTCCGGGACGCCGGCTTTGTCCTGGTCGTCGTCACCAATCAGAGCGGCGTTGCCCGGGGGGTATTCACCGAACAGGATGTCGCCGATGTTCATCAAGCGATCGAGGTCATCCTCGAGCAGACCACTGGGCGATCCGATCTCGTCCATGGGTGGTACTACAGTCCATGGCATCCCGAAGGTGTGATCGAAGCCTTCCGGGGCAGCCACCCGACCCGGAAGCCAGCGCCGGGGATGCTCCTCCAGGCCGCAGATGACCACGGCATCGACCTTCAGCGATCATGGATGATCGGTGATCAGGAACGCGATGTGGAAGCAGGAAATGCCGCAGGCTGCAGGTCGATCCTCCTCGCAATGAGTGCAACAGAAACTTCGGCGGAACGGATCTGCGAAACCATGACGGAAGCAGCCGACTGCATCCTCCAGGAGGAGACCGCTTCATGATTCTTGATGACAAGGCGAATCATGTCGTCGTCATCATGCCTTCATGGGTCGGCGATATCGTCATGGCCACACCGGCCCTTCGCCTGCTCCATCAAGCGATGCCCAACACCAGCATCACCGCAGCCCTTCGACCGGGACTGGCCCCTCTGCTGGAAGGAATCGATGCGATACAGAATTGCATCGAGATTCAACCCAAGGGCCTTCTCGGGCCGTTCACCGCAGGTCGAAAGATCGGACGCCTGAATCCAGATGCCGTGATTCTGCTGCCGAACTCCATGCGTTCGGCATTGACNGCTCGATTGAGCAATACCCGTATTCGGATCGGATCTGCTCGTCAGGGACGATCCAGCTTGCTGACTCATGCGATTGCTTCACCGTCAACTGGAGAGATCCGAACCACGCTCGACGACTACCTCGCGATGGCGAACGAGATCACCGGTTCAGGAACCGACGATCGCCAACCGAGACTCGGNGTGACGCCGAATGACCTGCAAGCCGCTTCGAACGCCATGGNNTTGGATGGTGAACCATTTGTGGTCCTCGTCCCGGGAGCCAATCGCATGGACAAGCGATGGCCCGCTCGTCAATTCAGTCGTATCGCGGAAAGGCTGTCCCATGAACGTGGACTGCGTATCGCCGTTGCCGGCTCACCTGCGGAACAACCCCTCGTGCGGTCACTCGTCGAGGAAGCCACTTGCCCGACGATCGATCTTGCTGCAGCCAATCCCGGACTGGGTGGATTGAAGGCGATCATGCAGGCCGCCTCGCTCGTCATCACGAACGACACGGGACCTCGACATATCGCAGCGGCACTCGGGACACCGGTCGTCAGTCTGTTTGGTCCGACCGATCATCGCTGGACCGTGCTCCCCGACATTGCCGAGCGGAGACTGCTGGCGGAACCGTTTCTTCCTGATTCACTGGTCGCAGACAAGTGCCCTGGAATCTGTCGAATCGACAGAATCACGGTCGAGGATGTGTACGCAGCCGCTGCAGAACTGCTCTCCTGACCGAAGATGGTGCCGACACGAGTGCAGCCTTCAAGATGATTCGCCGAAGGCGTTCAACATCCCGCAACTCACCCACATGGCCTTCGCGAATCTCGACATCGAGGCGATCCAGCATGGTTGCCAGTGACGTGATTCGATCACGGTCCCGCACGACACCGACTGGATCAATCAACCAGGGATGATCGGTGCCCGTCTCGATCACGACATTGGTGAGCTTGAAATCCCTGTGTCGCAAATCCGCTTCAGCCAGCATGGATACGTACCGACCCAGTTGCTTCGCAAGATCGACGGCAGGCGACCCTTCCACGATCCGGAGGTGATCCAGTGCAGTCACACCTTCGACATAGGGCATGACAAGCAGAATGACCGGACGACGCCGTCTCCAACCGGGACGAATGAAGGCGACACGCGGTGTCGGAATCCCTGCTCGACGAAGACGACCCGCGCCGCGGAGATGACGCCAGGGCTGGGCGATGCCGATGATGAACTTGAAGAGAAACCAGGGCGTGAGCACCCATGACTTGAACGTCAAAGGAATGGAACCCGGGACGTGCGACATCCATACGGCTCGACCACCTTCATCCTTGAGCACATGCGTTGTCACATTCTCATGCTGCATCTCGCCACACGATAGCGGCGGTCTTCCCGACAGGCGGACGATCGGATCGATCAGGAGACGTATACTTGCAACCCGGGAGACCCCCCATCATCAGCTCCACGGACTGCACAACCGCTGCCCCCACACCACCCGTGACTCCGCGAGGTGCGGCTGTCTTCGCACGCACGGTNGATCCCGTCGGAGATCGAATTCATGTGGCCCTTGCGGGCGCTTTCACNTTCCTGCTGCCCATGGGCATGGTCCCTTGGGCCAAGGACGCGTTGCTGATCGCGCTGCTTGTGTACACGGCCATGCGGCTCCCCAAGATCCACCGCTGCTTCCATCCATTTGTTCGCGATCCCCTGACCTGGTGGATTCTGGCATGGCCCGTATGGCTCGCCCTCAGTCTGAGCTGGAGCCCTTCACCGCTTTTCGGCGTGGATGAACTGCGAGCCTGGCGGATGATTCTGCTGCCGTTGTTGCTCTGGCCGGTCATGCAGCACTACCGCCTGTTCGTCATGACCTTCCTGTGCGGATGCATCATCGTGGTGCTTGTGCAGATCGGGCAGGTCGTCGGAATCACCGGTTTCGAATTGGACATTCAGGGACGAGCAGATGCCTGGATGCATCCGATCCTGGCCGGCGCCATGCTCTCGACCGGAGCGGTCTGGCTGCTGACCGGAACGCTGCATTGGAAAGGCAATCGATCGGTCATGTCGTGCGCCGGATTGATCGTTGTGGGAATCGGCCTTGTCTTGACCGGAAGCCGTGGTCCATGGGTGAGTCTTGCCGTTGCCGGAAGCCTGCTGGTGATTGGAACGGTCGTGTTGTGCCCCGGAGTTCGAAATCGCACGTTCAGCATCGGGGTCCTGGGACTGCTTGCCATCGGTGCCGTGGTCCTGCTGGATCTGACGCTTCTGTCCGGCCGGATCACAGAGCCAGTGAGAAACCGGATTGAGACCGCCCTGGTTGAAACAGACTCGACGGCGGGTGACGACCACTACGACATCGACCTGGGAGGCTGGCATCGCACCCCCATCGGATATCGACTTCTTGTGTGGCAGGCATCCCGCGATGTCTTTCTCGATCATCCGCTCATCGGTACCGGCGGAGGCGGACTCTCATCGAAGCTGGATGACGCCTGGTGGCTTGGTGATCCCGACGCACTGTCGAAAGGGATCCCGATCAGCAGCCAGCATCTCAATCCCCACTCGATGTATCTCCAGACCCTTGCAGGAACCGGTCTCATCGGCTGCTTGCTGCTGATCATTCCGATGATCATGGCTGCCGGCCGATTGATCGGGCGAGCCAGCGACCCGTTCTACTTTGGTGCTGCATTCGTGATCGTCGCCTGGGCATCCGGTGCCGCCTTCGACGGTTACCAGATGATGACGGCGCAGGTTGGCATTCTCATGCTCACCTATGTCGCCGCACTGATGTCCCGAAAAACTTCTGGAGACACCACGACATGATGTGGACCTGGCTTGCATGCATCGCAGGAGCCTATGTGCTCGGCTCGATTCCCTTCGGCGTCTTCATCGGCAAGGCGCATGGCATCAACATCCGCGAGAAGGGATCGAAGAACATCGGCGCAACGAATGTCGGCCGGGTTCTCGGTAGACGATGGGGCTTGCTCTGTTTCGGGCTGGACATGGCGAAGGGCGCCGTACCGGTTGCTGTCGCAGGCAGCCTTGCTGGACTCTACGACCAGGCACCCCTTACCGCATCGACAGGATGGTGGCTGTGGCTGACCGTTGCCATGTTCGCCCTGCTTGGACACATGTACTCGATGTTCCTGCGTGGTGGTGGCGGCAAGGGTGTGGCGACCGCCTTCGGCGGTCTTCTGGCCATGTGGCCCATCATGACCATCGCCGCCATCATCGGGCTGGCCACCTGGCTGGTTCTGGTGCTCTTGTTCCGCATGATTTCACTGGCCAGTGTGGTTGCCGCGTTGACGATTCCGATGACGGTTCTCATCCAGGTCGAAATCATGCGATCACGACAGGATGTGATTCCAGATCTGGCAACTTCATTGCAGCAGGCCTCGGCACCCGTCGTAGTGTCCCTTCTGCTGGCCCTTTTGGTGACCTGGAAACACAGAGGAAATCTGGCCAGGATCGCGACCGGGANGGAGCCTCGCATCGGCGGATCAAGCCAGAAGACCACGGCCGGTCATTGAGATCAGAATCCAGACGATCGACACGGCCATCGGTAGTTTGAGATCCACCAGATCCTTGACTCTGCGAACACGCAGAGATCGGATCAGGAACGTCAATGAAAGCGATGTGAAACCCATCAGCAGTACGGGAAACCAGGCCATCAGCCCATCGGCTGCAGCGATGATCGTGACGAAGAACGCCATTGATTGAAGCAGAATGGCCAGTCGCCAGGTCTTGGCGGAACCCAACGTGTTGGCGATCGTGCGTGTTCCGAATCTTGCATCAGCAGCAGAATCATCAATGTCGCAGAGCATCGCGTCGGCAAAGATGTTCAGGAGAAGAAAGATGCCGACTGCGATCAGACTCGATGGCCTCGATCCATGTCCATCCAGCAACAGTACGAGCAGCGTGATGCTGATGGCCACAAAGAGATTCTTGGCAACCATGCTGTCCTTGGGCCGAGGCAGACGACCGCGATGACTGTAGATCCAGACACCGATCGGTGCCCCAAGAACCGCCACAACGGCCATGGGCTGAAAGAACATGGTCGCAACTGCTGCCGACAGAATGCACACGACTGCAGCCAGTCGCACACCACTGTCAAATTTCAACAACATGGATACCCGGTCCGGATGCGCCATCCTGTCTGCGGGATCGCTCCGCCCGGACCAGGGCCCGACTCGATCCACGAGATACGTTCCCATCGTCGTCGGAATCGCGATGAACAACGCCATGAGCGAAACTCGACCATGGAGAAGAAGGCCGCTCATCACGACACAGCCACCGACATAGAGGCCGACCCAGACTGCAAGATGGCCCAGCCATTCGAACGAGGCGTGAATGGCTGGACGACTTGCGAACAGCGAAGCTGCAGGTGACGAAAAGCGGGCGGCCATGTGATCATCCTAGGCCCATCCACAGCCGGGTACCGAGAGGGTTCCACGGTGCTGTACCATGAGCCACCAGTCGAGCCTGGTCTCTGCCAACAGGCCCGGCATGTCCATGGCAGATGGAGCTCTCCCTTGACCTCGCCTGATGAATTCGAGCTGTATCGCTCTCCCCTCGAAACACGGTATGCATCCAGAGCGATGCAACAGCTCTGGTCGGACGGTCACCGATTCCGGACATGGCGACGACTGTGGCTGGCACTTGCCGAATCCGAGAAGGCGCTCGGTCTCGACATCACGGACAGCCAGGTCAAGGCGATGGCCGACCACCTGGACGACATCGACTACGCAACAGCTGCCGAATACGAGCGGAAACTGCGGCACGACGTCATGGCCCATGTCCATACCTTCGGTGAGGCGGCTCCAGAGGCCCATGGCATCATTCATCTCGGCGCAACAAGTCAGTTCGTCAACTGCAACGCCGAACTGCTGATTCTTCGAGATGCGATGAAACTCCTTGCGACCAAGGTCGCCTCGGTGATTACCGCACTGGGCACCTTTGCAGATCAGTGGAAATCACTACCGACTCTGGGATTCACCCACTATCAGCCAGCGCAACCAGTCACCGTCGGCAGAAGAGCCATCACATGGGCTCAGGACTTCTGGCTTGCACTGGAGGACCTCGAGTTCCGTATCAAGTCCCTCCGCTTCCGCGGCGTTCGAGGCGCGACCGGAACCCAAGCCTCTTTCCTGGCGTTGTTCGATGGAGACGAGTCCAAGGTCGATGAACTGGATCGACTCGTCACAGGCCAGATGGGCTGGCCCGAGGACAAGCGACTGCCTGTCACCGGACAGACGTATCCCAGGATCGTGGATGCCCAGATCACGTCTTGCCTGGCAGCCATGGCAGCAGCCGTCCACAAGTGTGCCACCGACATCAGACTCCTGGCCAATCGCAAGGAAATCGAGGAACCCTTCGGCAAGAAGCAGATCGGCTCCTCCGCAATGCCCTACAAACGAAACCCCATGAGATGCGAGCGTGCCTGTGGAATGGCCCGTTTCGTGATGACGCTCGCGGCAAGTCCGCTTCAGACGGCCTCCACACAGTGGTTCGAACGCACGCTCGATGACTCGGCCAACCGCAGACTCGTCTTGCCCGAAGCCTTTCTCGCCCTGGATGGATGCCTGGACATCATGAGAGATGTCATGGCGGGCCTGGTCGTCTACCCCGAGACGATTCGCCGGAATCTCGAAGCGGAACTGCCCTTCATGGCCAGTGAAGAGCTTCTGATGGAGGCGGTCCGAATGGGCCGAGATCGCCAGGAAGTCCATGAAGCGATCCGCCAGCACGCCCAGGATGCTGCCAACCGCGTCAAAAGTGAGGGTGCCGACAACGATCTGATCGAACGGCTGCGGGATGAACCCCTGATGCAAGGGATCGACTTGGAAGCCCTGCTTGAACCCAGCCGTTACACCGGCCGAAGCGTCACCCAGGTGGATCAATTCAACCGGGACATCGTCCGACCGGTCGGCGAGCGGTATTCATCGGAAGCACTGGAAGCCGCTGCTCTGAAGGTCTGAGGACCAAAAAAACCGTCTCTGAACAGACTTTTTCCGAAGCCTCTGNGAAAACCGCATTTACAGCACTTCAAAGACGGTCCACCCCCGTTTTTAGGTGTTTAAACGGCCCTCTATTTCAAGATTACCACCTGTGATCCCGCCGTTTTTCCCCTCGAAATCGCAGTAATAGGCTCTGCTGGCCGATAAGGAATGGCAAGAGCTCTAAGGTGGGGGTTATTGCAACCCCCCAAAGGGGCATCAAGATGTACCCGATACCGGCATGGGCCGGAGAGGCACAGATGGAATCCTACGAAAAGATGAAGCGAGTTCTGGCTGAGATTCAAGACGACGTGGACAAGTGCCGCGGCGGCAACAAGGCTGCTGGGACTCGAGTCCGCAAAGCGATGCAGGAAATCAAGAGCATCGCTCAGGACGTCCGTAAAGAGGTCCTGGATGTCCGAGACAGCCCGACGCCCTGACCGGCTGAGGAACCGCTCGTTCTCACGGAAGCTTGAACTTGGCTGCGGATTGCCCAAGCCTGCTCTATGAGCACCGCACAGGCACGGCCGCATCCACGTTGAGTCGATGATTCTCACCAAACCGTGGCTCAGAGTCACGTGTTGATTGAGTGAGTCGGTCTGTCTGCATCCAAGTTTTCAGTGGCCCCGAGAACACTCATGAACGGCCCGAGCCCCCAGGCCGCCTTGGACCAAAATGTCTGCTGAGCCATTATTCGACATTTCTTCGATTGACCTGAACGATGTCTTCTTGACGCCGGACAAGGTGGCTGAATGCAACCCGCAGCGTGGTGACATGAGGCACCTGGACCATGTCATCTACATGAATGAAGCCGCCTCCAAGGCGGTGGGTATCAAGATGGTCAAGGAAGACGAGTTCTGGGTTCCGGGCCATATCCCTGGTCGGCCCCTGCTCCCGGCAGTCCTCATGATCGAGGCCGCTGCTCAACTCTCCAGCATTCTGTATCAGTACCGAACCCGAGAAACGGCTTTCCTCGGGTTCACCAGATGCGACAAGGCCGTCTTCCGGGGACAGGTCGTCCCGGGAGACTCGTTGCTCCTCNTGGCGAAGGAACACAAGTTCCAGAGGCGACGATTCACCTGCGATGCTCAAGGCGTTGTCAATGACAAGGTCGTGTTCCAGGTTCGAATCACTGGCATGCAGATGTGATCCGGATCCGGCAAACCGTCGGACCCAAACCCGTCAGCTCAAAATCCCACGGATATGCCGACGAATGATCCGGTGCAGGAACCGTATCGCGTTGTCGTGTAGACACCGGAGTTGGTGGGACAGTAATTGTTCACGATGATGGGTGACCCCCATCCCCAGCCTCCCCAGCCCCACGGGCCGTAGCCGTACCCCGACCATCCACCGCCTCCATTCCATCCGCCATACATCGGCCAGGAAACACCCGCCTGGAACTGAGCGGCCGAAACTCGGCGGCCATGCAGATGGTGATTCCGAGTGCGGCCCTCTCGGGCGGCATATCGATTCAAGGCATCGACACCTTCCAGAAAGAGCGAAGGCTCCGAAGGAGCCGCAACCTCATCTTGCGTGTCTGATTCCATCGTCAAATGGCTGGTCATGCTTGCCGCCAGATTGGTGATCTCCTCGGAAGTGAATCTCGAATCCGGGTTGCCAGGAGGCAACGGCATGGAGATGACCTCGGAAGCGACCAGGGTGGCCGCCAGGATGCACCAGATGGACGCTGCTGCAAGGTTCTGCCTGAAACTGGTCATCATCCGCTCCTTCTGCCTGAAAGTCATGTTCTATGCTATCACCTTGACTGCACAAGCCAAGCGAACGATGTGATCATCGACTGACTTCCGGATCCCCCCCATGCCATTGCCTCCACTTCGATTCAAACCCATCTTGAAACCCAAGGTNTGGGGTGGACGACGCCTGGCGGATTTTGGAAAGCCTCTTCCCGAGGGTGAGTCCGTAGGTGAATCCTGGGAGCTTGCGGATCTCCCCGAGTCAATCCCGGATGGACGCTCCGTCATTGATGGCGGTCCACATGACAGGACACCACTGCGCGATCTGGTGAANACTGAAGCCAAAGCCCTCCTTGGCCGCGTGTCGTGTTCAGCTGAAGGCGGCTTTCCATTGCTCCTCAAGTTCCTGGATGCCAATGAGAACCTCTCCGTACAGGTGCACCCGGATGAAGCCTTCGTTGCCAAGCATCCTGAAGCTCATCTCAAATCGGAAGCCTGGTACATCATGGATGCGAAACCGGGCAGTGTGATCTATGCGGGAGTCAAACCAGGCGTCACCGCCGATCAATTCAAGGCCTCGATTCAGGACGGATCACTTGTCGAACTGCTGGTCTCCATTCCAGCTGTTCCAGGCGACTGTCATTACCTGCCGAGCGGGACCTGTCATGCCTTGGGCGAAGGTGTGCTCGTAGCGGAGGTCCAGACACCAAGCGATACCACCTTCCGGGTCTGGGACTGGGGGCGAACTGATCGCGAGATCCATGTNGAAGAGGCCATGGCCTGCATCGATTTTTCCGGCCAACAGATCGATTGTTCACGTCCACAGCCGGTGGAATCGNAGGATCGCATCACGACTCGTTTCGTGGATGTCCCATTCTTCCGAATCGATCGAATTCAATCGAAGGGAACCGATTCGATCAGCATGAAATCGAATGACGTTCCTGAAGCCTTCATGGTTCTCGATGGTGACAGCCATCTCCGGCACAACGATGTGCAAATGCCGCTCACCAGAGGGGACACCATCCTGTTGCCGGCCGACCGGGAAGACTGTGTCATCGATCCACAGTCCAGCATCGACATCCTGCATGTCACGCTTGGGACAGGCTGATCAACCCTGGACGTCGACGAGTCGACCTCGCTCCACACCGGTCGCTGCCTCGATCCGATCAGCATCCCGTGTGTAGAGCTGAAAAGCGTTGGTCCGTTGGACGGGTGGAGAAGACGCCAGTTCGAAATCCATGCCGCCGGGCACCCGACCGGCAACGAGCCGATCGATCCCACTGGCAGGACCCGGCTGAACCGGTGATGCAANCTGTGGAGCCGCAACNACAGCCGGCTGGCTCACGGGCATCGACCGCTCGAGTCTGCCTGGACGGGACGACTGCATGGCTTGATATGCCATCGCCGCCCTGAACGGGTATGGACCGCCAATCTCCATGATTTCAGACTAGCTCCTCAACAAGACATTGCCAGCCGGAGACGTCGATTTCCCACCCGACGTTCCGNCCCCTTCGAGAGTTCCCTATCGGAGTGGGACGCTTCGACACTTGAAGGAAGTCCGACGTCCCATAATCGAAGCGGCTCAGTAGGACTTGGCCCAGACCAGACGCTGTTCACTGGGTTGCCCTGAAAACGGACAGGTCCCGGACTCGCCACCTTCCATTGGAATGCAGCGAACCGTGACTCCGAGGTCATCCTTGATCTTCTTCTCGAGTTCCACATCACCACAGAAGTGCGTGAGTGCGAAACCACCATGAATCGGCGTCGGCTCACCTGAAGGCGATGCGAAGAAGTCGCGGAAGTCCGATTCCGTATCGATGACATGCGTATGTTCTTCACGGAACTGCAGCGCTCGGTCGTGAAGGACCTGTTGAATCTCTTCAAGCATCGTTGTCAGATTGGTGATGAATTCCTGACGTGGAATCCCCTGCTTGTCCTTTGGCGACTGATCTCGCCTGGCGACGAATACGGAGTCCGNAGCCATGTCGCGGGGCCCCACTTCGACTCGAATGGGGACGCCTTTCTTGACCCATGACCAGCTCTTCTCGCCACCTCGCATGTCTCGATCATCAATTTCGACTTCGATGTGCCGACCATGGAAAGCCTGAACACGAAGATCGTCAGCAAGCTTGTGACAGTAGTTGATGATCTTCTCGGGCTCATCCGATTTGAACGTGATCGGCATGATCACCACATGCACAGGCGCAAGACGGGGAGGCAGTACGAGACCGTCGTCATCCGCATGCGTCATGATCAATCCGCCGATGAGACGGGTGGACACACCCCAGGATGTTGTCCATGCATGCCGGCGTTCACCGTTTTCATCGAGAAAAATGATGTCCTGAGCCTTGGAGAAGTTCTGCCCGAGGAAGTGGGACGTTCCTGCCTGAAGCGCCTTGCGGTCCTGCATCATGCCCTCGATGCAGTACGTGGCAATGGCGCCGGGGAATCGTTCAGCCGCGGTCTTCTCACCCGTGATCACCGGCATGGCCATGGTATCCCGCGCGAAGTCGGCATATACATTGAGCATCCGGATCGTATGCTCACGAGCTTCTTCTTCCGTCGCGTGTGCCGTATGACCCTCCTGCCAGAGGAATTCTGCGGTCCGCAGGAACAGTCGGGTTCGCATTTCCCAACGAACGACATTGGCCCACTGGTTGATCAGCAGCGGTAGATCCCGATAGGACTCCACCCAGCGAGAGAAGGCATCGCCGATGATCGTCTCNGATGTCGGCCTGACAACCAGCGGTTCTTCCAGTTCACCCGCCGGCACGAGACCGCCATCCGGACCTGCTTCCAGCCTGTGATGGGTGACGACAGCACATTCCTTGGCGAAACCCTCGACATGCTCGGCTTCCTTCTCGAGAAACCGCTTGGGTATGAACAGTGGGAAGTAGGCGTTCTTGTGGCCCGTCGCCTTGAACATGCCATCGAGAACATGCTGCATGTTTTCCCAGAGCGCGCATCCCCAGGGTTTGATGACCATGCAGCCACGAACTGGGGAGTTCTCCGCCAGATCGGCCGCCCGGACCACCTGCTGATACCACTCCGGGTAGTTCTCTGTCCGCGTGGGTGTGATTGCCGTCTTTGCTGCCTTTGCCATGGGATGTTCAGAGTACCCGCTCGCTACGATGCACGTGTGACCACAACCTCCACAACAGCCCAGACCGGAATCCTCAGCACGGCGGTCGTCCTGGCTCGGGACATCAAGCTGGCACACAGCGTCTTCGCNCTGCCCTTCGCCCTGTTGGGCCTGTTCATGGCCGCCTGGCCGATCGACCCGGATAGACAGGTGCCTGGTTCACGGCTCTGGATCGATTTCACGCTGGTGGTCCTTGCGATGGTGGCGGCTCGAACTGCTGCCATGCTGGCCAACCGCTGGATGGACCGGGACATCGATGCCCGCAATCCAAGAACCTCCAACAGAGCCTTGCCAGCTGGCGCGACGACACCCGGTGCCATGTTGACCGGGCTGGCGATCTCGTGCATCGCCTTCATGGTGATTTGCCTCATGTTCCTCCTGATCAACGGCAACGCCTGGCCGGTGATCCTGGGCTTGCCTGTCCTGGCATGGCTCTGCCTGTACCCGATGATGAAAAGAGGAACGTGGGCCTGCCACATCTGGCTGGGTGCTTCACTTGCCNTCAGTCCTCTGGCGGCCGCGATCGCCGTTCGCCCGGATGCATTGATTGAGCAAGCCGCCCTGTGGCTGCTGTCGGCGATGGTGCTTTTCTGGGTATCCGGCTTCGATGTCATCTATGCCCTGCAGGACCTCGAGATTGACCGACATGAACAGTTGCACAGCATCCCGGCACGATTCGGCTTCAACGGCTCACTCTGGTTCAGCCGCATCCTTCATGCGCTCGCTGGAAGCTGCCTGATCATCGCCTGGGCAGTCGATCAGAGGCTTGGCAGTGTCTTTCTCGNCGCCTCGATTGCGGCTTGCGTGCTGCTTGTGATCGAACACCTCACTGTCCGACGCTGGGGAACAACAAGAATGGCATTGACGTTCTTCACCTTGAATGGAATCGTGTCATGCCTCATCGGGTTGGCTGGCATTCTTGATCTGATGTCATGAAGGCAGCTTCATGCAGAAGGAATGCCCCAGTCTCCACGTGATGGCCTCGATCTCATGGCATTCGCCTGTGCCGCGCCGGACCCGGTGAAGATCTCGGACTGAGGATCCCATGCCAGCGGTGTGCCCAATTCATATCCGATCACGGCCAGCTGACAGACGGAAGCCGTCCGGTGGCCGACTTCCTCATGACAGATGGGTTTCTCACGCGAACGGATGCAGTCGATCCAGTTCTTCACATGCCCACCGGTCTCCGGCAGCCTGAAGTCGTCATCCCCTGCAGGATCGTTCAGGATGGCTTCATTCGAGGCTTCCAGAACACCGCGATCCACGTAGATCATGCCGTCGCTTCCATGGAAGGTGCATCCATTGCGACCACCATGCACGACCTTCACACCGTTGTCGTACTCCAGTACCAACCCTCGCTTCGGCATCTCGCCATCGACGAGTTCAGGCGGNAGGATTCGAATCGGGCCCGTGTGATCGGTATCCATTGCCCATTGAGCGATGTCGTAGTGATGCGCACCCATGTCCGCAAAGTAGCCGTTGCCGTACTCGCGATACTGACGCCAGCGCGGATAGTGCCCATGAACACCGACCGGGCACAGTTCCGCATGAAAGCCACGCCGAGGCGCCGACTCGAGCCAACGCGCCCATTCGTAGCCCTGCGGTGTCGGTTCATCCGGCAGATCGCATGGCGTCGGTGGATCGCCGACGCCGACCTCGATGCGTTCCAACGTTCCGATGCGGCCGTTCCGGACATGCTCGCAGGCAGTCCTGAAACGTCCTCCGTACTCGCTTCGCTGCTGCGAGCCCGTCTGAAAAACCACCTTTCCGTCACGAACGGCATCTCGAATGGCCTGCCCCTCCGCAATCGTCAAGGTCAGCGGCTTCTCACAGTAGACATCGATCCCATGACGCGCCGCCAGAACCGCGGGACGGGCATGAACATGATCCTGCGTGGCGATGACCACCGCATCGATGTCTGGACGGGCGAGGAGTTCCTCGTAATCGATGTAGCTTGCACAGGACTCACCCTGCCTGGCCTTCACAGCCTCGACAGCAGCCGTCGCACGTGGTGGCGCAACTTCGCTGACACCGACAATGCGGATGTCTTCACGATTCATCAACTGATCCATGAGACGACGACCGCGGATGCCCATTCCNATGACACCGACACCGATGGTGTTGTTGACATCCGTACCCGGACCGGCCAACCCGGATCGGGTCATCAGCCATGGTGATGAGACGGCTGCAATCGCACCTGCTGCGAGAAGACGACGACGATCGATCGATGGCTCGGGCATGGATGGACTCCTCACCCGAGTGTACGTCCAATTCAACGGGGGATGCGTGCTCAGCAATCGCCCCAGGATGCAATCACGATCAGAACATCGCCCACATCGACAAGCCCACTGCCATCGAGGTCGTAGGCTGCATTGGCATTGCCGAACTCGGCGAGGATGGCCAGCACATCGGCCACATCCACGGCACCATTCTCGACAACGTCACCAAGGCAGTCGTTGTCTTCGATGCACTCGCTTCGAGACAGGCTGATGCCATCCACTGCGGCTTCGACAACGGAGCCGTTGAGGATGTCTTCGACGATGAAGCGGACCCGGAAGCTCGCACTGGGCTCAAGACCGGCAACGGAGTCGAGATCATGCTCGATTCGATTCCAACCACCGCTGGTACCGGGCCCTGTCGGACCGACGATTTCCAGAACGACCCAGGTCAGGCCGCCATTGTCCGAGGCTTCGACCACCATCGTGTCTTCGCCTGGTGCAGCACCACTCGAATTGGAGAACCAACGCCAGTAGGACAGGATGTTGCCATCGCCGGTTGCATCAAGTGTTGGCGACGTCAGAACGACTTCACCACCATCGACATCCGAGTTGCCATCGACATTGTCCGTCTGCCAGCAGGAACCACTTCCATCGGCATCATTCGGCGCATCGCCACGGTCACCTCCACCGACGGGGACACCGATGTCCCAGAAACCATCTGTCGCAGTTCCGCCGGTCTGCCAACCCAGATCTGCTTCGCAATCATCATCGAAGCTCACGACGAGATCCGAGACGGGCGTTGCGGAGAAGGTGTCCGCTGGTGCGGCTCCAGGAAGATTGACTTCGGAACCACTGAGACTTTCAGCAGCCAGGAAGAATTCCGGATCGGAATCACAACTGAATGCCGGAAGCGTTGCCGAATACTCGTCACCACCAAGGTAATCGAGGCTGGCATCGGTATAGGAACCGTCATCTCCACGCCAGGCGATCCTGGCAGTTGCAGGAACGGGATCTTCACTCCGGGCGGTAATCCGCACCGGGAACGTCGTGGTGTCATCCGACCAGACGAGACTTGGTGGGCCGCTTGGAAGCTCGATCGTGAATGGCGACGCCACCCACTCCATCATGGTGAGGACCGCCTCGTAGTTTTCTTCGGCACACGGACGGATTTCACTTGGTGGTGGCGCAAACCCATCGATGCCACCGGCACCGGGGCGAAGCTCGATGCAGTACGCCCTTGAACCGTAGGTGTCATAGGGCCAATCAATCAGCGTTCCACTGGCGCAGTACAGGATGTTGCAGGGATTGTCATGCACATAGGTCTGGCCATTGACTGATGCGATGGCATCGGACATGTCTCCACCAAGTTGATGCAGTTCGTCGAAATCCGATGGAGGCACGGTCGTGTAACCACGAGGCTCCAGGATCAGTTGTGAAAAGGCATGGAAGTCGATCTGAGCCTTGATGTTGCCATGAGCCAGCATGTAGTTGGCAAGGGCATCCACTTCCGGTTCCGACATGGATGACGGACCGACATAGATGTCACTGCAAGGATTGTCGCTGGTGCTCTGTCCACCGTTCCAATCCGAACCCCAGTTTCGATTCAGGTCGACACCATCGCAGCTGCCGCCGTTCTGACGGCGGTTCTTTCTCCAGTAGCGATCGCCTCCCGGNGCGTAGGTGTACAGATAACCATCGGGATTGCTCACTGGAATGATGACGACTTCGATCTTCTGGAGCATCGATGTGACTGCGGGGTCGGTTCCGTAGGCATCCAGAAGCGTGTCGGCGATGTAGATCGTGGTCATCGGAGAGATCCACTCGCGAGCATGCTGGCAACCATTGCAGAATACGGCGGCTCGGCCATTGTCGGCACCCGCGCGAATCTCGAGACCTCGAATGGGTCGGCCCTCATGACTGGTACCGATGGTGATGAGTGTCACGAGATCAGGATGATCGGCCGCCATCTGGTCGATGCGGGCGTTGAACTCATCCAGGGTCCGGAAGTCCGCATAGAAGTCACCGCCACGAGCTTCACGGGCGGCGCGACGCTCGGCGTTGCGACGTTCCATGAACGCCGGCAGATCGTCGATGAGCTCCACGTATTCGATTCCGAGTGAATCCAGCAGGGCTTCGCCGTCCTCATCGAGAAGCCATGGACCCTCACCAGGTGTCGGCGTACAGGCCAGGCCGCGCAAGCCTTCATCCTGAAGAAGCTTCAGAACGGCCGCATCNGGAACATCGATCTGCACGATACGCTTGCCCTCATAGTCACCAGGCTCAGGCATGACGATGTGACCGAGGCCGACGGCNCTCAGCGAGAGGATGGCGGTTGCAGCGAAGAGACCTCGAAGACCTCTTGCGTGGTGGTGGGTGCGATTGTTCACGATTCTCTCCTCGTACAGCCCCGACGAAGGAACATCCGAATGAAGCGGGTCAGCGGATCCGCTCAATCCTTTCAGTATGGCCGATTCAGCCCTCATCGCAAGCCTTTGAGGGCGATTACCGGGGTATTCAGGGCCCTTTCGGGGCGTTTCGACCTCAGGCCAGCGATCCCATCGGATCCCAGGCAGGCAAGACGATCGGCTCCTCATCGGCCGCTTTCCTGAGATCGGCCGGAAGGCGATCCGCATGGGCTGCGATTTCGAGGACGTATTCGTCGAACCAGTTGTCATTCATGACCTGGAAACCCTTGCGACCGACCCGGTCTTCGCCCCATGAATTCTCGACTCGCCAACGCTTCACCTCATCACCGTGGACGTCCACTCCGGTGAACAACATGGCATGGGTCATGAGCGACTGGTGGTACAGCAGCCGGTCCGCCTTGGACAAGGACAGCGGTGAATCGAAGAGGCCTTCATAGTCGTACAGATCGGTATCCCAGATCCCGATGTCGCGCCGGAACATCTTGCCGACATCGCATCCGAACCAGACCGGCTCGCCGTCCTGGAGCACGGAAGCCGTCGTGGATCTGATGACATCCATGTCGACATTGAGATACTTGACCGGTTCACCACCGACGATGTTNCCGAGGTACTCGACCGTGAAGGTCCGTCCAGTCGGACTCGTCGGGCGAGGATCGTTGACNAGACAGACATAGTTGTCGAGATCGATCGTGATGTACTTCTCNGCGAACGACTGAGGCGTCATGACTCCGTCACGATGGAACTCACGATCCTTGTCATTCCACTGCCAGTTGAATTCNGTCGGTGGAGTTCCCAGGTGCATGCACANAATCCGCCAGATCACACTGAGCTGTTCTTCCTTCATGGAGCGGGTCGCTTCGATTGACGCACCCCCTTCCAGAGATTCCCTGAGTTGGCGAGCAAATCCACGGAGATACCAGACGAGAACACTGTTCATTCGACCGGTCCCGGAAGAAGACTTGCTTTCGGGCATCACGGCCTTGGGGACCAGGCCGTGCTTTCGAACGATGTTCACGAACATGTTCCACTGACCACCATCATCCACAGGACGATCCAGCAGAAAACCGACCGTTCTGTCGTCGATGTCCCGATCCGCGGTCTCGATGATCGCTTCCAGGAACCAGTTGGAACGCTCGAACTTGTCCCAGAAGAGCGTGTAGTTCTGACTGAACTCGAAGTTCTTGAGGTTCATTTCCTTCATGGCGCCGGCCCGGAACAGATTCAAGGCCGCGAACATCCAGCAACGGCCCGACTGTCTTTGATTGGTGACCTTCCAGTCATCCAGAAGCGTCGAGAACGTGAAGTCCGTGGTCGTGACGACTTCGCGATTGAGTGCGACATCGTCCAGGCCGACCTGCGTGATGGCGTTCTGGTTCAGTCGCCACTGCGTGTTCGAATGGAATTCCTCTCTCAAGGCGGTGATTCGATCCGGGCAGATCGCGGCCTCGGCGGGAAAACTGGAAATGGGTCGACTGGGTGCCGTGGTCATGCTGAACTCCTCTTTTCTGGCAGAGATCGATTGTAGGCGTCAATCCGATCCTGACAAGGAGTCCTCGTCATGAAAGACCACGCCCCGCAACAAACGTCGCGGGGCGTGGTATTCGGGAGAGAGTGGCCACCCCAGAAGGGGTGACGGGAGAGTGCTACTTGGTGTCATCCTTGACTTCATATTCGGCATCGATGACATCGTCGTTGCCATCATCGGCNGCNGGCTCNTCACCNNATGCAGCACCTTCAGGTGCCTCGGCAGCCGCTGCCTCGTAGACGGCCTTGCCGAGTTCAGTGGCGCTGTCACTGAGCTGCTTGACGGCGGCCTCGATGGCGTCCTTGTCNTCAGCCTTGAGCTTGTCCTCGAGATTGGCGACGTTGGACTCGATGGTCGAACGGATCTCCGCATCGACCTTGGCACCGTGCTCCTCGAGCTGCTTGCGGGTTGCGTAGACGATCTGCTCGGCCTGGTTCTTGACCTCGATGAGTTCACGTCGCGCCTTGTCCTCACCGGCATGGGACTCGGCATCCTGCTTCATCTTCTCGATCTCATCCTTCGACAGGCCGCTGGAGCCCGTGATCTGGATGTTCTGAGTCTTGCCGGTGGCCTTGTCCGTTGCGGAGACATTGATGATGCCGTTGGCATCGATACCGAACTCCACTTCGATCTGCGGCATGCCACGTGGTGCTGAAGGAATGTCGGTCAGGTCGAACTGACCGAGTGTCCTGTTGTCCTTGGCGAACTCGCGTTCACCCTGGAGCACATGAATGGTCACGGATGTCTGATTGTCCGCTGCAGTCGAGAAGGTTTCCTTCTTCGAAGTCGGAATGGTCGTGTTCTTCTCGATGAGTCTGGTCATCAGACCACCCAGGGTCTCGACACCGAGGCTCAACGGAGTCACGTCCAGAAGCAGAACGTCCTTGACGTCACCCTGGAGCACACCACCCTGAATCGCAGCACCGATGGCGACGACTTCATCAGGGTTGATGGACTTGTCCAGCTCTGCGGTACCGAAGGTTTCCTTGGCAATCTCCTGGACCTTTGGAATTCGGGTTGAACCACCCACCATCACCACATCGGAGACACCGGACGTGGAAAGCTTCGCATCGGCCAAAGCGGTCTTGCAGGGCTCCATGAGCCGGGTGAACAGCGGTGCGGCCAGTTCCTCGAAGCGGGCTCGGGTCACCTTGACCTGAAGGTGCTTGGGCCCTGATGCATCCGCGGTGATGAATGGCAGATTGACGTCGGTCTCGAGCTGCTGGGAGAGTTCACACTTGGCCTTCTCGGCAGCCTCCTTGAGACGCTGCAGTGCCATCTGGTCCTCACGGACATCGATGCCATCGGTCTTGCGGAATTCCTCAGCGATGTAGTTGATGAGAACCTGGTCGAAGTCATCACCACCCAGGTGTCCGTCGCCGTTGGTNGCGAGAACCTCGAAGACACCGTCNCCGATGTCGAGAATCGAGATATCGAAGGTACCACCACCCAGATCGAATACGGCGATCTTGGAATTGGTCTTCTTCTCGAGGCCGTAGGCCAATGCGGCTGCGGTAGGCTCGTTGATGATGCGCTCGACACTCAGGCCTGCGATTTCACCGGCATCCTTGGTTGCCTGCCGCTGGGCGTCATTGAAGTAGGCAGGCACCGTGATGACGGCCTTGTCCACCTGCTCACCCAGATACTCTTCGGCGATCTGCTTGAGATCACGCAGGATGACTGCGGAAATCTCAGGTGGTGTTGATTCACTGTCACCGGCCTTGACCTTGACGAGATCATCGCCACTGCCCACGACCGCGTAGGGAACCTGCGTCTCTTCGGACTGCACCTCNTTGTGCCGNCGTCCCATGAAACGCTTGATGGAATAGATGGTGTTGGCCGGGTTGGTCACCTGTTGGTGGCGGGCTGGTTGACCCACGAGGCGATCACCCTTGTCGGTAAAAGCCACGACCGATGGCGTGGTCCGGTTGCCGGATGAATTGATCAGGACCTTGGGCTGGTCGCCTTCCATGACTGCGACTACCGAGTTGGTGGTGCCCAGGTCGATTCCAATGATCTTGGACATAAACGGTCTCCTTACTCCGGCCGGGGCCTCGAGGGCTCATCCAAGCCGGCTTGATTCATTTCAGGTGGCCACTCAGGGCCACATCTGTCTATTTAGTAGGAGCAAGCGTAATGCCAGGCTGCCAGACCCAAAAGGCTTGTTTTTGACNCTTTAAACGGCGTTCCTCTGAAAACAACCGGCCTGGAGCGTGCGTTGGAACCTCTCCCTCTGCCAGTTTGGCGGGCTCAGACCGGGGCTCGCTAGACTTGGGAGATGCTCCGGATCGGCAATGTCCAACTCGACTCCCCCGCCCTGCTGGCTCCAATGGCGGGTCATACGGACCTGCCCTTCCGCCTGCTCTGCNGGGAACTGGGAGGCGTCGGCCTGGCCAGCACCGATCTGCTCAACTGCCATTCGATCCTGCGGGAGTGCCCCAAGGCGATGCAGTTGGCGGCAACCTGTGAAACCGATTCACCGCTGTGCATGCAGTTGTACGGCAATGCGCAGGACCCCCTGCCGGAAGCGGCACTCTGGGCCGTCGATCATGGTGCGGTCATCGTCGACATCAACATGGGCTGCCCCGTCGACAAGGTCGCCAAGAAGAATGGTGGCAGTCTGCTTCTGTGCGATCCGGATTCAACCATTCGTCTGGCCGAGAAGATCGTTGAAACAGTCACACCCCGGACCGGCGTACCGGTCACCGCCAAGATTCGACTTGGCTGGGATGATGACTGCATCGTCGGCCCCGAACTGGCGCGNGGCCTTGAACAGGTCGGCATTGCCGCCATCACGGTTCATGGTCGAACCACGAAGATGTACTTCAAGGGTGAAGTACGACATGAAGGCATTGCCGATGTCGTTGATGCNGTGGATTCCATTCCCGTCATCGGAAATGGCGACATCAAGACCGCCCAGGATGCCAAGGACATGGTCGATCTGACTGGNTGNGATGGTGTCATGATCGCGAGGGCATCGCTTCGCACACCTTGGATGTTCCGTGCCATCAAGGCCAAGCTTGTTGACGGCATTGATCTGCCCGAACCAACCATGCTTGAGAAGCTGCAGATCATCGAGCGACATCTTGATCTCGTGCTGGAACACCAGACCGAGCGGATGGCGCTCCACCGATTGTGCAGCGGCATTGCGCGATATGGAAAATCGATGGGACACGTGAAGCCGCTGAAGGAAGCGATTCGAACCTCCACCTCTTCGGACCAGATCAGAGCGGCGTTGCACACATGGATGGCGTTCCATCGCTCCAGGGACACCCAGTCGGAGCTGCAGTCAGTCGCCTGATGTTTTCCCTGGAATACGCTTGCCGCAGAACAGGGAGCCCCGGACAATCCGGGTCGGTACCTGCCATGAAGCTTTTCTCCATCACCGTTGCGACCTTGGCCCTGACCAACCTTGCCTCTGCGGATTACATCGGCATGAGCGCTGAACTGGTCGGCACGAACCTCCTTCAGGATTCAAGTGTTTCCAACTACACGATCCGTGTCTATGCGGAAGTCGAGCAAGGCGATCGAATCAATGGCGTGTTCGGTGTTCCAGATCAGCCCATGTTCCTTGAACCGGGNAACGGCACGAGCTTTTATCAGGACTTCTACGGAGGTCCGACCTCCAAGTCGATCAATCCCAATTTCTTCGACCTTGTTCCGGATCTTCAATGGGACAGTTTCGTGACCATCGGCGCACTGGATCAGAGCGGTGACCCCTTCGGCTCAAACACTATGGCCGATGTTGGAATCGACTGGGAAACCTTCGAAGCTGGCCAGGACATGCAGGCTGACGATGGGATCTGGTTCGTGACACCCGATGATCCTCAGGGGGAGTCCATCAATTCCAGGGTCCTCATTGCCCAGCTCACAATCCTGAGCCCGAACGGTAGGTTTGAACTGCCACGCATCGGAGCCAACTTCATAGGCCATGATGCGGAGTTCAACTCCTGGCAGGCCTGGGGCGAGTTGTACTGGATTCCCGCACCGGCAACCATCGGACTGCTGCCCATGGTGATGCTTTCAGGACGACGACGACGACGCGGCTGAATGGCACCCTCTCCGTCCAGATGAGCACGAAGGCGACTGGATATCAATCTTTCCATGTCGGATCGGATCAACCAGCCACGACGCCGCTCATCTTGAAGATCGGCAGCAGCAGTGCCAGTGCAACGGCACCAACCAGCAGGCCCATTCCGATGATCATGATGGGTTCAATCATCGTCGTCGCCTTCTTGACGGAGGCCTCGAGTCGTTCCTGGGAGAACGTCGCGACCTTTTCCATGACTTCCGGCAGACGGCCACTGCGTTCACCGGCCGTGACCATGGATGACACGTTGGGTGGCATCTCGGCGGACTCCGTGAAGGCCGTGCTCAACGGCAGGCCGTCACGAACTCGTGTTTCCATGTCCGACCAGACCCGGTTGAACACCTGGTTGCCCGTGATGTTTCGACAGATCGCGATGACATCCAGCAGATTCACACCCGCGGCGAGCAGCGTGGACATCGTTCGCGATGCACGCGTCAGATAGAGATTCCTGAAAACGTCACGAAGACCCGGGACATGCAGTTTCAACCAGTCTCGAACCCATGTGCCATGCGTGCTTCGTTGCCAGAGCACCATGAGAATGGTGCTCACGAGCAGTGCCGGACCGTAGTACATCCACTGCGTGCTCACGAATTCGCCAAGTCCCATCAGAACACGAGTTGGCCCCGGCAGACTCGCCGATCGCATCTCGTAGATCTTCGCGAAGCGAGGCAGGATGAAGACCATCATGAAGAGCACCACGATCGCGCCGGTTCCGAACATGAACGATGGATAGATCAGCGCCCCACGAACCTGTCGCGCGGTCTTCTCCTCGGCACCGAGATACTCGGCGATGCGAAGCAGCATCTCCGACATGGTGCCGGAGGCTTCCGATGCCCGTACCAGGCTCACCATCACTGGTGGAAAGATGCGGGAACGTCGCGAGAGCGATTCAGAGAACGGCATGCCACCGCAGACTTCATCCGTAACCATCGCCATCACCGACTTGAATTCCGGTCTTTTCGCCTGAGCGGTCACCGCAGAGAGCGCCTCGGACAACGTCACACCCGACTCAAGCATCACGCCCAGCTCCTGGCACATCGAGACCACGTCTCCGCGGCGGACTCGTCGTGCACGCTGGCGTGCCTGGACAACCAACGCATCGGCCTGAACCTGAGCCGTTATGGATGCATCACGCAGACCGGTCAGAACCAGTCCGTCGGTTCGAAGCTGCGAGGCCACCATCTCGGGTGATTCGGCGCTCAAGGTCCCCGTCACGGCTTGGCCGTGCTGATCCCGAGCTCGATAGGCATAGGTACTGGCTGCGTTCATCACATGCTCGTTGCTGAGAGGACTTCCTCGGGGGTCGTCAGACCATTACAGACTTTCTCAAGACCATCTGTTCGCAGGTTCCGGAACCCTCGTCCCTCCACGAGGGCTCGCAGATCCTGCAACGTGGCACCAGTCGCGATGGCGTCAAGCACCATCGGATCCGGTACAAGAAGTTCAAAGATGCCGATCCGTCCTGCGAAGCCGGTTTGTCGACAACGACCGCAACCGGTTCCGCGATACAGCGTGTCCCACTGACACCCGGATCGGGCCAAGGCTTCGGCAATTCGATCATCCGGCGTCCAGGTGTCCTTGCAATGCGGACAGATTTTCCGGACCAGTCGCTGAGCGAGTACACCCCGAATCGTAGCGGCGATCAAATAGGGCTCCAGGCCCAGATTGCCCAATCGAGTCACGGCACTGACGGAATCATTCGTATGCAGAGTGGAGAAGACCAGGTGTCCCGTCAGGGCAGCCTGTGTCACGATCCCTGCGGTTTCACCATCACGAACTTCGCCAACCATCAGAACATCGGGNTCCTGACGAAGCATGGAGCGAAGNGCTCGAGCAAANGAGAANCCGGCACGTTCATTGACCTGTGCCTGGTTGATTCCCGGAATCTTGGCCTCGATGGGATCCTCGATCGTGGAGATGTTGATCTCCTGCGAGTTGACCATCGAGAGTACCGAGTAGAGCGTCGTGGATTTACCCGAACCGGTCGGACCTGTGACAAGAATCACGCCATTGGGNTGTGAGACGACTTCCTGCCATGCCTTCAGAGTCTCTCCACTGAAACCAAGCTGATCCATCGAGAGCCGGTTGTTGTGGCTGTCGATGATCCGGATGACGATGGTCTCGCCATACTTGCCGGGCATCGTGGACACACGAAGATCAATGGGACGACCTTCGAGCATGACGTTGAAATCACCGTCCTGTGGCACTCGGCGCTCCGAGATGTCCAGGTTGCTCATGATCTTCACGCGGCTGGCGATCGCCGCATGCATCTTGTACGGAGGAGACAGTTTTTCATAGAGACGACCATCAACCCGGTAGCGAACACGCAGCCGCTGGTGATCGGGCTCGATGTGGATGTCAGAAGCACGCTCCTGAACAGCATTGAAGATGATGAAATTGACGAGCTTGACGACCGGACCGTGACCGGCGACTTCCTCGAGATCGGCGATCTCGGTGACCTGCCGCTCGATGATGCTGAAGTCCTGTTCATCAATGTCTTCGTAGATGTCATCGATCACGAAGACATTGGCCGCCGGCAGATAGGATTGCAGTGCGGATTCGATGTCCGTACGTGTTGCAGCCGCAATCTTGATGTCATAGCCGGAGATCCGGGCGATCTCCTCGACGAGATACAGATTCGCTGGTTCAGATACCGCAACGGACAGGGTGTCTCGAACCAGGAACAGCGGCAGTACTCGATGTTCCTCGATGAATTCGCGAGGCAAGGCATCCAGAACACGTGGATCCGCAATGCGGGCCACCTGGTCGATGAATGGGACACCATACCCCTCGGCAATGACTTCCAGAACACCGGCCTCGGAAACAAATCCGAGCTGCTCCAGGATCTCGCCAAGGAGTTTCTTGTGCCCACTCTGGGACTGATGCTCCAGTGCTTGCTGAAGATCCTCTTCGGAAATCAGACCACGCTGCACCAGCATCTCCCCAAGAGGAAGACGTGGAAGGGCTTCGACGGCACCGAATCGTGTGCTGTTCATGCTGCCTGACCTCCCCATCGAGCGCCACCCATCTGACGAGCGGCCATCTCGACGGTCTCATTCAACTGGAAGCGACGATCCAGACGGGTCACTGCCATCGCAATGGCGGGTTGCCCACTCAACGCGACGAGTCGCATCGTCAGGCCCCTGCGATCCAGCTCTTCCTGAAGCCAGAGCATCGCATCCAGACCGGACGAATCCATTCGTTCAAGATCACTGCATTCGACGATCAATCCGGTATTGGATTCATCCATCCACTGCTTGCAGCGTCTTCGCATGGATTCGGAATCATCGATGGTGAATTCACCGGACAGTCGAAGGACCGCCCCACGTTTGTGCTGTTCCCAGTCCATCTTCATGACATCGACTCCTCGGATCGCTCGAAGTGATCTTCGTCCAGATCGGTCGTGGCGTGATGACCTTCCACCATTCGCCTGTAGGCCGTGAAATCCAGGTCGAGGAACAGCGGCACCAGTGAGGGATCGAATTGACCACCGGCACTGGCAGACAGTTCCTTCAANACTTCATCNCAGTTCATTGCGGATCGATAGGTCCTTGTGGAGCACATCGCATCGAAGGCGTCGGCCAGAGCAATCAAACGAGCGACGAGTGGAATATCCTCACCGGCCAGTCCTTCCGGATACCCCGCACCGTCCCAACGCTCATGGTGATACAGCACACCATCGAGAATGTCCTCGAAGCGAGGAATNTCTCGAAGAATCCTGTAACCGATGCGAGGATGTTCGCGGATGGCTGCATATTCGGACTCCGTCAGATCACCGGGCTTGCAGAGAAGCTGCTCGGAAACACCGATCTTGCCGACATCATGGACAAGGCCGGCAATGTGCATTCGAGCCACGGTGGCCTCATCCAGACCTGCGGCATGGGCGAGTTGACGGGTCAGCAGAGCCACTCGACGCGAGTGACCGCACGTATAGCGATCCTTGGCATCGATGGAAGCCGTCAAGGCCTCCAACGTTCCCAGGAACATCGCATTGAGATCTTCGTACAACCCTGCGTTCTCAAGGAAGATCGCCATGTGACTGGCAGCAGCACCAAGCAGCTTCATGTCCACTGATGACGCCGCTGAATCCTTGCCTTCCTTGTCACCTGCCAGAAGCATCCCGTGAATACGACCATCGCGACCGATGGGATGCGCCATGGCAGCTGCACCGAGATCGGAAAGAATCGAACCGGCCACTGGATGTCCGGCCACCAGACAGGTGGTCGTATCGTCCATCATGCACTCCAGAGCCTTGGCCGCCGACTCGATGTTGGATCGTGATTGACCGGGCTTGCCGGCGACGATCAACTCGGGAGAACCGCTGGCACCTCGTGGTTGGACAAGTGCGGCGATCCATCGATACGGCAGTGTGTGCAGGAGCTCTTCACAGGCGAAGGCGACGAACCGATCCGGTCGCTCCACCACGGTCATTCCCTGAATGACGGTGTAGAGCAGGTTGATCTCTTCATAGGATTCACCGAGTTCCCGACCGACTTCCTCGAGGGTTCCGGTATGGGAATCGATGACCTGCTGGTCGTGCCAGCTGAATCGGAACATGGCTGCCAGCCTGGTGACTTCACTCGCGGCTGGTGGCTCGATGCACTCAAGCATCCGGGTGGCCATGCGGCTGTCCAATCTTGCCGACTGGCACATCGCGACAAATTGCTCNGAGTGGATCAGGTCCCTCGTCGGGATGGCAGCAATCACGTATCCGGTACGTTCACGACGCTCTTGAACGGGAACCGCAGCCAGCCAGAGTCCGGGGACGGCCTCGAAGGGCATGGGCTGTTCCTCGTTGTTCCACTTGCTGCTTGCAGTGGCAAGCGATCGAGTGACGATCGGTGATCGATTGATGAGGTCACACAACCAGTCACGTCGTGCAGAGCGACGAGGTTCACTGTGACCGTTTCGATCACATTGCATCAGTACGAGGCCGATCTCCCGGAGTCTCTGCTCCAGGGTCGATACCTGCGCACGGGTTCGAATGGTCGAAAGAATGCTCATGCCGCGTTCGCCCTTCCAATCATGGCTCTGGCGTTCAGCAGCGACTGAACCATCTGGATCAGCAGACGTGGGCTGAACGGCTTACTGACGACTTCCTTGATGTTGCCGATCGCAAGATCCTCATCCGAAAGCGCATAGCCACGTGCCGTCAGGATGATCACGGGGATCTCGCATGTAGAACGGCGATCGGCAAGCTCGCTGCAGAGATCGATGCCTGTCATGTAGGGCATCTGCAGATCCGTGATCACCAGATCGGGTGATTCGGCACAGGCGACATGCAGGCCTTCTTCGCCATCACTGGCTGTGATCACGTCATAACCTGCATTCCTCAGTTTGAGGGAAAGCACGTGGAGAATGTGGGACTCATCGTCTACGACGAGAATTCGTGCGGACATGGAAGGCTCCTAGGCAGCGATGGCGCTGTGTTCTCTCTCGTGCTCGGTTTCAAGACTCATGGGAACGGTGAACCAGAACCGTGAACCGAGTCCCAGGCGGGATTCGAGACCGATCTGTCCACCATGAAGTGTTTCGATGATCTGGCGACACAGGTTCAGGCCAAGCCCGGTCCCCTTTGCGACGCGCTTGTAGTTCTCAACTCGATAGAACTTCTCGAAGACGCGTTCGACATCACTCGGGGGCACACCCAGTCCGGTATCGGAGACCGAGACATGGACACATCGTTCAAGATGATCCGAGTCGGCCGTGATCGTGACTCGACCACCCTCGGGGGTGTACTTGATGGCATTGGAGACGAGGTTCACCACGACCTGATAGAGCATGTCGGCATCTCCGAGGGCGTGCAGATCGACAGGCGCCAACTCGCGATGAATCGTGATGTGCTTGTCCCGGGCCTGCGGCTCCAGCGTCTGAAGTGCTCGATCGATCAGGGTTTCGAAATCAACGGAATCCCGTTCGACTCGGACGATGCCTGCTTCGATCCGGCTGATGTTGAGCATGTTGTCGACCAGGCGACTCAATCGCTCGGTCTCAGCCTGGATGATGCCATAGAACTCCTGACGGGAAGCTTCATCTTCAGCTTCACCATCGACGAGCATTTCGACATAGGCCTGTACGGAAGACAGCGGTGTCCGTAGTTCATGGCTGGCCTTGGAGACGAATTCACTCTTCAACTGGGCGACTTCACGCTCCCGGGTCATGTCATGCAGAACCGTCACTACCGATGAAATCTCGGCGGTGGCATCCTGCAGCGTTGAGAGCATGGCGACGCAACTGACAGGCTCATCACCGTTCTCGATCACATGATCCACCTGGCGAGGATTTCCTGCCGACTCACGCATCTCAGTGACAAGCTGGTTGAGCGTCGCATCTTTCACGACAGCCTTCAGCGGCTGACGAAGCGACGACTCGATATCGAAGCCAAGCAGCTGCCCGGCCGCCCAATTGGCGTAGAGAATCTCATCAAAGGCATTGGTGACNATGACGGCTTCCCGCATGACACCAAGAACGGACTCTGCTCGAGCGCGATCTCCATCAGCGATTCGCTCACGGATCTCGAGGTCACGGACACGGGTCTTCCAAACGGTTTCTCGCTGCAGAACCGTCTGCTGAACTCGAGCAAGGGATCGCATCAGTGGACGCATCCAGATCGGCGTCCGTGGAATCGTGCAAGGCTCTGCTTCGCCCAGACGGTCCGAGAACGACATGACCGCATCACAGACTCGTGCAGTGAAGAGACAGACGACCAGCAGCAGCGCCCAGGTGGATGCACCGAGCCCGAAGGCGAGCATCGTCCAGTCTGCTCGGTCGATCGGGAGACGTCCCCAGCCCGAGACCATCAACGTCGCCATGGTGGCGACAAGGGCCGCGAGGAGGAGGCTCCCGAGTGCCATGGTGAGGAGGGTCTTCATGGGTCGCTCGGAAACGGAATGACGGGGAGGGTTTTATGGGCCAGTGCCCAGGATTCCCGTCACTCGCGTGTCATCGGCGCCCACAGGGGCCGACTTAACTGCGACTTGCATTGCTTTTTGAGCTTCTTCGTTCTTTCCCCTGCTCAGACAGACTCCAGCCAGAATGGCATTGGCCATGGGGCTGTCAGGGGCATCCTCAAGGATTTCCTTGAGCGTCTTTTCAGACTCCTCGAGGGATCCTTCTTCTCGTTGGACCACGGCCATGAAGAGCCTGGCCTGGACGCTTCGATCACCGGCGGCCCGAAGACGGTTGGCGCATCGTTCAAGCGAACGCCAGTCCTCGAGCTCCCATGCGAAGAGACCGAACTCATGCCAGGTCGACAACCGATCCGGATTGGCTCGGACGATCTCCTGGTACTGACCACGCGCATCGGAATGACGTCCCATGGATGCCAGCGATCTGGCTTCCATCAACTGGAGATCAAGTGCCGGCGTGACTTCATGAAGATGTCGGAGCTCCTGAAGACTGGCAAGCACACCGGCATGATCACCCTGCTGATGCAGAAGCCTGGTCCATTCGCCGAGAACATCCTGATCGTCAGGCGCCAGAAGACTGGCCATCTGATAGGAAGACGACGCGTCATCATCGCGGCCTTGCATGACCATCAATTGTGCATGTAGATGATGGAGCGCCGCATTGTGCTCGAATCCATCGAAACGCTCCTGCAGCAGGGCTTCTGCCTGCTCGAGTCGATTCTGGGCCATCAGGGATTCAACGGATGCCATGAGGAACTGGAGCTTGTCCGGTTCCATCTCGGCCGCTTTCATGAAGCCTGCATGTGCCAGATCATCCCGTGACAGTCGCTCGTAGACGATCCCGAGGAAATAGTGCGGCATCGCGTCTTCCTCGTTGAGATCAATCGCTTCATTGAATGCACGCTCAGCTTCTGCCAGACGATCCAGCTCCATCAGAATTCGGCCACGGAGCACGTGATGCGTCGAGCCTTTCGGGAACCTGTCAATCGCCTGGTTGGACAGATTGAGCGCCTTGTCCAGCTGACCGGTTTCGAAGGCGGTCGTGGCCTGCTCGTTGAGGAGGCCGGCATTGACCTGATCCATTCGAGAATAGGCCTCCTGTCGCATCTCCTTGCCGCGCTGTGATGTACAGGAAGCCGAGGCGAGGACGATCAGGAAGAGCACCGCACTTGACAGGCAGGATCGAAAGAATGGTGTGACGTGCATGAGTATCCCTTTCACTCCCCACCGTTTTCCGACTCGGCCGATGCGACCGTGGCCTGGGATTCGGTTTCATCAGTCGTCGTCTCGGAACCGAAGGATGTGCCCGCCAGACTCTCGTTGAGACTGCGAACAATGTCATCATGGTTCAGTGAAGCTGGCTTTGCCGCTCCCACCTGAGGCCCGGGCTCTGCCGGCAATGTGTGCGACGGTGCTTCATCTGCATCAAAGTCCGGGGTCGGTTCCGGATTGAGCGTGTCTGCTGGAATGAATTCCATCTCACGCTGAAGAATGCGTTCATGGATCGAGCTTTCCCAGGCCTTGTCATGCGACTCGGATGCGAAAGTCGATCGCAGGCGATGCATCTCAGGCTGGGTCGAATCCAATCTCAGCGAGTTGTTGGCATAGAAGAGTGCCAGATCAAGTTCGCCATTCCGATAGGCTTCCAGCGCATCACGGTTGTAATTGGAGGTCATGCGGGTCTTGCTGAATGGAAGCAGACCGGATCGGGTTCCGACACGCACCGCATCCAGAATCTCGAGGCCATCCTTGCCGGCCTCCCACAGTCGTTCATCACGAACGATCGATGGTGTCAGCATGAAGATGATCTCTTCGCGACCGATCTTGTCTTCCTGGCCCGTGAAGGCGGCACCAGCGATCGGAATATCGCCCAGCAGCGGAACCTGGTCTCGCTTGATGGCGGTCGATTCCCTGAACAAACCGCCCAGGACCAGTGTTTCACCATCTCGAACACGGATATTGGCGAAGATTTCCGAGGTCACTTCATCAGGAACATCCACGGTGTTGCCGTTGATGTCGGCGATTGGTCTGACCTCGGCATCCGAGAGGCGAGGATAGAGCTCGAGTCGGATCATGTTGTCCGGTGCGATGAACGGCCTGAACACCAGATGGACACCCGTATCGAGATACTCGACTGACTGCGTCGTCGTTGTCTCGGTCTGGGTCGTCGAAAGATACGCGACACGTCGACCGACGAGAATCTCGGCCTTCTGTCGATTCAGACACATGACCTTGGGACGGGCGATGACCGTCGTATCCGCGACTTCGTCCAGAGCCTTCAGAAACAGCGCAAAGTGATCCTTGATGACGCCGAACTTGAAACCACCGGCATCGGCCGTCTTACCGACATTGCTGACGCCACCAAGTGCATTGGTGGTCGGAGGTGTCATGGCACCATCGATCAGATTGTTGACGGTCTGAAGAGGACCACCCATCACATCGGAGAAGTTGATGCTGCTGATGATGCTCCAGTCAACGCCCCATGCATTTTCCTCGACGACTTTGGTCGTCAGAATCGTGCCTTCAACAAGGACCTGCGTGGGCGGCACATCGATTGATTCAATGATGCCTGCCGCTTCCTCGAGCACTTCCGGATAGTCGGTCACGATCAACCGTGCGGAATAGGCCCATGAATCTGATCCATTGTTGGCGACATCCGGATCAAAGGTGTCGTCCACGACACCCATCGGAACGGTCTGTCCAACTCCACTCAACAGTGGTGAAATGACTGCATCTGCATCTGTAGCCGAGATGTAGTACAGATCGAAGATCCTGGTTTCAACTCGCTTCGCCGCAGCCTTGATCCGATCGATCTCGTCGATNGGATGGACATAGATGAAGTTGCCTTCTTCGATGTATCCGTAACCATTCACACGAAGAATCGAGTCCAATGCTTCATGGAATGAAACGTCGTACAGATTCGCCGTCACGGTCGCTGCGACATCCCGCCCGGCAATGATGTTCTTGCGGGACTGGATGGAGAGCATTTCGAGGATCTTGGAAAGATCACCATCCTGGACAGCCAGATCGACGGTCCCGAATCGTGACATGCTGACATCGGATTGCTCGCCATCGGTCGATTCCGACTCCACAGGCCTGGCGACTTCCGATTCATCCGCCATTCCGATTTCATCTGCCGGCGGCTGGATCGTGGCGTCAGTCGCCTCGAGCTGATCCGCTGGAAGATTTGGATCGTCCTGGATTTCCTGCGCACGCGCGAACATGGTGACGAGCACCATGCCAGCAACTGCGAATACAACGATTTTAGACATGAGGGGTAACGCTCGAACATCCGCGGTCATAGACCGTCTCCTGCCTCCCATCCTTCTTCCGGTCGGGGCTCAATCAAGGCGCAGCACGTGCTGCACATCCCCGCACCGGATGATCACCGAACGATCCCGCACTTCCGCGAGTTCGATTCGATGTCCCCCCCCGGTCAAATCCCTCACACTCGAACCAACCCGGCACGTCTGGCCGCTGATCACGGCGACCGTTCCCATGACGGCTTCAAGCCGATGCGAATTGAGAGCACTCCGAACGATGTCGGCCGGTCGAGCCTTTGACTTTGAGTCTTCATTCGGACTTTCTGAGTTGTCTTCCAGAACCGGGTAATAGCGCGGATTGACCCGAAAAGGATTTCGTATCGGACCTTCCGGCAGCAGAACTACGCGCTTGGCAATCGAGGCACTCATGAGCGTGTTGTTCTCGGACTTTTCGGCAGACTGCTCAGACGGATCCGCCATAGCCACTCTGGGCATGTCCTGGATCACGATCAATCGTGTCCAGAAGAGCATTCCAACCGCGAGCAAGCCGCAGAAGATTGCGAATCTGCGGCGATCTGCCGTCAACTGCAGTGATAATCGTCGAATTGACAGCCATGTGCGTGACATCATGGTGCATCTCCTTCATCCGCTTGATAGATCGCATCGATTGCGACACTCGCCTTGAGGCGGTTGGTCGAACCCTTGTGGCCGGTGATACCGATTTCAAGACCGGTCACACGAACCAGGTCCGAATAACCGGCACAACGATCAATAACGGAACAGATCTGATCGAATTCCGCTTCCAGCTCAACGACCATGGAGAGACCCTCATATCGCCCTTCACCGTCAACGTTTTCCCGTCGACCGCTCACCTGGAAGGTCTGGTCGGCGACTCGATCGCCATCCACCTCCAGTGAAAGGGCCCGTACGAGTTGAGCAACCTGAGGACTGAGCGGGACATCTCGACAACGAGATGCTCGAATGGCATCCAGTTCGCGAATGGCNTTTGTCTGGGTCTCGAGATTCACTCTGGCATCCTCGAGCCGGCCGATCTTGCCCTCCAGCGAATGAATCTGAGCGGACACTTCACTTGATCGACTGTAGTTGGGCCAGATGAAGCCGACAATCGAAACGATCACCAGCACACCAAGCAACAACAGGTAGCCATGCTCCAGTTTTCGCCGTGTCATGGCATCTCCCCTTCTACTGCGGCCAGATTGGATTCCCTGATTTCCCAGGAACCCTCGAGATCGACCGTAAAGGTCATCTGGAACTCGCGGGCGGTCGTTCCGCGAACCTCACGAGAACGAGTGAACTCGAGGCGAACATCCTCAAAGGGTTCATCCTGCTCGAGTTTCATGACAAGCCTCGCAACATCATCATCCGATGCCGCAAATCCGCTGATGCCGCCGACGATTCGTCGATCCACATCGACGTCTTTTCGATCACCTTGACGGCCTCGATCATCTTCATACTCCAACATCATGTGTTCGAGTGTTGCGCTCGGTGGCAATGCNGCGACGATACGCCCCATCATTCTGTCCATCCTCATCGGCAGCGCGACGCGATCGTAGGCCTGCATGGCGTCTTCGATTTCCTTTCGCACGACCCCGAGATCCGCCGCCTGACGTTCCAGCTGGAGCGCCTGTGCAGCACGTGACTCGGATACCAGAAGCGATTCCTCGAGTCGATCACGGCGAAGCTGGGAATGGGTCGCAAATGCGATCAGAAGTCCGCTGGTGATCACACCGATCGCGATCAAGCGACGCAGCCGCTGTCCGGCCTGCGCTCGCCTGCGAATGGCAACGGGCATCAAATCAAGCATGACACCACTCATGCGGCACGCTCCAGACTGGTTGCAGCACGACGACGACGCGTGGCTGCGAGACTACGAAGACTGAGACCTGCTGAGACGGCCCATGCCGAAGCTGGCCCGCAGTTGTTCATGCGGGTTCCAAGCAGACTGGTTTCCAATCGCTGAAGGGTCGCACGTTCATCATCCATTTCAACACTCATGGAACACCGCTGGGCAATGGCCGAAGCGAGCCCGGGTTCACAGGCCTCTGCACCGGTCAACATGAGTCGACCAGGACGCTGACCCTTGAAGGTGACTCCGTAATAGCGAAGGCACATCAAGACCTCTCTTGCCAGTTCTTCCAGCAGAGGACGAAGTGATTCATGGACTGCACGATCCGTCGATGGATCGATGCCCGAGACCTCTGAGGAGATGCCGGCCTGGAGACGGACTCTGCGCAAGTCGGCAGCGGCATCGAGTTCGAGCCCCAGATGTTCAGCGACACGGGCGTCCATATGACAACCACCGATATCCAGCGAACGACACAGGGCGATTCGTTCACCATGAAGCACGATCAGAGTCGAGGAGGTATCACCCACTTCGATGACTGCCCGAATACTGGATTGATCCGCCTCGCGACGATGATGGCGGCTGAAGACTCTGGCAACCGCACCAAAGTGCGTATCAACTGCCATTGGACGCAAACCTGCAGCCATGACAGCTTCCAGCCGGCGTCCAATCACCTCGGTCGGTGTCGCAACGATGAGAATCTCATTTCGACCACCCTCCGCGACAGCACCGGTCCGAATGCAATCCGCCTCGACGGACTTGTGGTCGATTCCGAGACGATCGGCCGCTTCCCAGCGAATGGCTTCGCGAAGTTCATCTTCCGGCATCTCGGGAAGCCTCGTAACGTAGAGCTGGACGTCATTTCGAGGCAGGCACACGGCGCAGCGTCGTCCGACGAATCCACCCGCGACGACCGCCGAACGCAATCTGGCGGACAGGACATCCTGATCCGAACCAGGCTCACTGGTTCGAGACATCGGCTGTATGGACACACCGGTCACATCCAGCTGATCCTTCCAGGAACGAACCTGAAGCAATCGAACGAGCCGCTCCGTGAATTCAACACCCACGCAGCCAGCACCATCCTTGAATCGATCAATCAACATCCGCATCTTGCCGTATTCCTTGGCTGTGCCGCCTAACCATCAATCCTGAGAACGGACACCTTTCCGGTGACCGGAGCAATGGTGATTTCATATTCCGCATCCTCGCCCGTCAGCACGATTCGACCCTCACCGGCTGGTGTACCGGGAGATTCGATGGTTCCGCCAAGCGAATCGAAGGTGAGCGACCGGCTCCCGCCCGTCATCTCGAGATCGGAGATTGAAACTGATTTGAAACGTCCATCATCGACGTAGTTCACGATGTAATGGCCCAGCCCTCTGACCGTGCCGGAGGGATCCGCCACATAATCAGCCGTCGCCGGATTGAAAGGATCATTGAAGTCAGCGTCCGTGATACTCACGAGGCAATAGCCGGAGCCATCGTCGTAGAAGTGAATTCTTCTGTACGACTGGGCAGCCAGGGCCTCGGATTGCGCAAATGTGATGTCCGCAACCAGACGACGAACCGCCGAGGACGTCTCGAGCCGACCCATGCCGATCAGCTGCGGCGCGAGAATACCCGCCGCAATACCCAGCAGCGCAACGACCATCAACAGCTCGATGAGCGTGTATGCGTTTCGTCTTGTTCGGGTAGCTCGCGTCATGCTGATCACCGTCGGCCAGTCGCCCGACCCCGGCTGCTCTCGGCCTTCTCCGATACCTGGACTTTGATTCCCCCACCTTCCAACAATCCACGAAGGGCTCCAAGCTGCTCACGAATTCCAGTGAGCACCTCAATCATTTCTGCACGCTGACCGATCGCTTCGGTNCCGATGGCCGAAACACCCTTCTGCGAAATGGTCTTTCGCGGCGCCATGCGATTGGGCTGACTTCGACTCTGTGCCACGGCCTGGTCGACCGGCAGAGGATGCTCCGAGATCCGCGTCCAGACATCGACGGTCAGAAGCACGGCAATCACGGTCAAGACGACGTTGAGGTAGGTGTCCTTACGCATTGGTTGACTCCGCAGGGGACAGAACTTGCATCACCGGGAACATCCCGCACGAGAAACCATCGGCCGGATCGATCGCCGACCTCAGGCAGATCCGNATGTTCCCCGTGATCTTCCTGAATCAGGTCCGAGAACCGCCAGCGACACTTGATGGGGGCCGATAATGAAGCGAGCGNCGGTGAGTCCTTCACCGCCGCTCGCAAGATTTAGCCGATTCGGGAGCCGTTCAATCCATAGCGCCTGACCCGAAGCCGGTCACATTGTCCGTCAATTGGTGTCGTAGTCGTGGTACATGGTGCCGTCAGGGTTGTTCGCAACCAGGACATTGTTGGTACCGCCAGCGGCCCACTGATCATTGTTGTCCACCTGAAGGGCAGCCCAACGCCATCCATCACCGGCACCGGTACCGAAGTTGTTGGTACCTGTCAGAGGGTTCTTGGGAGGTCCGGGAAGATAACCACCGGAGACCATGTCAGCCCATCCTGTCGTTGCAAGATCGGGATCCGCGCCATTCTCGGCTCGATAAAGCTCGATCTGACTGCGAAGGGTCTGCAGCTGGGTCCTCACACTCGCTGCGTTGGCATCGTCGGCAGCGTTCGTGAACTGTGGAATCACCACAGCCGCCAGGATTCCGAGAATCACGACGACAATGAGGATTTCAATGAGTGTGAATGCCTTACGTGTTCGATTTCGAATGTTCATTTCAATGTGACTCCATTACGGGGATGACTAGGGGCTCGTCCGAGGGAAACGATCAGCCTGAGGCAGGCCGTGGCAACTCGTTCCGCGGTCGCTATCGACAACAACCCATGGACCCCTCAGCCTCTCTCGCAAATACCGGGAATCCCCCCGCAGACCAGGGGTATCCCAACTGCACGGACCGGCATAACCCTCACAGAGCGAACATCTTCCAGCCGCCGACCCCCTGCCTGAGCAGGCCCGTTTGAACCTCTGGCTTGCTAGAATCCACGCATCAGCCCTCCATACCGAAGGAGGGACCGGGAGCGACACGACATGCTGAGAATCAAGGCCTTCGAGGCCATCCATCCTCCCTTCAACCGGGCTGCGGCCATCTCCTCCCCACCGTACGACGTCATGAATACGGAAGAGGCCAGAGACATGGCACGCGATGGGCTCAACAGCTTCCTGCACGTGATCCGGCCGGAAATCGATCTGCCCGCTGGAACGGATCCTCATTCGGATGCCGTGTATGAGAAGGCCACGGCCAATTTCAAAAGATTGTTGGATGACGGAACGTTGGTCCGGGATGACGCGCCTCGCATGTTCCTCTACAGGCAGGCCATGGAAGGCAGAAGCCAGATCGGCCTTGTCTGCTGTTGTCGAGTTCAGGACTACGTGGATGACGTCATCCGCAAGCATGAACGAACAAGACCCGACAAGGAAGATGATCGAACCCGGCATGTGCGAGCCGTGGATGCGAACACCGGACCGGTTTTCCTGACCTACCGTGATCACGATCGAATGGATCACTTGGTATCGGTGGACTCGTCCACAAGACCGCTCTTCCACTTCCGATCCTCGGATGGCGTCACACACACCGCATGGGCGATTGACAATACGGATCCCTATGCCAAGATCTTCGAAGAAGTCCCCCACGTCTATGTTGCGGATGGACACCATCGAAGCGCTTCGGCTTCACGTGCTGCCCGGGACATTGCAGCAGAACAGTCACGGGACTCGATCGAGGGAGGCATGGAGTCGGACTGGTTCCTCAGCGTCCTCTTCCCAGCAAGCCAACTCACCATTCTTCCCTACAACCGAGTGGTCAAGACACTGGGCTCGCTTGCCGGAGATGATGCCATCGACCAACTGCGGACACTGGGATCCCTTCACATGGATGCCGATCCCGAGATGGAGCGTGCTGGCAGCTTCGGAATCTATCTGAACAGCCGATGGATGCGGCTGGATCTCGATCACGATTCCATCGATTGGGACGATCCCATCAGCTCACTCGATGTCTCGCTTCTGCATGACCGGATCCTGGAACCGCTGCTGGGGATCGTTGACGAACGCACCGACCCGAACATCGAGTTCGTTGGAGGCATTCGAGGCACGGGAGAACTGGCCGATCGAGCAGATGCCCATGGAGACGCCATCGCCTTCTCTCTGAAGGCGACCACCATCGAACAGCTTCTGAACGTGGCGGATGCGGGCCTCTGCATGCCGCCCAAATCCACATGGTTCGAACCCAAGCTCAGAAGCGGACTGTTCGTTCACGCTCTAGACTCAACCAAGTCATCAGGCCAGGTCCTGTCCCAGTAGACATATCAGAAGAGGGGAAAATGATGGGCTCATCGTTCACAAGTACAAAGCAGGATTCCGAGATGTCCAGCAGTCACGCTCCACAAGGTCCAGTCGTTCTGATTGCTGATGCTTTCGAGGCTTCCGGCATCGCTGCACTCGAGCAGCTCGGATGTACGGTCCATGTCGACCCCAGCCTGAAGGACGACGCGCTGACNGCAGCGGTGCAATCGCATGATCCTGAGGTTCTCATCGTTCGATCGACCAAGGTGAAGGAGGCCACGATCACTGTCGGCCGCAAGCTGAGCCTGATCGTGAGAGCCGGAGCTGGTTACGACAACATCGATATCAAGATGGCATCCTCTCAGGGAATCTCCGTTGCAAACTGCCCTGGGATGAATGCCCTTGCAGTTGCAGAACTGGTCTGGGGCCTCATTCTTTCCTGTGACCGTCGTATTCCTGATCAGACACGCGACCTTCGTGATGGCGTCTGGAACAAGAAGGAATACTCCAAGGCAGCCGGTCTCTATGGAAGAACACTGGGCATCGTCGGCATGGGCCGCATCGGCCTCGCGGTCGCCAGAAGAGGCCAGGCCTTTGGAATGAAGGTTGTCGCCTGGTCAAGAAGCCTGACCCAGGAGACGGCTGATCAACTGGGTATCGGCTGCTGCGAGGAACTGGTCAATCTGGCGAGAATGTCCGACGTGATCTCAGTCAACATCGCTGCGAACGACCAGACGAAGCATCTCATCGATCAGAGCTTCTGTGATGCCCTGCGGCCCGGCGCGATCCTGGTCAATACCAGTCGAGGCAGCGTCATCGACCAGACCGCGCTGAAACAGGCCATCAACAAGAACCATATCCGGGCTGGCCTTGATGTCTTCGCCAATGAACCGGGCTCGGGAGATCCCGCCTTCACGGACGATATTGTCCAAGAAGAAGGGGTCTATGGGACACATCATGTGGGCGCAAGCACCGCACAGGCACAGGAAGCCATTGCATCGGAGGTCGTCAGGATCATCCGAACATGGCAGGAAAGTGGAGAAGTTTCCAACTGCGTCAACCTGGCCACAAGGACCTCTGCTTCCCAACTTCTTTCGGTCAGACATCTGAACAAGCCAGGAGTCCTGGCCCATGTCTTCGAGATCATCGGCCGCGATGGCACCAACGTCGAGGAGATGGAGAACGTCATCTATGCGGAATCGGTCGCAGCCTGTGCGAAGATCCAGGTCGATCGGCCCGTTGATGAGGCAGCCCTGACTTCCATTCGAGATCATGAACACGTCATCAGTGTGAACTGCACTGCCATCCAGGACACTCCAGCCAGCGGACAATCACAATGACTTCAACGACGACCTCCCGTAAATTCAATTTCTCAGCCGGCCCCGCCGTTCTGCCGGAATCTGTGATCGAACAGGCTCAACAGGACATCTGGGATCTGGACGGGACAGGCATTGGACTGCTGGAACACAGTCATCGCGGCAAAGCCATCACCGAGGTCTTTGACGAAACGGATGCACTCTGTCGTGAAGTCGGCAACATCCCCGACGATTTCGAAATCCTCTATCTGCAAGGTGGTGCATCACTTCAGTTTTCCATGATTCCCATGGCGTTCCTGAATGCGGATCGCCAGGCTGATTACATCAANACAGGGTCGTGGACCAAGAAGGCGATCCAGGAAGCGCAACGGTTCGGTCAGGCCAACGTGATCTGGGACGGTCAAGAGGACAATTACGCCAGCCTTCCGAGCCTCGATTCCCTTGCATGGAATGATGCCGCTACCTACAGCTACTACTGCTCGAACAACACGATCTATGGAACGCGATGGAAAAGGACTCCATCATCACCGACGCCACTGATTTCGGACATGAGCAGCGAGATGTACTCCCGGCCCATTCACTGGGAGTCACATGACATGGTCTATGCCGGCGCCCAGAAGAATCTGGGGCCCGCCGGAGTCACACTGGTCGCCATCCGTCGGAATCTTCTCGAGCAGGCTTCGACCGATCTTCCCAGCATGCTTCGATATGACATTCATGCTGACAAGGGTTCGCGATACAACACGCCACCGGTGTTCGCCATCTACTTCCTTGGCAAGGTCTTTGACTGGATCCGAACGAATGGCGGCCTGCAGGGCATCGAAGCAATGAATGAACGGAAAGCGACCTGCATCTACAACGCCATTGATGACTCAGGCGGCTTCTACACCGGACATGCAGCCGTTGAAGATCGATCACGCATGAACATCACCTTCCGCTGCCCCAGCGAAGAACTGGAAGCCACCTTCATCAAGCAGGCCTCCGATCATGACATGGAGAATCTGAAGGGGCATCGAAGCGTCGGCGGACTGCGGGCCTCGATNTACAACGCGTTCCCCGAGTCCGGGTGCCGCCAGTTGGCGGAGTTCATGGGTGAATTCGCCAGAACACATGGCTGATCAACGACTCAGAACAGACTCGGCGATCGCGACCGCTTGTGCGAGATAAGATCGGCCGAACAGGTTGACATGATTGAGGACATGGTAGAGCTGGTAGATCGCTACCCGATCCGACGGGAAGCTTGAATCATCGGTTCGCGCAGTCGCGTAGGCCTCCATGCAGCAATTCGGAATACCTCCGAAGAGCTGCATCATGGCGATGTCCGCCCAGGCATCACCGATCGAACAGGCCGGATCGATGATCGCCGTCCGGTTGCCCTCCAACATCAACACGTTTCCTGACCAGAGATCTCCGTGAAGCAGTGAAGGCTTCGGACTCTTCGGAAGCCAGTCACCAAGGCGCCTGATCAGCCGCTCGAAGAGAGATCGATGAGTGGCTGACAGATGTCCTGCGGAACTGGCCAACTCGACCTGCGGTCCAAGTCGACAGACTCTGTTGAAGTCCACCCAGTCATCATTCCAATCGTTCTTCTGGGGCGTCGATCCGATGAAGTTGTCGTGATCGAATCCATAGCGATCTGCATCAATCGATTCATGAAAACCAGCAAGCGATTTTCCGAAAGCCTTCCAACCATCTTCATCGTGCTGGCCGGAGTCGAGATGCTCCATGAACAGCAACGACATCTCATCGGATTCATGGAATCCGATCACTTCCGGGACAGTCAGACTCTCTGTGACCTTGGATGACAGCGCCTGAAGACCCGACATCTCCGACTTCAACTGACATGCGCCCTGTCGGCCCGCGGCTATCTTGACAACCAGTGAATGGTGATCGTCGAAATCAATCCTGCGAACGTCATGAATGCTGCCGCCGGACAAGGAAACGCAACGTGACATTCGATGTTCAATGCCGACATGCCGCATCATCTCCTTGAGTTGATCTGGCTGCATCAATGCCGGTTACCCGAGTGAATCCGTCCTGCGAGCGTTCGACATGCCGTATCCAGCATNTCGAACACTGCCGTGAATCCGTCTGGACCGCCATAGTACGGATCGGGAACATCCTGCCCGTTCATCTCGGGATGGTAGTCGAGCATCAACTTCGTACGAGAACGATCCGATCCCAGCGCCAGGACCTGCTCGAGAATGTCGACATCGGAGCAGAGAATCAGATCGAAATGCACAAGATCCTGCTTGCTGATCTTGCGAGCCTCTCCATCGACATGAATGCCGAACTGGCGAGCCGTCTCACGCATGCGATGATCCGGTGATTCGCCGGCATGCCACGCACCAACACCTGCAGAGTCCACATGAAGATCCACGAGNCCCTGATCATCTGCATGATGCTTCAACAAGGCTTCACCCATCGGACTACGACAGATGTTTCCCATGCATACGAACAGGACTTTTTGAATTTCTGACATCAACCAGCCTTCTCACTGATCGCGCTGCGACGNTTCTGAACCAGACCCATTCTCAGACCAATCAGGCAGACCGCTCCATACACGAGGATGAAAGCCACGTAGATCCAAAGGACTCTCAGGTCACCAAAGAGAACCAGGCCACCGAGGAGGACTCCCAGGCCTGCAAGACATGCCTCCAATCCATAGATCGCCAGAACGGCACGCTTCACGCCGCCCAGTCTTGCCTTCAGGACATGATGAAGATGACTGGCATCCGGTGCAGACAGACTCAAGCCCTGAACCTTTCGTCTGACGATGGCCAGAATGGTATCGACGATCGGAATACCAAAGATCAGAAGTCCTGCAAGCACCAGATGTGTCTCACCCTGCTCTCCAAGCATCAGGATGATCACCACACTGCAGTATCCCAGCAGAAGGGACCCGCAGTCTCCAAGAAAGATCTTCGCTGGATTGAAGTTGTGGGGAAGAAAACCGAGTACTGAACCCATCAACGCCATGCACAAAACGATTCTGGCCCCTGACAGCGTTACACCTTCATTCTGGGCAATGTTCTCCGGGATATATCTGGAGATGACCTCGACATCCGCCACGGTCAAGCTGGATGCCATCATGAGAGACAGACAAAGCAGGCCCAGCGCGATGATGGCCATCGTTCCACTGAGCAGACCATCGAGTCCATCGATCAGATTGGAGGCATTGCAGCCACCAAGGACAAAGATCGCAATGATGGCCGTGCCCAACCATTCAGTGACATTGACAGGGATGTAGCCAAATGGCATCGGAATGGTGAATTCGACAATCGAGGTTCCGAAGAAATAACCCAGGAGACCTCCAGCGACCTGTGTGCCGATGTCGTTGAGTGCCAACAGCGCCGCGGCAACGAGTTGGCCTGCAATCTTGAGTCTTGGATCCCAGCCCCAGACGTCATCAGCCAATCCNGTGAACACGATTGCCAACATTCCACCGACGATCGACAGGGGCAACGGCCGGTATTCAGCGGCCTCCCCCGCGACCAGGACATAGCTGACCGCCACGCCAAGAAGAATGCCCGAGAAGACAGCCAGTCCGCCAAGATATGGCGTTGAATTCTTGTGAACCTTGCGATCCGAATCCGGCCTGTCCACCACATCTGCCGCAATCGCAATCGATCGGAACAAAGGCGTGAGCAGAAGAACTGCAAGAAATGAACAGACAAAGACGGGGAGATAATCAACGACAAGCAGCCAGGGCGTGACTTCGCCGATGATCGCTTCAGTGACGGATTCTGAAGCCCCTCCGGTCACGACAACGCTCCATTGTCAGAAGAGGAACCTCGTTCCGAAGCGAGATCCCTGATCGTCTGTTCAAGTGGTATCAGGGGTTTGAAATCAAACAGCGACTGGATTTTTGAAACATCCGGCCGTCGCTGGATCATGTCTTCGATCTGCCGGCCATAGGCGGCTTCATACGAGATGGTCTCAATTGGGGATGTACTGCCAAGTACTTCGATGACCATGTGTGCCAGCTGCATGATCGAGATCGGGATATCCCGGCCTACATTGAGCACATTGCCAATGGCATCCGGCTGATGCAGCAGTCTGGGCAGCACTTCAACCACATCGCGTACATCGCAGAAGCATCTTGTCTGCTCTCCTGTCCCGTAGACCAGCAGTGGCTCACCGGCCATGGCCGCTTCGACGAATCGTGGCAGCACCATTCCCCAGACACCGATTTGCCGAGGACCCACCGTATTGAAGAAGCGTGAAATCACGACCGGCAATCCCTGATCCCGATACCACGCCAGTCCAAGAAACTCGTCGATGGCCTTGGAGCAGGCATAGGCCCAACGTGGTTCCGTCGTCGGTCCAAGAACCAGATCATCGTTCTCTGAAAATGGAACTTGAAGTGATTTGCCATAGACTTCCGAAGTGGAGGCGAGGACCGTCGGCACGTTGGCACTTGATGCGAAACGCAGCAGCCCGAGCGTTTCAAGCACATTCGTTTCGATGACGCGAACGGGCTGATCCACGACCAATCTCACTCCCACAGCAGCCGCAAGGTGGTAGATCTCGGAAAATCGATCTGCCTGCAGTTCAGGAAGCACGAGCGAAAGCTCACCTTCGATGAAATCGATGTCGGACGGATCAATCGCATCCAGGTTGCTTCGTCGACCTGTCGAGAGATCGTCCACCACGGTGATGTGCGCACCTTGGGAAACGAGTTTCTCAACAAGATGCGAACCGATGAATCCCGCTCCACCAGTCACAAGGATATTGCGAGATCGATCCGATCTGGCCATGGTTCCAGTTCCCGGCTCTGCCGTCGCTAGTCCTTGATCTCGGTGTACTTCGCCATCAGACGATAATTCTTCTTGAAGTACCCGCCTGCAGTCTGTCGTGGACGATTCAGAATCACACCCAGCATGTCCGCGCTGGTATCACTGAATTGACCCACCATTCGTGCAATGAGACCTCGCTGCTCCTGTCCTGCACGAACCACAAGCGCAACGGCTTCGACGCGACTGGACAGAATCAACGCATCGCCTGCCGCGACAGCCGGCGCCGTATCCAGAAGGACACAGTCGTACTTGTTGCGAAGATCCGCCAGCAACGATGACAGGGATGGATCATTGAAACGCTCGTAGATTCGACTGGCCGGAATACCGGCAGGCATGATGTCGACTCCATCCACGGACTGTATGGCGGTGTCGTACTCAGTGGAACCACCCAGTACGTCACCCAAGCCCATGGCGGATTCTTCATCGATACCGAAGATTGATCCAAGCCTTGGACGCCTGAAATTGGCATCAATCAGCAGAACCTTTTTACCACTGGCCGAAGCGGAGAGTGCCAGGTTCGAGAGAATGGTCGATGTGCCCGACCCAGGCATTCCACTGGCCAGCATGAGTGTGACATGACCCTGCCGGGACATGTTTCGCCACAAGGCGTTCCATGTCTGCCTGTAGGTTTCGGCAAGAACACTGTCAGGATGCTGCTTCTGAATGAGCTCGGCCGACTCGGGTGTCGTTGGATCTTCATCGGTATCCGGAATCACGCCCAGCANGCGTGAACCTGGAATCACGAGCAGATCCCTCGGCATGTGAATTCTCTGGTCCGTGAAGGCTCTCAGGAAGATGAAGACGAGATACAAGCCTGTGAAGAGAACCGTACACAGTGGAACGATGACTTCAGGCTTTGGAAACGACACACCACGAGGCATCTCAGCCGTACCAACCTGACGGACACGTGAAGCATCCGCCCTGAGCTTCATCAGATTGACACTGTTCATCAACTGAAGATGCTCGTCACGCTGACGCTCAAGCAGCTTCCGCTGGGACGTGTAGGACTCGAACAGAGAAGCGTCGGATGCGAGATTCCGCATTCGCTCATCCTTCTCAACCAGATCCGTCTCGATTCGCTCGATCAGACTCTTCAATCGAGTGACTTCTGAAGACCACTTGCGAAGCCGAGCATTGAGGTTCCTCTTCAGCAGCTCCTTCGTCTTGGCCTCGATCTGCTGATCAGTACCGCTGATACTTGCCTCGATCTGACGGATGGGGTTCGCCGTCGCGTGAAAACGCTCACGAAGCGCTCGTTCTTCCGCTCGCAGCGATTCCAAAATCGAGATCTGGGATTGAATGGAAGGATCCATCTCAGCCTCGACGATGTCTTCCGAGGTCGGCTCGATGGTGCCCTCGAGCTTGGCAGCAGTCTGCATGTATTGCGACTCGGCACTTGTCAGATCATTCAGCGCAGCAGTCAATGAAGAAGTGAGGTTTTCAACCTCACTGGCAGTCTGGGAAAAACGTGGATCATCCAGGGTTGTGATGCCCTTGGAGACAATGAAACCCTGAATTTCATCTCTCAGATCCTGAAGCGCATGACGCGTACGACGGAGCTGATCCTCAAAGAGCGACTCGTTGTCGGTGAACTGCTGATCATCCAGTCTCTTCAGTTTCGTGTTGTAGGATCGTGCGATGGCATCAAGAACCTTCGGCACATCACTGGGAATCTTTGCGGCCCAATTCAGGCTGAAGAGATTCGTATCTCTGTAGATCGGGGTCTTCAGGGTGTCGAGCAGATCATCCGTAGCCAGCTCGATCATCGGCTGGCCTGACTGAGGATCGATGAATTGGGACTGCATCCATACGGTTGTTCGTACTGAAGGGTCCAGCAAAGCAGACGCAAGCACGTCACGAGCCAGCATGAACTTGGTCTGGGTCTTGACCATCCGCTCTGCGTCATCCCCACCCATTTTCTCATTCGTCCCGATCTGGGTGGCATCATCCAGGCCTGGACGCACTTCGAAGAGAATTTCGGAAGAGTAGAGCGGGTAGTAGAAGAGCAGGCCGAAATAGGCCGCCACCCCGACGACCGAGCCCGTAATAAAGGACACGAGAATCCCGAGGACGTGCTGTCGCAGTACACGGATGGGATCCACCGTGACCCGAGCTGCTGGCTGAGGCGCTGAGCGAGGGCGCGGAGACGGCTGCCGAGGCTTTCCGGTATTCATGTTCGCAGGCTTGGACATCGTCTTTTCAGAGCCTCCCGGGTGGAAGAAGAAGGCCTAAATCCTTCTTAAACAGTCATTTACCGCCATCTATACGGCTTTGCAACTGCTCAGCCTGGGCCTTGATGCCTTCATCATCGGCAATTTCGACCGCCAGACGCAGCTGCTCCCTTGCCTTTTCTACGCGGTTCTGGGCCAAGTAGATCTCCGCAAGATGCAAATGGGCCCTCGCGGTAGGCTGACGGCGGATTGACTGCAGGATCAGATCCTCTCCTTTGGCCTCTCGACCGTTCTTGAAGGCTGCCCAGCCTTCCACATCCAGAAGGACGGCATCGCGAGGCCTGAGCTTGGACGCCTGTTCGGCAAACTTCATGGCCTGCTGAGGTGTATCGGTGTGATCAAGGTAGAGCATGGCGATCTTGCCCATCAGCTCAGGATCCTTGGGCTGATACTCCAGCTGCTTCAGACGGCCTGTCAAGGCCGCATCATGGTTGCCCAACTGTGACTGGATGGTCGCCATCGTATCGATGATGGCCGGGTTCTCCGGAGCAAGCCGAATGGCTGTCTGTGCATACGGAAGCGCCTCGGACGGTTTACCGGCCAAGGTCGACAAGAGATACGCATAGTTGTTGAGCGCCATCGTGTCGTCTGGAGTCAGATTCACGATTCGCTTGAAAGTCTCTGCCGCATCTGCATTCCTGGAGGCGGACAATTCGATTGCACCTTGACGGGACAGCATCTCGACCAGTCGATCGGACTCGATGGCTTCGGCAAGCTGCACACCTTCCTTTTGTCTTTCAATGGCTCTGTCCCAGGCATCAGACGAATTCCATCTTGACCAGTACATGGCCAATCCCGAGTAGTCATCCAGAGTGGGCTCACCTTCAATCAGATCCAGAGCAAACGCCTCTCCTGCCATTGGATCGTCTTCTGCAAAGACAACCTGGAGATCCTCGTACCAGACGGGGAAAATGGAAGATGGCAAGGATTCCTCCGCGATGGCCCTGAGGTAGTTCTCTCTCGATTCCCGGATTCTGTTTCGAGCCTGGGAATTGGCTCGTATACGTGCCAGTGCCTTGGCATGGATTGACTGGAGCAGTGGGCTGGTTTCAAGCAGCCGCTGATGCTTCTGTGCCATGGCAAGAACAGCCTCATGGTCCCACTTTTCAGCAGAACGAGTCGTGTCATTCAGACGACTCAGCAACCGCCTTGTAGGCTGAAGATTGAAGGCATCGATATAGGCGGATGTCGCGGATTCGATGTCGCCGTTCTTTTCCTGAAACTCACCCAGCAGCGTATGCCACTCGGGATCTTGCGGATACAGGAAGATGGCTGCACGAATGGCATCGATCGCCTTGTCTGAATTGCCCATCTCGTCATGGAGGACGATGAGTCGTTCACGAACTTCTCGGGCAACAGGATTGGCCCGTACGAATTCCTCCATGGACAGAACGGCCTGACGCGACTTGCCTTCGGCTTCGAGAATGTCGGCCTGACTGAGCATCAGCGNTTCACTTCTTCTGACGACCGGGCTCGCCGTGCTGATCACTCGATTCGCCTGATCAAGGAGCGTGGTCTGACCTGTTCGGAGGTACTCGGACAGAAGACTCTCGACAAGCAGTTCATACGGCCGGGAATTGTCAGGATTGATGGACATGGCCGCCTGAAGTTGTTCGCGGTACTTCGCAATCGAAGCCAGCTGCAGATCGGCATTGCCCTCCGCACCTGCCAGAACGCTCTCGCGGTCGTACAAGAAGGCATCGAGCATGGCCACTTCATAGGGACTGCCGCCGGCCTGCCTCAGAAGATCNAGCGCCTTGCGNCCTTCCTCGAATTGCTGAGTCCGCAGNAGGGACTCAATCATTCTGTAACGAGTTCCAAGCTTGGGCTCAGGTGCTTCCAGGGCCAGTTTGAAATGTTTGATCGCATCGTTGTAATTGGCTCGCCCGTAGTAGATCGAACCCAACGCCTCATCCACTTCCATTGCCGCAGTCTGGGAATCAACGGCTTCCTTCAGAAGTTGGACNGCCTCGATGGTCCGCTCCGAATCAATGAGGAACTGGGCTGCNGCAATCGTTTGATAGGACANATTCGCTTCATCGGCTTGTGTTCGAAGGAANCGCCGAAGTGTGTCGACAGCCCGATCAACCTGCTCACGATCGACATAGACACGAGCATGCAGAATCGCCTGGGCAAAGTCCGCATCTTCCTGGTCTTCGATCTGAACAAGAATCTCATCCATCATCGAATCCCATCGCGACTGGAGCTTGGCCAGAAGCTCAGTCTGCCTGGATGCCGCAAGACCAAGCCATTGGCGGGAGTTGATGGCCCGTTTGCCATCATCAGTCAGGATCAGTTCCTGAGAAGGTTCGGCGGAAGCCAGGAATGCCGCCAAACGCAATGCGTTGTTTCGGTTTTCTGGATTCTCATCCCAGACCTTCTTGCGTTGGGTATAGGTCACTGATGGATCGCCGTAGCGAGCCTCGACCTCCAACCAGAGATCTTGAATCAAATCGTCGTCTTCGAACGTACCCGCCGATTCCCGCAGGACCGCGAGCGCACGGCCGGAGTCACCTTCCGGGCGAAGCATGAGCATCACGTACTTCTGGAAGGTCGCCGCATTTTCAGGATTCCGCCTGAACGATTCGCCATACGCTCGTTCCGCTTGCACGAGGTTGTTGTTGAGCTCGTTGCCCCATCCCAACGTTCGCCAGGCAAGATCCGACCATGGCGCCATTTCAGTCGCACGTTGAGCGGCGATGATTCCACGATTCAGCTGTTCAAGGTAGGGCTCGCCCTGATCCTGNAGCGCCTTGGCGATGTACATTTCAAGTCGAGCTTCGGCAAGATTGCCTTCNGCACCATCGAAATTCTTCTCGCGTGCCATCGGAAGCATCGAGCGGGCATCTTCGAACTTGCCTTCATTGAGCAATTCCTCGAAGCGACCGACGTAGGCGCCTGCAACCGAATCGACAGCCTGATCGGCGAATTTCCGATAGTCCTCCATGGCGAGCGTGGCAGCTTCGACGACTGCGAGATTGTCNGCTTCAGCCTCGAGATCACCCTCGNCACGAGCGTCCTCNGCCAGCTGGGCTCGCAGACGAGCCAGCGAACGCAGGTTCTCGTAGATCATGGCATCACGTTCCAGCGGATCAGGATATCGGTCCGCGCAATAGAGCTTGATGCCCTCGACGGGATCTCCGTAGCGAACCCTCAGCAGCTTCAACCTTGAATTCGTCGGCTGGATTTCGATCGCTTCTTCGATCATCTCGACAGCCTGATCCTGATTGCCCGCCAATGACGCCACGTGCGCCTTGGCAATGAGAATCCGAACGTCCCCTTCCGCCGGAATGACCTCCTGCAAGGCCGCCATGGCGGCAGCCGTATCGTCTTCCTTCAATGCCGCATCCGCCCTGGAGAGTGCGATCAGCACAGGATCATTGACATTGACTGGAAGCTGACCTTCGGGCGCGGTCAACACCTTGAGTGATTCGAAGGCCCGAGTCAGCATCGGGTTTCGNTCGATGACGCGGATGGGGAGCCTGCTCAGAAGCTCCAGACCCTTTTCAGGCTGACCATTCCGTCCATACATTTCCGCCAGGGAAAGATAGTTGCGCAGATCGTTTGGATATTCTTCAATGGCTGCCAGAAGACGCTCTTCCGCCAGACCCTTTTGCCCGTTTTCCTCGAGCGCCACGGCACTCAGCCGCATGATCATCGCGTCAGGCGTTCGCTGCGATATCACACGCTCGAAATAATTGGCTGCTTCAGACCAACGTCGATTGACAACGGCAACCTTACCGTTGCTTTCAAGATTGAATGGATGGTCTTCCTCGGCGAGAAGATCCGAAAGCACACCCTTGGCCGCAATCATGTCCTCGTAGACAGCAGATCGCTCCTGAACCTCAGCCTGGTTGTACAACTGATTGAGATTGTCGAAGACCAGCTTTGCCGCGAGAATCTTGTAGTTCCACTGCGATCTTGCATCGAGAGAAACGGTCTTCTTAGGCGATTCGAGAAGCGCCTCGGCAGATGCGAGTGAATCCTCAAAGTCCCCTTTCATGTAGAGACTGCGCGCCAGGCTGTACAGAAGCCAGTCGTTGTCAGGATCACGCTCAAGCGATGCTTCCAACAGCGTCGCTGCCCGGGCATCACCTTCAAAGGCATCGATGAGCCTGAGGTAGCGGACGAGATCCATCACCACCTGCATGTTGTCGATGGCATCCTTGGTGACAATGGCTTCGGCATTGGCCAGGGCTTCGATGACAGCGTCCCGAAGCTCCTCCAGCTTCTCCCTGGGAACCGAACCGGGATCTCTCAGGTTCTTGCCGAGATACCAGAGCTGATCGACATACGCGTCTCTCAGCATTTCAAGGGATGTCCAGACACCCTGAGGATTGGTTTCAACGGCCTTCGTAAACGTTTCCTGAGCCAACTTGAGGTTCTTTTCCTCCTGGGCAAATCGACTTTCAAGGCCGAGTCGCCTGGCTACGGCCATTCGGCCAAACGCCAGCTTCGAGAGCCCCATGTCGCTGTCCGGGTCCAGCTCAAGATGTTTTTCAATGTCATCCTCACCGGGAAAACGAATGTTGCCAAGGCCGTCAATGTTGTCCGTGAGCTGCTCGTCATTCAGACGCAATTTGCTGAGACCTCTCAGGAGATAGGCCCGGGCAACCAGCTCATCTTCTTCAGCCGACTGCTGAATCAGAATNTTGGTCAGGTCTTCCAGCATTCGCCAGAACATGATTTCATTCGTCAGGACCGCAGCCTGATAATGCTCTTCAAGAACCTCACTGGCCTTCTGCTTCTGCTGATCCAACGAGGCATGAAAGGCCGCCTGCTTCAGCAAGGTGATGTATTGCATGTACATCGAACGCGCCTGCTCGGGCGTATCCGGAACCTGCTTCTGACGGACAACCAGCAACTTGTCGATGGCCTCGTTGTTACCGGGCTGCTTTGAAAGAACACGTCCGTAGTAACCGGCCGCCTTCTTCCATTCCTGTGCCTCGTAGTATTCATTGGCCGTGCGGAGATTCCGTTCGACATTGCCGCGCATCCGAAGATAAAGCATGCCACCACCGATGACTGCGGCGATCAGAACAAGGAGTCCAATGATTGTCAGAAGGCGATAATTGACCTTTGTAGCCATGTACTTCTCTTTTTAAACGTCAAGCTGACTCATTCTCGTCTTCTGCGGACACTTCTACCCAGTCCGGAAGAACGCGTGAAATTTCGGGAATCATAGGTTCCAAAAAGGAGGTTGCCAGTTCTACGAATTCGTCCATTGTCATCGAATTCTCACTGGCAGCCATGATCTGAACCTTGCAGAAATACGCCTTTTTGTCCTCCGGCTTGAAAGCCAGCATCTTGACCCCCCAGGGGTCAGGCGTCAGACGGCCGTTGGCAATGAAGAAATAACCCGCAAACACTGACAGATTGGGTCTGTCCGGGTTGCCGAACTCCGTCGTACGAAGTTCAAATTCACCCACAGGAAGCCTGGCCTGTTCGATCTTTCCCTGTGGCCGACTCACTGTCGCGATGCGGTACGGCTCACCATCAAGCACATTGTCCTGATCAAGGATCCAATCCTCTCCATCGAGCGCCAATGGAAGATTGATCGGCTGCGGCTGTTCCTGGGTCAGCCCCCCGGCCACAAGGCATCGATCCGGCACATGCGGAATCGTGTCGATGTGGCCGGTGTAGTACGCGATGTGCAGTTGAATCGACGGCTGGCTGGAATCCTGGATGTTGAAATACTGACGGGTGAGATACAGATCCGTTCCCAGTTGCTCCACACCGGATTCATCCATTCGGTGTTCACTGGTCCGTGANGCGCTCCANGGCCCGACCGTATAGGGAATGGAATCCAGTGAATAACGCGGTGCCACGGGCTGTTTTTCCAGGTAGACACCAAGTGCATTGGCCGCGAACTGAAACGAGATGCCACCAAAGACGAGGATGCACACCGAGGTGACGAATGCCCATTTCGTGCGATTGCCGAAGCGGATCTGAACACGGGCGTCTTCATTGTTCTGACTGCCCGACTTCTCGTTGTCATACGTCAAAATTGACTTGAGAACCCACATGATTCCCAGATAGACGAAGAATGCCGGAATCAACCAGAGCATTCCGACCATGGTGTGAAAATCACCTGCTGCGAATTGGGTGTCCTGGGTCGACAGGATGCCGAGTGTCATGACACGAAGAATGTTCACGAAGACGGCTGTTGGCACGGCGAATATGACGAGCAGAGTCCGCTGGATGATGACCCAGAGAACCGTGGCCGTACGTCGACATGCACTTGAGCCGACCGCCTTCCTTCTTCCGAACAGACGACCGAAGAGTCGACGACTGAAAATCCAGAGAGTCAGAAATGGATAGCGCGCCCTGAAGGAGAATCCTGCATAGGCCATGGCAACACCCAGCGCCAGAAAGGCAACGAGCATCCGCATGCCTGAACAGGCCTCCGCAATGTTGACGGGGACCAGTTCTCCATCATGGAAGATCTGAAGGGTGTTCCCCGATCGCTCGACGTCGTAACCGATCAGAGAAAGACCGTAGTAGGAACCGACCGCGGCGATGTCCTGCAATCGATAGGTGATGACTTCGAGAAACACATCCGAAATCGTCTGTCCAAANACGATCACATAGAGCGTAGGGAACCACAACCATCGCATGGCTCGCCATCCACAGAAGAACAGAACGAGTCCAAAAAGCGACACGCCGACACCAAAGCCCATGATGTTGTGATGCCGAAACATCACTGGCCCGAGGCCACTGATGCTGTAGACCGCCATCCCCGCAATCAGCAGAATCAATCCGGTCCATGCGATTCGAAAGGGCTCGCGAAAGATCGTGGATCGATTCAAGTAGACGAACCAGCCAGCGATAAAGGGGATGACAAGCGTATGGCCCCAGTCCGCCTGCTCCTTGATCGCCCACATCACCTGTCGGTGCAGAAACGACCAGAACAACCATATGAAGATGGCCAGCACGGCAAGAAATGCACCAATGACAAGCGGATCGATTCCCGGAGATTGGCGTATCTGCAAGGGAGAACTTGTTCGTGGTGAATTCGAGGTACTCATGTCCTGATCGTGCAATGAACCCAGAAGAGACGGCGGGATTCTGCCGTCAACAGACCTGTACCTGGATCACCCCACCGGGAACTCAACGATTACCAACGTTCGAAGGCGGTGCACCGAATACATCATTTCCGAAATTCCTGTCAAGCAGGAATGCGAAGCCGTAGTTGGCCCTCAGACCATTCCTGAGAATAGCCAGGGGATACGCGAGGAAATTCGTTCCGATGATGATGTGATCATTCGGCTTCAGGTAGATGTCGGGCTCTGTACGTCGTCGGATGGCGGCGAGGTTCAGGCGAATCGTGGCTTCCCGGTGCTCCCCGACTTCCCGCACGAGATCAACTCGCTCCGGTATCGCGAGCGCGCTGAGACCGCCGGCCGCTGCAATCAGACGACTCAGAGTCAACTCATCCGTTGCAGGAAGGTTGTAGACGCCAGGTCGCAGGATTTCTCCATCGATGTAGACGATGCCGACAGGAGGGCCGTCCACATAGATCTGATCGCCCGGTCGAATCACGATGTTGTAACTGTTGTCGCCGTGACTGAGTCGCTTGTAGGGAATCTCGATCACACGCTCGACAACAAGATCCAGAGGCTGATCCTTTGAATCAGCAGCTGCCGCTTGACTGAGTTTCGGGTCGGAATTCTTGACTCGAACCCACTCCTTCCGTTCAGGAATGTAGATGTAGGCGTTGTCCGAGTCCGGTATTTTGACCTGATCATCATTGACATCGTCCACATCCACTGCCTGCGGGGACTGCACAGAGGGCGTGAGGACATCATCGATGTCCACGATCGGCTCATCTTGTGACATCCAGACGGCTGGACTCGCCGATGACCTGTTGTTGTTGAGCTGATTGATCAGGGTCTCGATGTCGACGGCAGGTTCGGGGGCACTCGAGGAGGATGACCCACCACGTTCGCTTGGTTGAGAGGCAACAGCAGTCTCTCGCTCGTAATGAGGGCGGTATTCATCCGCAAGATGCACCTGCCTGATGACGTAGATCTTGTCTGTGCTCAGAGGTGGACCGTTGGCCATCGCCAGAGCATCCAGCAACCTGAGGTCGGGATCCTGAAGGGTGTATCGCCCCGCCTGCTGGATGTGACCGTAAATCGTATACGTCAGCGAACCCGCATCGATGATGTCCACCGAAGCCGTCGGATCCGGCATGTGATCCTTGGCCAATGCGCTCAACAGATTGTCACGGAACTGATGCACCGTCAGGCCGGCTGCACGCAGTGGACCAACTTCGGGAATCGTGACGTCACCGGAAGGGTCGACTCTTCGTGTAAATGGGAAGAAGGCCCCTCGCTGATACAACTCGTAGATCTCGATCTGCAGCGAGTCACCCGGCACGATTCTGTAGGACAGATCGCCGGGCATCAGGTCCTCAGGTGTCACCCCTGTCGTCTGGCCCCAGAGATCTCCGCCCGGCTCGATGGCATCGATCCGAGTCAGAATNGGCATGGTCGTGGGCGCGGTCGTAAAACGACCTGTTCGAGAAGGATCGAACCAGGAATTGACCTCACAGCCGCTCGACAACATGAGGACTGCAAGAAGCCCCACCAAGGGCAAACCCCTGGTAAAGGTCATGATCAGAGTCCTGCCCTCACCGGGACGCAGCACTTGCCAACTCCTCCTGGGCCGCAATTGACCCTCAAACACCCTTTCCTGAACCCGGTTCTCCATGGCCGGAGAGCAGGAAGGTGCCAAATATAGATTACGCAGCCCATTCGGGCCGGTTCATGAGGTTTCCATCATCGTCTCGATTGGAGAGAGATGTTGATAATCAAGCCCCCTAACCAAGCAGAAATCGCGGGTTCTCCCAGAGCCACTCCCCAGATAAACTCTTGTAGACATGACAAGGACACCACTGAATCCGGCCCAAACCCGCCATCCCCGACCTCTGGGAGGAGATACGGCCAGGCAGCATGCTCGTGATCAGGTCATCAGCCTGAGCTCAATGGTGCTCAACAACGAATCTGAGGCCCCTCATCAGCTTGCCATAGGCCGAAAACCGGATTGGATTCGTGCCAAAGCTCCTGGTGGCAAGGCTTTTCGTGAAACGAAGGCCCTGATCGATACCCATGGCCTCCATACGGTCTGCCAGGAGGCTTCCTGCCCGAATATCGGGGAATGCTGGAGCCGTGGGACGGCCACCATCATGATTCTGGGTGACACCTGCACGAGATCCTGTGGATTCTGCAACGTCAAGACTGGCCGCCCCAGCGAGACCGATCTTGATGAACCCCGTCGGGTCGCGGAACTCCTCTCCAAAGTCCCCCTCAAGCATGTCGTCATCACATCCGTGGATCGGGATGATCTGCCCGATGGCGGAGCGGCAATCTGGGCCGAAACCATTCACCGTGTCCATGAACTGTGCCCTGACATGTCCGTGGAAGTCCTGGTGGGCGATTTCAAGGGCTCTCAGGAGGATCTTGAGCTGGTCATTGCCGCTCAACCCGAGATTCTCGCTCACAACATGGAAACCGTCAGGAGAATGCATCCTGCCGTGAGACCTCAGGCCGACTACGACCGATCCCTTCGGGTCCTCGGATGGATCCGTNATTCCGGCCTCGTCTCCAAGACAAGCATCATGGTCGGTATTGGCGAGACTGATGAGGAAGTCAGTGACGTGCTGGCGGATATCAGATCCGTGGCCGGTACGGACATCCTGACCATTGGCCAGTACCTTCAGCCGACACGAAACCATCTCCCGATTGATCGCTGGGTGCATCCAGACCAGTTCAAGGCCTATCGACTTGAGGGCCTGGATCTGGGATTCAAGGTGGTNGAATCCGGCCCGCTGGTCAGAAGCTCCTACCACGCAGAGGAACAGGCCCAGCAGCTCGCACCTGAAGCACGCCAGACGGCCAGCGCCATGGACGCCATCCTCTCGCATGCCAGGCGTCACCGCAGTGATCTTGCCTGATCAGACCGCACAGTCGACATCACCACTCACCAGGCATCTCTAAATCTCGCCCTGAGGTGGTGGCCACTTGCTCTTCATTTGTTTGAAATCGACGTTGCGGCATGATTCATGATCAATCCATGCCTTCAGGCCATCCGTCTGCTCAGCTCGAAGATCGTCGCAGGGCTTCCAGGGAGCCCACGGAACACGAACTTGTCATCAAGTGGCATCATGACCCCCGCCAGAACATCCGCTATCAACTGGTGAATGAAAGCCGGGGAGGCAGCCTTATTGTCAGCAGTGTGCCGCTGTTTGATGGGATGGTCGGGACGGTCCTGGCAAGAATTCCAGCTCGAGGACACCGATCTTCATCCGTGATCGTCGCATGGTCGCGATCCGTCGATGAACAGTGGCATGTCGGACTGCGTTACCTGACCTGAATCGATGCCATCTCTGGATCAGCCAGCCTGCTTGCGGGGTCCTGCCGAATGCTGCCTTGCCAGAGAAACGCGTTCGGTGAAGGCTTCACGAAGTCTTTCAAGCGCAGCCTGTTCAATCTGACGAACACGCTCTCGAGTCAGGCCTATTTCCAGACCCGCTTCCTTGAGCGTCAGGGGCGTTCTGCCATCAAGACCGAATCGCATCCTGATCACCCTGGCCGCCATCGGATCGAAGCCTGAAATCAGCTGTCTCATCTTCTGCATGTCCTCGGAACGTTCTGCGATCATCGGACCCGATTCAAACAGATCATCCGGCTGCATGTCGATTTCACGTCCAGAAGCGTCTTCAGAATCCGATTGTCCCGTCGGAACAGACTTCGTCATCGCCATTGTTCTCTGGATGATGCGAAGCTTGCTTCTCGGAACGTTCATGGCATCAGCCAGTTCCTCAGCTGTTGGCGAACGATCCAGCTGGATCTCAAGCTCACGAACGGTTCGATCCCACGCGGCCATCCGCTGTCGCATGTAACTGGGCACGTGGAGATGCTGCCCGAATTCGACGACTGCCTGCTTGATGGTTTTTCGAATCCACCATGTCGCATAGGTCGAAAAACGATTCCCAAGCGCCGGATCAAAGCGTTCAACGGCTCTGATCAGGCCAATATTGCCTTCGTTGATGAGATCCTGAAGGGCAAGACCGGTTCTCAGATTCTGCTTGGCGATACTGACAACCAGCCGAAGATTGGCCTGGATCATTCGACGCTTGCAATCGAGACATTGATCATTCACGACACCCCAGGCGAGCGTCTTTTCCTCCTCCGCGTTGAGGAGAGGAATTCGACTGATCTCGTCGAGGTACAGTTCAAGATCGTTGCGAACGTGTGAATATCCCATAAGGCATCGTCCATGCACACGAGGTGCAGGGTGAGGTGGCTCGGTTGTTCGTGATTCCGAAGAGAGGTAGAGAAGGTGCGGAGTGGTCAGTCCGCACGATTCATACGCCTGTTCAAATCAGAGGTTCGTGGAGAATGCCCGATTCCTCCAGAACCGCCTAGGGGGCCGGTTCAGCGACGATTCCCTTNTCCTTGGCGCGTTTCTCGATACCACCGAGGAAGACTTCGGCAAGGGCCTCGTAGATGGCGGTCCTGCAGACGAGATGCGAGCACTCGTAGGCCAGAACAGCACAGATCATCAGTGGCAGCGTGACGAATCTGGCATCCGTCATTTCAATCATGATCACAAAGACGGTGATCGGACTCTGAACAACTCCGGCAAAATACGCCACCATGAAGAGCATGATGCAGAACTGTGGGTCGAGACCACCGAAGATGCGCTCACAGAAGTCGGCGACGATGTTCCCCAGACCAGCCCCGACAGAAAGACTGGGATCAAACAGTCCCCCGGGGATACCACTGATAAGACTGAAGAAACTCCCGCCCGCTTTCATGAATGGATAGGACCAATGGTAGCCTTCTGGCCGATGCCACTCGTCATAGAACGCACGTTCCTGCGGATCACCAAGTACATGCCAGGCATCGTTGATTTCAAGCTGCTCGGCATTGAGCTCGTCCGTCATCGAAATCAGCGGAGTGTCACCCTGCTTGGTCCTGTAGGCCTTGAAGATTTCTTCACGTGAGGCATCCTTTGGAACATCGAGAACACCGTAGTAGTCCGTGCCTCGATACATGAGGATCGCACGCGCCTGCGGATATCCACTGCCGTAGCTGTCGCCACCGCTGGCCAGTCCGATACCTGCCAACGAAAGTCCCAGGACACCTGCTGTCAGATAGGGATGCCGTTTGACATGCCTGGTGACGACCGGCGTGCCCCAGACGACGGATTTCGCGAAGAGTCCTCCCATGAAACCCCCGACGCATCCAATGATCGGGACAGCAAGCCAGTGCATGGGATCAAACCCGAAGTGACGATTGATGCTTCCATAGAAAAGGTAGTCCCATCCAAGCAGCGCAACGACGACGACCGAAGCCAGCATCACGACACGAATGATTGTGCCGGCGCAGTTCTTGTCGAAGGATCTGCCAATTTCCTCGAATGCAAAGATCATCCCTGCAACAGGCGCATTGAAGGCGGCCGCGATCCCGGCACCACCCCCGCCCAGAATCAGGCCCCTTTGAACCAGATGCTGGGGGAACCTGGCCATCTTCGTGATCAGATACATGAAGCAGGCACCGACATGGACTGAAGGACCTTCGCGACCGATGGTCATTCCAGAGAACAACCCAAGACAGAGCAGAACGGTCTTGCCGATCAGAATCCGCCAGGAAAGCATGAACGATCTGATCGGACCGTCCTTGACATGAAGCGAAGCAATGGCCTGTGGAATACCGGTCCCTTCGGTCCCGGGGAAGAAGACGTCACGCAATCTCATGATCAAGATCATTGAAAAGGTGATGACGACCATGCCGAGAATCACGCCCAGCGAACCCTCGACCTTGAATCCCATCCATTCCTTCTGACCGGTCAAGGCTCGAAAGAACTGCAGGCCCCAGATATCCATTTCCCTGAAGAAGAAGGCAAAGAGACCCGTAAGACACGCCGCAACGATGACCAGGCCGTGTCGTCCCCAGGCCGCCCAGGAGAAGACCGAAGAACGCCAGAGATTCGCTTCTTCGAGATCGTTGGGCTGATTGTTCTTCCCGGAGCTGTTCATGCCTGTGGACTGCCGTTTCCGACCCTTGCTGAATACACCTGAGATTCAGGACTTCTTATACCGCGCAAGGGTGCCATGGTGGCCCATTCAGGATGCCCCGGAGAAAATCCAGATTGCCTGAAAGACGACAAGGTGATCTTGATTATCCCTGTTGGAACACAACCTACACGCCTTCGGACATCCCAGGCGTATCCCGATACTCTCTCCTCTCTCCTCCTGGAGTTCCGCGTCAACACGCGGCACTCCATTTTTTTTGCCTGTCCTCAAATGCAAGAACAGGGTGCCCGGCCAAAGCCAGGCACCCTGAAGCCCACGAGGAGCCTTGTGATTTCAAAAAGCCGGGGCCGCCCCACCGCGGCGACCCCGGTGAGCCGAGGGTCACGCACTCACTCGGCCCTGACCTCTATGGTCCTGGCCTGAACGGATGCCGTCTTGGGCAGCCGAACGGTCAGGATGCCGTCCTTGCAGGTCGCGGTGATCTGGCTGACNTCGATGCCGTCGCCGATCCGGAATCGTCGATGAAAATCTCCGATTCCATATTCCTGGTGAAGAATGCGACCGAGGTCTTGATATCTGTTTTCCACCTTGCCCCTCACCTCGAGGGTGTTGTCCTCGACGGAAATCTCGATTCCATCCGCGGTTGTTCCGGGCATGTCCGCAACAATCGTGAACAGTTCGTCATTCTCGTGGACATCAACAGGGGCTCTGTAGTACTGCGGACGCTTGGTGGCATGATCCTGATTGAGTGGACTGATTGCCTGGTCCATTCCGCAGCAGTCTGAATATGCAGTCATGTTGGTATTCATGGTGTATCTCCTGAGTCAATTGATTCAACGTGTTTCCATCAGCCTTCCGTCACTGGAACGCGGCGAGCCATTGCGTTGACGGACTTGGGGAGTTCCAGGGTGAGAATGCCGTTGCGAAGAACGGCATTNGTGCCTTCCACTTCGACATTGGTCGGGAGGGAAATGGAACGCTCGAAATCCAGGACGCCACGTTCTCGACGCAGCGTGCTCGCCTCTTCAGGCGTCGTCACGTCGCGACGGCCACTGATTGTGACCACGCCATCCTGAACGGTGACTTCGAGATCCTTCATGCGTACGCCTGGAAGCTCGGCTTCGACGTAGATGGTGTTGTCACTCTCGATCATGTTGAGTGATGGGAAGTGACGAGTTGAATTTCCAGAAGAAAAGACGTTGTCGAACATTCGCTCAACTTCGTTTCGCACAAGTGTCATGGCATTCGATGCCGGGGTGAAGAGTGCACGTGTGTTCATGGCACACCTCCAATAAGCTGTCCGGAAGACTTCGCTTCCGCTGTTGTTTGTCGTCGGCTGTTCTCGAGACCTTCTCGATGCGAGCCGTCTGAAAGGATGCAAGGACCGTGCCAATCGGCGAACCCGTTTACATGGCGTTCCAGGCATGTTCCTCATGCCGCTTCGGCAGCCGAACTGCCGAACAGGCATGTCCTTGTTTCATTCGGATCAAGCGATGAAGGACATCCCCCGGTATCGGCTCCGGGGGATGTCCTCTCGTGGTCGGTCATGTCGACGCAGTCATGGCAGGATGGTCATCTCATGCACAAGCTGCAACCGTGTTTCGCATGCGGGAAGGTGTACCCGTCACCATGTTGACCTTTGGCAGGCTGATGGTCAGAACACCGTTGGTGATGCTGGCGGTGATGTTCTCGACGGTGATGTCGCGTCCGATTGCGAAAGCTCGCTGATAGACCTTGATTGGTGCCTTTTCCCGTGCGATGGTGGCGACTGGAGCCGTCACATCGATACCGGGAATGAACGTCGTGGACTGGGCCACGGCCTTGATCACCAGAAGGCCGTTCTCGACGGTGAGTTCAAGATCATCGATCTTGACACCAGGGAGATCTGCGACCAGGAGGTACTGGGTGCCGTCATCCAGAACGTCAACTGGAAGATGAGCGACTGTTGTCTGGCCATTGACCATGGTCTGATCGACGCTGGCGTTGCTTGCGAGGGATCCGAATCCCATGGCATTCATCACTGGATTGGTGAGGCTGTTGAAGCCGTTCAACCATGGGGTCGAACTGGTGAATGCGGTTGTTGCGGGATTCATGAAGGTACCCTGCCACATGCCCGGAAGCTGGCCGATGAAGGCATTCTGCCGGGCGTAAGGCAGTGTCGATGCGACGGGAAGACCTGCTGGAGTGCTGTTCAGCATGGTGTTCATGCCGGCGAAAGGCATGTTCCAGGCGTTGTAGGTTGGAAGATTCCAGGCGCCGAATGCGCCGCCGTTTGTGGGCTGTACACCGATGAAATCGGAGACGTTCATTCCCATGGTTGTTCCATTGTTGAAGAGGTTAGGTTGAACTTTGCTTGTGCCCGTTTCCTTGACTTGAACTTTGATAGCCATCTCGAAACTCCTTATGTATGTAGAGATGCTTTGCTGTTCGTTGCCGGGTGAAATCATGTGTCACGCACACATGGGCCCGGGTCATGAATATCTCGTCATGCGGCCAGATCGTCTCGACTGAACCGCGAATCCTCACGCTGGATCGGAAGCACGATTCTGAGCATGCCATCCAGCAGGTTGGCCTTGATGGCCTTGCTTCGATCGAAATCCACAGGGCGTGGAAGCTCGATCACCCGTTCGATGGGTTTCGGCATGCGGTCGCGTGCAATCCTCACCGGTGTCGAAGGTGCATCCACTCTTGGCAGGGATTTGATGATCACCACCTGGTCGTTGATGACCACATCCAGATCTCGTGCGACGACTCCCGGGAGCTCCAGATCGATGATCAGCCAACCGGCGACCTCCATGACTGAGCTGTGAGCGACAGGCTGGGAGGCCAGAAGCCCCTCGCCGTTGCAGCGAGGGCAGATTGAAAGAGAAGGAATACCTTCGGAAGAAACCTCACTGACACGACCTTTGCCGTGACACATCGTGCACGTGCTGTGCAGGACGGTCTGATCTGTCGTGAAGGTCGTGGACTCGTTGGAGTCGAGTGTTGGAGAGGTCATTAATGTTTCCATGTTCAAACTCCTTGTGATGCCCCCTCCGGTTGTCCCGTTCAGGGGTGCCAAGGAGTCACACAAGCCGCATGCCGGATCGAACGATTTTCAGGACACGTTCCATCAGAATGGCCTTGGCGATACTGAAAACCGTGTGATCGAGAACGACATCGATCCAGAATCGGATCGCATCGACTCAAAGACTTTGTTCCTGTTTTCACGAAGGGGCCTGATCAGGTGCCATCTCGGCAGGCGATATCACCGCTTGGCAGACGTCGCTGCGGGCAACTGGAACAGTCCATCGATGAAGTCCAGTCCCTTGGTNGTGGCGCTCATCCGTTTCGCTTCATCAAGACCGCAGATGGCGGCGACGGAAGCCCAGGCATCTGCCTCGGCAGCCGTNGGNGCGACGACCGTAAAGGCATCTGTGCCATCGATGAACTGGCCGGTTCTCGGATTCAGGAGATGCGACAGTCGCTTGCCATCAATCTCGATGAACTGTTCACTTGTTCCGGAGGTCGCAATGCCACAGTTGGAAAGTTGCAGCATCTCCCCCCCAGCACCTCGCCTGATCTGCCAACCCTTCCGGCCTGGTGGCGGATCCCCGATCGCCAGATCCCCTCCCAGTTCGACAAGTGATCGATCAAGGCCATGCGCCCGAAGCAGATCCAACCCTTCATCGGCAGCGATTCCTTTTCCAATACCACCGAAATCCAACCAGAGATGGTGAGGCCCGAACTGGATTCCGGGTCCATTTTCAAGATCGACCTGATTCAGGCTGTGCCAGCCTCCCATCGCCCTCGCCTCTTGGATGGCATCTTGGGACGGCAGTATGCCGGTCTGACGGGCCTGTCTCCACAAAGCCGTCATCCGGCCACAGGTCACATCAAACACCCCCTCACTGGTCTCGAGGATTTCGGCAGCCGACGAAAGGGCTCGATCCAGATCAGGGCTGATGGGTGTGAGCGTTCCCGGCGAAACAGCCCGAAGNCNGGCCACCTCGGAGTCCAACATCCAGTCGCTGAGCACACGTTCCAGCTCGGAGATTCGCTCAAAGACGGCATTGGCAGCCTCCAGAGCGATCTGCTGGTCGGGTGCATGGATGACCAGGTTCGCTCTGGCCCCCATCCTCAATCGAGAAAACCGATACTTCTGGAGATCTTCGGATGTTGAAGTACAAGATGGGCCGGTCAGGGAGAGGACCAGCAGTATCATGGACGGGATGACTGTGCCTTGTCTATTCACTGGAATACACGCCCTGACAGCATATGCGTTGGTGGCTGCCGGATTGGCCTCCGAGGCTCCTGCCTCCGATCAACCGGCCGGCAAGACTGCCGCAGAACCGTCACCCTCGGCCAAGGCGATCACCTGCCCGATCCCGGGTACGGCGTTGGAGCTGACCATGATCCCCGTACCGGGTCCGGATGGCACGCCCGCCTTCTGGATGTCGGATGCCGAGATCAGCTGGGACCACTATGACGTCTTCGTCTACGAACTCGACCAACCGGTCAATGAGGATGTCGATGCCGTCACCAGGCCTACGCGACCATACATTTCCGCGGACCGAGGCTGGGGTCATGCAGACTTTCCAGCCATCAGTGTCTCGCACAATGGCGCTGAAGCATTCTGCAAGTGGCTGTCGGCCAGCACCGGCCAGCGTTGGCGGCTGCCCACACTTTCAGAATGGGGCATGGCATGCCAGCAGAGCAGGATCACATCCAGCAATGCTGAAGACCATGCCTGGAACGCAGGCAACAGCAAACGACGGACACACAAGCTGAGATCGAAGAAACCCGACTCACTGGGTCTGTACGACCTTCAGGGGAATGTCTCGGAATGGTGCGTGATCGAAGGCGACAAGCATGTCCTTGCCGGCAGTTGCTATTCCGATCAGGCCCAGGACATCCAATGTGGCCAGACCAAGACACCTGTTCCCGAGTGGAACGATACCGACCCTCAAATACCCAAAAGCATCTGGTGGCTTGCCGATGCACCCTTCGCTGGATTCCGCGTGGTGTGCGAGTCACCGATGAGCACGACGACCCCATCAGACAAGTCCGGCGAGACAACTCCCGGAGGAGAGAAACCATGACTCAATCGAAGCCACGTCGATCTTCCGGTTTGACCAGAAGACTCTTCGTACGAAAGTCTTCCACAACAGTTGGCGCTGCAGCCCTCGGCTCGCTGTACGGATGCGCAACGACAGCCGGTACTGCAACGAAAGCCACCCCGGCAATCGGGTGGATCGATGGAGATGAGACGATCAAGGTCGGGCTGATCGGCTGTGGTGGACGAGGTACGGGCGCGGCCGGCCAGGCCATGAGAGCCGACAAGGGCGCCGTACTCTGGGCCATGGGCGATGCCTTCGACGATCGTCTCTCCGCCAGCCACGGCCATCTGAAGAATCTTCATGGTGATCAGATCGAGGTTGATGATGAACGCATGTTCGTCGGCTTCGATGCCTACCAGAAGGTCATCGACTCCGGAGTGGACGTGGTGATCCTGACCACACCGCCACACTTCCGTCCCGAACACTTCAAGTATGCCGTCGACAAGAAGAAGCATGTCTTCATGGAAAAACCAATGGCTGTCGACGGCCCGGGCGTTCGATCCGTGATTGCCGATGCACAGCGAGCCAAGGCACAGGGCACCAACGTCATGGGTGGCTTCTGCTGGCGGTACAACCATCCCAATCGAGAGTGCTATGCAAGAATTCATGACGGCGCGATTGGTGATGTGAAGTGCGTCCATTCGACCTACCTCTCCGGACCGCTCGGCAAGAAGCCACGACAGGATGGCTGGAGCGACATGGAATGGCAGATGCGGAACTGGCAGCANTTCAACTGGCTCTCCGGCGATCACATCACCGAGCAGGCCTGTCATGCCATCGACAAGATCAACTGGGCAAAGGACAACATGCAGCCTGATCGCTGCATCACGGTCGGTGGGCGACAGATGCGCAGCGGACCTGAATCCGGCAACATCTACGATCACTTCTCCGTGGTCTACGAGTACCCGGACGGAACCCGTTCATTCCATGACTGTCGACAGATGCCCAACTGCTGGAGTGACAACACCGAGAAGATCTTCGGAACGAAGGGTGACTGCTATGTGAATTCATGGGGCCCCACCCAGATCATCACCGGGGAGAATCCTTGGGAGTACGAAGGACCGAATCCCAACATGTACCAGGTCGAGCACAACGAACTCTTCAAGGCCATTCGAAACGGTGATGTCATCAATGATGGACCGGAAATGACTCGAAGTACCCTCATGGCGATCATGGGACGAATGTCGGCCTACAGCGGACAGCCTGTNACCTACGAGGAGGCGCTCGCCAGCGAGGACCGGCTCGGACCGACTGTCTATGAATGGAGCGATCTCCCGGTACTCGACGTTTCCGTACCCGGTTCACCCGCTTCCTGGTCGGAAGTCCAGGTTGCTTCCAAGTGAGTTCTTCTCGCAGGGATTTCATTCGCAACACGGCTGCGGTCGCTGCAGCAGGATCACTGTCCGCGTCTACACGGGCCGACGATCAAGAAACGGCGCCCAAGTCAAAGCGGCGTGACATTCGATATGCCCTCAAGATCGGAATGATCCAGGAAGGCGACACGCTGCTGGAGAAGTTTCGAATCGCCAGAGACGCTGGCTTTCACGGGGTCGAACTCAANAGCCCAGGGATTCCGAAACTGCAGGAAGTACGCGATGCCTGCTCTGAAACCGGACTCGTGATCCCGGGCGTTGTCGGCAGTTTTCACTGGCATGACCAGTTGGCGCATCCTGATGAGGCCGCCCGCAACCGCGGTGAAGAATCACTCGCACGGGCCATGCGTGACTGCCGTGATGTCGGTGGCACGACGGTCCTGCTGGTTCCGGCAGTCGTCGGACCGGACGTTCCCTACGACGTTGCGTGGACACGCTCCACGGAGGCGATNCGTCGAGCACTTCCGCTGGCTGAGGAACTCGGAGTCTCCATTGCCCTCGAGAATGTCTGGAACAACTTCCTGCTGAGCCCGATGGAGGCGGCACGGTATGTCGACCAGTTCGAGAGCAAGCATGTCGGGTGGTATTTCGATGTCGGAAACATCGTCGCGTATGGCTGGCCCCCACAGTGGGTCCAGATCCTCGGACCACGCATTCTCAAGCTGGACGTGAAGGAATACAGTCGAAGCAAGCTGGACAACGAAGGTCGATGGGCCGGGTTCGGCGTGGAGATCGGCGAAGGCGACTGTCAATGGAAGGACACCATGGCGGCGCTCGATGCCGTGGGTTATTCCGGATGGGCAAGCGCAGAAGTCGGCGGTGGTGATTCGGCAAGACTCAAGGACATCGCCACGAGAATGGATCGAGTACTTCAGTCCTGACGAGCGGAACATCGTCAGGACAGGTNATCGGGAAGGAAACACAATGACGGAACCACAGAATCGGACTGACAGACGCACGATGGTCAAGGCGACGGCGGCCGCAGCCGGCCTGGCCGTGATTCCCGCTGCNCTTGGACGCGCCGCAGATGTCGCGGGTACGGAATCCATCAATGTCGGACTGGTTGGATGCGGCGGCCGAGGCACGGGCGCCGCCTTCAATGCACTGGATGCCTCNCCCAATGCCAGACTCGTGGCCATGGCCGATGTGTTTCCCGATCGACTACAGAGCGCCCGCAACAATCTCGTCAAGCGAGGGGATCAGTGCCGAGTGACGGACGAGGATTGCCATNTCGGCTTCGATGCCTATCAGAAGCTCATGGCTCGAGATGANGTCGATGTCGTCATCCTGGCGACTCCACCNCATTTCCGGCCGGCCCATTTCGCGGAAGCCGTACGACAAGACAAGCACGTCTTCATGGAAAAACCAGTCGCAGTCGATCCCGCGGGGATCCGCATCGTGATGAAGGCAGCCGACGAGGCGGACAGCAAATCGCTTTCCGTCGTGGCCGGCACACAACGACGACATGAACAGTGCTATCTGGACGTGATGGAACGGATTCGCAACGGTGAAATCGGACAGCCAGTCGCAGCTCGATGCTACTGGAACATGGGNGGACTCTGGAATCGNAATCCACAGGACGACTGGTCCGACATGGAATGGCAGATGCGCAACTGGCTGTACTTCACTTGGCTCAGTGGTGACCACATCGTGGAACAGCACGTTCACAACCTGGATGCGACCAACTGGGCGATGGGCGCTCACCCCATCCGGTGTACCGGCATGGGCGGCAGGCAATCACGCATCGATCCCAACTACGGTCATATCTTCGACCATTTCGCGATCGACTACGAATATCCAGGTGGCGTACATGCCATGAGCATGTGTCGACAGGGCGACGGTTGTTCGAGCCGAGTGGAAGAAGTGATCCAGGGCACGAGTGGACGAGCCGTGACGAGTTCCGGCCGAGCCAGACTCGAAGGCGGACCGGACTGGGTGTTCAGCAGTGAGAACCCCAATCCATATGTCGTTGAACACAGAAACCTTCATGCCAGCATGACGGGCCGGACGGACCGGCTCAATGAAGGGCATCGAATCGCGGAATCCACCCTCACGGCCATCATGGGTCGCATGGCGGCCTATTCCGGCAAGGACATCACCTGGGAGCAGGCATTGAATGCGGATCTCGACATGACTCCCNCCGAGTACGCTTTCGTCGAAATCGAGATNCCTCAGGTCCCNCGGCCTGGTCGAACAGCTCACGACGCGGAACTCTGGACCTGATATCAGCAGGAAAGGCACATCATGAATCGACGCAAATTCATCAAGGGAACAGGTGCCGGCGCAGCGTTGGCAAGTGTGGCGCCCATGGCACTCGCCAATTCAAATGCACAGGACAAGAACAACCCTTCCTCCTCGAAGACCTTCACACTCGATTACGCGCCTCATTTCGGCATGTTCAGCAATCATGCAGGCAATGATCACATTGCACAGATCGAATTCATGTCCGATGCCGGCTTCCGATCTCTCGAGGACAACGGCATGCGAGGCCGATCCCTCGATGATCAGAAACGGATCGCCGAAGCACTCGAGAAGAACGACATGCGAATGGGCGTCTTCGTGATGAACATGGATTGCGCCTGGTATCCCAGCATCACCACCGGCAAGCCGGAAGAGATCGAGAAGTTCGTTCAGAACGCCAGGGATTCCGTCGAGGTTGCCAAGCGAACCAATGCCCGATGGATGACCGTCGTGCCGGGTGAAGTTGCCGAAGGTGTCCCGATGGACCAGCAGACAGCTCATGTCATCGAGGCCCTCAAGCAGGCTTCGGGCGTTCTGGAGCCACATGGCATCGTGATGGTGTGCGAACCGCTCAACTGGCGGGATCACCGAGGCCAGTTCCTGCAGTACACGCCCCAGTCCATCGAGATCATGAAAGCTGTGGACAGCCCATCATGCATGATCCTCCAGGATCTCTACCACCAGCAAGCCACCGAGGGCAATCTGATCGATCACATGAATGCGGCCTGGGAGTACATCCCCTACTTCCAGGTAGGCGACAATCCAGGCAGGCGCGAACCGGGCACCGGTGAAATCAACTACACCAATGTCTTCAAGCACATGCATGGTCGCGGCTATACCGGCATCGTCGGCATGGAACACGGCAAGAGCCAAGGCGGCAAGGAAGGCGAGGTCAAACTGATCGAAGCCTATCGCGGGGTTGATCCCAGTTGATCCTTGCAATCCTAGCTTGCGTGGTCACAGTCGGTGAGCATGCCAGACATGACTTCACACTCACCGGGCCACGTGGGTGGACATTTGATGCGCGTCTGATTGAACCGGGTGGCGAGCGATCTGGCATCACTGTGATTCTGATCGGCGGTGGCATCGGAAACGATCTGGACTGGACCATTCCAGGCACGGTTGAGGTCAACAGCAAGGCAATGCCGCTGACCATTGATGGGACGAGTCACAAGGATGCTCCTCGAATTGCCCAGGCATTGGCCGCCAAAGGACATGCCGTCCTGCATTACTCCACCATTGCTCATGAGGATCCCAAGCGTGGTCTCTGGCCTCTTGAAATGACATCACATGAAGTCACAGATCTCCTGCAACTTCAGAGAACGGCAACTCGATCTATCCAGACCAATCCCCTGACTCGTGATGATCGAATTGTGTTGCTTGGTCACAGCATGGGTGGACAGCGAGCGTGTGCACAGACTGCCGATGATTCGGACATTCAGGCTCTGGTGTTGCTTGCTCCGGCCCAGATGACTCGAACCGGCCCAGATGACCCAGGCAAGAATCTCAACCTTGCCGAAGCCCGGCACCAATTGGCTCAACTGGATCAGGATGGCAATGGGACCGTCACTGGCGAGGAGATTCCGGATGACATGGACTTTGATCAAGACGACACACTTCGAGGCTGGGAAGTTGCAGCAGCAATTGCCCGATCAAGACGCCTGAACATGAAACCCGAAGAAGGCACGGATAAACATGCCATTCCATTCGGCGAAGATTCACTCCAAAAACATCCGGTTCCAACCCTGATCCTCTACGGCAACCTGGATGAGTCTCAAGGACATCACGCACCCATCCTGCAGGATCTGATCGAAGATGGCTCCATGAAGACTGTCGAAGTCCGCGTGCTGCCGGGTCTTGGGCACCAATTGGGACCAGAACAGGGCCATCGAATCGGACCGATCAGCACACTGGCGTTGGATCAGATTGTCGAGTGGCTCGAGACACAACAACCCAAGCTTCGACCTTGAACATCAACCGGCAACATGCTTTTTGCTTCGTGGGTAGAAGGCCAGAAGGATCGCCAGGCAAGCCAATGCCGCATACATCGGGACCGAGAAGAGCAGTGACCAGTCCCGTTCCATGACCGCTGCGCCGTTCTCCATGACAGGCTGACCGTCCTTCATCACTTCCACCATGGTCAGTGGCCCCATGACATTGTTGGCGATGTAGCTTCCGAGCACGATGCCGACACCGACGATCACGAGATTGAAGAGATTCTGAGCCGTCGCCTTGACATCCTTCGTCGTCTCCTCATCGACAACCATGAACGCCACGAAGATGAAGCACCCGAAGCAGAGACCATGCAGCGTGACACCGGTTATGAGGATGACGACATCTGGAATCCCGAGCGTGGTATTCAACCAGGTAATCTGAGAGAACAGGAACATGCGGAGGGCATAGGCAATCAGCCCGATCGCGAGCAACGATTTCCTGGACCACTTGCCCGCGATGAACGGAATCAGAAACAACACGACGATCTCGGACATCTGTCCAATCGTCATCAAGCCACCGCCACCAACACCGAAGATGCTGTTGATGGACTCTTCAAATCCCTTGAAGTTGTTCTGGTACTCCCCGATGAACTGTGATGTGTAGACGAAATAGAACTGGTGGATCATGCTCACCGGAATGGCCAGCAGGAACAGGATCAGCAGCGGATTTCGCTTGATTTCCCGCGCAGTCTCGAGCAGTGCGAATTCTTCCTCGCCTTTCTGAGGTGGTGTCTTCGGCAGAGTGAAGCAGTAGAGACCCATCAAGACACCAAGGATCGCACTGAGCCTGAAGGCATCCTGCATGCCCTGTGACTGCATCAAGGTCGCCTCCGCCAAGGAGCCATCTGCAGGCGTATGCATGTGCAGGAGCCACTGGCCGATGCCAATCCCCACAACAATCCAACCAACTGTTCCCCAGAGACGCACCCAGCCGAAGTCGCGATCTCGATCCGGCATGTGATGGAAGGCCAGCGAATTGGTCAGCGCGATCGTCGGTGCGTAGATGACCGAGTAGAGCAGCGACAGGCCGAGAAAGATCCAGAAATTCGTGACGTCACCCAGGAACCACACGACGATCGCACCGGCAATGTGACTCAGACCGAGAAACTTCTCGGTATTGAACAGACGGTCGGCGACCTGACCGGCGATGAAGGGACCGAGGATGGCGCCGAATCCGCCGGCCATGAAGAGCCAGCCGATCTGTCCATCCTCGAAACCGCGATAGTTCTTCAGAAACGGATAGAGCAAGGGGAGCCAGGCGCCCCAGATCGCGTACTGGAGGAACATCATGAACGACAGTCGGCTTCCAAGACCGAATCCCATTCGAGGTGCCGGGGCGGTTGCTTCAAGGGTCGTCATGATCCATCTCCTGAATAAAGGCAGGAGTGACTGTACCAAGCTTGAGCGACGGAAGCTTCATCGACCGCTGCTACACTCACCAGCCAATGGCCAATCACCATCGTCAGCTCGGCACGATCGGACTGCTTTTCGCCTCCATCGGTGGAATCCTCGGTTCAGGCTGGTTGTTCGGGCCACTCTACGCCGTCCAATATGCCGGCCCGGCTGCTCTGATTTCCTGGATCATCGGCGGTGTGGCGATCGCGATGATCGCGTTGACCTTCGCCGAGGTGGCCGCCCGATTTCCACTCAATGGTGGCATCACTCGACTGGCCCTGCTGTCCTATGGCCGAACCACCGGCTTTCTCACATCGCTGTGCACATGGTTCGCATTCACCGTCGTCATTGCAGCCGAAGTCCAGGCAACACTCCAGTATGCGTCGATCTATCTGCCATGGTTGAGTACGAAGGCCTCCGACGGAACGCATCCGCTCACCATTCAGGGGTTCGTCGTCGCAGCCGGACTCTGGGCCGTCTTCAGCTTCATCACCTGGACCGGCATCAAATGGTTCGCAAGAGTGAATGGCATCCTGACCTGGATCAAGATCATTCTCATCGGTGTGGTCTCCGTGACGCTGATGTCACTGTCCTTTGAATGGACCATGTTTGACGACATCAAGGAAGGCGGCTTCGCACCCGATGGCATGCGCGGCATCTTCCATGCGCTCTCCTACGGTGGAGTCATCTACGCGTTCACGGGTTTTCAACATGCCGTTGTCGCCGCTGGTGAATCGAAGAAGCCACAGCGCGATATCCCGATCGCAGTCGTGGGCTCGATCCTTGTCTGCATGATTCTGTACCTGGCCATTCAGGTGGCCTTCATCGGCGCCATGCGGGAATCCAGCGTTCCTCATGGATGGGCAGCCTTGACCTTCAAGGACCAGGTTGGTCCGCTTGCTGGACTGGCTATCACGCTCGGCGCCTCCTGGCTGTTCATCATGATCTTCGCCGGTGCGATCGTGTCACCTCTTGGAGCGGGCCTGATCGATCTTGGATCCAGCATGCGAATTGCCATGGGCATGACTCATGACGGTTATTTTCCGAAGCGACTGGGTCGGGTCGGTCGATTTGGCACTCCCGGACTGATTCTGGTGCTCTCTTTTCCGATCGGGCTCTTCCTGTTCCTGCCTTTCCCCGGATGGCAGGATCTTGTTGCGTTTCTGGCCTCAATAGCAATCCTCGCGTACATGATGGGTCCGTTGGCGGTGATCGCGCTTCGCAGACAATTCCCGGATCATCCATTCACCTTCCGACTGCCATGGGCACATCTTCTCTGCCCGATCACGTTCATCATCTGTGGGCTGCTGATCTACTGGTCGGGATGGTCCGTCGTGTGGAAGCTCGGCATCTCATTCGGCAGCTGCTCGCTGATCTTCGTGCTCATCAAGAAAACCGCCGGGGACAGCATCGACTTCCTGGCATCGATCTGGATCTGGCCGTTTCTGGGTGGATTGATCGCACTCACGATGCTGGGTGGCCACGGTGGCATGAACTTGATTCCATTTGGCTGGGATATCGCCTCGGTAGCTGGCTGGTCGCTGGCCTGCTATCTCATGGCCCTCAGGTGTGCGATTGCACCGCCACTGGCAGCCAAGTACCTCCAGGACATCCATGCCGCTCAGCAAGATGGCGAAGAAAACCCCGAATTCGGGCCCTAGAACCCTCTTCAGACCCATTTTCGAACATTTCTTCCCAGACGTGTGAGATCAGGCCGTGCTGATCGCAGTTCAGGGTGAGGGCATCTGAATGGCCTTCACTCTTTCTCTCCAAACACACGACTCATCCCCCTTGCGCGAGGTTGACCCCCCGGGACGTTCCCGGGGGGTCAGCCTTTTTGATGGTCGTTCTATGATGCATGAATGCCCGAGCGAATCATCGATCTTCGAAGCGATACCGTGACTCAACCGACCCAGGCCATGCGGGATGCCATGATGCAGGCCCCCCTTGGCGATGATGTCCTGGGAGATGACCCCACTGTGCTCGAGCTACAAGCTCGGTGTGCGAAGATCTTCGGCAAACAGGCCGCGTGCTTTGTCCCCTCGGGCTCGATGGCCAATCAGGCTGCGATCCGGGCGCATACCGTCCCCGGGGATGAAATCCTGGCCCATGAATCCAGCCACATCTACCAGTATGAATCCGGTGCACCCGCTGCGATTTCCGGATGCATGTTCGCCTTCATGCATGGGGAACGAGGCCTGTTCACTGCCGATGATGTGCGAAGAGCCATTCGACCACAGGACCATCATTTCCCTCGTTCCAGACTTCTCGTCGTCGAAAATACGCAGAACCGGGGCGGCGGTGCCGTCTGGCCGATCGAACAGATCCGGGAGGTCACGGCGGAAGCGAAATCACATGGTCTTCGTTGCCATCTGGATGGCGCAAGACTCTGGAATGCGTGTGCGGCGACCGGTATCCAACCAGACGAGTGGGCATCTCATTTCGACACGGTCTCGACATGCTTTTCAAAGGGCCTTGGCGCCCCGGTCGGCTCCATTGTCGTCGGTGACGAAGACACCATTCACAGGATCGCCCGCATCCGGAAGATGCTCGGTGGCGCGATGCGACAGTCCGGCCTGCTTGCAGCCGCTGCATTGCATGCGATTGATCATCATCGTGACCGACTCGAAGATGATCACCGCCGAGCGGCACGGCTGGCACAGGCGCTCGCCGAGTGCCCGGGGGTGGTACTGGATACCCGATCCGTCGAAACCAACATCATCATGTTTGACGTCCCCGGACAGGACGAAAACGTCCTGCAGAACGAGTTCGATTCAAGGGGAATCCGGGTCTTCTCGATCGGCCCATCCCGAATTCGCGCCGTGGTCAGTCTGGCTGTGGATGATTCGGACATCGATCATGCGATCGATGTGATGGTCTCGGTGCTCTCGAACCTGCAGCCTGCCTGACCACGACTTCAGAATGTCCCGTTGAGATAGGATCCCTTTTCATGGCACTCAACTACCTCGAACTTCCGGCAGGACCTGAACCGCCAACCATCGTGAATGCGGTCATCGAGATACCAAGCGGAAGCTCCAACAAATACGAATACGACAAGACTCTGAACGTCTTCAAGCTTGATCGGACTCTGTTCAGTCCGGTTCATTACCCGGGGGCCTACGGCTTCATTCCACAGACACATGCCGAGGACGACGACCCACTCGACATCCTCGTTCTGCTGGACGGCCCGACGTTCCCTGGAACGCTTGTTGAAGTGCGACCCGTTGGCGTCCTTGAAATGCGTGACGAAAAAGGACTTGATCACAAGATTCTGGGAGTTCCCGTCTCGGATCCCAGGAAGGCCGAAATCATGGGCCTCCAGGACGTGCCTCGCCATACCCTGAAGGAAGTGGACTACTTCTTCCACATCTACAAGGACCTTGAAGGCAAGTTTGCGGACACCTATGGCTGGCTGGATCGCATGGAGTCGTACCGGATCATCGAGGAATGCATGAAGCGATACGAGTCCAGAGCCCAGAGCTGATCACTCACCCTGCCAGTTCCCCCCTCGACCTTTCTTGACATCTCCTCGTCGTCGCTTGTTGTCAAGACGTTTTCGCTGGCTGGCACGGGTCGCCTTGGTAGCCACCCTTTTTTTCCGTACTGCAATGGCACTTTTCAGCAGATCCCGAAATCGATCTCGTGCCAGTTCACGATTGACCGACTGGGAACGGCTCTCCTCACAGGACACACGCAGGATTCCATCCTTGTTGATACGAGAAGACAAGGCTTCTCGAATCATTGTCTTCTGCTCCGGGGTCAACACGGACGATGTCTCGATGTTGAAGCAGAGCGTCACTCTGGTCTCGACCTTGTTCACATGCTGCCCTCCCGGACCGGACGATCGGGAGAACTCCACGGCGAGTTCCTCACCGGGGATACAGACCGCAGAGGTCACCTGGATGTCTTCCTGTACAGACATGTTGAGACTCCGACTGGCCGACTGACCGACCCATGGTTGTCTGGGAGACGCCTAGAGCCTACCGTGGTGCAGCGGAGCACAGGGCCATGGCCAAGCAGAACCGAGGCAAAGAAGCCTTCCCAGCCACCCAGATGACCTGGATCACTGCGCGCCTGGATGAAGGTGAACAGGGCCGACGGGTCGTGGCACACCATCTGATGGAAGTCTATGCCGAACCTCTTCGGATCTATCTGCTCGGATCCAGCTTCCGGAATGCAGGGGAACCCGAGGAAATCATCAATGGCTTCTTTGCCAACCGTCTCTCCAGGAATGACTACCTGGAGGGATGGCGGACGAGTGACAAGCGGCTGAGACGGTGGCTGATCAACGGGCTGATTTTCTACATCAAGGAGGAGTTCCGCCGTCAGAAGAGAAGCGGTGCCGGGCTGTCAGAAGAAGCCGAAGCCAACCTCCAAGATCCTGCAGATCACTACCGAGCCTTCGATCAGGCCTGGGCTGCATCCATCGTACGCCATGCCATGTCGGAAGCCGCCGCACGCTGCAAGGAGGAAAACCTCGAGTCGCATTGGGACATCTTCGTCAGGCACCACATCCAACAGCAGCCTTATGCCGTGTGCTGCCAGGACCATGGTGTGGATGCCGCCAGAGCTGCCGTCATGGCTCGTACCGCAGCATCACGATTTCGCGATGCCGTACGGGCCCATCTCTCGATGGATGGTGCCGAAGAAGGCAGAATTGATGATGAACTTGCTGATCTCAGGAGCCTCCTCCAGTGAACTCCGAAACACCCCTGTCTCCTGATACACCGGACCCTGATTCGAACATGGATCAGGCCACCATTTCACGACTGCTCGGCATGGCCGCCGGACCACCTGTCAAACCGGCCGATGCACTGGCACTGCGCATGCAGGGCGAAGACGGCCAGGTCTGGGCCATTCGAACACTGGCGGATCCACCGGTTGAAGGATTCGACAACAAATCACTTCTGAGACCTCCAGTCGATCTTGAAGCGTTACGCGAACTTCATCGTCTCGGGAAGCGACGATTCCACGAAGCAAAGCGTGCCGATGAACAACATGCCGGCCTGCTCTGGTACCTGATGGCGATTGGGATTGCGATCGTCGATCATGGCGTGAAACTGTCGAGTCAGCCGGAGGATGAAGTGGTGGATGCCATTCTTGTCGTGGCGGATGCACTTCCAAATCCATGGCGAGCACGCCTGGAAGCGATTGACCTGTGAATTCCATCCGCCCTGCCCATCACATTGTGCTTGCAGTCTGCCTTCTGCTCACCAGCCCACTGCTTTCTGCCACACGTGACTCGACTGCGGATCATCAATCCAGTCCAAAACAAACAAGACCACTTGAACGGATCGCGGTCATCGGCGCCAGCGCCACTTCAGGCTGGGGCATCCTGCTTCGATACATGGATGAAGAGAACATGCTCTCTTCAAAGACGATTTCGATGAAGGAGATTGTCGAGGAAGTGGTCACCGTCGACGACATCGAGATCATGGGCAAAGGCGATGGCATGTTCTTCATGTCTCCACAACGAGCCGGTGCCCAGCAGGTGGATGCCGCCAGGGCATTCAACCCGACGCTGGTCTTCGCCTTGGATTTTCTCTTCTGGTACGGGTATGGCAATCGTGATGTCGATGGCCGGTTCATTCCGAGCGGAAAAGCGGGTGAACAAGCCAGACTCGAACTTCTCGAGAAAGGCCTGGAGATGCTCGATACCTTCGAGTGCCCGGTCATCCTCGGTGATTTTCCGGATATGTCGGATGCCGTCGGCTACATGTTGGCCGCAAATCAGGTCCCTTCGAAAGGGACGCTTGAGTTGCTCAACACCCGCGTGAAGGAATGGGCCGCGAGTCGACCCGACATGCATGTACTCGGCATGTCACGACTTGTGAAAGACATGCGATCCGATGAACCATTCGTGGTCGGACGACAGCAATGGCCAAGCGGTTCACGATCGCGATTCATGCAGAACGACAACCTTCATCCCAGACTGGACGGCCTGATCGTGCTCGTGCAGGAATCGGGTGATCTTCTGGCAGAACAGCTTGAGGATGTCGACCTTGCTGACTTCGATTTCAATCTGATCGAGGTCCGGAATCGACTCTATGAAACCAGGAAGCCCGAGGGCATGATCGCCCGGCCGTACCCCGGCGTGAACTGAAGACCACTGATCCTTCCCCTATGATTCGAAGATGGCAACACCTCCGAGCGAACTCGAGCCCGAAGCATCCTCCGGCGAACTGACGAAAGCCGAACTCATTCGTGATGCAGGCCCTGCAGGACTGCTGGCTGTCGCGTGGACGATCCTGCCTGCGATCTTCGGCTTCGTTCTGCTTGCACAACTCGGGCCGGTTTCAGAATGGCTGACCGAACAGGGATCTCTCGGCATCCTGATCTATGTTGTCGTGTTCGCACTGACCGCCGGCTTCGGCCTTCTGCCGACATATGCACAGGCCATTCTGGGCGGATGGGTGTTCGGTACCGTGATCGGCCTTCCTGCAGCACTGATCGGATTCACACTCGCTTCCGCGATCGGCTGGTCGTTGGCTCGGATGATTTCGGGAGGCCGAGTGGAACAGCTTCTGAAACGACATCGCAAATCGGATGCAATCAGAAAAGCGTTGATCGGCCGGAGTCCATTCCGGACCTTCATCATCATCGCCCTCATCCGCATTCCGCCAAACTCTCCTTTCGCCCTGACCAATCTGCTCATTGCGGCCTGCGGCGTTCGCCTGGGCATGTGTACGCTGGCAACCGCAATCGGGATGCTGCCCCGTACAGCGGTTGCAGTCGGATTCGCTGCCGCGGCCCAATCAACCGGCGCAAAGGACATCCAGACATTCGTCACGGATGGCCTGGGCATCTGGGTTCTGATTGGCGGCATTGCGATGATGCTCATCGTCCTGATGGTGATCGCATCGATCGGACAGAAGGCGCTGGACAGGATGACCGCTGAGGATGGCGATCATCTTTGATTTCCAGGCTTCCAGTACTCCAACTGGCTGGTCGAGATCTTCAATTCTTTCGCCAAACTCCGCGTCCCCCCCAATGGATCGCCATGTGGACCTTGGTATCCACAGCCAACGAGTCCGAAGAAACCGACAAGCAATGCTGTGACCACTTGGACACGCCTCCATGAGGCATCCTTGGATCGTGATCGTGACATCGACTTCATCATAAAGGTTGAGGCAGGCCGAGCTTCTACTTCTTCATGGATGGCGAAGGACCATCGAAGCTGACCGGCCCCACACCATTGGCGACGACCATGCAGAGTCCGCCGATCAAAGCCAGGTTCTTCATGAACTGGATGAAGTCTTCTTCACTTCCAGTGGGTGAATGGAATATCACAGTTGTTGGTATGAGGAAGAGGATGAGCAGGACTGCTCCCCAGCGTGCCTTGATTCCCAGAATCATCGCGATACTGCCCAAGAGCAGGAAGACCACCGCCCCCAGAAGGAAGACACTTGGGATCGGAATGCCCTTCTCGCCCATCATCTTGGAGATGGATTCGAAATTCCTGATGTCCTTGATGGCGGACCACAGAAAGATGGCCGCGAGAAGAATCCGTCCAACAAGAGGGAGAAGCGCCTGCATGATCTGGGCTCCGGGAGAAACAAGCGGGGTACCGGCTGCTATCGGCACAACCGGTACCACCGCTCAAGCACTCCCGTTTTCCCCACCTTGACCAGCCTGTTTCAGACCGATCGGAAAACGAGGCTCAGGGCACAGCCTCAACGGGGATGCCATTGACGCTGACATTGGCTGGGGCGCCAGGCAGACCCTCCGCCTGGAATCCGATCGAGAGAAACCCGCCATCTGGCAGAATTCCGTTCCATGGTTCGCACTGGATACTGACATGCCCCTCCGAATCCTGGCTCCAGAGCGAGGCGCCAACCGGCCACAATCCCGAGAGCTGATAGGGAACATCGAACTCGAGCGTCCAATCGTCGATCTGCTCTCCAGACTGGTTCTCGATCTCGAGACTTGCCGTGAATCCGCCGTCCCACTCATCCTCCACCTGGAATCGATACAGCAGACCATCCAGCTGGCATTCATCCGGGACACCATCCAGATTCTGATCGTCGGAGGTGCCGTTCTGAAGATCGCAGTCATCAGGCAGACCATTCTGATTGCAATCCTGGACTGAGCCATCTGCAATCTCACAGGCATCACCTGTTCCATTGCCATTGCAATCCGACTGCGACTGACAGCTGTCCGGAATGCCATCTGAATCACAGTCGGATTCGATGCCTTGTTCCAGCTCATATCCGTCGGGCGTTCCATCCCCATCACAATCCGGATCACAGATATCCGGCACACCATTGCCATCAATGTCGGAAACACTGCCCTCGGCAATATCCTCATCATCGGGAATGCCGTTGTCGTTGCAATCCAGGACACCCTCTTCACCGTAGGTCAACACGCCATCGTCATAGACCGGGATCATCTCGGTCTTCTGGATGGCGGACTGGCCCTGAGCAAGCGTTGAGAGAGATGGATCATTGGATCGATCCCAAGCGAAGGAAGGCGCCACATCACTCAAGCCGATGCTGAATTGACATTCCCTTCGATAACTGGTTCCAGTACCGGGTATGAGAATTTCACCTCGGTAGTCCACCTCGATGAAAAACAGATTGCTTGCAGGGTTTGCGACCTGCAGCTGACTGATGACCGCACCATCGGTCATGCCCGCATCTACGATGACATCATCCGGGCCATATCCTGACTCAATGACTTCCGTCAGATCGACATACACACGGTATGAGAGCGCATCACTGGATCTGGCAGGCCATGCACTTCGATTGTTGAGCATGCAGCGGATACGGGTGAAGGTGTCGGCATCCTGAATGATCGAAGCCTCGACGAACATCTCCTTTCCATACGCATCCTCCACAGGAGGAAACTGAGATTCTGGAAGAGGTGACCCACCATAGACCATGGACATTCGACCAAGTGCAGCTGTGAATCCAGCGTTGTAATCGCAGGCGACCTCATTGGCGATGTAGTCACTTCGGACGTCCTCGTAATCGAAATCATCTGCAGAAGCAGGGCCTCCTACCAGCGCTCCCCACAGCACATGTCTGTTCGGAGCCGGATCATCGATCTGATTGTTCCACGAGCCATGTGCACCACGATGATGTGGCTGTAGAGGATAATTCTCACCAAATCCGCAGACATAGCTCGAGGCTCTCGGATTGTCGCCGAGGATGTAATTGATCTGCTGCTCACCAAATGCCTGGTACCGACCATCGTCCTTGTCACCCACCATCGCCGAATAGACAAATGCGATGAATGCGGTATTGGCGGCATATCGGAGTGAGCCCCATGTATCCAGCCACGCAAGACCACCTGGTGTATATGAAATTCCACCCCCTGGCAGCCAGTAATCGAGATGCCCTTCAACATAATCTCGATAGCTCTGCTTGCCGGTCAATGAAGCAAGGAGAACAGCAGCGCCATTGATTTTTCCGTCCCAGGACTGGGCCCATGCGGGATCAGGACTGGCATCCAGATAATGTGATTCTGCACGAGCAAGATAATCAGATTCATCTGTAGCTCGGTAGAGCCACGTTGCCGCCCATGCCAATTCATCATGGTAACCGGACCATGAGTTGTAGAACGGCGTCACATCAGGAATCGATTCCGTGTATTTGCCACGATACGTGTCTGCAAACGAATACAGTTGACGCGCATGCTGAAGAAGTGTTTCTGCGTATGCAGGTTCATCCTCTGCAAAGACCATGGATGATGCCGCAAGAAAGGCTGCCGCTTCAGCCGCAGGCTCCGAACCAGGATAGTCAGGACTCAACCACCAGATGACGGGCTTGTATCCCGTTGCCGCGGTATGAATCTCAGCAGGACCCCAAAAGGCGTGAGATGGCCCACCGAGGCCGATCTGACCACAGAAGACATCTGGCTCAGGATGAGCTGCAATGCACCAGTCAGCATGCCACCGGAGCACATCCTTGAGATCATCCAGCAAACCGGCTTCTTCGAATCCACTTCTGAAATCAACACCACTCCAAGCCATGGTCGTCATTGCCGAACTGATTGGCAGAACAAAAGTCGGACTGTCACCTGCATCCATGTAACGATTCAAAATGCCTTCATCAACGGCATACTGGCCATTGATCTGCTCGAGCTCATAGTCGAAACAGTCTCCTCGCCAGTTCAGCGGATACGCTTCAGGAAGATTGCCGGAACGATTGGCGTAGTAGAAAGTCATTCCCTTCTGGAGTGCCTCTCCATAGTTGAATGGACCTGTTCCAGGGTTCGTGTCATCTTCACAGGCTCCCCAACCATCAATGACCAGCAGGACATCGGTTGCATCAACCGAGCCGGATCCATCGACATCAGCCGAGCAACCTTCGCAAGATCCCCACTGGTTGACGACTGTCAGAAGGTCCGAGACATTCACGATTCCATTGGAATCCGTATCTGGACATTCAACTGCGGCCAGCCCTCCGGCGATCGGTAACGTGCAAAGCAGACCAATATGCATCGTGCGATTCATGAGTCATGCTCCTTGTGTTCAATAGTGAAATAGGACCGTGCTCTGTCCTCGAGCAGGCCTGAAAACAAGGCTACTCATCAATGAAAAAGAGGCCTGAGGAATCAGGAATATGCGTTTAAATTGATCTAAAGGCACAAATTGATCGATCAGCGCGAACTTCAAGATCTATTGAATTCTCAATCGATCCCGCACAGCAAGCAAGGATGGCATCAGAACCACCACGGATAACAGACAGGATGCTGATCCGATGGCCATGACGATTCCAAGACTTCTCAGACCTTTGTGCTCTGCAATCACGAGACACCCGAAACCGATCATCGTCGTCAGCGACGTCAACACGACCGCACGTCGTGTTCCTCCGAATTTCAGGCGGCCAGGACCACCTTCCTTCCAACGATGGACCATGTGAAGACTGCCGTCGATTCCGAGTCCGACCAGAATTGGAGCGGCGAAGAAATTGGCAAGATTGAAGGACACCCCGAGAAGGGACATTGCTCCGACGGTCCACCAGAGACCGATCCCGAGTGTCAGGAGGCAGACCAACACATCAAGGACATTCTGAAATGTGAGAATCGTAATGACGGTGATGAAGACAACTGCAAGCAGCATCATGAGAACAAAGGCGTCCCGCATGGCATCGAGTGACTCGAAATGCGTCATTGGAATGCCGGTCGCATCTGGAGCGATGGCTCTCACATCGGACACGAACCGCCCCATGGCGTCGTAATCCCAGACATTTTCCGTGGGGTGCATCATCACGAGAAAACGGCCCTGGGGTGACATCAGTTCCGCTCGCATGCCGCCCGGGAGCGAGTCTCGAAGTTCCAGTCGATTTCCCTCCTGAACACGATTGAGAAAAAGAACCAGATCAGCCAGATTCTCGGCGATCACCGAAGATGCCTGTGGACCAAGTGACTCGATGAATCCCAGAGCTTCGATGATGTCCTCCAGTTCGGCACCACGAGTTCCGGCGAAGGGCACGAGGCGTTTGAGATGTCGATCGATATCTCGAATCGTGCTCACAACAGAATGCTCGCTCACGGCGTCTGCAGAGGCCGTGCAGGAATCCAATTGCCTTCTCAATTCGACTCGGTCACTGGTGGAAGGTTCGACAACATCTCCAATGCTTCGCACACGACCGATCATCTTCTGAGACCTGGCCCGATCAACCAGATCTTCCGCTTCCTCACGAGTATCGACCATGGATGCGGCAAACCAAGTCGCAGAATCCGAATCTGAAGCGATCCTCTTTTCCCATTGAGCAGACTCGATATCAGTCGCCTGAAGCTCTAGAAGATTGCGTTCAAACTGCATGTTCCAAGCGAACGGCAGCAGCGCCAGTGAGAGAACCACGGAACATCCGATGACCATCCATGGAACATGGACCAATCGATCCATCAAACCGAATTCCATACCCTTGAATACCGGACCGCGATCACGAGGCTTGCGATCACAGATCAAAAGCAGTGCGGGTAGAACGGTCGCCATTGACAGGAAACAGAGGAGCAGGCCGACTCCAGCGATCAGACCCAGTTCCCGCAATCCTTGAAAGTCGGTAAACCATGCAACGAAGAATGTGGCACTGGATGTCAGTACAGCGGCCGCATTCCCTCGCATGACTGTCTGATACAAGCCACGAATCGAGCCCGCCCGACCCCGGGTCTGGCGGAATTCCGAATAGCGGCTGATGACATGAACCCCGAAATCAAGACCGACACCGATCAAGACAAGCATGAACACGATGCTCAGAAGATTCAACTGGCCAATGGTGATGCCGACCAATCCATAGGTCCAGCCGGCTGCGCAGCCAAATGCGAGCATGGCCAACAAGGGAAGCCTGACCGTTCCAAGAACCAGCATGATCACGATGGAGACCAGAACAATCGCCAGAATGGCCGCTCTGGTCATATCACGATCGGAAGTGGCCATTTCATCCGACTGGAGAACGGGCTTCCCAGTCAACCCCATCTCAATACCTGGATAGACCTCGCGAGCTTTCGCCAGAATGTCACGGACTACCTGGACGGGCTTCGAGATGACACCCAGTGTTCCGTAATCCTTGGGAGGCATGATCCCGATGAAGATGTACTGGCCACCATCGCTTCGCAGCAACCTTTCCGCCATTTCCGGCGGACCTTCGACAATCCATTTGATGGCCAGGATGACACCAGCAAGATCACGGATATCCTCCGGATCCTCTGGAATCAGAGGCAGACCATTCAGAATATCCGCGAGACCACGAAAGACATCACCAGAGGTCGAGGCGAGCCCGATGAATTCACAACCCGTGACGATGGATTGCAGATCGTCAAGACTCATCGCACGGGTGGCAATCGTCAGCTGCTCTTCCGAAGAGATGCCGCCATGAATCTCTCCCAATGACTCATCCGCCTCCAGACGATCTCGAATCCATTGAGCGCATGAAGCCGAGCGCGATCCGGCTGATCCATCCAGAACAACCCACATTCTCTCGAGATCACCGAATTCCTCGGCAAAGGCCTGATAGTCGGCCATGTATGGAACGTCTGATGCAATGAGATCGTCGGTATCCGCATTGAGAGAAATCATTCTCGATCCGGCAAGAAAACCGATCAGTGCAAGCAACAATCCAGCGCAGACAACAGCCAATGGTCGCGAGAGAACCATGCCGCTCAACATGCGAAAGAACTGCTTTTCAACCACCCTCATCGACATTCAGCCCAGCAACAACAGAAACGCTCATGATTCAAGACAACATGATTTCATGTGTAAAAATCATCAACAGCACAGGACGCATTTTTCGAACATGATCATGCCCGCCGCATCGGCACCAGTAAGAACTTCACTTCATGGCCGCTCTTGGAGATCGTTCAGGCAACAACCTGGGCTTCGAATGCCCGCTTGGCTTTTTCATAGGCATCAAGATCGCCTGGATCGGATTGGATGCAATCCCGACGCAACTGATCGAACGCCTTGGCACAATCCACATCGTTTCGCAGATGATCTCGGAACCCAATCGCAGCCTCCCAGAGCGGGGATCCCACCCGGTAGAGATGGACATGAACCAGACAGCGATTTTCACGAGCCAGCGTGAACAACCTTCTTCCGGGAACGCCCTGTTCCCCATGGCATCGATAGCCGATGGCCTTCAAGGGTTGAATGGTCTCACCCGAATGCATCATTTCCTGGACACCAATCAGGAGATCCAGAACAGGACGTGCCATCAGATGTTCGATGGACGTGGAACCGATGTGTTCGCATTCAATGATCCGCTCAGGACAGGCAAGCCTGATTCGTTCCAGTTCTGATGCAGCCAGCTCCGACCAGTTGCCATCATGAGGAACAAGTTCCAGTTGGCCGGGCTCAAGCCCTGTCATGATCTCAGCCAGTTGTGTTTCACTCACGGAGTGTGCTCCTGATAACAGCAATCAGTGGATCTCAGTGCTGCCTTTCCGTTCGAACCGCTTCGCACAGCTTCATGTTATCCGAGTAATCCACGGGCATGTCCACAAGGACCGGCCCAGGCGTGTCCAAGGCCTCCCGCAGGACAGGGATGATGTCTCCGGGTGCCGAAATACGCATGCCGGACGCACCGAAGGCCTCTGCAAACTTGACGATATCCGGTTCTCCGAATCGATCACCGAATCTCCGGTCATATTTCAGCTGCTGCTGAATACCCACCATGTCATACGTGCCGTCTCGCCAGACAACATGAACGAAATTGTTCTTCAATCTGACGGCTGTTTCCAGTTCCATGGCAGAGAAGAGGAATCCTCCATCTCCAGACATGGAAATCACCTTTTCTCCAGGCCTCACCAATGAAGCCGCCATGGCCCACGGCAATGCGACTCCGAGCGTCTGCTGGCCATTGCTGAACAGAAGCCTGTTGGGTTCATAGGCCAGGAAGTATCGAGACATCCAGATATAGACTGATCCGATATCACAGGTCACGGTCGTCTCGTCGTCAACAACATGATGGAGATCATGAATGAACCGAAGTGGATGGACAGGCCCACTTTTGTCATGGCCGCCTCCGCAATCGACAAACTCACGATATTGCCCGACAAGACCCCGGACATAATCGTTCTCCATGGAGGAATGGGCACCCCCCAGTTCATTGGCCAGCTGAACAAGAGTTGATCCGATGTCTCCGATAAGCTCCATTGCGGGGTGATACTGCTCTCTGATCTGAGCAGCCAAAGGGCTGACATGGATGATGTCGGCCGTATCCTCGTTGCACCAAAGCTCAGGGTCATATTCAATTTCATCAAACCCGAGGGCAATGATGAGATCGGATCGATCCAACAACTGGTCGCCCGTCTGATTCTTGAACAGACCGACACGCCCCAGGAAACAGTGGACAAGCTCCTTGGGGATCGCCCCTGCGGCTTCGAAGGTCCCTACGACAGGCATGGGATGCGCCCCCAGCAGTGCTCGCAGGGCCTCCGTAGCATGTGGACTTGATACACCACGACCAATGAGCAGCACAGGCAGAGACGCCTTTGATATGCGTTGCGCGAGCTCGAGAACGCCCTCGTGATCCGCTGGACCTGAAAGCGGAACGGCATGGGTCGAAACTGGACGACCACCTGCCTCTTCAAGCATGATGTCATATGGAAGACTGACGAATGCAGCACCTGGCCTTGGTGCCATGGATGCCCGGAAAGCATTCGCCATGGTCGACACGACGCTGTCTGCGGAACGGACGCTCACGGCGTGTTTGGTAACCGGTCTCATCAAACTGACATTGTCCAGAGTCTGATGCGTGTCAAGATTCTCAAGCGCCGATGGCACTGAACCGGACAATGCCACAACAGGATGTCCTTCCGCAGTTGCCGTAATCAGACCAGTCGCCAGGTTGGATACACCGGGACCGGACGTCGTCAGACAGACACCGGGCCTACCGGTCATGCGACCAATACCACCCGCGATGAACGCGGCATTCTGCTCATGACGACAGACGACAAACTCGGGCGTGCCGTCAGCCAACGCTTCCATGAGTGGATCGACTTTCGCACCTGGGATGCCGAAGACGTGCGACACCTTCTGGGCCTCCAGACAACGAACCACCAGCTCCGCTGCATTCATCCCTGAGAAGTTCTTTTTGAACATGCCATACTCCATTCAAGCTGAAGCGGTATCTTACTTTGCAAGAAGAATATCTCATAGAAGGACCCGGCAATGGATGAGAACACCCTTCAAACGCTGTATGAAATCGGCGATCTAATCTTGAGGATCATGTTCGCCTGGATCTTTCTCTGGCCCGCTCCAGGCCTCATACGCAACTGGAAGACGACCGTCCAGACTACAGGCCTGCTCTTCCCGGTGGGACAGCAGTTCTTCACTGCCGTATCCGTTGTCGGAATGATCACCTGCAGTCTCATGGTGGCCATCGGAATCTATGGTCGCATTGGAGCCATCTTCCTGTTTTTCTTCTGTATTGGCGGCGCCATCGTCCATAACAAACTCGCAGGCATACCTGAAGCCAAGGCCAAGTCACTTCCGGAACAACCTTCTGATCCCAAGGTTGCCGAAGTGCTCGCCGAGGCACTGACCCTCAACCGGGTCGGCAATGTGACGAGTGCTCAGAAGAATCTGGTCATTGCCGGAATCGCCGCCTACTACGTGCTCGCTGGCACAGGCCCCCTGAGCATTGTGAGCCTCTGGCCGCTTCAATGATTCATGACACCATTCACCAGATCCAGGAGCACCAGCCATGACCAGTAAACGTTATGAAGAAGGCCTCAAGAACATGCGACGGCACTTCGGGCCTCACGCCGAAGACTACCTGGAACCGATCAGAAAGATTTCTCCAGACTTCGAGAAGATCAATGTGGAATGGGCGTTCAATGACATCTACGCCAATGACATCCTCGATGACAAGACTCGAGAATTGCTTGCACTCGCCGCACTGTCATGCATGGGCTACCCCACGGGGCAGATCAAGGTTCACGTACAGGGCGCCCTCAACTGCGGCGCCACTCCGGATGAGATTCTTGAAGTCATTCGGATGATGGTGGCTTATGCAGGCTTCCCGCCGACAACCAATGCACTTGTTGCTGCCGGCGAAGTCATCGATTCGCATCAAAGCTGACATCTGGTTCGGCCGGCCTGCAATGGCCAAAAAAAAGGCCGGGGCAGAGGAATCCGAAGATTGCCTCCGCCCCGTGCCAATCGGGGTCTCATGAATCGGGACCGTTTCGCAGTATCAACCTGCGCATGGGCCCCATGATGCGATGATGACCAGCAGGTCGTTGGTGTCGACGATGTTGTCGTCATTGACATCACCTTCACCTGACTGACCGAACTGAGCAATCGCGATCAGGATGTCTTCGACAGTGACTGAACCGTCACCATTGACATCGCCTTCGCATGGAGGAGTCTCAGGAGAGCACTCGATGTACTCGACCGAGAATCCATCAACGCCGGATTCGACCACGGACTGGGAGTTGTCACCCAGGTCGGAAACGGTGAACCGGACTCGCATCTGTGCTGTTCCAGTGATGTAGTCATTCACCAGGAAGGACTTGAGCGCCCAACCGCCTGAAGTACCTTCGCCTGATGGACCGACTGTCTCGAGACCGGACCATGTCAGACCGGCATCGTTGGAAATCTCGACGACCATGGGATCGGTACCCGGATTGTCGCCAAAGGTGTTGTGGTGCCAACGAGCATAGGAAATGATCGTGCCACCGACTGAGGCGTCAAAGACAGGCGAGGTCAGAATGGTGGAACCACTGTCGACATCACTGTTGCAGGAATCAGCCGAAGAGTTGTCGGTGACGTAGCACACACCAGAGCCGTCCCAGTCGGACGTTGGGTCTCCGCGATTACAGTTGATCGGAACACCACGCTCCCACGCTCCATCCGCTGCGTCTGAGGATACTGACCAGCCCTTGTCTGAGTTGAAATCATCAGAGAAGGAAACGATCGCATCACCGATGAAGAAGCCATACGGGGCGGAACTGCCAGCACTTGGCATGGTGATCAAGCCAGCGGTCTGGCCGGTTGCCTCGAAGTAGAACTCAGGTGATTCTTCACACTGGGCTCCTGGAAGCGTTGCAACATACGAGTTGAGACCATCCAGATTCATCTGGACAGATTCGAAGGCACCGGAGTTGCCCATTCGATAACGCATCTTGACTGAACCGATGAGGAGCGTGTCCTCACGAGGATCGACGGAGATTCGATACGTCGATGCGAGATTTGGATCCATGGATTCCGGTACAGGGGTCAGCAAGTCCAGCTTGGGACCGAGGAAGGTGTTGGCCAGGGATGCATCCACGTCCAGTACACCGCCCGTAAGGCAATCGCCATTGAGGCCTGCGACAGGTCGGACATGATCGAGAATCAGGGCCTTGACCTCTGCAGGACTGGCATCTTCCATGACGGAGTACACCAGGCCGACTGCACCAGCGACGTGGGGAGTCGCCATTGAAGTACCACTGTAGAAGGAATAGTTGTTGCCAGGGGTGGAGCTGAGGATATCTACACCGGGTGCAGCAAGATCGACCTCGGTCGGGTGATACTGGCTGAAGCTGGCAAGACTGTCGTTGCACTGGGTTGCAGCAACCGAAATGATGTTGTCAAGGTCGTAGGCGGCCGGATACGACGCGCCGAAGCTTCCACTGTTTCCGGCGGCTGCCACGAAGATGTGATCAGCCTGGGTACCGGCATTGGCAATGGCGTCATAGAGCGCCTGGGTAAAGCCACCGCCACCCCAGGAGTTGTTGGAGATCTTGAAGCCCATCACGGTGCAGTACTGCACTGCGGAAATCGCATCTGCAGTCGTTCCGCCGCCACTTCCGGAGAGGAACTGGACACCGGCGAGGGAGCATTCCCACATCACACCGGCGACACCGACTCCGTTGTCGCCGACACCGCCAACGGTGCCACCACAGTGGGTGCCATGGCCATTGGTGTCCATGACGTCTGCGTTTCCAGCGCTGAAGTCGAATCCATAGAAATCGTCGACGTAACCATTGCCGTCGTCATCCTGGCCGTTGTTTGGAATCTCACCAGAGTTGGTCCACATGTTGCCAGTGAGATCCTGATGGTTGTAATCGATGCCGGTATCGATGATGGCGATCACGAAATCCGAATCGCCGACATGGTCGTCCCAAGCGGCTGGAGCATTGATCGCTTCCATGCCACAGAGATCTCCGTAGCTGGGATCATTGGGGATATCGAATGCCCGGAAGATGAAGTTCGGCTCGACGTACTGAAGGACATCTGATCGTGTACCGACCAGTTGCAACGCTTCAGCAACTTCCATATCCATGTCCACCTCGACCAGATTCGGCACCAGGTGATAGGACTGCTTGACGGTTCCGCCGATCTCGGCCAGGAGATCAAGACGATCCTCTGGGGTGGCGGATTCCTTGAATCTCATCATGAGTGAATGAGGCTTGTGCTCATGATCAAGTGGATTCTTCTCAGGAACAATCCACTCGAGACTTTCCGTCGTGGATGTAACAGTGGGGCCTTCCTGCTTCGCTGCGAGTGCGATGGCAGGTATCGCCAACGCCACGGACATCAGCCCGATGGTGCTTGGCAGTTTTACGGTGGACATATGACTCTCTCCTCAAAAAGGTCATTTAGGGGATGAAAAAACGGTCCGATTGCACAGTGGGGAATTCGCACAATCAGGCTGACCAGTTCTGGTCTATTTTGACTATAGAACAACTAACGGGGAGTTCGCAGCGTTTTTTGGGCTCTCAAGCCCTGAAAATCACAGTTCCCGAGGCCCTTGGCCCCTTCCAGGGCCCCTTTGACCGCCCTGACCACCCCCAAATCGCTCTCTCATGGCGTCTCTGAAGGCCTGACGCTCCTCCTGATCAAGCTCACCGTCGCCATTCTTGTCGAACTGGCTCATCACCTGTTCCCGTGAGAAGCCGCCCTGGCCACCTCTGTCCGGGCCATTTCCACGGCCCCGATTTCGACGGCCAGCAACGGTTTCGAAGAGCTCGGCCCCGAGGAGAGCCTCCAAGGATGCCATGTACCGCTCGTCGATCTCATTTCGCCTCTCCAAGGCATCGCGGACCGGATCGAAGGGTTGCTCGCCACGATCGCTTCGCTCACCGAGGAATCGATTCATCCGCTCCTCCGCCCTGCGGAGCTCACGCTGAGATTCCTCGCTTCGCAGCACCACGAGCATGTCATCGTTGAAAGTGGCGATCTCATCACCATGACGTTGCATCAAGTCCGCGACCGCTGCCAGCATTTCCGGATCAAGATCCTCGATTTCCATGGCGGCCAGAATGGCTCGCTCACCACGAGTGGGACGGTAGATGCCGGAGTAGCCGCGACGAAGTGCATCAAGCCTGAATTCATCTGACTGAGGAGTCGGCAATACCAGCGTGATGGCATCGATGTACCTGTCATTCACATCTCGAGTGGACTCCTGCAGGTCGAGTCGCTGTCGCAGAACATCAAGACCGCTGGAAAAATCCTGGTTTCTGAAATGCTCCATCAGATCAAGCCCCTGGGCGTAGTCGAAGGCCTCTCGGGCGATCAAGGCTGAATCGATTTCCTGAATGTAATTGTCACGAAGCATCTGCAGATCTTCGGTATCAACGGAGGCATCCAGGTCGAGATCCTCAAGGACCTCGAGAATATCAGTCGACTCTCCAGAGAGACGGCCTCGAGGCATCAATCGCAATCGACGGAGTTTCTTGGATACGACTTCCCAGATCTCACCTTGCTCATCGATGAGCAGAGCACGAAGCCCGCTCTCGGTCGAATCCCTCAACTGCTTCTTGTCCCGTGCAAATTCACGAATCATGGCGACCCGTGAATCCAGCAATTCCTGCATCTGTGTGCTTGCAAACTGCTGATCACGGATGGAACGCATCTGCGCGCCCATGTCTTCGAACTGCATGCGGAATTCCTGACGCATGGCTTCAGCTCGAGCTTCTCGTTCTTCTCTGGATTCGGGCTGTTCGTCGCTGTCAACGACTGGCTGATCCCCCGCCTCTGGATCCTCCTGGCCACCTCGTTCACCTCGGCGACCTGCATCGCCCCGCTGTCCCTGACCGAAGGAACGACGTGCTTCACGAGCCTCATCGCGAAGCGCTCTCATGGATTCGCGAGTTTCTTCCATTCGCTGTTCGATTTCAGCGTCTGGAACATAGGCTTCGTTCAAGGCTTCAGTCTCCGTTCGCAGACTGTCAACGAGGCCTCTGAAGGTCGTGTCATAATCCTCGAACAACTGGGACACGACCGCCTGCTGTGCATCATCCAGCTTGAGTTCCTCCACGATCATGGGAACATCACGAGTCATGTAGTCCGGCGTGAACAATCCCTCCGGCGTTCCCATCAGACCAAGCCCCCGACCTGGTCCGTCCTGGCCACGCCTGCCTCCGGGCCCGCCAGCACCGCCTCGGTCAGGGCGATCTTGACCCATTCGACCTCCGCGTTCACCCCGCATGCCTCGCTCACCACGATTGCCGCGTTCACCACGATCGGCCCGGTCACCACGATTACCACGTTCCCCGCGTTCCCCGCGTTCACCGCGATTGCCGCGATTGGGTCGGTCGTCCTGTTCGGATTGGCTTGATCCCGAGGCCCCTCGATCCTGAGCCAGGGCAGTTGACATGGGCATGAACGAAACCGCGATGAGCATGGTCATCAAGGCCGTTGATGCTGTTGTGATCAATCGCTGAATGCGGATACGAATCATCCCGATGGCCTCCTCTGGCTGCCTGGCCTCCCCGATGGGGAGATCTCCCTCAAATCTGTCGTATGTACTCTACGGTGTAGGGGCCTCGATCATCCCCGTCAGAAGCTTCAAGGACCTCTGATCATCACTGAAGGCCCTTAGAGAGGGATTTGTTCTGAATTTCGACCTAGAAGCCTGCATCTGTGGTGATCCAGCCGCTTGGAGCCACTTCCTGGATCAGACGACCGGCCTGGTCGTCTCGGCCGTCAGGAGAACCATCGGCAGAGGGCAGCGACCCGCAGATCTTGAGCTTGATGACATTGTTCAAGCGGTCTATCTCAAGCTCATTCGCAACGACTGCCGCCTGCTGCGAAGCTTCGACCCTGCACGAGCGTCCATGTCCACATGGCTGACTCTGGTCGCCCGTTCAACCGCAATCGATACGCTCAGGCGGCAGAAGCCGAAAGCCACTCTGGTGACCGAAGAGATCCCAGCCGACGAGCCAGTCGAACCAGAAACCTCGAACATTGAATTGCCATTGCACATCCTGACCGCCCGACAAAGGCTGGTCTTGACGCTGCTGTTCGAGGATGACCATTCCGTCCCGGAAGTTGCCGAGATTCTGGATGTGAACGAGCAGACCGTCAGAAGTACGAAACACAAGGCGATCGAACGGCTTCGCAGCCATTTTCAGACCTCTGAGAGGGGCTCCGGGCGTCAAGAGGATGGGGATGATCCGACTGACCAGCTCGTACAAAGAGATGTGACGGAGTGAATGGATGACGATTCCGAATGAAGACAGCCTGAAATCAATGTGGCAGGAGCAGCCAGGAAGTCCGCCGAGGGCACCTGAAGATCTGATGGCTATGGCTGCCTGGCTTGAAGCAGGATGCCCCCAGGACGACCACATCGATGCCCTGCTGGCTGGCGATCGCTCATTGAGACACGCGATCTCAGACATCAGACTGAAATCGCCGGAATCAAGCGACCACACCATCTCAGAGACGAGCAGAAGCGAGCTGCTGGCCAGTGTGCTGGATGCCTTGTCCGATCAACCCAACAGCAGACATCAACGGAATGTCATCGGCTCGATCGGATTTCGACTGGCCGCGATGGCCGCCGCTGTTGCCGTCGCAGCGATCGGGTTCAGCTTCGGACGTACGGCAGCGCCCGCTACGAATCAGGCCGCTGGCGACTTTGTGACCGTCGTCACCTTTGACATGCTTGTGGATGATGAGCCGCTCAATCTCATTCTGACAACCAGTGCACTCACGAATACCAACATGGGCATGGATCCGGCACCCGAAGGAGATTTGCCATGAATCGTTCCATTCTCACGTTGCTGCTCGGCCTGTCCATCATCTTCAACGTCTTCTTCATCGTCGGCGCCATGACATGGCGGCCCAGCGATCTTGAACAGAATGATGTCGAGGAAGTCGCCGATGTGCTTGCACTGGATACCCGGCAGACCGATGTCTTCCGTTCAATGCGGCAGGAATTCAAGACCGAAGTTGCCGTGTTGAGCCAGCAGATTCATCGTGTGCGATCCATGATTGCGGAAGAACTTGCAAGCGAGCAGCCTGATACGACCAGGGTCAGAATGCTGACGGAACAGGAAACGGCTCTGCAGGCCGAACGTCATGCCGTCAGCACAAGTCAATTCACCGAGTTCATTGGAATGCTGTCCCCCTCACAGCGAAGACAATTGGGCCGACGACTCATGGGTCCGCATGACATGGGCCATCCTCCACGCGAACTCGAACGAATGGCGATCGAACGATTTGATCTCGACGGAGATGGTCTGCTCGATGAAGAAGAACGCAAGGCTGCCCGAGAGTTTTCCAGACAGATGCACAAGTCAAGGAAAGCACATCGTCGGGAACTGGAGAAACGATTTGATCTCGATGGAGATGGTCGCCTGTCACCAGATGAACAGGAAGCTCTGAGGGAGCACCTGCTCGAACAGAGATCAAGGAGATCCGGTGATCAAAGAAATCGAGGCCATCGGCCACCCACTCCCGGCAGACCCGGGATGCCAGCTCAGGAAGATCCTCCCTTGGATCGTTTTCCACCTGGAATCGACTGATCCGCCTCGGATCACCAACATGCCAACGCTCTGTCGAATAGACTCCTCAATCTAAACGGAGCCAGTGGCTCCGTTGGAGAGGATCAGAATCCATGGGCTGGGTTTTTCTGGGGATCGCAATCATCTTTGAAGTTGCAGCTGCACTGAGCCTCAAGTTCTCGGTTCCAACGCAAACCGGAGACAGCTACAAGCTTCTGCCAGCGATTCTGATGGTCATCTTCTATCTGCTCTGCTTTGCAGCCATGATCCAGGCCGTCCGGACCCTGCCGCTCGGCCTGATGTACGCCATCTGGGGCGGCGTTGGAACAGCTGCGATCGCGACCTTCAGCTGGCAGATCTGGGGGGAACACATGAGTTTCATGAAGGTCTCGGGAATCGCCCTGATCATCATGGGAGTCGTGCTGGCCAATCTCTCCAAGGACAGCTCCAAGCATGATCCACTCGAGGACCAAATCGACCAGCCGGAACTCGAGGCCTCAGCACCACCCGTGGCTGCCAAAGCCGCAGACCCCCCCAGGCCCTCTCAGGCCACGCAAGAGGCACTCTGATCGGAACATGCTGGTCATTCCTGCTGGCCGGCATCTGATCGAGTCGAATCACCGAACCCAACTGGGGTCCTCATGCGTATCTATCGATAGATGAATCAGACGTCGTTGATGCCTCAGTTCTGTTGCATCAGCCAACTACTGCCAACCCGGAGAAGATCAGTCCCGGCGTGAACGCGATCCCTGCGTACCCACCACTGGTCAGTCCGGTGCGCGATCATACGGAGGTCCAGTCATGCCAGAACCCAAACGAACAACAGCTGAAATTCGAAACGGACATCAACGCGAAGGCTTTCAACTTGAAGGGTTCACGGATACTCAGTGGGAAATGGTTTCCGTGTACTGGATCGATGCGGAATCCGATGGCGGTTCAGGCTGGCAGGATCCCGAGGACATGCTTGACTATGCACGAAGACCCCTCCCGATCATGCATACCGTCGGACTTCTTGTCTACGAAGATGCTGAACAGGTCGCGATCACCGATACCAAGGGGCCGGAGGAAATGGGATCGATCACGAAGATCCCACGCATCTGGCTGAAGCGATTCGATCGACTCGGACCGGTCTCCTCGAAGCTTGAAGATCGACCTGTGATGCCGACTCATCTCGATGATGCCCGCGCCTGCTGAGCAATCACTCTTCGGATCGAAGTGCGTCGTTCGCCCAGATCACTGGGTGGATGGCACGCCTGGAAAAGACATCATGGACCTGATGTCTGCAACTGGTACCGGGCGCGACAAGCACCGCCTTGGAATCGAGATCCGAAAGGGACTGGAGCGATTGACGGGCAATCTTGACTGAGAGCTCGTAGTTCGACTGCTTGTATCCGAAAGAACCGGCCATTCCACAGCAGCCACTGTCAAGCACACTTGGATTCGTTGCGCCACAACAACGAAGAAAAGCCTCCAGGGCATCCGACTCGTGTTTCTGATGGCAATGCTGGTGCCCCAGAACAAGCTGCTCGGATTTGATGAAGTCAGGCCTTCGAGGATGATCGTTCCAGTTCAACGCGATGAAACGTTCCACCGTGTCTGAAATGCTTGCCAGTCTGCGAAGCCGATCACCTTCTCCAATACCCTTGAGTTCGATCCATTCCTGCTGAATCGCAGTCACGCAACTCGGCTCAAGGCCCAGCACCGCGACAGCACCCGCCTCATCCACCAGTGAACACAGCCGGGATGCCGTTTTCGAAATCGTGGAAGCAGCCTCTTCCAGCATGCCCATGCTCAGGAGCGTTCTTCCGCAACAACCCGTGTCCTGCAGGACGACCCGATAGCCGAAGGCTTCCAGAAGATGGACGCCGGCTCGACCCAGTTTTGATTCGCCATGAACGGTAAAACAGTCCCCGAAGAGGATCACGACAGGCGCATCATCAGGCTGTCCCTGCTGAGCCCTGGACCGATACCACTTGTGCAGCGATCGATCGAAACGTGGAAGCGATCGACTGGTTGACAGACCCAGCAGTTTCTGGATCACATGACGAATGCCCGGCATTCCGATCAACCAATTCGAAACTGGATAGAACATCGATCCCAACGTCTGCAACTGACGAGTTCGTCCAAGCTGACGGACCCGCCATGGAACACGCCCTGCCAGCCGGAACCGCTGGCCTTCGTACTCGGCCTTGAGTCGGGCCATGTCAACGGAACTTGGACATTCGTAACGACAGGCCTTGCAGCCCAGACAGAGATCCAGTGTTTCAAGTGTTTCGCTGTCATCCCAATCCGGGCCGGACATGGTCAGCTGACCGGTCATCGCAAGCCTCAAGGCATTCCCCCGACCACGGGTCGAGTGTCGTTCATCCAAGGTGGCCCGATAGGACGGACACATCGCACCACCTTCCATGCGACGACAGAGCCCGTTGCCATTGCATTGTTCGACTGCACCGGCAAAGTCGTCGTCCCACTGGAAGTACGTATCAACCTCGGGAATATCAAGCAGTCTGCCATCCGGTGCCATTCGCAGATGATCGAGCATCCCCGGCTGTCCAGTCACGAGCCCGGGATTGAACATGTCATCCGGATCGAAGATCGATTTGATACGGCGAAAAGCCTCCACTAATCGCGGGCCGTAGAAATCCTGAACCATTTCAGAACGCAGACGACCATCCCCATGCTCTCCACTGACCGTGCCTCCATATGTCCGCACGAGCTGGACCGCTTCACGGGCAATCCGCCTCATCAGTGTTTTGTCATGGTCCAGTGCCAGATCGAGACAAGGCCGCATGTGGAGCAAGCCCACACTCGCATGTGCGTAGTACGTGACATCCAGTCCATGACCAGACAACATCGCCGAGAATTCACGTTGAAAATCACAGAGCTGCTCGGGAGGAACCGCAAGGTCTTCCACGAAGGCCGTCGGTCTGCGATCGCCCTTGGTTCCCGAGATCAGACCAAGACCGACTTTTCTCAAAGCCCACAGCGATGACTGCTCCGCTTCGGATTCGAACGTGGCCGTGGAGGCGTTCGGAACGGCCTCATGAAGTCGAGCCATGCTTGACCGCAAGCCTTCAGAGTCCTCATTGAAATAGTCCACATAGAGCACGGCGCCTGGAGACTGCCCGTCGACGAGCGGAAGGAGATCGACGAATCGGCCGTAGTGAACATGGGAGGCCGCTGCCTGAATGACCGAACGGTCCAGCAGTTCGACCGCAGATGGCTTGGTGTCGAGTATGGAGACCAATGCTTCGAGCGAGGAACCGACATCTGGAAAACCGACAATCGCAAGGCCCGTATGACGGGGACGCGGCACGAGATCGACTTCGGCCTCCGTTACGAACCCCAAACTGCCCTCTGATCCGCAGATCAGATTGGCAAGATTGATCTCATCAAAGGTACCGGGTGATGATGCTCGGAGCTGGGCAAGCAGATCATCCAGCTTGTATCCACCGACATTCCTTCGAACCTTCGGGAACACTGAATCGATGTCCTGCTCAAATTCCCGCAGGACCTCCACGACCGATTTCGTCAGTGCGGCGATTTCAGGGCTGCGTTCTGAAGCCCCTTTCTCAAATCGAAGGGATCGCCCATCCGGCAGCATGACATCGACGGATCGGACATGTTCATCCGTCATTCCGTAGACAAGTGAATGAAGTCCTGCCGAGCAGTTTGCGATCATGCCCCCCAGAGTGGCATGTGTGGATGTTGAAACTTCGGGTCCGAATGTCAGGCCATAATGCTGAGCACCCTGTCGCAATGCATCGAGTACCAGTCCTGGCTGAACACGTGCCGTCCGGGACTCGGGATCCACTGAAAGAAGCTTGTTCATGCATGCCGAACAATCGATCACGACCGCCCGGTTGACAGTCTGCCCGGACAAGGACGTCCCTGCGCCACGAGGCAG
>PAAJ01000017.1 GCA_002702575.1 Phycisphaerae bacterium | reverse complement strand
TAATCCGTGGGATCGCACGCGGCCGCGCATCGGGCGAGCCCCGCCATCGTGCCGTCGGCGAAGAAAAGTTGTAGCAATCCTCGGGCGATCGTCGCGCTCCGGTCCATCCCCGACTTGAGGGGCGGGCCCTCGTCGTCGGCGTCCACCAGGATGCCCAGGTCCTTGATGCGGTCATAGTCTTCCTTGACGGGATTCTGGCCATGATCAAGCAGCGTCTTCTCGACTCGGTTCCAGACGGTCTCGTAGTACGTATCCGGAATCTGAAGGAAGTCGACGCCACGCTGACGCAAGGCGTTCACCGAATGAAGCGCATCGTTGGTCCGCAACGCCAGGTGCTGGACACCCGGTGTCATGTTGTGCCACTCGAGGTATTCCTGGATCTGGCTCTTGCGGAGGCCTTCGGCCGGTTCGTTGATCGGCATCTTGATGAGGTTGTTGCCCGAAGCCATCACCTTGGACATCAGGGAGGAGTGTTCGGTCGAGATGTCGTGGTCATCGAAGTGCTTGAACATCTTGAATTCCATGACGTTCTCGTACCACTCGACCCAGTGGTTCATCTTGTTCTCTTCGACATTGCCGACGCAGTGATCGACGAACATCAGCCCGCAGGGGCTCTCGGCATTCATCTTGTTGATCGCCAGATCAGGTACTTCGCTGAAGCCGGGTTCCAGGAGGGCGCCTTCGCGAAGGGCCTTGTGGCTGTAGGCACCGGTGCGGCTCACGAAGGAATGCACCACGCGACCATACGTCTTGATGCCGGCCGTGGTCACGCTGCCGTGCTCATCGGAGATCGTGCGTGGTTCGTACGCGCTCTCGCCACCGTTCTGGACAGCCTGCTTCCAGGCGGCTTCGGCATCATCCACGGTGAACGCGATGTCCTTGACGCCATCACCGTAGAGCGCCAGCTCATCTGCGGCAGGGTCGTCCTTGCTCAGAGGGGTCTCCAGCAGCAGGCGGATGTTGCCCTGTGTGAGCAGGTAGCGACTGCGATCACGGGACCCCGTGGTCAGATCGGCTCGCTGCGAGATGGTGAACCCGAAGTTGTAGGCGTAGAAGAAGGCGGCCTGCTTGGCGTTGCCTACGAAGAACTTCACGTGGTCAACGTCGACAAGTGCCAACGGATCGGCAGACGTCCTTGGGGTGGACGTATTCACGGTCGTCATGTCAAGACTCCTGGACTTCCACGACGCCGGCAGCCTCAAAGGTGGGGGCGCAGGGAGATGACGAGTGCTTCAATCATACCGTGACCTGAGGGGATTCAATAGCGCAGAACGGCATGAACCTGATGCGGCTCGACCCGTTTGGCACCATCCAGCCCCCTGAGCTCGATCAGGACCGTGATGCCCACGAGTTCGCCACCCAGTTGCTCGATCATCTTGACGCCAGCTTCCAGCGTGCCGCCGGTGGCGATGAGGTCGTCGACCATCAGGACCCGCTGGCCAGGCTGGATCGCATCGGTGTGGATCTCGAGCGTGTCGTGTCCGTATTCCAGTTCGTAGTCCTGGGACACCGTGTCGCCGGGCAGCTTGCCCTTCTTGCGAATGGGAATGAAGCCGGCATTGAGTGCCCGTGCCAACGCGGTTCCGAAGATGAAGCCGCGGGATTCGGCCCCGACGACCAGATCGATATTGGCATCCCGGAAAGGATTGACCATGAGTTCGACCGCCAGCGACAGGCCGGCTGGATCCCGCAGCAGAGGGGTGATGTCCCTGAAGACGATTCCAGGTGATGGATAGTCCGGGATGTCACGGACGAGATTTCGGAGTCGATCAAGCATGGGTGGCTCCCCCGGGCTGACAGTCGTACTGGGCATGGTGGGGCTGGTGGTCATGGAATCCCCCTCATTTTTGATTCCCGGCCCGAGGCCGTCTGCCTCGGGTATCATGACACGCTTATGACGTCCTCACGCTCCAGCGTCAAGTCAATCGAGGTGGTCGAGCCCCTGGGAGACCGTGTGCTCGTCAGGAAGGACGAGGACCGCAAGGTCACCAAGGTCGGTATCCACCTCCCCGACAAGATGGAGATTCCAACCCTCACGGGCCGGATCGTGGCCATCAGTGCCCAGGTCGCCAACGACGTGGACTACCCCATCCAGCAATATGACAAGGTGCTCTTCAACCCCAAACGGGGGATTCCCGTCGATTTCGAGGGGGACAACAGGCTCTTCGTCATCCCGGTGGAAGACGTCGTCGCCGTCTTTCGTAAGGAAGACTGAACGTGGCGGCCTCCAAGGGCACGCGAACCATCGAACCACTCAAGGGGCCATTCGACTTGGCGCTGCGGGTGCCCGGTTCCAAGAGCCTCTCCAATCGAGCCCTGATTCTGGCCGCCCTGGCCGATGGTGAGTCCAGACTCGAAGGGGTCCTGCGCTCGGACGATACGGACGCCACCATGGAAGCGCTCCGGGTGCTGGGTGCAGCCGTGCAACAGGACGACGACACGATCACCATCGGTGGCATCGAACGCTTCCAGCCGGATCGAGGTTCCATCGACATGGGTGCGGGCGGAACACCTGCTCGCTTCATGCTCGCACTGGCGTCGTTCACCGAAGCGCCGGTTGTGCTTGATGGAACCCCTCGACTTCGACAGCGGCCCATGGCCGGACTCATCGACATGCTCGGTGAACTGGGCGCCAGCATCGAACCGCTGGGCCGTCCGGGACATCTTCCCGTGCGGTTGCATCCGGGCGACATGACAGGGGGCCGGTTGCGACTGCAGCCACAGGCGTCCAGTCAATTCATCTCCGCCATCATGCTCATCGCGCCGCGATTGAAGGGGGGTGTCGAACTGATCTTCGATGGCCCNCCAACGAGCGCGCCCTACATTCGTCTGACCATCTCCGAGCTGAAGGCCTGGGGCATCGAGGTGCAGGCCATCGAAGATGCGGATCGTCAGCTCAAATCCATCAAGGTCCATGAGGCTGTGATCGGGCCGCAGGATCGNCGCATTCCAGCCGATGCGTCCTCGGCGTTGTACTGGGCTGCGCTGGCGACCATCTGCAACCGGTCGCGTGTCCAGCTGAAGGGGCTTCATCCCGCTGACGGTCAACCTGATCACCAGGCGATCGCAGCCCTGGGTCGAATCGGTCTCGATCTGGAGGTGTCCGAAGATCAGGTCACCTGCACGAATACCGGTGGGCACCAGGGTTGGGGCGATCTCGATGCTTCGGGCATGCCTGATGGCGCGATGGCACTGGCCATCGTGGCGGCCTGTGCCAGTGAGCCCACTCGACTCACGGGTCTGGAGACCCTGCGCGTCAAGGAGTGTGATCGTGTGGCGGCTCTGCATGATGAACTGAGAAAGTCAGGCATCACGGTCGAGATCGTCGGGGATGACCTGGTGATCCGGCCGCCGACCGGTGAACAGCCCACGACAACACCCTCCGTCATCGAGACCTATGACGATCATCGCATGGCGATGGCCTTCGCCATCCTGGGCCTCCGGCAGGGCGGCCTGAGCATCGAAGACCCGGATTGCGTCACCAAGAGCTATCCGGGATTCTGGGATGATCTGGCTCGGGTGGAGGCATCGGCCTCTGGAGGCGATACTCGGTAGACCCATGACTGACTTCTGGTATTTCGTCAAGATGATGGCTTCGCGGCGGTGGGCAACCGGGCTCGCGCTGCTGTTCGCCATCATCTCGGCAGCCGGACTCGGGGTCGGNCTTCTGAGCCTCGGGCCGATCCTGGCACAGGTGCTGGATCCGGTCGAGGGTCGATCCCTTCAGGTCATGGCGATGGACGTCAATGCCGCCGAAGGCTTCTGGCACATTCCGGACTGGATCGTTGCGGANCTGCCCACCGATCTCTTCGATGGTGTGCTGCTGATCGTCGTGTGTCTCTCGATCCTGACCATTCTGGGGGCAACGGCGAACTTCCTTCATCAGTACCTCAGCCAGACCCTGGCAACGAAGACCGTTGCCGATGTCCGGCAGCGTCTCTTCGATCGCGTGCTTTCCCTGCCATTGGGTCGTGTGGTCACGAAAGGCCCNTCGGAATTCGTCGCTCGACTGGTCCGTGACGCGGAAGGCCTCCAATCCGGACTGGTAGCCGTGCTGGGCAAGTCGGTCGCGCAGATCTCCAAGGGTGTCGCGGCCCTCATCGTCGCGATCGTCTTCGACTGGAAGATCGTCATCGCCGCCATCGTCGTCGGCCCGCCCATGGCCATCATTCTCAGGACGTTGGCAAAGCACGTGCGCCGTGGTTTCAAGGGATCACTGGAAGCCCAGCAGGATCTGCTCAAGCAGTCCACCGAAACTCTGCAGGGACTCCGGGCCGTCAAGGCCAACACGGCCGAAGAACGATGTCGCGAACGTTTCCGTGACATGAATGAACAGGTTGTCCGCAACGAACTGCGCATGCGAACAGCGCGAGCCGTCAGCAGTCCCGTGGTCGAGGTGCTTGCGATTCTCGTCCTGGCAGGCCTCGCCCTCCTGGCCGCCAAGGGCATCATCAAGGGTGAGCTGCCATTCGATCGCTTCCTGCTCTCGCTGGGGTCATTGGCCGTTGCCGGCGCGTCCTTCAGGCCGCTGGCCGGCATCATCAACGAGATCAGTGCCGCCGGGGCACCAGCTTCCCGACTCAAGGAAGCCCTGGATGAAGAGGAAGAGAATCATCGCGAGGCGTGCCCCGATCTGCCGGCACATGATCGTGACATCACCTTCGATACGGTGAACTTCACCTATCCCGGTGCGGATCATCCAGCCTTGATCGATGTGAGCTTCTCGCTCAAGCGTGGTGAACGCATCGCCGTGGTCGGGCCCAATGGTTCAGGCAAGACGACTCTGCTGAGCATGTTGCCGCAGCTGCTTCGCCCGGACTCCGGTCGGATTCTGATCGACGGCCACGATACGAACGAAGTCTCGCTGGAAAGTCTGCGCGGACAGGTCGGTGTCGTCACCCAGGAAACCTTCATCACGCACGGCACGATTGCGGAGAACATCGCCTTCGGCGTCGATGCCTGCGATCAGGAGGCCATCGAGGAAGTCGCGACGTTGGCGCATGCCGATGAATTCATCAGCAAGCTGCCTCTTGGCTATCAGACCAGCGTCGCCGAGCAGGGGGCTTCGCTCTCGGGTGGTCAGCGACAACGGATCGCCATTGCCCGGGCANTGCTGAGGAAGCCCACCATCCTCGTACTCGATGAAGCCACCAGCCAGATCGATTCGGAATCCGAAGCGGCCATTGGCGACACCATTCGACAGGTCACCGGCCAGTGCACNGTTCTCGTGATCGCCCATCGGCTCGCGACCGTGCTGGATTGTCATCGAATCATCGTCATGGACAAGGGCCGGGTCATCGATGAAGGCACGCATGAGGAACTGCTCGCGTCCTGTCCGCTCTATGCCCGTCTGACCGAGACGCAGCTGCTGCCGAGTACCGCATGAGTACGGCGTCGTCATCGATCGCGGTTTCCGCGCCGGCTGCTCGCAGACCGGTGCTGCCGATGATCGTGCTTGGGCTGCTGGCAATCGGCATGTGCGTGCTTCGCTATGCGATCGACCGCGTCCCCGGCGGCGCAGTGTCATTGGCCTGGCCGGAACCGGACTGGGCCATGTTTCGTCGAACGTCCATCTTTGCGGGCATCATCGTGGGAGGCGGCCTGGGTCTCGCCGGCGCGCTCATGCAGTCGCTGCTTCGCAATCCGCTCGCGTCTCCCTACATCCTGGGTGTGAGCTCCGGTGCCGGCCTGGGTGTCATGGCGGCGATGGCGATTGCGGCGTCGGCCGGTCTGGCTTCGGCCGCAACCGTTGACTGGTCCATCCCCGCGATGATCGGTGCGATCGCTGCGTTGGTGCTGGTCCTGGCGTTGGGGCGTCGGAACGGGTGGCCGGATCCCGTGACGGTGCTGCTGGCAGGTGTGGTCGTGGCGACGATCTGCGCCGGCGGCATGATGTTGCTTCAGCATCTGGTTCCCATGGATGTCCGGGGTCGGTTTCTGACCTGGATGATGGGGACGCTTCCGGAGATCGCATCGGCGTCTCAATTGATTCTGGCCGGCGTGGTCGTGCTGGCCGGCATCGTGGTGAGTCTGCTCGCCGGTGCCTGGTTGGACGCCTCGCTGCTTGGAGATGATGAAGCCCGCACGCTGGGTGTTCCCATCGGTCCACTTCGACTTGGGCTGCTCGCCGTGGCGGGCATGGTCACGGCCGTCACCGTCGCCATTGCCGGACCGATCGGATTCGTCGGTTTGATCNCGCCCCATGTCGCGCGGCGCACGGTGGGGCCGATGCATCGTGTCTTCTTGCCCGCCACTGTTCTGGTTGGCATCGTGATCGTCGTGGGCGCAGATGCGGCCCGGCAGGCGATCGATCTNGGNTCAGGTCGTTTGCCCATCGGTGTGCTGACCATTCTGGCCGGTGGCCCGGTCTTCCTCTGGTTGCTCAGGCGGGAGGTCCGAAGTCTTGAAGCTTGATCGAGTCAGTGTGACCATCGGTGGCGGTGCGATCCTCAAGGACATCACGGCCACCGCTTCCAAGGGGCAGATCACCGGTGTGCTCGGGCCCAACGCGGCTGGCAAGACCACGTTGCTTCGCACCATCGCGGGTCTCCTCAAACCGGCTGACGGTCGGCTGATGCTTGACGATCAGGATGTCGTTCGCATGCGGTCCATCGTTCGGGCCGCCCGGATCGGTCTGGTTCCCCAGCGGTTCCGAGGCGAGGTCCCGTTCACGGTTCGCCAGATCATTGCGATGGGAGCTCGTCAGCACGGGCCGGTGAAGCGTCGCCGGTCGATTGATGAGGCCTTGCAGACCTGTGATCTGGAATCACTCGAGCATCGGCCATTCGCCCAACTCTCAGTCGGGCAGCAGCAGCGGGTCGTCATCGCGCGTTGTCTTGCACAGGTCACATCTCCTGGCGTCCTCCTGCTTGATGAGCCACTGGCCGCCCTCGATCTTCGTCATGCCTCAAGGATTCTTGAAATCATGAGGTCGCGTGCCTCCGACGGTGACACGGTCATCGTTTCCCTCCATGACCTGGGCCTGGCAGCAACCGTCTGTGATCATGTCTGGCTGCTTTCGGAGGGATGTCTGCAGGCATCGGGCGATCCCGGAGAAGTCCTCACGGAGTCGCGGCTCGAGCAGGTCTATGGAGCTCGATTCGAGCGATTGAAGCGTCAGGACGGACGGGACTGGATCATTCCGTCAACGGCTTGAGGATGTGGATGGCCTGATCAGGTCCAGTTGGCGTACACTCTGGACATGGGCGGATGGGAAATCTTCATCGCGTTGATCGGCGGGGCGTGGTACGTCTTCAGTGCGATCGCTGCGTCCAAGGAAAAGAAGAAGAAGCAGGCCCGTCGAAAGACGCTGTTGGATGCCGAATCTCTGGCCAGCAACAAGACTGAACGTGAGACCCCATCGCTCAAGGCGCCCGAACGAGGAACTGATCTTGATGAGCCGGCCGAAGTCTCCCTTCGGGAAAAATCGGATCTGGTCACTCAGCTGACACCCCAGCCAACGAAGACAGCGAAGCTGAAGGCTGGTGCGGATGATCTGGGCATCATGCGGGAAGCCCGCAAGGCCATTCTGGAATCGATGCGAAAGGAGCTGGGGCTTCCATCGTCCAAGCCTGGAACATCGCCACCTCCGCCAGGGACCTCACGGCCACCTCGTACACAGCCTGCCCAGGCGGCCACGCCGCCTGTCACGATGCCGGGAGCGGCCATGCCACCAGTCATGGAGGCCCCACTGGTGGTCCCAGCAGCCGAACGCACGACTTCAGCCCCCAAGCGACGACGAGCCATGCCCGCCGAGCCCAAGGCCACCGGCCCCCAGAAGGCTGCCGCCGGCACTCGATCGCCGAGGTCTCGAGACCTCAAGGCCATGCTTCAGAGCCGTTCGGGGCTTCAGCAGGCCATCGTGATGGCTGAAATCCTTCAGCCTCCCGTCAGCATGCGTGAACAGCACCTCGCTGGCTGACCCTGTCCACAGACCCCTCGGGTGATCCCGACAGGATCGGCGGAGATCGCTGCAAATGGCAGCATGATCGGCTCATTGCTATACTCCGCCGCCTTATGACTGACGTTGCCAGCATGGAACTGACTGACCAGCAGGTCGCCTCCGCGAGGGCTCGGCTCTCCGGCCTTCGAACGCGGCTTGATGCCGATGGGCTCCCGGGGCTCATGGTCAGCGCTGAGCATGATATCTGGTACCTGACCGGATTCGTGGGTCATTCGGCCCTCCTGATGGTCACCCCGAATCGGGCAGTCATCATCTGCGATCGACGCTACGAGGAGCTGCTTCAGGCATGGGATGCCTGTGAGCTCTTTGAAGTCGTGATGGGGGCCCGCCACAAGCTGGGCGACGAAGTCAAGCGTCTTGCCGATGAGGACGGCCTCGACAAGGTCGGTATCCAGGCCGAGGCGATGACCATCGCCTTCCGGGATGGCCTGTTGAAGTCGCTCGGGGATCTTGAACTGATCCCGACCAGCGGGCTGGTATCCAAGCTCCGTGAATGCAAGTCGAATGAAGAAGTCGAGTTGATCGAACGCGCCATCGGCATCCAGCAGGACGCATTGGAGGTCGTGCTGTCTGATCTGAAGCCCGGCATGACGGAATCGCAGTTCACTGCACGGCTCGAGTACGAGATGCGCATGCGTGGGGCGGAAGGCGCCAGCTTCGAACCCATCGTAGGAAGCGGGCCCAACAGTTCAGTCATCCATCACATGCCCGGTGATCGCCCGATCGAGGACGGCATGCTGCTGATCGATTGGGGGGCTCGGGTCGAGGGCTACTGTTCCGATCTGACTCGCACGTTCTGCTTCGGCGAGATGCCATCGCCCATGGAGCGTGTCTATGAAGTTGTTCTTGAGGCTCTGGAAGCGGCGATCGACTGCTGCAGACCCGGAGCTGATTGTGCAGAGGTTGATGCTGCGGCACGTGACGTGATCGCCGCTGCGGGATGGGCTGACCAGTTCCCGCACGGTCTTGGTCATGGTGTCGGCATGGATGTTCATGAATCGCCGTACTTCAGCAATCGCTCCGGCGGTGTCCTGCTGGAGCCCGGCATGATCATGACCGTCGAACCGGGTGTGTACCTGCCCGGCATCGGTGGAGTCCGCCTTGAAGAAGATGTTCTCATTACGGAGTCCGGCAACCGTGTTCTTTCGACATGGCCGCGGGACCTGGAATCGGCTCGGCGAGCGTCGCTGAGAGCCTGAAGGAAATCGAGATGATTGACATTCGCAAATTGAAGGAACTGGTTCGACTCATGGTCGCCAACGATCTCTCCGAGATCGATCTTCGCGACAGCGAAGAACAGGTGACCATTCACCGGCCGACGGCCTGGTCGACCCCGCAGATCACCCAGCAGCCTGCCGCACCCCAGCCCACGGCACCACCTCCGGCATCCGCCATGGCAACGGCGGCACCTGAGCCAGCGGCCCCGGCACCGGCAGCAGCCGAAGCGGCACCGTCCGAATCCGACACGGCCGGCCTGGTTCCTGTGCAGAGTCCCATGGTGGGCACGTTCTACTCCGCAGCCTCACCGGATGCCGATGCGTTTGTGAAGGTCGGTTCAAGCGTCTCGGAAGGTGAAGTCGTCTGTCTGATCGAAGCCATGAAGATCTTCAATGAGATCAAGTCCGAGACTTCAGGCACGGTCCAGAAGATTCTCGTGTCCAATGGTGATGCCGTTGAATTCGGCCAGGACCTCTTCCTCGTCAAGCCTTCTTGACGAAATCCCTGACACGGAGCCACAGGGTGTTTTCAAGAATTCTCATCGCCAACCGCGGCGAAATCGCGTTACGCATCATTCGAGCTGCCCGGGAGCTCGGCGTCGAAACGGTCTGCGTCTATTCCGAAGCGGATCGAGACGGTCCCTGGTTGGAACAGGCGGATCGCAAGGTCTGCATCGGTCCAGGGCCCTCGCCGGAATCCTATCTGCGCATTGATCGCATCATCGCAGCAGCGGAAACCACACAGGCCGACGCCATTCATCCCGGGTACGGGTTCCTTGCCGAGAATGCGCACTTTGCGGAGGTCTGCCTGGACTGTCAGATCGCCTTCATCGGGCCAAGTCCCGAAGCCATGAGTCTGCTGGGAGACAAGGTCTCCTGTCGTGCCATGGCCAAGAAGTCGGGGACACCCATCTTCCCCGGTTCGCCCGGTGAGATCGAAGAAGAGGACGAGGCCATCTCCGTGGCCGAGACCATCGGGTATCCGGTCATCGTGAAGGCCGCTGCCGGTGGTGGTGGTCGTGGCATGCGAATCGTCCGGGACGAGTCGGAGCTGATTGCGGCTCTGGAGTCCGCTCGCCAGGAAGCTCAGGCAGCCTTCGGCAATGGTGCGGTCTACATCGAGAAGTTCCTCGAACACGCCCGCCACGTGGAGGTGCAGTGTCTCGGCGATCAACACGGCAATGCGATTCATCTCTACAACCGTGACTGCACGTCCCAGCGTCGTCACCAGAAGCTCATCGAGGAAGGCCCGGCACCACATATCGATCCCGCTCTGAGGGATGAGGTCTGTGAATCGGCAGCCCGTCTGATCCAGGCCGCCAAGTACTGTGGCGCGGCAACCTGTGAATTCCTCATGGATCGCGATCACAACTTCTACATGCTCGAGGTCAATACCCGAATCCAGGTCGAGCATCCCGTCACCGAGATGATCACGGGAGTGGATCTGGTCAAGGAAATGATCCGATGTGCCGCCGGTGAGAAGCTGTCCTACAAGCAGTCCGACGTCAAGCTCTCGGGGCATTCGATCGAATGCCGGGTGAATGCGGAGGATCCGGACCGTGGTTTCATGCCGCAGCCGGGCAATGTCGAGACCTTCAATGCGCCAGGCGGCCTGGGTGTCCGGGTCGATTCGCATGTGCGAAGCGGCTATCGCGTTCCGCCCAACTACGACTCGATGATCGCCAAGCTCATCGTGCATGGGCGTGATCGAACCGAGGCGATCGCCAGAATGAAATCGGCCATCGACGAGTTCAAGATCGGGCCCATCAAGACCACGCTGCCGCTGCATCGACGATTGCTCGAATGCGAACAGTTCGTCAATGCCGACTTCGACATTCATTACGTCGAACGCCTGCTGGAGCGCGAAGAGCAGGTCACCAGTTGATCGAAGCGGGGCGTCCCCGATCTCGGTTCCCGGTATCAGTTCCCGGTATCACTCGACCGTGATGTCCTCGATGTAGCCGACCTCGACATTGCCGACCTTCAACGCATCCAGCTTCGTGCCCTTGGTGATCTCGAACAGAAGCACCATCTCACGGTCACTGCCTGAAGGCGGCTGTGTGCCGATTTCCTGGAGTGTCTTGAGGTAGTTGCGTCGATCGAGCTTGACCTCGATACCGGTCGGGCTCATGTAGTAGAAGCCAATGGGCAGATAGCTGCGGTCCTTGTCATCCACGATCTTGATCTGGTCACCGGTGTTGATCATCTGTCGAACCCGGTTGAACAGATTGGCAGTCGATTGACGGCCGATCCGGACCTGGACGATGTTGGCGCCTTCGGTCCTGTGGATGCCCTTGATCTGAAGCGCCCGGCTGATCTGTCCAGCCCGACCACCCTTGACCTTCATGTAGCCGTTGGTGAGATAGTTGTCGGACTCCTGCATGCTGCTGGGCATCTTGTTCTTGCTGATGGATCGCAGGAATCGAAGGTTGCCACCTACGGTGATCTCTTCGGTGATGTCGCCGCCCGGCTCATCCTCGAAGTCCGCACCGGCCCCCAGCGCCTGTGCGCCGGCGGTGATGGTCAGGAAATCACGCTCGGTGGATTCATTGAGATCGAACCGCTGTCCCTTCACCTGAACGAACATGGGTTCGAAGTCATCCTCCACCTGGAAGATCACCTTGGCTTCGGCCTCGGAACGTCCAGGCACACTGGTGATGTACTTGGAGGCATCATCGAACTTGTAGAAGCCAAGTTCCTCGACTTTCTCATCGGTGTCGGTATCCACGGCCGATTCCTGGACCCAGTACGAGGGATAGACGACTTCGGGACGGTCGTTGCCATAGGCCTTGCCGACAAGTCGGATCTGACTCTTGGAGATGGCCAGCTGCTGACCGAAGTCGCGTGCTTCGGAGTTGAACTCCATGGGAATGGTGATCCAGCTCTTGTTGGCAAAGGTGCTGCTCAAGGGTTGCTTGACCTTGGCCGCACCCGGAGGCAGGAAGAACTGGCCCTTTTCACCCATGACCGAGTCCCGCAGCAGGGATGCCTGCTTGTAGAGCTCGGGGTTGTACTGTCGAAGGGGGGTGCCGGAGATGTCCGGACGAAGGCCCGTGATGCTGGCCCATTCGTAGAAGCTGGTGGCGAGGTAATCCGCCGGGATCCAGAGTGCCGAGCCGACCTGGGAGACATCACTGTCCCCGGTCTGCTGTCGGGCGTATCCGGTATAGCCCATGAACTCCAGAGGTCTCTGCATGAAGCCTGTTCCGACCAGCAGAAGGCCCACGGAGATGATGCCGGAAACGGCGCCGAAGGCGAAGCCGCCGACCAATTCCAGGCTGGCGGGTACGGCCACGTCATCAGGCGCCAGTTGATCGGTTGCGACACGCATCAGCAGGAGACTGCCGCAGAAGACGAGAATGAACGAGCCGCCATAGACGTAGTAGTCGAAGAAGCCGAGATTGCCGAGCGTCAGGTCCCAGACCATGAACTCCCAGATCGCGAGCGTGAAAGCGCCGGCGACGATCACGGCAACCATGTGGAGCAGGCTGCTGAAGAACCCCTGGTTTGACCACCAGTAGGCAATGATGAAGATCATCATGATGACGAGGAAGTTGAAGACGATGCTCATCGGTAACTCCGTTCGGGCTCACTGAACCTTTTCGGTCTTGGGCTTCTTCTTGGTGGCAGGGGAGAGGACTCGGCTGATCTCCTCGATCGAGGTCTCGCCGGCCACGGCTTTTCGCATGGCGGCATCCTGCAGTCGGATCATCTTTTCCCGGAGGGCGGCATTCACGGCAGCCTTCAGATCGCCATTGCGAATGGCGGTGCGGACGTCGTCGGTGATCGGCATGACTTCGAAGATGCCGGTCACGCCCAGGTAGCCGGTGCCACGACAGACGGGGCACTCGATGACCTTGTTGCGATCCTGGATCTGTCCTCCTGCACGGTAGAGCTCGGTGCCCTCGGGCAGGCGGAAGCGTCCTGTTTCAGCTGGAACGAATCCCACCTTGCAGTTGTCGCAGAGGCGACGAACCAATCGCTGGGTGACCATGGCCTTGAGTGGCAGAGCGGCCTCGTTGACATCTCCGACGAGCTGAATCCACTTGGTCATCATCTCCGTCGTGCTGCCTGCATTCATGGCGAGATAGAGCAGGGGGCCGCGGTCACCGGACTCGGTGGCAACGCGTGCGGTGTCCGCGTCCTCCATGTCCGTTACGAGAATCACATCCGGATCTCGGCGAAGCATGGACTGCAGGGTGCGGGCATAGTCCACCTGAGGGTTGGAGGGATCCCAGACCTGCTGGACAGTGCCCTCGAGCATGGCTTCCGTGGCACGTTCCAGAGAACGCACGTTGGACGTGTAGGAATCGTGGCAGCTGAGCAAGGCATAGCTGGTGCTCGTCAATCCCTGACCGGGAGGGGAGGACACCAGGACGATGCCGTGGCGATTGTGTTCGGGGATCAGCTCGTCCAGGATGGTTCGCTGCTCCGGCAGCAGGCCGATGCCGTCGTACGGGATTCGCACCTGCTGGGATCGGTTCATGTCGATCCGGATCAGCTGACCCTTGGAGGAGCCGGAGAAGGTGACGGTAAGCACCTGATGGCCCTGTGGAGAGTTCACCTGGAATTCACCGACCTGCTGTCGACGGGAGTCTTCGAGATTCATGCCGGCGAGGGTGCGGATGAGGTTGAAGACCTTGGCGCCGCTGTCCGTATCGAGTGATTCCTGCTTGGTTCTCAGGGTGTCCACCGTTCGGGTGACGATGCAGCCACCGGCACCGAGGCCGAGATCCATCCGGGAGGCCCGGTTCTCGAGTCCCGGCGCCAGGACGGTCTCGAGAATCATGTACAGCTCGTGTGCAGGATCCTTCTCCGCAGGGATCTTGACGGCATCGTTCTGCGAATTCACGTAGCTCAACGTGATCGCCTTGCTGATCTTCTTGGCCGCACGCTTCTCGAGTGCCTCGGGACTCGACTTGCGGGCCAGGTGGAACTTGGCGTGTTCCGGAACGGACTGATTGTGGTGGCGCCAGTAGAGCAGGACGGGCGCGAACATGACGAGAACACCCACCGGCCAGCCGATCCAGAACATCCAGCCGAAGAACATGATGGCCACGCCGATGCCGCAGCAGGCGATGAAGGCCATGTTCCACTGGTTGAGACTGAACTGGTAGAAGGTCGCGTTGGCCTGGATCTTGGTTGCGACCAGCCATGCCCAGAAGACGACGACCGCCCAGATGATCAGGGGCTTCCATGGACTCAGCAGAAAGACCGAGGTGTCGCTTAGGAGAAACAGAACATCAGTCATCGGGAGTACTCGTCAAGTGGGAACGGTGCTGGTTGGCTTGCTGGATGATGGATCACGAAATGCCCTTCAGTCGCATCTTGAGCTCTTCGGGCTTCGGTGTCGCTTCCAGAGCGTCCTTGTGGTGGATCATTTCCTCTTCAACCAGCTTCACCAGGGAGCCTGTGAAGTCGATCATGCCTTCCTGGGTCGACCGCTTGATGACATCAAGCAGTTCGCCTTCGCGGCCTTCGAGAATGAACTTCTGGACGATTGGCGTGCCCAGAAGGATCTCGACAGCCGGTACCCGGGGGATGTGCTTGTGAAGCGTCTTCAGGAGCTTCTGGTAGATGATGCCGCGGATGTTGTAGGCCAGGAGCTTGCGGATCTGCGGGACCTCGCCCTCATCGAAGAGGTCGTAGATACGGCCGAAGGTCTGCCAGGCTGAAGAGGCATGGATCGTTCCGAACACGAGGTGACCGGTTTCAGCTGCACGAATGGCTGCTTCGAAGGTCTCCTTGTCGCGCATCTCGCCGACCAGGACGACATCGGGATCCTCACGGACGAGGGCTCGAAGGGCTTCGTTGAAAGTCAGGCAGTCGATACCGATCTCACGTTGATTGATCGTGGAGCGGTCCTCGCGAAAGATGTACTCGATGGGGTCTTCGATGGTGACGATGTGGCATCGTTTCCGCTGATTGACGTACTGGAGCATCGCGGCGATCGACGTACTCTTTCCGGAGCCGGTGACCCCTGCGAAGAGAATCAGGCCGTTGGCGGACATGGCCACATCACCCAGGACTTCCGGGACTCCGAGTTGCTCGAAGGTCTTGACGTCCGAAGTGATGAGTCGGCAGGCATAGGAGACCTTGCCACGCGTCATGAAGATGTTGACTCGGAATCGCTTGTCTTCGTCGTAGTCGTAGGCAATGTCCATCTGGCCACGCTGGCAGAAGATCTCGTACTGATGCTCGTCCAGGATGTCCATGCAGATCTGGTGAGCCTGTTCGCGGGTGATCGCTTCCTTGCCGGCGGTTCTCAGTTCGCCTCTGACACGGATCCTCGGAATGGCCTCGCCCTTGATGTGGATATCGGAGGCCTCATGGGTGATGCAGACCTGGAGGTACTTTCGGAAGATCTTCTCGCCCTTGCCTGGTTCGGTTCCCTGGGCATGGTTGACGAGCCTGGGGACAAAGGCCGTGTTGTTCAACGTGTCTGACAAGTGAATCGCTCCTGACGAGTCGTCCTGCAGCCGGGTTTCTCCAGCTGAATCAAGCCCGCCACTTTAGCAGATGAGACAGGTTCGACGGCCTTTGAGCATGTTCAGGGGGGGTGCCAAGGGGGGTCAAATATCGGCCCATCCTTGACATCGCGGGCCTGAAATCGCATCATTCACAGATGGAGAGGATACGAATCCGCGAAGGCATCACGTTCGACGATGTGCTCCTGATTCCCAGGCGGAGCAATGTCGTGCCGGCAGGGACCGATACGTCCACCCGGCTGACCCCCAATATTCACCTCAATATCCCCCTGATCTCGGCCCCGATGGACACCGTGACGGAGTCCAATCTGGCCATTGGTCTGGCTCAGGAGGGGGGACTCGGGGTCATCCACAAGAATCTGGATCTGGATGTCCAGGCCAGAGAAGTGGCCAAGGTCAAGCGGTCTGAGAACGGGATGATCGCCGATCCGATCACCCTGAGTCCGGATGACACGGTTTCCAAGGCCATCTCCCTGATGGAGCAGCAGAATGTCTCCGGGTTCCCGGTCACGATTGACGGCAGCAGCCGTGGCACGCTGGCGGGCATTCTGACCCGCCGCGACATCAAGTTCGTCGAGGCGCCCTCCGATCTGGTGGGAGCGGTCATGACCCGGGAGGGTCTGGTCACGGCCCGTACGGATGTCGATCTCGAGGATGCGGAGAGCCTTCTCAACCGAGGCCGAGTCGAAAAGCTTCTGCTGACCGATCAGTCCGGTTGTCTGGCCGGTCTGATCACGATGCGGGACATCGAAAATCTTCGACGTCATCCCAACGCCTGTCGCGACGCCCGCGGCCGACTTCGGGTTGGTGCAGCAGTGGGCGTTCACCAGCTTGAACGCGTTGCGGCACTGGTCGAAGCCGAAGTGGATCTGGTGATCGTCGATACCGCACATGGTCACTCCGACAATGTGATCGAGACCGTGAAGGCGATCAAGGCCAGGCACGACATCGAGGTCATTGCCGGCAACATCGCCACGGGTCAAGCGGCACAGGATCTCATCGAAGCCGGTGCGGATGCGGTCAAGGTCGGCATTGGACCAGGCTCGATCTGCACCACGCGTGTGATCAGTGGTGTCGGTGTCCCACAGCTGACCGCCATCGAGGAGGTCTGCAAGGTTGCCGGTCCATTGAACATCCCGGTCATCGCCGATGGCGGGATTCGCCAGAGTGGAGATATCGCCAAGGCGATCGCCTTCGGTGCCAACGCCGTCATGCTGGGCTCCATGTTTGCCGGCATGGACGAAAGTCCTGGTGAACTGATTCTCCACGGCGGTCGTCGCTACAAGTCGTATCGGGGCATGGGAAGCCTGGGCGCCATGGGGGCCGGCTCGGCTGATCGATATGGTCAGGGCGAACAGCGTGATGCCGCCAAGTTCGTTCCCGAGGGCATCGAGGGCCGTGTTCCCTATCGTGGCAAGCTTGCCGACACCGTCTATCAGCTGGTCGGCGGTCTTCGGGCGGCCATGGGATACAGCGGCTGTGGAACCGTCGATGAACTGCGAGCCAATGCGGAGTTCGTCCGAGTGAGCGGCGCGACACTCGTCGAGTCCCATCCACATGACGTGCAGTTGACGCGGGAGGCCCCCAACTACACGTCGTTCCAGCCGATGGGCGAATAGGCAGCAGCAGGTTCAGCGAGGCGTGTTGGCGACGATCTCACCATCGATCACCACGCCTGTGCAGTGAGTCGTCCATTCGAACGGATCGCCGTCATACATGGCCAGATCGCCGTCCTTGCCCACTTCCAGTGAGCCGACACGATCATCGACACCGAGAATTTTCGCCGGTGTGATGGTGATCATGGCAAGAGCATCATCGAAGTCGCAGCCATTGGCCGCTGCCATGCCGGCTTCGTAGAGCACCACGCGGGTCCTTGGGACATAGCTTTCGTAGCCACTCTGCATCGCCACGGGGATCCCGGCGTCGATCAGCTTGGAGGCGGTCTCGAAGGACAGGTTCTCTCGCTCGCCATACGGACGAATCATGGTGGGATGGATGAAGACCGGGACGTCGGCATCCTTGATCTCTTCGATCAGCATGTAGGACTCGCTGGCGCCATCGAGGACGATCGGGATATTGAATTCCTCGCGAAGTCTCAGGGCGTTGGCGATGTCTCTGGCCTTGTGAGCATGAATCAGCAAAGGGGTTTCTCCGCTGAGCACGCTGGCCAGTGATTCCAGTTCGAGATTGCGGCGTTGCGATTTCGAGTCCTTGTCCTCGCCGTCCTCATCGATCTTGGCGGGTTTGTTCTTCTTGTCGATGTAGTGCCGGGTATCCAGCAGCTTCTGGCGGAGCAGTGCGGAGGCCTTGGCACGGGTGCCTGGATTGTTCTCGTGAATGGCGGTGTCACTCATCGAGCAGGAGATCATCGCCACCGGTTTCAGTGTGATGTCATCGACCCGGTTGCCTGTGGTCTTCACGATCATCGTCTGCCCCGATACGAGCGCCTCGGGTGCATGGCCGGTGTGTACGGTGGTCACGCCGAATCCACGGACCCATTCAACAAGTCGCTCGTGCGGGTTGTAGGCATCAATGGCTCGGAGATGCGGTTGCAGTGGGGCTCCGCGATCCAGTTCATCTTGATCATGTGGAATGTTCAGGTGGCCAGCCAGGCCCACGCAGGTCCTGGCATCGACGATGCCGGGGGTCACCACGGTGGATTTCAACACCGTCTCGGTGCCGTCGGGCTCGTAGTCGCTGGATCGTCCGATGGCGGCGATTCGACCATCCTTGATCAGCACATAGCCGTCACGAATCGCATCGCCGGCCATCGTGTGAATGATCTCGCCATGGACCAGAAGGGTTTCACCGCTGGCTCCCTGGCCCAGCAGCAGGAGAAAGAGGGCGACAAGTGCTTTCATCATTCGTGTCCTTCATCGATGCAGCAGAGGTAGGGTCTCGCTGGCTGGCCGGCACCCGGACCACCGACGGCGTAGAGGCGATCCTCGGGATCCTCGAGATCGAAGACGCGTTCGCCCTCGACGTAGGTTTCCAGGGTCTTGGTGTAGATGCTGAATGGATCGCCGTCGAGGATGACGAGGTCGGCATCCTTGCCGGCTTCAAGTGAGCCGATGCGATGATCAAGATCGAGCATGGCGGCGCCATTGATCGTGATGCTCTCCAGTGCCGTCTGGCGATCCAGGCCGGCACGCATGGCCAGTGCGGGCATGCGGCGGAACCATCTTGAATCGGTAATCAGATCATCGGTGTGGAAGGCCACCAGGACTCCGGCATCCTTCAGGATCCGTCCGGTGCCGTACTCGAGTCCGACAGCTTCCTGCTTGCCACCCGGTGAGTCCACGAGAATGACGGAGCAGGCAGCGCCCGCATCGGCGATCTCATCGGCGACCTTCCAGCCATCGCTGACATGATGCAGCACGACTTCGAAATCGAATTCATCGGCGATGCGAAGCACCGTCAGGATGTCATCGTGTCGATGGGTGTGATGATGGACGACCCGCTCCCCCCGCAGGACTTCGGCGAGCGTTTCCAGCTTGAGATTGCGATCGGGAAGCTTGTCGGGATCATCGCCCGCTTCATCGAGTTTGCGCTGGTAGTCCTGGGCATCCATGAAGGCCTGTCGAACCAGTGCGGCCGATTTGCCACGCGTACCCGGGAACGGTGTCTTTCGCTGGGGATTGGTGCCGTTGGCCATCTTGAGTCCACCCATGATCCGGTTGTCTTCATCCAGGATCAGCATGTCCTCGACTCGTCTGGCAGGCCTCAGCTTGACGTAGGCGGTCTGGCCCGAGGAGAGATGTCCGCTGCCAGGCATGATGTTCAGGCAGGTCAGTCCGCCAGCGACGGCACGACGAAATCCGGCGTTCTCGATATCGATGCTGTCCAGGATTCTGACTTCGGGTTGAATCGGTCCGGATCCATCACCGCCTCCTCCGCCTTTTCCCTGGATGCCGATGTGGCTGTGCGTGCAGACCAGTCCGGGCATGATGATTCGATCGGTGCAGTCGTGTTCCTCGATATCGCCACCACGAGGAGTCCATTCGGACATGGCACCCACGGCTGCGATCTTTCCGTCCTCGACCAGGACGAATCCCTCTTCGATCTCCGGCCCGGTGACGGGGATGACATGGGCGTTCAGAAACACCGTGCCTTCGGCGATCGCATTGCTCGCGATCAGGCCGAGTGGACACGCCATGGTGACAACAAAGAGTGCTGTTGAAACTCGGTGCATGGTGACTCTCCTCGGATGCCTCATGCTACTTCGGAACCCATCGAATCCCCAGACAGAATGGGGTGTTCATGGAGTGTGCCCGGTCGTTCAGGGAAACATCCGCGGGAGGGCTCGAACCTCCAACCTTCGGCTTCGGAGGCCGACGCTCTATCCAATTGAGCTACGCGGACAGGGCAGAGGAGTCTATCAACTGGAGTTCCTGGCTTGATTCGAGTGTGATTGGAACGCGATTGCACGAGTGGCTCTGGGTGTTCCGGAATGGCGTTCTTGGTCCACGGTCTCTCTGGCGGCGGTGGTGATCATGCGGGTTGAGACCCTTGAGAAGGGGCCCTTGGCTTGTTTGACTGCCCAGAGATCGCGTGATCCGTCCCCGAGCGGCTACCATCCGCGAATGCCCTCGTCGTCCCTCAACTCAACCTTCTGCAGGCCGCCTTTTCAGGGGCCGATCCTGCGGTTGAACCCGGTTGCCGGTCCGCCGCTGGAGCCGATCGAGCTGACACGGGCCGGTGGTGTCATCGGGAGGGGCTCCACCTGTGAGGTCCGTCTCGTCGATCCAACGGTTTCCAGGCGGCATGCCTCGATCTCCTGTCAGGACGATCATTGGTTGATCCAGGACCTGGGTGGTGCCAACGGCACGCTGTTGAATGAGGTCAAGATCGAGAACGAAGTGACCTCGATTCTTGCCGAAGGTGATCGGATTCGCGTCGGTCCCTGGTCGCTCCAGGTCGGAACCGTCGAGTCGACTTCGATGGCGATGCGGACGCTGGATGATGCCGGTGAGCAGGATCGTGTCCGGCGGGTCAGCCCGGCAGAGACCGCTTCGCTTGCCAGGCATCGATTGAACCTCTTCATTGAATGTGCCGGTCGAATCAATCAGGCGATCGAAGAACACGCATTGTGGGATTCCATTCTGGTATCCGCACTCGAGGGCAGTGGATTCGGGCGTGGCGCGCTTCTTCGTTCCGATGCACAGGCCGAGTCGGTTGAAATCATTGCGTATCGAGGTCTCGATGGCGGCGTGGGTGGTCGGCCCGATGATCTCAGCCGTTCCCTCATTCGGGCCGCGGCCGAGGGTGACATCGCCCAGCTGCTCTCCGATCAGCAACCGGACTATGGGCAGAGCATTGCCGATCTGAATATCCATTCCGCACTGTGCTGTCCGATCATGGTGGACGATGTGGTCGCAGCATCGCTCTATCTGGATGCACGAGGTGCCGAAGCGACCGTCGAGAATGACGCTGCCAGCTTCTGTCAGGCCTTGGTGAGAATCGCCGGACTGGCCATCGCCAACCTGAGACGTCGTGAGCTTGTCGAACGACAGCAGCGAATGGAATCGGATCTTTCAGCAGCACGGGAAGCGCAGCGATTCATGTTGCCGCCCAGCCGCGGAACGGTCGGCACGCTTCCCTATGCCATGCAGTTTCAGCCGGGGCGTTATGCATCGGGCGACCTCTTCGATGTCATGCCGTTGCCGGATGGACGAGTGGGGTTTGCCGTCGGTGATGTCTCGGGCAAGGGCATCGGTGCCGCGATCCTCATGGCGGCCGCCCAGTCGCACATTCATTCCGTTCTCATGCGGGAAGGCGATCCGACAGCGGCCGCCCGGGCCGTCAATGAATACGTCCTGGCCCATTCTGCCGTCAATCGTTTCGTTTCTCTGTGGCTTGGAGTCCTCGATCCCGTCACGCGTGATTTGAGCTATGTGGATGCTGGGCATGGTCACTGGGCCTTGTGTCTCCCGGGAGGAGAAGCCAGGAGTGAGCGGATCGCGGCGCACCCTCCGATCGGAATCGATGCCGATACCAGTTTCGAAGCCAACCAGCTGAGCTGTGAGCCCGGGGCCCGCATCGTCGTCATGACCGATGGTGTCGTGGAGCAGCCTCGGGAGGATCAAGAGCAGTTCGGCATGGATCGAGCCCTGGCAGTCCTGGGGCGATGCGGGACACCGACAGAGGACGTCGAAGCACTCCATTCGGCGGTCTGTGAGTTCGCCAAGACCGATCAGCTGGCGGATGACACCACGATCGCCAGCATCCAGATGCCAATGGGCTGATTCCGTCTTTACCTCTGATGGTCTCGGAACATATGATCTTTTGTCTCGTGGTCTACCGATATAGGGCTTCTGGGGGCTATTCCGGTCCCTGCCATAGGATGTAATCCAGTGCGAATACTCAATTTCTATCGCACCTCGATCGGTAAGAAGATCGTCGTCGCCCTCAGTGGTGCAGCGATGTTCCTGTTCCTGATTGCCCACATGCTCGGGAACCTGAAGATCTATGGTGGCCAGGCGGACATCGACAGCTATTCGCATCACCTGCGGACCTTCATGGAGGATTTCTTCGGCTATGCCGGCTTCCTCTGGATTGCTCGCGTCGGACTCCTTGCGGCTGTTCTGCTGCACGTCGTGACGATCATCCTGCTTGTCCGTCAGAATCGAAAGGCCAGGCCAGAGGGCTATCGGCATCGGCATCGCTCGGCGAGAACCTGGGCCTCCATGACGATGATGCTCAGTGGTCCGCTGATCCTGATCTACATCGTGTTCCACATTCTCCAGTTCACCACCGGCACGATCCAGCCGACTCCATTCCAGGAGGGCGCCGTCTATTTCAATCTGTGGCATGCCTTCCAGGTGTGGTGGATCGCCTTGATCTACATCGTGATGATGGCCTTCATCTGTCTTCATCTGTATCACGGTGTCTGGAGCATGTTCCAGTCCCTGGGTGTGAACAATCAGGATCGAAACAGAGGGCTTCGGTGGTTTTCGACGGTTTCAGCCGTCGTGATCTTCCTGGGCTTCACTTCGGTGCCGGCACTGATCTGGTGCGATCTGCTTCCGCCTCCTTCTGAGGAAGTCATGAAGGAGGAGCATGTCTCAACGGATGAGGGCGACAGTCTCATCTTCAAGGAGGAGGGGCCCCATGCATCTTGACGCCCGCATTCCGGAAGGACCGCTCGAGGACAAGTGGTCGAACTATCTCGAGCATGCCAAGCTGGTTGGTCCCAACAACCGTCGCAAGTACGACGTCATCGTCGTCGGCACGGGTCTCGCCGGGGCTTCCGCCGCTTCGAGTCTTGCCGCGCAGGGGTACAAGGTCAAGACGTTCTGCTATCAGGATTCTCCACGTCGAGCGCACAGCATTGCCGCACAGGGTGGGATCAATGCGGCCAAGAACTACCGTGAAGATGGTGATACGACCTATCGTCTTTTCTATGACACCCAGAAGGGTGGAGACTTCAGGGCGAGAGAGGCCAACGTATACCGGTTGGCCCAGCTGAGTACGAACATCATCGACCAGGCGGTCGCACAGGGCGTTCCATTCGCGCGAGAGTACGGGGGCATGCTGGCCAACCGTTCATTCGGTGGCGTCCTTGTTTCGCGAACCTTCTATTGTCGTGGCCAGACCGGTCAGCAGCTTCTGCTTGGTGCCTACCAGGCGCTGGAGAAGGAGATCAACACCGGCAACCTGGAGATGTATCCGAGAACGGAGCTCCTGGACATCGTCATCATCGATGGCCGGGCACGCGGCATCGTCGTCAGGAATCTGGTTACCGGTGAGATCAGTTCGCATTCCGCTGATGCCGTGGTTCTGGCAACGGGTGGCTACGTCAGTACGTATTTCCACTCGACCAATGCGGTCAACAGCAATTGCACGGCCATCTGGCGTGCTCACAAGCGGGGGGCGGGATTTGCCAATCCCTGCATGGTTCAGATTCATCCGACCTGCATTCCGAGTACGGCCAGCTTCCAGTGCAAACTCACGCTGATGAGCGAATCTCTGCGGAACGACGGCCGGGTCTGGGTCCCTCGCAAGAAGGGCGATGATCGCCGTCCACGGGATATTCCTGAAGACGAGCGTTACTACTATCTCGAAGAGCGGTATCCCAGCTATGGCAATCTCGTGCCACGTGACGTCGCTTCTCGAAACGCCAAGTATGTCTGTGATGACGGATACAGCGTTCTCGGTGACAAGGCTCGTGCGGTCTATCTCGACTTCGCCGAGGCCATCAACCGGGAAGGTCGCAAGACGATCTCCGAACGCTACGGCAATCTCTTCGACATGTATGAGGACATCACGGCGGAGAGCCCGTTCGATGGTCCGATGCGAATCTATCCCGCACTGCATTACGCGATGGGCGGGCTCTGGGTCGACTACAGCCTCATGACCAACATTCCAGGCCTGTATGCGATCGGTGAAGCCAACTTCTCCGACCATGGCGCCAATCGGTTGGGAGCGAGTTCGCTCATGCAGTGTCTCGCGGATGGATACTTCGTTCTTCCGCAGACCATTGGCGACTATCTCCATGACATCTACATGGACAAAGTGGATCCGAATCATCCTGAATTCAAGAAGCATGAGGATGCCGTTCAGGAAGACGTTGCCCGAATGATGTCGATTCAGGGAACGCGAACACCGCTTTCGATCCATCGAGAGCTCGGTGAACTGATGTGGGAACACTGCGGCATGGCTCGAAATGCCGAAGGACTCAAGACGGCGTTGGCTCGTATCGACGAACTGAAGGACGCGTTCCGAAATGACCTGTTGATTCCCGGTCGTTCGGACGGGCCCAATCAGGTTCTTGAGAAGGCGGGTCGGGTTGCCGACTACCTCGAACTCGGTCACCTGATGTGCCGGGATGCCCTTGAGCGTGACGAGTCCTGCGGTTGTCACTTCCGTGAAGAGCATCAGACCGAGGAAGGTGAAGTGCTCCGAGATGACGAGAAGTTCCAGAACGTCTCCGTCTGGGAGTGGAAGGGCGAAGATCAGCCGGAGCAACTCCACAAGGAGGAGCTCGTTCTCGAAGCGTTGCCACCGATGACCCGGAGCTACAAGTAATGAAGTTCACCCTGCACGTCTGGCGACAGGAAGATTCGAACTCGAAGGGCCACCTCGAGCGTCACGAGATCGACGGGATCTCGGACGACATGTCCTTCCTCGAGATGATGGATCTGCTCAATGAGCAGCTCATCTCCCAGGGAAAGGATGCCATCACGTTCGACAGTGACTGTCGCGAAGGTATCTGTGGCGCCTGTTCATTGGCGATCAATGGCCGGCCGCATGGCCCAGGCAAGGGATGCACCACGTGTCAGGTGCGGATGCGTTCCTTCAAGGATGGTGATGAGATCTGGGTCGAGCCATTTCGAAATGGTTCATTCCCCGTCGTCAAGGATCTGATGGTTGATCGTTCAGCGCTCGACCGGATCATCCAGTCCGGCGGTTACATCAATGTCCATTCAGGGCCCAAGCCGGAGCCCAACTCGATTCCGGTCTCCCATATCGTGGCCGAAGAAGCGATGGATGCCTCCGCCTGCATCGGTTGTGGTGCGTGTGTGGCAGCGTGTCCGAATGGCGCCGGAATGCTGTTCTCCTCTGCCAAGATCGCCCACCTGGGTCTCCTTCCGCAGGGGCAGCCGGAACGACACAGTCGTGTTCTCAACATGGTGCACCAGATGGAAGAGGAAGGCATGGGGGCGTGTACGAACCATGCCGAGTGTCAGGATGCCTGTCCAAAGGAAATCAGCATCGCCTTCATCAGTCGCATGAACCGCGATTACGTGAAAGCCAGTCTGATCGAGCCGGACAAGCGTCGCGGTACGCTCTCGAATCAATAGTTGCTTTGTATCGATTGTTCAGCGTTCCGCAGATGCCGTCGTATCGACTGGCTCTGGGGTTGCAGTGACCCGGAACATCATCTGTAGTGGTGTGTCGGAGAGGAACGGATCTTCGGCGCCAGCCAATGGGACCGAACGGACGACACCGGGGATACCCGGCTCGGTTGTCCAGGCAGTTGCACCCAGGATCTGCTGCTCGCCCGTCGTGACGGTCAGGTGACCTTCCGGGTAACCCGTCTTGAAGAAGCGAAGCGAGACCGGACGTTGTCCGGAGACGGTCATGTAGGCCCGGCCCTGCGCATCGGTTTCGCCGACGGCGCCTTCCGGATCAGGCAAGGGGCCGAAGGTGCTGCCAGGTGCGCCCAGCATGCTTGGCTGCATGGTTGGAATGTAGAAGGTCCCACCGGCCGCTCGAACAATGACGCCCGGCAGGGGATCGCCCGTGCGTGCATCGGCAACCTCGACGATGACAGGCATGGGTCTCGAGGGCATGCAGCCGGCCAACGCGGTTGACATGACCAGAAGCATCAGGGTCTGTATGTGATGAGACATCCTCCACATGCTAAGGGTTTGGTCCTTCTTCATGCTGAGAGATTTCGTACGCATCATGGGACTTCTGTCCTGCATACAGTTGATGCAATGTCGGTGACGATCCGCATTCCGGGCAGAGGGTCGTTTTCAGCCCTCGCATGTCGTATTGGCAACCTGGACATTCGATGGGGATGCCTTCCGCCCGACTGAGCCGTTCAAGCCGTTCATCCTCCCGTTCCTGCCACACCCAGATGGTCAACAGCAGAAAGGACACGGGTGGTGCCAGGCCGCCCAATGCGATGGCCGGTTCCAGATCTCTGGTGAACGCCAGAATGATGCCCATGAATACGAAGCCAATCGCCAGTGAAATGATCGCCACCAGGCCCGTCAGAGAGACCCTCTGGGGTGTCCATTTCACGATGGGCTTCCAGAGCATGATCCAGTAGACCCCCGTGAAGAGGTACTCCACGAACCAGATGAGCAGGAAGGTGAGGCTGGAGGGGCCTCGAGTGAAGGTCGATGCCACGGCGATCATGGCGATGAAGACGATGACTCCCAGCGGAAACAGCATCGTTGCCATGATCAGTCGCGCGATGAGTTTCGTCATGCGTCAGCTCCATGGCTGATGATCGCCCGGATCGGCCATGACATGGAAGGCGAAGCGGTGGGGGTGGGATTCGAACCCACGAACGAGGAAACCCCGTTACCGGTTTTCAAGACCGGCGCCTTCAACCGCTCGGCCACCCCACCGGTGTCGTGCCTTCGGTCCGGTGAATGGTACCGGCTCTTGGGACTTGAGGTGGGCTCCTGGTCAAGGTGCTCCATAAGAAAAGACAGCTGCCCGAATGGGCAGCTGCCTTTGTTCAAATCATCGTGCTTCCGGGGCGTGAGCCCTGGAATTCAGTAGCGACCACCGCCGCCGCCGCGGGGTCCGCCGCTCTGTCGTTCTCGGGCCTGGTTCACGTTGAGCGTACGCCCATCGAGTTCCTTGCCGCCGAGTGCTTCGATGGCGGCATTGCCTTCATCGTCGCTTCCCATCGTCACGAAAGCAAAGCCGCGGGGGCGGCCAGTTTCGCGGTCAGTAATGATGGCAACTTCCTGAACTGTGCCGTGTGCGGCAAAAGCGTCACGAAGTGCGTCTTCAGTCGTATCAAAATTCAAATTTCCTACGTACAGCCTCAAAGCACCGTCTCCAAAACAAGTAACAATCAGTTCGTTCGGAACGGTGCCTCGGTTGACTTCCAACACGAAGGAAATCGTCAGCAGACCGCTCGCTATCCAGATGCGATAGGGGTCGGAACCGAACCGGAAGTGTACATAAATCGAGGAATGATTGGAGTTCAGTTCCAGTCGATTTGGGGACGATGGGCCTCGAGGCCCATAATGAGGCCCTCAGCAGGGGTGATCGTGGTCTCTTCAGGCCCGAAAACGCCTCATTGTTCGCGATATCACGTAAAACGGACTTCGCTTGATCTGAGTCAGGTACTTCAATCCAAAGCGTACCGGCGAGACCGGAAGGCTGATTGAAGCCCTGGCACGAGCTGAGATTGGGTGGGATCCAAGTGTGTGCGGGAGATCCGGGTAATAGATCTTGAGCAGCTCTCGTGTCCGGAAGAGCGTCAGGCACTGGTCGATGATGGCGATTTCATGGGGATCCAATCGGTCCGCATACTGATACATCTTGGAGCGATTGAGTCCTCTTGGGGCCTTCTCGCCTTGGGATTCCATGGCTTCCGTATCACTGGCAGCCTTGTCCAGCAACTTCTGTTTGCCCGAATGACCGCCCGCATGCACCTTGTTCTCACTGGGATTGACATGCGGGACGTCCAGCAGATCTTCGCTGAAGGGCTCGCCCAGCCACTCACACAGGTCCTTGACCGCTGTCCCCGGATTCGTGACGAGATCTTCGTATCGAACCAGCTTGAATCTGTCGGGTTGCTGGGTATTGAGTCGGTGTGCGATCTGGATGCCCTTGGCCCATGAGAGCGCGAGACCGAATGATCGATCACTCGATGGGTTTCGTCGCTTCTTGGATGCGGCAAGGTCCCAGGGGTTGCGAAGCAGGTAGATCATCCGGCCACCCGGCATGTGCTCGAGCAGTTCATCGGCATGGAAAATGTAGGAGGTCGCCTTCTGGCCCCATTGCCGGTCGCCTCGTCGCTTGACCAACTCGCCCATGACGGTCGAATAGATGTCCAGCGTCGATCGAAACGGGGTCTCTCCGGCCATCTCGTGAACACGTGATTCAAGCCAGTCAAGCTGGTCGGTGTCTTCCAGCTTGATCGCCTTGATGATCTTCTCGGCTCTTGATCGAGGATTCTGGTCTCGATCGATCAGGCCATGGATTTCGATCATCACGCTTTCGCCGCTCTGGACATACCAGCCTTCAAGGCCCTGCATCAGCACGGCCATGACCGTATTGCCCGAGTGCTGTCGCCCGGCGATGAAGACCGGTCGGATCGACGATTCGCGTGGATCTGACATGATGTTCCACTATAGCTCTGGCCATGGATCATCGCCAGCAGGACTGGTTAGCATGACGCCCATGGAGACACGCGACTCAACAGTATTGATCGTCGGTGCAGGACCAGTTGGTCTCACTGTTGCACTGGTGCTGTCCTACTTCGACGTCCCGTTTCGAATCATCGACAAGTCCCACGAGTCAAGTGACATCTCCAAGGCGCTCGTGATATGGCGTCGATCGCTCCAATGTCTGAATCCGTTTCTTTCAATGGATCGGATTCGCAAGGGACATCAGACCGCAAACGGTGTTCGCCTGTATTCAAAGGGACGCAATGTGGCATTCGTCTCATTCGAAGATGCCGGGCGTGGCGATCCTCCAGCGGTGATGATTCCCCAGTATGACACGGAGCGTCTGCTGCTCGAAATGCTGGACAATCGTGGAATCGAAGTCGATCGTGGTGTCGAGCTGGTTGAGTTCAGCCAGGATCGCGAAGGTGTACGTGCCATTCTCGATCAGAACGGCTCCAGAAGTGAACATGGTCATGCGTGGATGATCGGTTGTGATGGCGGCCATTCATCCGTTCGCAAGCAACTGGATGTTCCCTTTCCCGGCGAGACGGACAACCGTCGGTGGCTTCTTGCCGATGTGGAGATCGAGCAGGCGTCCGCGTCCGGTGAGATTCTGATCGAAACGTCACCAGAAGGACTCGTTGCCTGTTTTCCAATTGCCGAGAATCGTTGGCGTGTCTTCTGTGATGCCGGTTCGGTTGACCAGGGGCTCGAATCCGAACCGGTCACGCTGGATCGCATCCAGGCGATTCTCGATGACCGCACATCCTGGGGCTGGCGACTTCTCCAGGCCTTCTGGCTCAGTGCGTATCACATCAACGAACGTCAGGTCGATGAGTATCGCCATGGTCGCATCTTCCTGGCAGGCGATGCCGCCCATGTTCACAGCCCCGCAGGCGGCCAAGGCATGAATACCGGTATCCAGGATGCCATCAATCTGGCCTGGAAGCTTGCCATGGTTCACCATGGGCAGGCGCCCGAGACGTTGTTGGAGACCTATCACGCCGAACGGCACCCCATCGGCGCCATGGTTGTCAAAGGCAGTGCGCTGCTCATGAAGAATGCAAGTCATACCGGTGTGATCGCACGCGGCATTCGATCTGTCCTGGTTCCACTGGCATCTTCCATTACGCCGATCCGACGAAAGTTGATCGGGATGCTGACCGAGGATCATGTCAACTATCGCGAAGGACCTCTGGCTGGGATTCGCCACGGTGATCTGGTTCATTCATCCGGTGATGGTTTTCCGGATCGATTGATCAAGGTCGATGGCAAGATCTGTTCAAGCACATGTTTGTTGTCCAACCCCGGGCCAACGATCATCCTGCTGGGTGAAGGTATCGATGTCTCGGGCGTATCCTTTGGATACGAGTCGGCCAGCATGCCCATCACAATCAGGCGTGTCGCACCCGGGGAGTCTGCCGAAGACGAGAATGGTCTTCTGGCCAGGGCGCTTGGATTGCATGACGGCGGTGCCGTTCTGGTGAGGCCTGATGGCGTGATCGCCGCAGTGGGGACGACCGTCCAGCCACTTCAGGCCTGGTGCCATGACAGACTTCTGGCCAATCGAATGCCATACTGATCAGAGCTTGTCCGGGGTGTTCATTGATGGCATCCCTCGAGTCGGCGATCACGACCCTGCCAAAGAGCAGCATGCGGCCATTCAGCACAGGGCACAGGAAAGGCATCATGGGCCATGTGGGCCGGGCGCCATTTTTATACTCCGCCCATGTTTCCCACAGGTACCAATCAGGATCTTCCAGTTGAGCCGCTTCCGGAGCGTCTTCTCCGACATCTGCCCCCGCAAGTCCGCCACCGTCCACTCAGAAGGATGCCGCTTGCGAAGAAACACGTAGAATGGCAGGAAGAGGAGAAGCCCCCATGCGACCCATTGCCCAAGTAGCTACTGCAGGTTCATTCGCCCTCATGATTCTTGCATCTGCAGGTTGTGATCCACTGTCGACTCGAGATCTGAGTCAGCAAGAGAACGCCATCCAGGCTCAGGGTCAGATGGCCATGCAGGAGCAGAGTGGTACGGTCGGCAATCCCGCCTATTCGGAGCTGGAATCCAATGTGAACATGGTCCAGGACCCGTTTGATCCGGATCCCTTCATTGCCGAACGCACTCAGGAGCTGACCAGCCGTGAAGTCGAATCGGATGAAGTTCCGGACGCCGAGCCGGAAGGAATCGGAACGGATCCGGCCGAGGTCGATCCCTCTGGTGACATCGGCCAGCCGTAGCACACCGGGTGCGATCTTGATGTTCAGGGCCACAGTCGTGCCGCGCCACGAATCCCGCTGCTGTCACCATGCTCGGCCTTGAGGATTCGAGTCGAAACCGAATCACTGAAGACCCATTCGCTCAGTCGAGATGGAATGGATTCGTAGATGGCGTCGATCCTGTTCAATCCGCCACCGATCACGATCACATTCGGATCGACGATGTTGATCACGACAGCAAGACTTCTCGCAAGTCGATCGAGCCATTCCTCCAGAAGGAACGACGCTTCGGGATGGGTCGACATGTCGGTTGCCTGGCTGATCGATAGGCCGTGCGCTGAAGCCTGCGCCTCGACGGCGGTTCCGCTGAGCCAGGTTTCAAGGCAGCCATGTCGTCCGCAATAGCATCTCTGCCCGGGCACCTCATCCTTGCCGGGCCAGGGCAGGCTCATGTGTCCCCATTCGCCAGCGACCGCGTTGTGACCTTCAAGGAGTTGGCCATTCACCACGAGGCCTCCGCCCACACCGGTTCCCAGGATGACACCGAAGACCGTCTCTGCACCTGCCGCAGCACCATCGACGGCTTCGCTCAAGGCCAGGCAGTTGGCGTCGTTTGCCATGCGAACCGGTCTTGACATGAGTTGTTCAAGGTCTTCTCTGAGCGGTTTTCCGTTGAGGCACTGGGAGTTGGCATTGCGCATCAGCCCGGTTTCTGGTGAGGGGCTGCCTGGCACACCGATGCCGAGTGGCAGCGGTGTGCTCTGGTGCTTTCCTTCGAGCTGTTCGATGAGATCCCGGATCGCCTCCAGGGTTCCCTGATAGTTCCCCCGTGGGGTCTCGCTGCGAATACGATCCGTCAGCGTCCCGTCGGGCGACATGAGTGCAGCTTCGATCTTGGTGCCGCCCAGGTCGACGCCAAGGCGATGGTCGGAGGTCATGCCGCCAAGTGTATCCAGAGCACAGGGTGGACCTGTCTGAGGTTTCGGGTCGGTTGGGTCGGCCTATTGGGCCCAATCGATCGATCTGTTGCCGGGTTCAGGGGCTGACGCTACCATCTGCGATTCGCCCGGCCCCGTCGTCTAGCGGCTAGGACGTGAGGTTCTCATCCTCAAAACGGGAGTTCGATTCTCCCCGGGGTCATTCGGAGAAGGAAGGCAGGGGCTGGTCTCTCGGGACCGGCTCCTGGCCTTTTTGAAGTTCCCGTGATTCATGGTCTGCAGTTGACGACTCGGGCTGCCGTGGGATTTTCGACGTCGATCAACATCAGATCCTCTCCACAGATCACCGGTCCGTCGTAGTCCGCCTGCACCATCTCGAGAAGCGTGGCTTCATCGAATCTGGGTGGAACGAAATGCGTGAGAAAAAGCGACTTCGCCTCGGCTTCGGCCGCGATTCGACCGACCTGATCTGCGGTCGCGTGATACGACGCGACTTGGTCGATGGTTTCCTGGGTCCGGATCCCTTCGGCGGGCACCATCTCATGCTTGAGAAGGACATCATGCAGCAGGACGTCACAGCCCATGGCAGCCTCGATCAAGGTCTCACACGGGCCGGTGTCACCGCTGATCACCAGGTGATTGTCGTGTTCGCGAAACGAATACCCGAAGGCCGGAACCATCGGTCGGTGGTCGACTTCGAAGGCCTCGATCAGAAGATCGCCCAGTTCCATCTCGGCACCGTGACCGATTTCATTGATCTCGACATCCAGTCCCTCGATGGACGGTCGTTTCTCATGCATCACACGGCCCTCGAGTTCCGGTCTCCAGACCTCGAGAAGGGACCCGACGAATTGCTGGGTTCCGGCCGGGCCGACGACCTGAAGTCCACGGTCTCGACCTTGATGCCAGGAGGAAATCACCAGTTGAAAGAGATCGACGACGTGATCGGAGTGAAGATGCGTCAGCAGAAGAAGATCAATGTCCGCTCCCGGGGTTCCAGCGGAGACCAGCCGTTGCGAGACACCTGATCCGCAGTCCACCAGGATGCGAGCGCCATCGCTTGATCGAACAAGGGCAGCAGGGCCCATTCGATCAGGGTCGACAGCGGGGCATCCGGTCCCGAGGAGGTGCAGTTCCATGCGATGAGCATGCTACCTGTCCTGCCCTTGGTATGCGGTGGTGAGGAATGGCCGAGGTTGTGAAGAATCTGAAAAAGACGACCCCCTCGATCAACTGATGTAATCGAGGGGGCTCGAATGGCGATGACAGGATTTGAACCTGTGACCTAGGGTTTATGAATCCCTCGCTCTAACCAGGCTGAGCTACATCGCCTGAGGGAACAGTCCAGCATTCTAACAGCCCTTGGGGCTGTTCATCATGAACAGGGGCTCGTGGCAGATTGGTTGGCCTGCGATGGCGGTACAGCGGTCCCTGGTGAGGGGGGTGTGGGCAACCAGCGTGCTGAAATCGCCTCTCTGCTCAGGGCGGGATTTCGCCGCTTGATGGCTGCTGCGAGCAGCCCCAGGAACATGGGCTGTGGGTCCAGGGGCCGACTGGTCAGTTCCGGGTGGTACTGAGCAGCCAGGAAGTAGGGGTGTACGTCCTGGGGCAGCTCCAGAATCTGCATGATGGGTTGCTCAGGGTGTCTGCCTGAGAAGATGAGGCCGGCATCCGTGAGCGTCTTGATGTATTCCGGATCGACCTCGTATCGATGTCGGAAGCGTTCCCGGATCATGGTCTTGCCGTCGTAGAGGAAGCTGGCCATGGATCCCGGCGTCACCGCGACATCCTGTCCACCCAGTCTCATGGTGCCTCCCAGGCCCTCGATCAGTTTCTGATCAGGAAGTTCTGAAATCACGGCATGCTCGCATTCGGTGGTGAATTCGGTGGAGCTTGCGCCGTCCAGATTGGCCATGTGCCGGGCGTACTCGATCACCGCCATCTGGAAGCCAAGGCAGATTCCAAGGAACGGAACCTTGTGCTCGCGGACCCACTTCACGCCGGCGATCTTGCCTTCGACACCACGTTCCCCGAAACCTCCGGGGACGATCACGGCATCCAGTTGCTCACTGCCGAGAGCGGACTCGGCGTCACTGATTTCGGTCGTGTCGATCCACTTCACGTTCACATTCGCCGAGAGATGAGTGGCGGAATGTTCGATGGCCTTGTCGATCGAGGCATAGGCATCTCGAAGCGCGGTGTACTTGCCGAGGATGCCGATGGTGATGTCATGTTCACGTGTTCCGGTGAGTCCATCGGAGAACTCCATCCACCGGGAGCGGGCCTTGTCTTCCTTGACGGTGTCCACGCGGTCGTGGCAGTCGAGAATCGTGAGAATCTCACGGTCGAGTCCCTGGGCCCGCATCGCTTCGGGAATCGTGTAGATCGACTCCCGATCATGCATGGACATGACTCGTTGCAGAGGGACGTTCGAGAACATCGAGACCTTTTCACGGACCGTCTCGGCAACAGGTCGTTCCGCACGGCAGGCAATGATGTGGGGCTGGATGCCGGACTCCATCAATCGTTTGATGCCGAGCTGTGCCGCCTTGGATTTCTGTTCACCAAGGGTCGGTGGATCGAGGACGTAGGTCAGCGCCACGAAGCAGGCCTTGCCCTGACCTTCCTCGAAAGCGAGTTCACGAAGGGCTTCGATGTAGAAGCCGTTCTCATAGTCGCCCACAGTGCCGCCTACTTCGATGAAGACGAGGTCGGCGGGGCCGCCATCGGGTCCACCGGTCATGGCCAGGTGGCGAAGTCGTCGCTTCACTTCACCGGTCACATGGGGGATCATCTGGACATCACGGCCGAGATACCCGCCGCGGCGTTCTCGATCCAGGACTTCCGTGTAGATCTGACCGGCTGTCGTGAAGTTCTGGACGGAAAGATTCTGATCAAGGATCCGTTCGTACGTTCCCAGATCCATGTCGCATTCGGTGCCGTCATCCAGTACGAACACTTCACCGTGTCGGTAGGGGTTCAGCGTTCCACTGTCGACATTCAGGTAGCCCTCGAGCTTCACTGGCGCAACCGCCAGGCCCTTGTCCTTGAGCAGCTTGGCGAGGGAAGAGGAAAAGATTCCCTTCCCGAGTCCGCTCATGACTGTACCGAGCACGGCAACATACGCCGTCCTGCCCGGCACATAGCCTTCGGGGTGAGGTGAGAAGAACTCAGTTGAGTCGGAGGATTGTCCGAATCGACTCAGAAATGAGCCGGACTGGTGGGTGCCATCTTGGGCATCGTGATCCTGGTGGGGCATGTCCGAGTGTACCGCGCCGAACGGAATTCTTCGAACTCAATCCTGGCTTCCCGCATCTCCTGCGAGCTGACGGGCGACGAAAGCCTCGTACTGTGCAGGTGTATCGATCCCCTGATGGTTGCTTTCGCGGATGGCCACGGCGATCCGATAGCCATGTTCGAGGATGCGAAGCTGTTCCAGCTTTTCGGCCTCTTCCGCCCGAGTCGCTGGCAGGTCCGCATACACGGGCAGAAAGTCCCGTCTGTAGACGTACAGTCCGACATGTTTCAGGCGAGGGGTGTCGTCATCCCCATCCCGCTGATGGGGAATGGAAGCTCTCGAGAAGTAGAGCGCCTCTCCGGCCTGGTTCATGACCACCTTGACGAGATTGGGATCCTGAGGATCGTCCTCGGGGGTCATCCAGGAGGCGATCGTTCCGACCTGGCATTCCGGATGGCTCTGGAGGGTCTCGATGGCGGCATCGATGATGATCGGATCGATTTCCGGCTCGTCGGCCTGCACATTCACCAGCAGTTCACAGTCGAGGTCTGGTGCGATCTCGGCAATGCGGGTGGTTCCATTCAGATGATCCGCTCGCGTCGCTCTGGCTTCGAAGCCGTGGTCCCTGGCCGATTGCAGGATCTCCTCCGCATCACTCACGATGATCACATGCTGGACATGGGTGGCCTTGGCGGCCTGACGGGCAACATGAATGATCAGAGGCAGCCCCGTTGTGTCCGCCAACGCCTTGCGGGGAAAGCGTGAGGATTCGAGTCGAGCCGGAATGACGGCGATGGCGCCTGGCACGATTCAGCCCAGCTCGCGGACGAGTTGGTCGATTTCCTTGCGACGATCACGGATGTCCTTGTAGGTGATGTCCTTTCGGGCGATCCATGAACAGATTTCAAGGGCATCCCGTGCCAGTTCGACATTGGAATCCGAACGGGACGAGGCAATCATCGAGACCATGAGGTCGTACCGGATGTCCATCTCCCGCTCCTTGTCGGAGGCGTCGATGTTCGAGAGCACTTCCTGATATTCCGCGATGGCTTCCGAGTGCCAATCTTCCAACGCAAAGCAACGCCCGAGGTAATGACCTGCAATGGTTCGGAGCTTGGGCTCGTCCTTCGATTTCTGGAAGCATTCCATGGCTGTTGGAAGATCACCTCGACGGAAGGCGACATCCCCCAGCTGATACTTGAGGCCGCGATCAGTGGGGTACTTGTCTGATCGATCGGCGTATTCGCCGGCTTCGAGATCCAGCAGCTCCTGTTGCTTCTGCTCGATTCGTTCCTGCATCGCAGCACGCTCGCTCTCGCCGACATTCTCCAGTTCCTGCTCGAGCAGATTGATTGCAGAGCGGTATCGATTGATGGCGATGTCGCCGGCGTTCATCCGGAAACGGTATTCGCCAGTCGCTTCGTATCCGGCTTGATAGACGCGTTCGGCTTCCTCCAGGGAGGCGTCAGTGCCTTCCCGACGAAGCAGCTGGGCATACTTGTTCAGGACATCGGGGACTTCCGGGCTGGTTTCATAGGCATGACGTGCTCGTTCAAGGCTCGACTGCCTGGAACCGCCGGCTCCAGCAAGTGATGCATCCTGATCGAGCTGCTGCTGCTTGTCGGCGTCCTTGATGAATTCGCGGAAACCGCCTTCCTTGCCTGCCGCCTTTTCGTATCCGCCCTTGGCCATGGCTCTCTGAGCGGCCAGGTCCTTGAGTTCGTCATCCAGTTTGGAATCACTGGAGTCCATTTCGAGGGCAGCGGTTCCTGCCGCGATGGCGACATCCCAGTCATCGCATTCAGCCGCCAGAGACTTGAGCTGGAGCAGATGGTTTCGATTGACCTTCTTGGCCCGTCGCATGATCACGAGGATCCGCGGGCACAGATACGCACCCAGGCCGAACTGCTCTGCCTTGACCGTGGCCTCCAGTGCCTTGATCGCCAGTCCCGCCTTGTCCAGCTCGCCGGCCCAGGACACCAACGCGACCGCCATCTTGTCCATGGGGGTGGGGCCATCCAGTTGCTTGATGTCCTTGGAGGGCAACTTCTTGCCACCGGACTTGTAGTAGCGTTGGGCCACTTCAAGCAGCTGTTCCTGGCCCGAGAGCGAACCGGGATCAAGTTTCAGGCCATGCGCGTAATAGACAAGCGCAGAACTCCATTGATGAGATTCGGCCATGGCCCGGGCATGCTGGAACCACTTGCTGGCCTTCTCTGGATCAGGCTTGAACTGCTCGACGGCATCAGAAGCCTCGGCATCATCTTGTTTCTTGCGAAAAATGGCCACGGGTGGCGTCATCCCTCAGGAGTGTTCAAAATCGGGGGCCGGCAGGACATCTCACCGGCTCTGCACCCTACGCACATCATAAACGCTGGTCAATCCGATGCGGAAGAGGCTCCTTGTTTCAGGGTTTCGTACCATGTCCGGATGTCAATGGACCCCTCGGCACTCGACATTCTCACACACCCCCATCCTGTCCTCCGGCTCAAGGCCGAGCCAGTGAAGACTGTGGATGATGAGGTCAGGGCGGTTGTGGATCGGATGTTCGAGCTGATGGACGAGGCCGAGGGGATCGGTTTGGCGGCTCCTCAGGTGGGCCTGGCCATGAGGCTGTTCATCACGCGGGATCCGGACGAGCTGACGCGGGGATGTGTCTGGATCAATCCCGAGCTGGAAGTTGTCGAGGACACCAAGGAGAGCGATGAGGAGGGCTGCTTGAGCCTCCCCGGCATCCTGGTCAACGTGGACCGTCCTCAAGGCATTCGGATTCGAGGGCTCAATGAGCATGGTGAGTCCGTGGAAGCGGTGTCTTCCGAGCACATTGCCCGTGTGTGGCAGCATGAAAATGATCATCTGAATGGTCGTCTCATCATCGATCGAATGTCCTCGATGGAACGCCTGCGAAACCGTCGTGCACTTCGTGATCTGGAACGAGGCTGAACAGTGCGAATCGGTTTCTTCGGCTCTGGCGCCTTCGGACTTCCCTCGCTCCAATCGCTCGCATCGGATCACGAGATCGGATTCGTCGTCAGTCAGCCCGATCGGCCTGCCGGCAGAAAACGACACCTTCGGGAAACACCGATATCCACGTTTGCTCTGGAGCATGAGTTGCCACTCCTGCGTCCCGAGTCTCTTGATGAAGCCACGATCCAGCAGATTCGCAACGAGCCGGTCGACGCCTGGGTCGTCATCGCCTACGGCCTGAAGTTGCCCGAGTCGCTCCTGGAGGATCGGTTTGCCTGCAATCTGCATGGATCACTGCTGCCAAGGTGGCGAGGGGCGGCACCGATCCAGCGGTGCCTCATGGCCGGAGATTCAACGACGGGTGTCAGCGTCATCACGCTTGCCAGTGTCATGGATGCCGGCGAAGTTCTGGCGGTCCGTGAAACACCCGTTGATCCGATTGAAACGGCCGGCGAACTGCATGATCGTCTAGCCCAGTTCGGACCCGAAGCCCTCGATGAAGCACTGACGAGGATGGAAAGTGGTTCTCTGCAGCCTCAGGTACAGGACGCCTCAAAGGTCACCCATGCAGCCAAGTTGAGTCGGGCTGATGCCACGGCCGATTTCTCCTTGCCGGCACCACAGGTCCGCGGACGCATTCATGGCCTGACGCCATGGCCTGGTTGTGATGTCATGATCGGGACATCCACCTTGCGATTGAAGCGTGTGCGTGACCTGCCCGAGCGGCATGATTGCCCGCCTGGCACGATCCTTGATACGGGCCATGTCGCCTGCGGTCAGGATGGAATTGGTACGGTGGAACTGCTGGAAGTCCAGCCGGCCGGTGGACGCCCGATGTCGTGGGCGGACTGGCTCCGTGGACACTCGCTGGAACAGGATGCAAGGATTTCATCGGTTTGAAACGCTTCATGCTCACTCTCTGGGATTTTGTGTCGAGTCGCGAGGCGGACAAGAAGGTCAATCCGAGACTGTCCAATGCGGATCACTCGGCTCGGCCGGAATCGATCGGTCCATCCAAGGGCATGCAGGCGCGGTATGACCAGCTGGTTCAGGACATGAAGGCCAGCTGGGGCATCCGGGTGCACCGATGGCGAACTCGGACAAGTGGTTGTGCCTGGGAGCTTCGTGACACCAAGGGGCATGTGGATCGGATGATCGAAGCGCCGTATCCAAAGGGGCCCATGAGTTGCGCCGTCTTTCTGCATGAAGTGGGTCATCATGCCATCGGTTTCAATCGCTACTCACCACGATGTCTCGAGGAATACATGGCCTGGGACTGGGCCCTTCGATGCATGGAAGAGCACGGCCTCAATGTCACCAAGGCTGTTCTCAAAAGACGTGATGATGCCATGCGCTATGCCCTGGCCAAGGCGCTGAGACGAGGATTGAAGCGGGTGCCCGCTCCGTTGATCCCGTTCTTGCCGGAGGGCGTGACGCTCAGGCAATCAGATCCACAAACGAACCGGTCACAGGCTGATCAACGATCAATGGTCGGCTGATCGGGACCTCCATGCTGCCTGCCGGAAGGGTCGCAGCTGCGGGTGGCGGGTTGATCAATCGGGACTCGTTCCAGTGTGGGTGAGCGGAATCCAGATTCGACGTTTCCGAACTCGACGTGGTGTTCGCTTCGATGACGACTTCCCTGGCCTGATTCTGGGGAAGCAGCCCCTCGAAGAGATATTCATATCGGTTCAGCAGCCACCACATTCCCGGGCTCCAGTTGATCTGATCACGACTGCCTTTGAAGGCTTCCGGAGTGTTCGCGCATCCTGTGGAAGATGCGGCCGACTGGTTCGGACCAATGGATGAGGGCAGGGGCTGAGACGCTGAGATGGCGGAAATCGTGTCCATGCCAATCTCGGAGCAAGAACAGCTCCGTGGTCGACCCGGACAGGCGGCTCATCGACTTCCCGATAACAGCGGGCCTGGCGGGTTGCCCAGGCGGCACATCCAGTGGATGATCAGTTGTGCGGACCGTTCGCTCTGTGACGGTTGCTGTTCAGAATCAACATGATGGTGACGACACGACATGCGGTTGGATGAACTTGATTACGACTTGCCTGATGATCTGATCGCAACCAGGCCACATGAGCCCAGAGACGAGGCTCGTCTGATGGTGGTTCGGTCAGCCTCCGGCTCCATCGAGCACCATCGTGTCAGGGATCTTCCGGATCTGCTGGACCCTACCGATCTCCTTGTTCGGAATCGTTCCCGTGTTCTGCCTGCTCGACTGAAGGGCCATCGTGTCGACAGCGGAGGCCGTGTCTCCGGACTGTTTCTGAAGGAACTGGAGCCTGGTCGCTGGCTCGTGATGCTCCGAAGCAACGGGCGACTCCGTGCTGGCTGTTCGATTCAACTGGAGCCCGGTGGGCCGATTCTCGAACTCGCGGAAAAGCACGGCAAGGACTGGGCCGTCTCAGTTCAGTCGACACGATCCGTTCAGGACATCCTGGCATCATGCGGACGGACACCATTGCCGCCCTACATCCTCCGGGCAAGAGGCGAGACGGAAATCGACGAACAACAGGAACAGGACTGGTACCAGACGATCTATGCACGGGAGCCCGGATCCGTCGCGGCGCCGACTGCGGGCCTGCATTTCACAGATGAACTGGAATCCCGGCTGGGAGATCGAGGGATTCGTTTTCTGGAAGTGGTTCTCCATGTGGGGCAGGGGACCTTTCTGCCAGTCACGTCGCCGACTCTGGAAGACCATCCGATGCATCGTGAGGATTGCACCGTCGACAAGCCCACGCTTGACGTGCTCATGGATCCCGGCAGAACGGGCCGGATCGTGGCCGTCGGAACCACGACCGCACGTGTGCTGGAATCACTGCCTGACCAGCTGCCGGCAGGAGACTGGTCCGATTCGACCGATCTCATGATCTCGCCCCCCTGGAATTGGAGACATGTGGATGTCCTGATGACGAATTTCCACCTGCCACGGTCGACGCTTCTGGCGCTGGTGGCCGCTCGAATCGGTCTGCCACTGATGCAGGAGGCCTATGCCGTGGCGGTTGAATCGGGTTATCGCTTCTACAGCTACGGCGATGCGATGCTTCTTCTTTGAGAGACGCCGTTTGATGGTCGATCTATACTCGGAGCACGATTCGAAACTGGTCTAACCACTCATGTGCCTGGAGCGACGGAATGCGCTGGGCGAAGCCCCTCAGTGAACTCATCGGACAGCTGCCGCTCACGTGCCCTCCCGGTGCGGAGGCGATCGTGGTGAGTGATATCGTCGAGGATGCGCGAGATGTCACCCCGGGGTGCCTGTTCGTCGCTCGTTCCGGTTCCCGCTTCGATGGACGAACCTTCATCGACCAGGCCCGGCAGGCTGGCGCCGTGGCGGTTCTGGTGGACTCGCGTGGATGTGAGCATGCGACGATCCCCGTGATCAGATCCAACTCGCCCTCGGATCATGCCGTTCTCATGGCGGATCGTCTCTTTGAATCACCTCTTGCGGCACTTCCCGTGTTCGCGGTGACGGGCACCAACGGAAAGACGACGACGGCAACCTTTCTTCATCATCTGTTTGGTTCACAGACCGGTCTGATCGGCTCCATCGAGATCGATGACTCGAAGGATGTGACGCCATCGAGATTGACGACACCGCCTCCCCTGGAACTTCGACGGATCATGGCGAGAATGCTTCATCACGGCTGCAAGCGAGTCGTGATGGAGGCGAGCAGCCATGGAATCTCCCTGGGTCGAATGAATGATCTGGATATCCGGTGTGCCATCTTCACGAACCTGTCGGGTGATCACCTCGACTTCCACGGAAGCATGAAGGCCTATGCCGCTGCCAAACGCGCACTCTTCGCTGGCCTGAAGCCACCGGCGTTCTCAGTGGTCAACCTGGATGATCCGGTCGCAGCCATCATGGCTGCGGCCAGTCCAGTGCGTGTCATCGGCTGTCGAATGCACTCCGATGGTCCGGCTCATGTCAAGGTCACTCATGACCACACCGGCGCTGTCCAGATCGAATGGCCCGATCGAATCATTCAGACGCGGCTCCGAATGCCGGGTGCCCACAATGCAATGAATCTCGCCCAGGCGATGGCGGCCCTGGTCGCCAGTGGAGTCGATTCGGAATGCTCTTCACTGGAGACCCTTCCTGTTCCAAGGGGACGGCTGGAGCCGGTCGATATCACCGGTTGTGGTGCCAGAATCTACGTTGACTTCGCCCACACCGACCAGGCGTTGGCCCACGCCCTCGAATCGCTCAGACCGTTGGTTCCATCCAACGGCAAGCTTCGAGTCGTCTTTGGCTGTGGTGGAGATCGGGATCCGCTCAAGCGTCCACGAATGGGCGCCGTCGCGGATCGATTGGCCGATGTGGCCTATGTCACATCAGACAATCCCAGGACGGAGACACCCCGTGCCATCATTGATGACATTCTGGCGGGTATCTCCGATGAACACGGTGTGGTGGTGGAACCGGATCGTGCCCGGGCGATCCAGACCGCCGTGGAAGACTGCGATGAGCATGATCTGCTTCTGATTGCCGGCAAAGGCCACGAGTGCGCTCAGTTGATCGGTGATCAGGTCATTCCCTTTGATGATCGTCGAGTTGCGCGTGAGGCCATCAAGGCGGCAGGGGGGACGGTCTCTGCAGATGTTTGACCCTGTTGACATGGCGACCATGACCAGAGGGCGATGGCTGGGGCCGTGCCCGACGACTCCGCCCGTCTGTTTCGGCCACGACACCAGGGAGTCGCTTGAAGGTGGTGTGTATGTCGCGATTCGAGGTGAATCGCATGATGGTCACGACTATCTCGAAGCGGCCCGTTCGGCAGGCGCCGTGATGGCGATCGTGGATCGGGCTGTCGACGCGTCCATTCCATGTCTGCTCGTGGAGGATGTACTGGCCGCGATTGCCACACTGGCCGGTCATTGGCGTGAGCAGCTGGCAGGAACCCGGGTCATTGCGATTACAGGGACGGCAGGCAAGACGACGACCAAGGACCTTCTGCACCATGTGCTGGGTTCGATCCTGACGGGTTCCGCCAGTCCGGCATCCTGGAACAACCACATCGGTGGTCCCATGAGTCTGCTCAGAGCCCGCCCCGGGGATGACTATGTCATTCTCGAGATGGGAACCAGCAGTCCGGGCGAGATCGCGAGTCTGGCTCGATGTGCCAGACCGGATGTCGGCATCATCACGCTGGTCGGGCGAGGGCATCTCGAGGGGCTCCAGTCCGTCGAGGGGGTCCGCAAGGAGAAGTATTCACTGCTCGATCATCTCTCGTCGGAGGGCATGGCCATCGTGCATGATGACGGCCATGAGGTCGATGTCCGAAACGATGTCACCGTGCTGCGGCATGGTGATCGGCCCAGCTCGGATCCACGCTTGATGGCACGTGATGCCGACGGCCTTCATCTGTCGGATGGATCTCGATTCGTCTTCCATGTTCCGGGGCGGCATCAGGCCATCAATGCCCTGGCGGTGATTGCCACAGCCAGAATCGCAGGGCTTGGCGATGATCGAATTTCAGAGGCCTTGTCGAGCAGCCTGCCGTCCGCTGGTCGAGGAACCGAACTGCTCCGGTCCGGAGTTCGATTCGTCGATGATGCGTACAACGCGAATCCGGATTCGGTGGCAGCTTCACTGGCAGCCTTTCCAGAGGTGCCCTCCGATGGCAGACGGATCGTGATTCTGGGTGACATGCTTGAGCTCGGGGAAGAGGCCACGGACCTTCATGCCGACCTGAAAGGGGCCATTCAGGCATCTCATGATCGCCGATCGATCGATCATCTTTTTCTGGTCGGCCAGGCCATGAGTTCCTTGGCGAATCAGGTCCGTGACCACGGTCCCTGCCCAGTCACGGCATGGGAGAGGCTTGACGATGCGGCCATTGATCACATCGTGTCTGGATTCCATCCGGGGGATCTTGTTTTGATCAAGGGCTCTCGGGGAATGAGGCTGGAACGAATCATTCGAAAGACAGGTGACCTCGAATCGGAAGCTGCAACGGCCTGAAGGTCGATAGCAGTGTGACAAGGACATGTTCTACAACCTCCTTCAATCCGGACACGACTGGCTGGAATCCTTCGGCGGCTATTCGCTGCTGCAGGTTCTCTATCAGATCGAATTCCGGGCCTTCTTCGCGGTCATCCTGTCCTTTGCAATCGTCCTGTGCTTCGGTGAACGGACGATCCGGTGGCTGCTTCGCCAGAAACTCGGTGACTCTCCCGAGTTCTACAACGCGGATCTGAACCAGTTGATGGCCACCAAGGCCAATGTGCCCACCATGGGCGGCATCCTGATCGCCTCGGCGATCTTCGTCACGACGGTTCTGCTGGCGGATCTGTTCAACAGCTATGTCTTTCTCTGCCTGATCGTGCTTGTCTGGCTGGCCGTTCTCGGCGGCTTCGATGACTGGCTCAAGCTCACGACGGCTCGGAGGCGGCCAGGTGCTCGTGAGGGTCTCTTGGCATGGGAGAAGCTGCTCTTCCAGCTCGGACTGGGTCTGGTCTGCGGGCTGTATCTCTGGCGAACCGGCGACAGTGAATCTGCCAGAGTCCTGACGCTGCCATTCCAGAGAACCTACCAGCCCGGGACGGAGAGCCTCATGCTCGAGCCTTCGGTCATCGTGCTCGGCTGGCTTCCATTCGTGATCATCGTGATGCTCTGGATCGCCGGAACCTCCAACGCGGTCAATCTCTCGGATGGCATGGATGGTCTGGCTCCGGGATTGATGCTGATCGCATCGCTGGCATTGATGCTGCTGGCCTACATTTCCGGTTCATCAGGCCGCGCCCAGTACATGCTGTTTCCCTTCGTGGAAGGTTCCGAGGAGCTGATGGTGGTCGCGGGGGCCATGGCCGGAGCGTGCCTTGGATTTCTGTGGTTCAACTGCGCGCCCGCTCGAGTGTTCATGGGCGATACCGGCTCACTGCCACTCGGCGGCCTGCTGGCCACACTCGCGTGCTCCATTCGCCAGGAAGTGATGCTGATCGTGATCGGCGCCGTGTTCTACTGGGAGCTTCTGAGCGTGATGATGCAGGTCGGCTGGTTCAGGATCAGTGGCGGCAAACGCATTTTCAGATGCACGCCCATCCACCATCACTTCCATCTCGGTGGCTGGTCCGAATCACAGGTCGTGGTCAGATTCTGGATTGTCGGGGTGGTCGCGGTCGTCGCTGCAGCCGTTCTGCTCAAGCTCCGCTGATTCCTCCAGCATCATCGTCAGATCCAGTTCGATCCCGGGCACCTCATGCCTTGAGACGAACTGGTGCTTGCGGAGCAGCAGAACCAGTGTCCTGAGATCGGTCGGCAGTGGCGCCGTGAATGTGACAGGCGAATCGTCCTTGGGATGCTCGAATCCCAGCAGCCCCGCATGGAGTGCCTGCCTCTTGAGGATCGGGCTCGATGCGGTCATGCCGGGTTCTTCGCCGGGTCCGAAGATGTCCCTGCCCAGCAGATGGCGACCGCCATAGTAGTCGTCGCCTGCAATCGGCCAGCCAAGATGGGAGAGGTGTACGCGGATCTGATGCGTCCGGCCCGTACGCAATTCCAGTTCGACGAGTGTGAACTTCTCGTATCGCTCCCGCACCCGGTAGATGGTGACGGCTTCCTTGCCCGACTCATCCCACCGAACGGCGTAGTGGTCCCTGAGCGTGAGATGCTTTCCCAGTGGCACATCGATCACATCCGTCAGCGGCTCGACCTTGCCATGGACGACTGCCAGATACCGTTTGCGCGTTCGTCGTTGTTCGAACTGTCGGCCAAGTCTCCAGTGGGCGACATCGGACTTGGCGAAGACCATCACTCCGGTCGTATGTCGGTCAAGTCTGTGCACGACACCCGGCCTCGCCTCTTCACGTCCGACATCAGACAGCGTGGCCGCCTTCTGGTTGCAGTACCACGCGAGGCCATTGACCAACGTTCCCCTTTGATGTGTTCTTGCCGGGTGGACGATGACATCGTCCTGCTTGTTGAGAATCAGGAAATCCCGATCTTCATACATGATGTCCAGCGGCATCTCATCGGCCGGAAGTTCCGAGCTTGGAGGCGGTGGTATGGCGACCGTGACCGTGTCGTTCTTTCGCAGTCGAGTGGATGCCTTGGGGTGGCGTCCATTGACCTGGACGGCCTGCTCTGCAATGAGTCTCTGAAGAGAGGTGCGACTGAGGAAGGGGATTCTGTCGACGAGATATCGATCAAGTCGTTTGTTGAGATCCCTTGTGAGCGTGAAATCCACAATGATCGCGCCATCGTCATCAGTCAGCGATTCATAGAGCTCGTGCAATCGACCGGCGTCGACCTTGCCGCCTGCGTTGATCAGCGGCCCATCTCCAGAATCAGCTTGAGGGTTCAAGCTGTCTGGGGTGTCACTCATGGACTGTCCGCGGGTGTCGATTCATCCGAATCCTGTGACGGACCTTCGGTCGCCGCAGGGGGTGCGTCCACCGCTGGTGTCGGCAGATTCAGGATGTTGTCGATGTCGAGCGGATCGATCTGAGTTGCCGGAATGCCGCTTGGTGTCGTGACCGGCGATGGTGGATCCGGCAGCAGGATTTCCGTTGCGTACAGATCAGCCGTCGTGGCGCGTTGTCGAGACTGCTCTGCCAGGATCGGATACCAGGTGTCCGCTCGTTCGGCGGCCTGTTCGTAGTAACCACGAGCCGCATCGACGTCACCCTGGGATTCCGAGATGGCAGCCAGACCGTTGAGCGCCGAGACCGTGGTGATGGTGTCGCCGAAGTCTCCGCTGTCCTCGCTGACGATCTGCTTGTAGAGACGATCGGCCTGAGCCAGACCGAACGTACGATCCTCGTCACTGAGCGGGGTTCCCTCTTCGAGACTCGAACCAACGGCAAGATTGGTCTGAAGTGATTGAAGGTAGGTATTGGCGGCTCGAAGTCTGGCAAGGGTGCCGACCGAGTCGATCTCGGCATGACGCTGAGCAACATCCTCAAGAGAGGCCGGCATGACCGCCTCGTTGAGATCGAACCAGGCCTGTTCACGTTCTCTGATTTCAGCCCGTTGAAGGTTGACCAGGTACATGTAGACCGCGATGCCGACCAGGATGGCCAGGAGGTACCAAGGGCCACTGGTCTTGATCCAGTTGACGAAATCTTCGTTGACCCTGCTCTCGCTGAGGTCCGACTGTTGTACCTGTTGGAGGCGTTCGCGATCCATTGGCGGCTCCTGGGAGGATCGAAACTGGCCATCAGTTCCGATCGGTTCGAAGCACCGCATGGTATCGGGGCTTGGAAGGGTGGGCAATGCCGTATCGGCCAGAGGGGCCTTCAGGCCTGATTGATGCGGTTCAATGCCTGCAGCAACTGCTCTCGGCAGGCTGCCAGAAAGCGGGGGTGGCCTTCCGTTTTCATGAAGGCCGGGGCTGTGGCGGCCATCAGTGCCCTGCGAATATCGGCCAGCTGTTCGTAATGCGGTTCGGTCGCCAGCCCGGCATCCTTTCGGGCCTGAGCGATCGTTCGTACGGGGCGTGCCTGTTCCAGTCGCTCCGGACGGGCCCAGAGTCTTCGTTCGAGATAGACCGCATCCTCGATCCAGTGACCAGGGCGGACCTCCGCGAGATCGATGAGGGTGACGTCGCCGGACTCGGCCGCATTGCGACTCAGGGCGTTGGCCAGATGCAGATCACCGTGGATCCAGTGATCGGTTTCTCTGGACCGCCATTGAGTCACCATGTCGGGAAGGGCGTCGGCCAGTTTGTCCAACAGCGTCAGCCATTGGGCCTCTTCCGCGATGTGATTTCTTTTGACGCTCTTCAGTGCGTTCTCATGCAAGGCATTCCAATCTTCCCGTTTGGCTTTCTCCGTTTCGACAGGAAATTCGTCAGCTTCCTTGTGAAAGCGGGTGACCGCCTCGGCGGTTCGCTTCACATGATCGACATGCCATCGTTTGCCAAGAGGCCCGAAGGGCAGCCACTCGATGACGATCCACGCCAGGTCGTAGGATTCGAGACTGCTTCCGGAGGCGTACAGATGCGGGACGACCGGGAGCTGGTTGTCCGAGGGATGCTGAAGCCTTCGCATCCAGAGGAGTTCCCTGGCTCGGATCGGAAACTTCACCATCACGTCACGTGGCGGTCCATTCGCAACCTGCCAAGTGGCTCGTCCAGTCGCTGCACCGCCCCTTTGCCAGTCTGCCCGAAACCAATGCACCTCACTGAGATGCCCGTTACAGGCTCTGTAGAGGTTTGGAAGCAGCATGTCGGCGAGTTGTCGATTCGCGGATTTGCCCTGATTGCTCATCATCATGTCGCAGAGCTCGGAATGGCCACTTCGAGGTTATCAGGTCGACGCTCCTGCTGCCCGAGCGCTTGCTCCTGATGCGGTGAGACCGTAGTGTCCGGGCGATGAACGGTGTGCCAGATCTGATTGTGATTGATCTCGATGGCACCCTGCTGTGTCCTCGAGGCCAGGTGTCCGAGTCCAACCGCAGGGCCCTGGCCGAGGCCAGGGGAGCTGGTGTCCGGATCATGATCGCAACCGGTCGGACGCATGTGGAATGTCGGCAGATTCTGGAGGCCATCGACTATCAGGGCCCCATGGTTGTCGCCAGTGGTGCTGCGCTGATCGATCTGCCCTCCGAGTCCACCCTGGATCGCGACTTGATGGACCAGGATGATGTCGTCGTCCTGTCCGAGATCATGCGTGATCACGATTGTGCGAGTCTGATCCTCAAGGATCGGCATGCTGTCGGCTATGACTATCTGATCGTGGGTTCTCAGCATCTTCATCCGGTCTCGAACTGGTGGTTTGATGCACATGGGATCGCCTGCAGGACGGCTGATTCTGCAGAGGAGGACAGTCATCCCGAGGACACGCTTCGGATCGCCTGCATCGGTGCTCCGGATCTGATGGGGCAGGCTGCTGAGCGGGTGTCCGACCGACTTGGCCAGAGCGTCTCCTGGAGACACTGGCCGGCTGTGGGTCGCGAAGGTGAAGTCGTACACATGCTGGAAGTCTTCGGTTCGGGGGTCGACAAATGGACGATGGTCGAACGGTATGCCATTGACCAGGGCATTCCACGCGAACGAGTCGCCGCGATTGGTGACGGGCTCAATGACATTCAGCTTCTCAGAGAATGCGGCTTCGGAATCGCCGTCGATAATGCAGACGATCAAGTCATCGAAGCGGCCGACGCCAGAACAGGTTGCCATAGCCAAGATGGTGTTGCCGATGCCGTCGATCGACTCCTGAGAGGATGGTCATGAGCATCGACAAGCCGACACACGAACATCCTCTCTGGAAACACACTGGAACGGCCACGCTCTCGGCGGCAGAGGCTGTCCTGAAGGCTGTTCTGGAATGTCTTCCGAGCGTTCATCGTTTGATCTATGTCGCTTCGCAGGCGACTGCGGATCTCGATCAGATCTGTGCAGACCCTGAAACGGCGGAACTCCTGAGGATGCACCGCTTGCACGTCGAACCGATGGCGGATGCGGGTCGGGCCGCCCAGCTGGCAGCCTGGGCGGCACGCCGAGGTCAGCATGTCATCGCGCTCTTGACCGGTCCTACGGTTCCGGGTGCATTGAATCTTCTGGAGTCCACCTCGAGACCACTGCCGGAGGGCGCTGCGCTTGGTCTGATCTTCGAGGATCTGGCCTTGAACAGATCAGCGGTGGATATTCGTGGCCGACTCACAAGACAGGGGATGCCGGTCCTTGAAGCCCGGGATGTGCCGCATCTCCGTGACTCGGTCGAAAATGTCCTGAGGATCAGTCGATCGGCGCATGGTGTCGCGTCGGTTGTCGTTGATCGGAGCATTCTCAGGAGTGCCGAGACGCTGACACTAAGGCCCAATCGTGGTGAGGAAGAGGTTGGCGATGATGACCGTCGCAGACGACGCAGACGCCCACGATGGCAAGAGACGGGTGGCCCGCTCCGCATGGCCCGTCGCCTTGAATTGAATACGTGGCGGGCGATTCCATCACCGGGTGAGGCGATCCCCTTCGGTTTCATCACCGTCGGAGCCGCAGATCGGACACTCCAGCACATGGCCACCATGCTCAGGATCAGTGGACGACTGCCCGTGTTGCATCTTGGGCTCTTGAATCCTGTTGATGAAGCGGCAGTCACCCGAATTCTGCAGCGATGTCAGAACGTCATCGTTCTTGAGCCCAGGCCCGGAACCATGGAGCGGACCGTTCTGCAGGTGGCTGAATCTCTTCGTGCACAAGGTGAATCACCTGCGCTGATCTGGGGCCGTCAACTTCCACCGGACGAATCCGGCGAACCTGTGCTCCTCGAGGAGCGTGAGGCGCTTCATCCTTCCCGACTTCTCAGACGACTGGAGCATCTGCTTCAGGATCTGACGCCGACAAGCGTGTTCCTCGAGAATTTCCAGGAGGAGCCTTCTGAAATTCCGGTTCCGGTTCTGATGGAGCGATTCGGTGCCGCTGGTCAGCAGGAAGCCATTCGTCGCATCGCCCATGGCATCCCCGAGCTGCTGGAACAAGAGGAGCTCGATGAAGATTCCGATGCGGATGAGGTTGGTGCGCCCGGGCGGGAGCAGGATCCGATTCGAGTCTTCATCGATGGCGAACCGACGGGGCCTCCTGAAGGACGAGTCGTCTATATCGAGACCTTCTCGGGCCCATCCTTCTTCAGGCATGGTGCGGCCGCCATTCGTCAGGCAGCGGCTTCCCGTGACACCTGGCTTTTCCTGGTTGCGCAGCCGCATGGTCAGGACAGGGCGGATCTGGAACGTCTCTCCGAAGCTGCGATTCCCAAGAGTCTGGGTGAACGGGTCCGGATTCGACGTGGCACATTGGCTGAAACCAGTCGTCTCAAGAAAATGATCCGTGATTCCGTCAAGGGCTCCGAGCTGACGATCATCGTGATCGATGACGGCCCGCCGACTCGGTTTGATGTTCCCGCGATCGAGGCCGAGCTCAAGGAAATCGATCAACAGGGTTTTCAACCGATGCAACGCATCGTCTGGCCTGCCGATCGCGCAAGTGTCATTCGTCAGCCGCCGATGCTCGCGGAGCTTGAAGTCGAAGCGGTCCGCCATGCGGCAGCCGTGGAGACTCGCTCCAGTCGAGAGTCACTGGCTTGGAGATGGCCTCCCAGATTGGGCGGAAGAATTCGTCTTCTCGTTGAGCAGATCGAGGTCCATCGAAGTCGCCCGCCGATTCGAGAGCATGTCGGCGGGGGTGACGGGCTCCCTGCGCCGGTTCCTCTGCACGCGGATTCGGCGACGTGGGCGGTGCATATCGCCGGCTTCCGAGGCCCCTCGCCCGGATTGGCGGCCAAGGCGTTGATCCTCGCTGGTTCGAGGATGGGATATCACGTCCAGGCGAGGATGCTCCCGGGGCCCATCGGAGCCGGGCGTCGAGCGTGGGCACAGGTCCTGTTCAGTCGGCCCCATTCAGAACAGGAATCATCACAGGTGAGTGCCACCATTCCATGGGGTGAGGCCGATCTCATGCTCGGCCTGGATCGCGTGGAAAGTCTGCTCGCGGTCAGCCCCGGAGAATCACACCGCGTCGCGTCGCCGGCTCGTACACGCGGCGTGATCAACATCGGCCTGTTCGAAGACCAGCTCGATCGAGAAGTCGCGTCCCAGCCGGTCAGTGAGATTGCAGAACATTTCAAATCGCAGCTGCATCCTGAAGGCCAGGTCGTCGAGGATTTCACGGATCTCTGTCGCTGGCAATTCCACAACGAGCGACTCGCCGATCTGGCTCAGCTCGGTACCGCGTTCCAGATGGGGGCCGTCCCCCTGAGTCCGGATGCCATCGAGGCCGCCCTTCGAGAGCTGGAATCTCTCGGGTACGCCCGCGCACAGGAAGCCTTCAGGCTCGGCAGGGAGTTCTGCCAGAATCCAGCCGGCCTTCGAAGGCCAGGTGAGGATCCGAATGCGGAATCTGCTGCGCAGTTCATGAGGCGACAGAAGACCCCGCCCCTTGGTCGAACTCGATTCGGTTCACGGGATCGATCCGCTCGCTTCAGTCGTCTCTCACAACGTGTGTTCTTCGATGTGCCCGGTCTTGCGGAAACGGAAGAGGGCCGCGAGGCTCATCGAGACCTTGCCGTGGCGCTGCGTCGCTGCGTCATCTGGGGTGGCTTTGACTATGCGGAAAAGTTTGCCGATGCCGTCGTCGCGTTGTATCGAGTGGACCGGGCAGAAACGGGTCGTGCGTTGACCCGTAAAGCCATTCTTCCTCTTGCGGAAGCCTGTCTTACTCGAGATTCCGTGTACCTGGCTTCCATGGCCGTCAGCAGTGAGCATCGCCGCGAAACCCGACAGCGACTCAATGTGCACCTGGCCCGCGGCGACCGGCTCGAAGTCCGTTATCTGACACGATTGGAGCTCACGTTCATTCGTTGGAGATTCCGAATTGATCTGCGAACAAGCGACTGGATGGCCAAGGTCCTTGCAGCTGCTCGCTTGGTTCTGCCATCCAGCTGGCGGGGGACCTCTCGTGATCGTCAGGTCCGAAGGCTGGTCCAGGAGATTCTGCTGCGTGCCGGAACAAACGCCGAGTCGGATTACGATGGCTGGCTGGCGATCCTTTCGGAGCTTCACGACATGGCGCTTGATGGTCGACTGAGACGAATCAATCCCGATCGATTGAGAGAAATGCTGGGATCCCGCCATCATGCAGAAGACTGATCCCTCACTGGCAAGTGAACGTGGCCTTGCGCCCAGCGCCACGCCGTCGGTCGTCTACGGCGTCCTGGCGGTGACTCTTGCGGGCGTGCCGGTTGTCGGCTTCGTACTCGGCTGGCTGGCGTTCTTCAGATCCCAGCAGGCGTTGATCCAGTTGAAGACCGACAGTCGCCTGGAAGGCCTGGGTCTTCGTCGAGCAGGGGCCATTCTCGGTATCGCCGGTCTGATTCTGGGCGCGACCAGCACGGTCATCTGGATCGTCGTGCTCATTGCCAGCGTGCCCTGGAGTTGAGCTCAGCCGACGGTGCGTTCCTCATGTCGCAGCTGACCGCAGGCCGCAGCGATGTCGCGACCACGAGATGCGCGAATCGTCGCATTGACACCATGCCGACGAAGGATCCTCTGGAACTCGCGGACATCCACGGTCGAAGGTCTCTGATAAGGCAGACCCTTGACCTCGTTGTAACGGATCAGATTGATCCTCGCCCTCATGCTCGAGGCGACCTTGGCCAGTTGCCTGGCATGTTCAACACGGTCATTGACTTCCCTGAGCAGAAGATATTCGAGTGTGATCTCCCGGCCGCTGGTTTCAAACCATGCCTGGCATGCGGAAGTCAGTTCATCGATGGTGGAGTAGTCCGCCCATGGGATGAGGGCGCGGCGCAGATCGTCATTGGGTGCGTGGAGGCTCAACGCGAGGGTGACCGGGAGTTCAAAGCGGGCGAATCGACGAATCGCCTTCGGTAATCCAACCGTCGAAACGGTGATATGCCTGGCACCGATCGCCGGTCCCCAATCGGCGTTCAGCATCCGGATGGCTTTCATGACGGCCTTGTCATTGGCCAATGGCTCGCCCATTCCCCTGAACACGATGTTGGTGATTCGACCCACACCCTCTTCTCGAGAAAGGCGAATGACCTGTTCCATGATCTGGCCAGCAGTGAGGTTGCCCTCAAGGCCACCGAGTCCTGAAGCACAGAATCGACAGCCCACCGGACATCCGACCTGGGACGACACGCAGGCAGTCCGCCTGCGTGCGGTGGGGATCATGACGGTTTCAGTCTGCTTCAACGAATCGGGTTGTGTGACCACGGGCAGGGCGGTCGACTTCGGTGGATCCCAGCCCAGGAGCATCTTGAGTGTGCCGTCGCTGGCGGTCTGTACCCGGTCGATTCGGCTCCGGAAGATGGTGAATGTCGAGCTGAGCCATTCCCGATCCTTCTTCGAGACGTTCGTCATCTCGCCGAAGTCCACGGTGTTCTTTCGGTGAATCCAATCGAACACCTGTTCGGCAAGATAGGCCCGCTTGTCATGTGACACGCAGGCATCCCGGAACTCGTCGAGCGTAAGGTCGAGCAGATGTTGCATTGACATGGATTCAGTTGGTGGCAGAAACGGTCAGGTCAACGACCTGCTGGTCGATCCCGTGCGTTTGAAGGAAGGCTGCAGTCGATGCGATGTTGTCCATCATGATGCGTCGACCTGTGGGATCGACATCGCGGGATCGCATGAATGTCTTGAGGGTACCGGGGAGGCCGAATTCCACGCTTTCATGAAAGACATCATGCTGTTCGACCTTGCCGTTGAAGTTGCGTACGAGATGAAGGACCAGTGACTGCACAAGATCCTCCGGGGCACTGGCTCCGGCCGTGACGAGCACCTGATCGACGCCTTGCAGAAGATCGGTGGTGAGTTCCGTCACATCGTCGATCAGCACGGCCTTGGTGCCGGCTGCCATTGCGATCTCGGTGAGTCTGACGGAATTGGAGCTGTTCTGGCTTCCGACCACCAGTACGAGCTGGCATTTCGGCGCCAGCTGCCTGACCGCCCACTGCCGGTTCGTCGTCGCGTAGCAGACGTCTTCGCTGGGTGGGCTGTTGATTTCAGGGTAGGCGTCCTTGAGCGCATGAATGATCTGGTTGGCATCATCCAGGCTCAGAGTTGTCTGTGTGAGATAGACGATCTTGGCGGGATCTTCGATCCTGAGATCCTTGATGCCATCGACGGATTCGAGAATCTGAATCGAATCGGGCGCTTCTCCATAGGTCCCGACGATTTCCTGGTGATTCTTGTGGCCGATCAGGATGATCTGCCAGCCACGTTTCGCGTAGCGGATGGCCTCTGCGTGCACCTTGGTGACCAGTGGGCAGGTGGCGTCAATGGCGGTGAGGTCCCGGCTGCTGGCTTCATCGCGGACTTGAGGGCTCACGCCATGGGCACTGAAGACCACGATCGCGCCGCGTGGCACCTCATCGATGGATTCGATGAATGTGACGCCACGGTCCTGGAATCTCTGTACGACGTGCTTGTTGTGAACAATCTCGTGGAACACGTAGATCGCTTCACCCTCGACCACGTCGAGAAGCTGATCGACCACGTCGATGGCCATGTAGACGCCAGCGCAGAAGCCGCGGGGGTTTGCCAGGATGATTTTCATGAGCCTGTGGTCCTCGTGGTGTTCCATGATAGCAGTCCCATCTGCCGTTACAGTGTCTCTTCTTATCGCCTCAGAGCACCTCTGCGATCCAACATGAGCGTCACTTCGATCATCGACCGTCTGGAGGCCTGGGGGCCGGGAACTCTGCCCGGGCTGGATTCCGCCCAATCCATGGCCTATTGCAGAAAACTCGCCCTGGGTCATTACGAGAACTTCTCGGTACTGTCACGGATGGTGCCGGAATCGATGCGAAATGGAGCTTCGGTCGTCTATGCATTCTGCCGGTGGGCAGACGATCTGAGCGACGAGATCCAGAGCTCCGAACAGAGCCTGGAACTGCTGGCGTGGTGGCGAGCGGAGACGCTCGCCTGCTTCGAGGATGGAAAAGCCGCCCATCCGGTCTTTGTTGCCCTGGCCTCGCAGATCGATCGCTACAGGCTCAGGCCGGAACCTTTTCTGGATCTGATCGATGCATTTGAGCAGGATCAACGCATGTCGAGATACTCGACCTGGGATTCGCTCATCGACTACTGCCGGCGAAGTGCCGATCCCGTCGGTCGGCTGGTTCTGAGATTGGCGGAACAGGATCACGATCCCGTTTCGCTGAAACGCAGTGATGCCATCTGCACCGCCTTGCAATTGACCAATCACTGGCAGGACGCCAGACGTGATTTGAAAGAACGCGACCGGATCTACATTCCATCCGAATGTCATGACATCGCGGATCTCGAAACCAGAATGAAGCACACCATCGAGATCGGACACGCACCAGACCAGACGTTTCTCGAGGAATGGCGGGTCATGATGAAAGGGCTCGTTGAGCGGACCTGGCCCGGTTTCGAGCAGACAGACCAACTCCTCGATACGCTGCCAGCTGAGAACCGTCCCATGATCTGGCTCTTTGCAGCCGGTGGTTCCCAGGTTCTCAGGCGCATCATGCAGGTCAACTACGAGACCATCCTGTTCAGACCAAAGCTTGGCAAGCTTGCCAAGATCAGCCTTCTGCTCTCCGCCCGCAGAGCGGCCAGGAGGCGGTCATCATGAGTGCGACTTCCGTCCTTGCCTGTCAGGAGTCGGCAATCGAGCATTGCCGTGAAGTCACCAGGCGAGAAGCCAGGAACTTCTACTACGGTCTGCGTCTGCTGCCGGAGCCTCAGCGATCTGCGCTCTACTGCATCTATTCATGGATGCGTCAGGTGGATGATCTTGCCGATGATGAAGCCGGTCGCGCCGAACCCGCAGGAGCCGTCAGGCAACTCGATGACTTTCGTGCCAACACCCGTCAGGCGATCGATGGATCGCTGGAGACCGATGATCCGATGTGGATCGCCTTTCAGGCAACGGTCGGACATTTTGAACTTGAAGCGAAGCCCTTCGATGAAATGATCGACGGGCAGATCGCCGATCTCGATTTCAAGCAGCCCGAGACCATGGACGATCTGGTTGGCTATTGCCGTCAAGTCGCCTCGACCGTCGGTCGCATCTGTGTTTCGATCTGGGGACATGATGACCCCCGGGCACTGGAGCTTGCGGATCAGCGTGGGATCGCATTCCAATTGACCAACGTCCTGCGGGATATCCGGGAGGATCACGACAACGGCCGGATCTATCTGCCATCCTCCGTGATGGACGAGGCCGGTATCGACATCGTTGATCTGCTTGAGTGGTCGGACCCCGTGAAGTCCGAATCGCTGATCAAGAAGATCATTCTTCATGGCGAGGAACATTACCGCTCATCCGCAGCGTTGGAAGGAATGATCACGCGTTCCTGTCGCCCGACCCTGCGTGCCATGACCCGGATCTACCATGGACTCCTGCGTCGCATGGACCGCAATCCGCGTTCCGTCGTCGGACATCGACGAGTCCGTCTCGGCAGTCTTCGAAAGATCTCGATCGCTTTGACTGCGAGAGTCCAGGCCGGTGTTTCATGAGTGAACGGATCATCGTCATCGGCGGGGGGCTTGCAGGCATCGCTGCGGCGGTCCGCCTGGCTGATGAAGGTCATGTTCCGATCGTGCTCGAGACCCGAAAGAAGCTGGGTGGGCGGGCGACGAGCTTTCCGGACCAGCGGACCGGGCAGTCGCTTGATAACTGCCAGCATGTTCTCATGGGATGCTGTACGGCGTTGCTTTCACTTTACGAGCGGTTGGGTGTCACGGACTGCATCGAATGGCACGATCGCCTCTACTGGCAGCGAGATGATGGTGGCCATGATGTCCTGAAACCCGGTCGACTGCCTGCTCCGCTTCATACGGCGGGGGGCTTCCTTCGGATGAAGCTCCTGAATGGTGCGGCCAAGGCCGAGATCAGGCGGGCCATGTGGAAGCTCCTTCGAGGTGGTCCAGCGATGAGGANCGTGTGGCAGGATCGGACATTCGCCGACTTCCTCGAATCGACCGGCCAGTCCGAGGAGACCGTTCGTCTTTTCTGGGACACGATCATCATCAGTGCCTGCAATCTTCCATCAAGCGAGGTCGCTGCAGAGCATGGCATGCAGGTCTTCCAGGAGGCCTTTCTACCCAGTCGCTGGGCAGGCACCATGGGGCTTCCTGTCGTGCCGCTGGCGTCACTGTACGACCCGGCGGAATCGATTCTCTCGGCTGCCGGCGGCTCCCTTCGTCTTGGTTGTTCCGTTCGAGAAATCTGCCTCGAAAACAGACGTGCCGTGGGCGTCATGACGTCCGATGAGATGATTCGCNGCGATCGAGTTGTCTCGACCGTTCCGCCAGACCGTCTCGCCAAGTTGCTNCCGGATGATGTTCGNTCGAACGATCGAAGACTGCAGGGGCTCGACCAATTCGAATTCAGTCCGATTCTCGGTGTGCATCTGCACTTCGCGGAGCCGGTCATGGATCTGCCTCATCTGATCCTGGCGGGTCGCGATGTGCACTGGATCTTCAACAAAGGTGTCATGGACGACGGCCGTCAGCATCTGCACGTGGTGATCAGTGCGGCCGATGACTGGATGGCACTCGACGAGCAGGCCATCGTTCAACGGGCGATGATCGACATTCGCAGAGCCTTGCCTCGGACGGCTGGTCTCGATCCGGTGTCGGTCCGGGCCGTCAAGGAGAAGCGGGCCACATTCCGGGCCACNCCGCAAATCGAATCTCTTCGTCCATCGGCCGCACCCGGTGCGGTNGGATTGAAGGGAGGCGATCTCGAGGGGCTNTATCTTGGCGGAGACTGGTGCGCGACAGGATGGCCGGCGACCATGGAAGGCGCCGTGAGAAGCGGGTACCTCGCCGCCGCAGCTGTCAGCGGAACCGATCCGGGCATTGAGGACGTTCCACCCGGACTGCTGGCCGGCTGGCTGGGTCTTGCGACTGCCGGCCGCTAGCGAACCGGGACATCCACCTGTTCAGTTCCAACGACACTCGAGTCATCGACCAGATTCGCCTCGAGAAANGCCCATGCGTCGGCGACCTCGTCGATGCGCTTGTCGGTCGGCTTGCCTGCACCATGTCCGGCAGAACGGTCGACTCGAAGAATGACCGGTGCCTCTCCATCATGGGCATGCTGCAGTGCAGCGGCATACTTGAACGAGTGGCCCGGNACGACCCGGTCATCGGTATCGGCCGTGATCACCATGGTGGGTGGATAGGCCGTGCCCTCCTCGAGGTTGTGATACGGCGAGTACGCCCAGATCGCGGGAAACTCGTCCGCGGTCCGTGGATCACCGTATTCCCTCGTCCAGGCATGTCCAATCGTGAACTCTGGAAAACGCACCATGTCCATGACGCCAACGGCCGGAAGGCAGGCGCCGTAGAGATCCGGTCGCTGTGTCATGCAGGCACCGACCAGCAGTCCGCCGTTGCTGTGTCCCTGAATGCCGAGATTCGATGGACTGGTGTAGCCGTTCTCGATGAGCCACTCACCGGCTGAGATGAAGTCATCAAAGACGTTCTGCTTGTTGTCGAGCATGCCTCCCTGGTGCCAGGCTTCGCCGTACTCGCCGCCACCTCTGAGGTTGGCGAGCGCGTAGATGTTTCCTCGCTCCATCCAGGCGATGCGTGCGGGAGAAAACGAAGGGGTCAACGCGATGTTGAAACCGCCGTACCCATACAGCAGCGTGGGCGTCTTGCCGTCACGGACAAGCCCCTTCTTGTAACAGAGGAACATGGGGACCATCGTGCCGTCCTTGCTCTGGTACCAGACCTGCTGAACGACGTAGTCGGATGGATTGAAATCGACTTCAGCCTGTTTGAGAAGCGTGCTTTCGCCGGTTTCAAGGTCGACCCGGTAGTTGCTTGGAGGCGTCGTGAAACTCGAGAAGGAGTAGAAGGTCTCCATGTCGTCCGTCCGGCCACCGAAGCCGCCTGCGGTTCCGATGCCGGGGAGTTCGATTTGCTGCATCATCTTGCCATCGATCGAATGGCGGCGGATATCGCTGCTGGCATCCGAGAGGTAGTTCGCGATGAAGCTGTTGCCGACATGAGAGACGCCTCGAAGTGTCGCATCATCCTCGGGGATGATCTCGAGGATCTCTGTTGGCGNATCGAGATCGATGGCCACGAGTCGTCCACGCGGCGCTTCACGGTCGGTCACGAAGTAGAGGGTGCTTCCTTCATTTCCGACAAGGGTCCAGGCGTTTTCAAAGTGCGGGATCAAGGGCTTGAGCGACCAGTCGTCTGTCGAGAGATCGGCGACCGAGACCCGGGTCGGTTCTCCGCCTTGCCATGTGTTCACGACGAGATAGCGACCATCTTCGGTCACGGAGGAGGAAAAGCCCCATTGTGGATGTTCCTCATCCCTGTGGATCAGGATGTCGTCTGATTGATCCGTACCCGGCACGTGGTACCACAGCTGCTGATGCTGGTTGGCTTCGACCAGTCCGGACCCGCCTTCCGGNGCGTCATATCGGGAGTAGAAGAAACCGCTTCCGTCCGGTCGCCATGCGGCGCCTGAGAACTTGGACCATTCGACTGAATCCGCCAGATCCGANCCATTCTTCAGATCACGAACCTTCCATGTCTTCCAGTCGGACCCGCCTTCGGAAACGGCATAGGCCATGTAGCGGCCATCATCACTGAAGGACAGGCCGCTCAATGCCTTGGTTCCATCTTCGGACCATGTATTGGGGTCGATGATCACAACCGGGTCATCATCCAACGAGTCCATTCCATAGAGGACATACTGATTCTGGAGCCCGTCATTGCCGTAGTAGTAGTACTTTCCGCCTGACTTGAAGGGGGCTCGGATCTTCTCGTAATCCCAGAGTCGTTCAAGCCGGTCGCGGATGTCCTGCCTCTGTGGAATCGTCTCGAGATAACCGAAGGTCACCTCNTTCTGAGCATCGACCCAGTCGGAGACCGTCTGGCTTTCACGGACATCCGCTTCAAGCCAGCGATAGGGATCGGCGATGCGTGTGCCGTGATAGTCATCGACGACGTTGCCGCGTGGTGATTCAGGGTAGACAATCGCATGATCGCCCTGAGGCAGTGCAAGAAGTGACAAGGTCAGCAGGGCAACGGTATGCATGGTCGACTCCAGTCGTTTTCAGCAAAGGCAAAGCTCTGTTCAGTTCACGTACCGACGATGTCCGGAAGTTCGAACATGGATTCCGTCAGGACGTCTCGTCCGTGCTCCGTGATCAGGACGTCAGCTTCGTAATGTACGCTCAGGGAGCCATCAGATGAGAAGATGGGCCAATTTCCTGATTGATTCATGATCTCGGCGCTGCCTGCATTGATCATCGGCTCCACTGCAACCAGCAGGCCTGGCTCGAAGGTCCTGAATGCATCAGGCCATTCTCCNGGGCGTTGCGGGACGACGTTCGAGATGAATGGGGGGCCGTGCAGGCGTCTGCCATAGCCGTGTCCACCGAGNCCTCTGACCAGTTCGAAGCCGGCTTGATTGACGACGCCCTCGACCGCTCTGGCCCAGTCAATGAGGGGGCGGCCGGGTTGCATGGCATCCAGACCCGCTCGAAGGCAGTCGCGACCGGCCTGCATCAGCTTCATGGCGTTCTCCTCGACCTCGACGATTCCGTAGGTCCAGGCCGCATCTCCAATCCAGCCCTTGTGGGAGACCCCGATATCGACCGAAAGCAGGTCGCCGACCGCCATCGGCCTCTCGGACATCAGATGTGTTCCATGAACGACGCAATCATTGGGCGAGAGGCAGGAGTGACTCGGAAACGGCGGATGGCCCGGGATCCTGTAGCGGAGAAAGGCGCTCTTGCAATCCATTGACTGAAGGGTCGTACCGATGAAGGCGTCGATCTCCGCGAGCGTCTGTCCCGGCGCAAGAAAGTCGACCAGTGCAAAGTGCACGTCCGCGACTCGCTGAGCAGCCAGTGCCGCAGCATCCATGTCTCGTTGTCGCTTGATAACCATCCCTGAATGTTCGACTACTCGGAGTCGTCCTCCTCACCTTCGAATTCAGCGTCGCCGAGGAACTGGATGACCTCGCCCTTGCAGATCAACAGCGGCGGGGGTGGGCAGCCGAATTCCCAGGCAAGCTCACGTTCATCTCTGGAGTCCAGTACCTGAAGATCCGCCTGATAGCCGGCTTCGATTCGTCCGTGGCTCTGGTCGAGCCCGAGAACACATGCCGCATTGCGAGTCGCTGCGGCAATCGCTTCAGCAGGAAGCAAACCGGCTCGGCGTGTCGCGAGCGAGATGGTCATCGGCATGGATGGCGATGGTGCCGAGCCCGGGTTGTAGTTCGTCGCGATGGCGACGGCTGCACCGGCATCGATGAGCGCACGTCCCGGGGCATAGCGTTGATCCAGGCTGAAACCGCTGGCAGGCAGCAGGACAGCAATCGTCTCGGACGATCCGATGAGCTTGACGTCCTCCGGTGTCGTTGCTTCCAGATGGTCTACGCTTCGAGCACCCATCTCGATGGCGACTCGAGTCATGCCCAGTGAATTGAACTGGTCTGTATGAACACGAAGTGGGCAGCCCAGATCACTGGCTTCCTGGAACAGTCGNGTGGTCTCTTCGAGACTCCACGCGCCNTCTTCGCAATAGGCATCACAGCAGATGCTCGGGAACTCCTCCACGACGGCAGGAAGCGTTTCGCGAATCGTTCGGTCCACGAAATCAGGAACGTCCGGATCCTTTGCATGCGCACCGAGAAACGTCCCGAGAACCATGATGTTCTGTGCACGGGAGACCGCATGGACGGCCCGGAGCATCTTGAGCTCCTCCTCCGTGTCGAGTCCATAGCCGGATTTGACTTCAATCGCGGTGGTGCCAAGGGTCACCTGTTTGGCCAGACGGGCGTGGAGCAGTTCGATGAGTTCCTGCTGGGAGGTCTCTCGGACGGCACGGACCGTTGACATGATGCCGCCGCCTTGATTGAGAATCTCCAGATAGTCGACGCCACGAAGCCCGGCTTCGAATTCATCGAGTCGGCTGCCTGCCCAGCAGGCATGCGTATGGCAGTCCACCCATGCGGGAAGGACGACGCGGCCCCCCAGATCGAGGACGGTGCCTTCATCAAGTTCGTCGGGTCGACCACTTCCAACTTCAGTGATCCGNCTGTCCTCCAGTCGAATCCACCCATTCTCAATGACGCCAAGATCCTGCATCGACTCACCACGAAGGGGCCCGGTGCCCCCTGCGAGTGTGATCAGTCTTGCATTCACCAAGTATCGAATCGCCATGGAGTCGAATCACCAGTCCTTCATCGGAATGTCCACGTCCTGTGACTCGGCGCACTCGCGGGCAATCTCGTAGCCAGCATCGGCATGTCTGAAGACACCCATCATGGGATCATTCGTCAGAACGCGACGCAGTCGCTTCTCGGCTTCCGGCGTGCCATCGGCGACCACGACCTGGCCAGCATGCTGGCTGAAACCGATTCCGACACCACCGCCATGGTGGAAGGACACCCAGCTGGCTCCACTGGCGATGTTGACGCCGAAATTCAGAAGAGGCCAGTCGCTCACGGCATCGGTTCCGTCCAGCATGGCTTCCGTCTCCCTGTTGGGGGAGGCGACGGATCCACAGTCGAGGTGATCCCGNCCGATCACGATCGGTGCCTTGACCTTGCCGTCCCGGACCAGATCATTGAAGAGCTTGCCGGCCTTGTCCCGCTCGCCCAGTCCGAACCAGCAGATTCGGCAGGGGAGCCCTTGATAGGCGACGCGTTCACCGGCGAGCTTGAGCCAGCGATGAAGGCTTTCATCCTCCGGGAACAGTTCCATGAGGGCACGATCCGTCACGGCGATGTCTTCCGGATCTCCTGACAGTGCGGCCCATCTGAAGGGACCTCTGCCCAGGCAGAACTGGGGTCGAATGTAGGCCGGCACGAAGCCAGGGAAGTCGAATGCACGTGTCAAACCGTTGTCCGAGGCGCGTTGTCTGATGTTGTTGCCGTAATCGAATGTCTTGGAGCCTCGATCCATCAGCTGAACCATGAGTTCGACATGACGCGTCATCGAATCGATCGATGCCTTGACCGCAGCGTCGGGATCATGAGTACGAAGCTGCTCGGCCGAGCTGCGATCCATGGTGTGAGGCCAGTAGCCTTCAAGGCAGTCGTGCGCAGAGGTCTGATCGGTCAGCGCGTCGGGTGTGATGTCGCGTTCGACCAGTCTTTCCAGCAGGTGAACGGCATTCCCGAGCCATCCAATGGAAACGGCTTCTCCGGAATCACGGGCCTGGAGCGATCGATCGATGGCCGCATCGAGATCCTCGATGATTTCATCGAGGTATCGATCATGGACCCGTTTCTCGAGCCGTTCTCGGCAGACATCTGCAATGAGGCACACGCCTTCATTCATCGTGATCGACAGCGGCTGTGCACCGCCCATCCCACCACAGCCGGCGGTGACACAGAGTCGACCCTTGAGGGTGCCGCCGAAATGCTGGCGAGCACATTCGGCAAAGGTCTCGTAGGTTCCCTGAAGGATGCCCTGTGTTCCGATGTAGATCCATGAGCCTGCCGTCATCTGGCCGTACATGATCAGGCCCTTGGCGGCGAGATCATCGAAATGGGACTGGGTCGCCCAGTGCGGAACGAGATTCGAATTGGCAATCAGAACCCGAGGGGCGTCTTCATGGGTCTGGATGATGCCGACTGGTTTGCCGGACTGCACCAGGAGCGTTTCGTCGGCTTCGAGCTTCTTCAGGCTTGCGATGATCGCATCGAACGCTTCCCACGAGCGGGCGGCCTGGCCTCGGCCTCCATAGACAATCAGCTGGTCAGGCAGTTCGGCGACCTCGGGATCCAGATTGTTCATCAACATCCTCATGGCGGCTTCCGCCTGCCATGTCTTGCAGGCTCGTGTGCTACCCCGAGGGGATGTAATCGTGCGGGCGGTACTCGTGCTCATGAGAAGTCTGTCCTTCCGTAGTTTTCACATGGTAAGCCGCTCGCAGAGCTCGCGACGCTAAACCAGTGAGGAAAGATCGCCACGCTGGATCATGGCGGCAACGGTCTCGATATCTGGACCTGGAGGCCGATCGCCAGTCAGCGGTGGGACTTCACGCCGGATTCGTTCATGGATAACCTCCACGCCTCGTCCACTGGTGAGCGGCCGCTGATGCTCGAGGCCCTCGCTCATGATCAGCAGTTCGATGGCGATGACATCCCTGCAGAGGCGGAGGCTGGCTGCCAGTTGATGTGCTGAAGTGGCTCCCATCGAGTTGTAGTCCTCGATGCCCGCCGAGGTCGAGATGTTGGCGACACTGGCGGGTGTGGCCAGGGTCTGCATCTCATTGCAGCATGCAGCTGCGGTGTATTGGGCGATCATGAGACCACTGTGCAGGCCGGGAGAAGGGCTCAGATAGACCGGCGCCTGATTGTGCGTGTCATGGCCTGACAGCAGCCAGAAGATCCGCCTTTCGGCAATGCCTGCGACATGGCACAACGCCACACAGAGTGTGTCCATGGCAATGGCCAACGGCATTCCATGAAAGTTCGCGCCGCTGAGAATGTCGCCGCCTTCGAAGACCAGAGGATTGTCGGTGACGGCGCCGAGTTCCCGTTCAACGACACCCCTGGCGTAGTTGACGGCATCCATCGCTGCGCCGAGTACCTGCGGCGTCGCTCTCAGGCAGTAGGGATCCTGAACCCGGGGATCGTCCTGAGCATGGCTTGGAATGATCTGGCTGCCCTCGAGAAGGGATCTCAAGGTCGCGGCGACTTCGATCTGGCCAGGCTGGCAGCGTGCTTCATGAATTCGCTGATCAAGGGGTGTGACTGAACCAAGACAGGCGTCGATCGCCATGGCTGCTGAAGAAACGGCCGCTTCAAGCACACGATCGAAGCTGCGGAGAGAGAGCGCGGCGAAGGCNGCCATCATGTGCGTGCCGTTGATCAGTGCAAGGCCTTCCTTCGCGCCGAGCGTCATGGGGGTGATGCTTCGGGCTGCAAGCGCATCCTTGCCATCCATGATCTCGCCGTCTCGACCGAGCCGGGCCTGTCCTTCGCCAACGAGGATCAGCGAGAGGTGAGCCAGCGGTGCGAGATCGCCCGAAGCGCCGACTGAGCCGCGGGAAGGTACGACCGGAACAATGTCCGCATTGAGGACGGCAATCAGCTGATGAATCAGTTCAGGGCGAACACCGGATCGACCACGAGAGAGACTGGCGGCCAGCAGCAGCATCATCGCCCTGACGACTTCCCGTGGCAGGGGATCGCCGACTCCAGCTGCGTGGGATCGAAGAAGATTCAACTGGATGTCCGAGACCTCATGGGCATCGACCTGGTGGCGAGACAGCGAGCCGAATCCCGTATTGATTCCGTAGATCGGATCCGGGCCACCGGCAAGATTCTCGACGGATTCCCGTGTCTTCGTGATGGAACGGATCGCATCGTCTCCAAGGGACACCGCCAGCCCATGCTGGGCGACAGCGTCGACATCGGCGATGGTCAGGGGCTGTCCGTTCAGAACCAGGGATTGTTCATCGTGGTGAGTCACGGGCAAGAGAATAACGGCCCGACTTGCTTCGCTGCATCTCCGAGGCTTCAATGTGTCAGATCACATCTCTGGACACGCTCCAGAGCAACTGGAGGCATCCTTTGGGCGTTCACGGCTATCGGCGAATCTGGAAGCGGTTTCGATTTGGCGGTGCCAACTGGACGTGGTCCACTTGGGGCCTTTATCTGGATGGGGATCCTCCGAACTACGTCGAGCCGACTCCGATCCAGGCGACTGCCAACTGGCTGATCTTCCTGTCAGGGTGCGTTCTGAGCGGGCTCGCCTTTCTGATCATCGAGCCCTTTTTGATCTCATCGACGGGTTCATTCGGGCCAACGATTCTGCAGTCCGCTCATCCAGCTGCCGCCATCTTTTCAATGGGACTCGCCCTGCTGGTCGTCTTTGTCATCAGTGCCGGCGCCGGTCGTCTTCTGAAGTCGCCCAGCAAGGGCCTCGTCGTCTTCGGCATCGGGCTGGGCTGGCTCGCATGGCGACTGGAAGGCGTCGAAGTCATTGCCTTCAGCGGATCCATGTCGACGGTCGCGATCGAAGGCCTCGTCTGGACGTTGATCGTCCTGCTGGCTTCCTATGGCATCTATCTCGTTTCCGGACCGCTGGCCAGTGTCCATCCCAGGGAAGCCACGAACGTCTTCGACCACTGGGCGACCAGCCGAGCCTCCGCCATCTTCGTGGCCAGTGGACTCTGTGCCATTCCGATCGTCTGGCTCTTTGCACAATCACCGGCACGAGGTCAGGTGGTTGCGGCTGCGGCCATCGGTTCCATTGCCGCCGGAATGGTCGGTCGGCTGTTGGCGCCTCACGCACAGCCTGTCCTGTTGATGATGTCACCCATCCTGGCCGGGACGCTGGTTCAATGGACAATGGTCTTCTGGCTGCCGCAGAGCGAGCTCGGGACCATGTTCATGCAGGGCGACTTCCCCCATGTCCTCCTTCCAGTTCCAATCGACTGGGCGGCCGGTTCATTGATGGGGGTGCCGTGGGGGATCTATTTCGGAAACATGTTCCTGCAGCATGACGATGGCAGTCAGTCGCCGCAGACCGCCTGATGCTCAGGCGATGACTCTTGGCAGCCCGATCGCCCTTCGCAGGTCGCCNAGCTGGCCGGCGTGATATCCGTTGTGAAAACAGAGCCGGATGACCTGATCGCCACGGGTCAGGAGCGTGCCGTGCATGTCGATCTCCTGCTGGAGCCAGTCCCGGGTGCTGTTGGCCGCGGCGTTCGCCAGTCGTTCGATGGCATCATGAAAACAGGCTCGTCCCGTTTCAAGAGAGGGATAGAGGTTCGGGTCGTCGTGGGGAATCGACCGAATCCTGATGGACGTGATGTCGAACAGGGCCGGTGTTCCACTCGATCCATCGCCTTCGATGTAGTAGTCGCCCGCGATGGGAGCGCCGTCGAATTCAGCAGCCACTCTGTTCATGGAAAAGCCGCAGTGCCCCAGCAGCCAGATCGGATGATTGGGCAGATCCGGTGCCTGGCGAGCCCTGCTGGCCTCATCGAATCCCTCGAGGAAGCGAGTGAAGAGTCCCTCTGTGTACCGGACGGTCTGGGCCAGGGTGCTTGGATCCATGATGCTGTACCTCCGCTCCCCATGATGACGGCTCTGGAGATACCATGCGTGGCTTTCCGGAGAACAGCGTGGCAAGACTGCATGAATATCAGGGCAAGACGCTGCTCAAGCAGCACGGACTCGAGATTCCACCTGGATCCGTCGTCCGATCCCCAGAAGAGGCCGCCGAGGTCTTCGAGACCATCGGCGATCGAGTTGTCATCAAGATCCAGGCCTGGGTCACCGGGCGCAAGGCCCTCGGCGGTGTCCAGTTCGCCGACTCGGCACAGGAAGCCGAATCGGCGGCTTCGGTCATGCTCGGCATGCAGTTCGGTCACTTTCCAGTGCAGGAACTGCTCGTCGAAGCATGCGTGCCGATCAAGCATGAACTGTTCGTCTCACTGACGATCGACGACGCCGCTCGGTCTCCCTTGCTCCTGCTCGACTGTGCTGGCGGATCCGGCATCGAGGATCGAGCAGCCGGCGTCGCTCGACTTCCCATCTCCGTGCGTGACGGCATTGATCCGGATGCCGTCAAGAAGGTGCTGCTGGAGTCGGAGATTCCAGCCGAACACCATGATTCGATCATCTCCGCCATCGTGAAGATCGTCGAAACAGCCCGTGATGTGGAAGCCCGTTCGCTTGAAGTCAATCCGCTGGTCGTGCTTGAAGACGGCCGAGTGGTCGCTGCCGACTGTCGAATCACCATCGACGACTACGCCGTGTTCCGACATCCGGAACTGGGAATCGAAATNGCTCGTGAGCTCGACCATCCTGCGACCAAGCTGGAGCAGATCGCCTACAAGGTCGAGCAGGACGATCATCGTGGCACCTTCTACTTCGCGCAGCTGCCCATCGAAGGCCATGAGGCCAGCAAGGGGCTGGTCGGCTTCCATGGCGCAGGCGGAGGCGGATCCATGATGTCCATGGATGCCGTGAGCAACGAAGGGTTCACGCTCGCCAATTTCTGCGATACCTCAGGCAATCCATCAGCCGCGAAGGTGTACCGGGCCGCCCGGATCATTCTTTCCCAGAAGGGGCTGCAGGGCTATTTCGGCTCCGGCTCCGGGGTCGCTTCGCAGGAGCAGTTCCACTCCGCCTACGGCCTGGCCAAGGCGTTCAATGAAGTCGGCATGGCCTTGCCGGCAGTCATTCGACTTGGAGGCAATGCGGAAGATCGGGCGGTCGAGATCCTCGAGGACGCGTGCCGTGATCTGCCCGCGAAGGTCGAAGGCTATCGCAAGGACGACACTCCGGCGTTCTGTGCCGGGCGATTCACGTCACTGGTCGAGGAGGATGGCGGACGCAACAACTCGTCGGATCTCCAGCGGTCCATTCCAGACTGGGTCGGAGATCAGGCGGAGGCGTTTCCGATCGAAGGTGGTCATGTGTGGATCCATACGGAAGCCTGCGATCCAGAACTGACCGCACAGATGGTCGAGTGGTCAAGTGGGTTGCTGCGTGATGATGGATCCGGTTCGCCCGAGCTGGCCGTCGACGAAGAAGCAGCGTCCAAAGCCGATTCCGAGTTCATCGCCTGTGAGATCGAATGTCTGAGAGCAGGTCGGCCTGTTCTCTTCGTGGATCTTCCCATCGAGGGAATTGACGAATCGGCAGCTGCCGGAGGAGATGCCTGATGGCCATCATCATCGATGAAACCAAGAAGGTCATGATCCAGGGCATCACTGGACGAGAAGGCCGTGCACGCACGAGATTGATGCGTGAGTTCGGAACGAATGTCGTCGGGGGCTGCACGCCGGGCAAGGGTGGGCAGGAGGTCGAGGGCATTCCCGTCCACGACAAGGTGTCCGAAGTCATGGAGGCCACCGGCGGGGTGGATGTCTCCGTGGTGTTCGTGCCCGCCAGGCTCGTGAAGAGCGCCGCAATCGAGGCGATCGAAGCGGGTGTGAAGCTCGTCATGCTGGTTCCGGACCGCGTCCCACTCTGGGATGCCATGGGCATCGCCGAATGTGCGGCCGAACATGGTGCCGAATTCATCGGCCCCAATACGCTTGGCGTGATCTCACCTGGACGTGCCGTCCTTGGCATGATCGGTGGCCGGGCCGAGTCCGCTCGTCAGTGGTTCAATGAGCCCATCAAGGGAAAGACCGTCGGCGTGATTTCACGCAGCGGAGGCATGTCGTCTTCATGTGGCTACTACCTCAGCCGAGCCGGCCTGGGAATCTCGACCATCTGTCACGTCGGTGGCGACTCGGTTCTTGGATTGACCTTCCCGGAAGTCGCCTTGAAGTTCCAGGACGATCCTGAAACCGATGCGATCGTGCTCTTCGGTGAAATCGGTGGTTCCATGGAAGAACGGCTTGCGGACCTGATGAAGGCCGGCGAAATCACCAAACCGGTCGTTGCCTACATCGGCGGCAAGGCTGCCAAGGAAGGCACTCGATTCAGTCATGCGGGTGCGATCATTGAAGGTGATCGAGGAACCCATGCAGGCAAAGTCAAGGCTTTGACAGGTGCTGGCGCCGTTGTCGTTGACGGTTTCGGCGATCTTCCCGAAGCCGCGCTCTCTGTATTTGCAGCAAAGACCTCCAGTTGATACGGATGTAAACGATGTCACAGACATGGCAAACCGCCGTTACCGAAATTCAACCAAACAGCGTTCGTGTTCGCGGCTATGACATCGCCGACCTCATGGGTTCTGCCAATGTCGGGCAGGCGGTGTATCTCATCCTCCGCGGAGAGATGCCTGATGCCGCGACGGGCGACCTGATGGAAGCCATCATCGTCTCCAGCATCGACCANGGGGCGACGCCACCATCCGTGCTCGCCGCTCGGACGGTCGCTTCNACCGGCGCGTCCCTGAGTGCCTCGGTAGCNGCCGGCATCATGTCCATCAATGATCATCATGGCGGAGCGATCACGAACTGTGCCCTTCAGCTCGGTGAACTGCTCGAGAACGCTGGAGAGCGTGATCTCGAATCGGCTGCGGGCCCGTTCCTCGATGGGATGAAGGCTGCCGGCCGTCGGATGAGCGGCTTCGGGCACCGTATCCATTCAGCGGATCCCAGAACGGCCCGTCTCTTCGATCTCGCTGAAGCAGCCGGTGCCTGTGGACGACATGTCGCGGCTGCTCGGGCTGTCGAGGCGACATTCGCCGCGCGTGGCAAGGCACTGCCGATCAATGTGGATGGCGCCATCGGCGCGATCCTGGCGGATCTCGGATTTGAACCGGAAGTCATGAACGGCCTGTTCATGATCGCCCGTGTTCCCGGGCTCGTCGCTCATGTTCGCGAAGAGCAGGTTCGCATGAAACCCATGCGGCGAATCTCTCCCACGGATCATGTCTATGACGGACCTGAAGCCAGATCGATCGATTGACATGTCCGATGATCCCACCAAGGCGAGGCTGACCACGAAGCGATTGCTTCTGGCGCCCGTCACGCCTGAGGATCATGACGATTTTCATCGCATCATTTCATCTTCCGGGGTCCATGAGGGAACGCTGACTTTTCCACGACATCCCGATGAGTCCTGGTCCCGGGAACGATTTGAACGGGTCCTTGAACGGTCCGACAATTCGGAGTGCTACTTCATCCATGCCCACCTCCTTGAATCGCCCGGCATCGGAGCCGTCGCCAATCTGAGTGTGGATCTCGATGAACGCCATTCCAGAGGCCATCTTGGCTACATGGTTGATGAACATCACCGTGGCCGGGGATATGCCACGGAGATGCTGATGGCGGTCGTCGAACATGCCTTCGAGGGCCTGAAGATCAACAAGGTGTGTGCAAGCACCTGGACCTGGAACGAACCCTCGTCAAATCTGCTGGCTCGCACCGGATTTACACGGGAAGGGCACGCCCGACAACACTATTGCAAGGACGGCGAGTACATTGACGCCTACGAGTGGGGCATGCTTGCCTCTGATCCAAGACCCTGGAAGGACTGACCACCATGACCGCGACTGCTACCTACGGCGTGACTGAAATCGCCCAACTGTTCCCGAATCTCATGGATATCCAGTGTGAAGATCTTCGCGAGAAGGTTGCCGCCACCTGGAACGAGGCCATCACCACCGGTTGCGGTGGCAAGGGCTGGACCTTCGACGAACTCAGGGCCGTCAAGTTCACGCTTCTTGCCGGCGATATCGAGATGACCTTCATCGAGCATCTGAACTCATGTGTTCGTCAATGCATTGCCATTGCCGATGTTCTCGAGAACGCCTTCACCTGTGACATTCCGATCAATCGCGACATTCTGATCGCGGGGGCGCTGCTGGCCGACTGCGGCAAACCCCTCGAGTTCGACAAGGATGCCAGCGGCAACGTGATCAAGGGCACCTTCGGGGAAGCGCTGCGTCATCCGTTCAGTGGCGTGGCCATGGCCTACAAGCACGGTGTGCCAGCTGAAGCCATGCACATGATCGCGACGCATTCGCATGAGGGTGAAAAGGTCGAACGAAGCATCGAGTCCATCATCTTCCATCATGCCGACTTCGTTGATTTCGACATCGCCAAGTTCCTCGGCCGACGCGCAGGCAAGAAATGAAGCAGTATCCAGCGGGATACTGGGCTGGTGTCCTGGGCACGGCCATGTTCATGCTCGGCCTGTTCGGGCTGGGCATCTCGGCCACTCTGCTCACGCTGAGTGACGCCCTCGTTTCGTTGTCCAAGGAACTGCATGAGAATCAGGTCGGCATGGCCTTCGGCCACATGGTCAAGGGCATGACCCTCGGGATGATGTCCATATCCGGAGTAGAGACCGGTGATGCTGCGCGAAAGCTTCTGGATCTGATGCCTTCGCCGAATTTCCTCGAAGTCGTCGGTGCCGTCAGAGGAATCCTGTCCATCCTCGCCGTCATCATCGGATTCTGTCTGGTCCGTCGTCACCACTGGGCCATCCTCGCCGGACTCATCTGGTCGCTCTTTTCCGTTGGCTGGTTCTGCTACACCTCCGCCGTCTCGTGGAAGTTTCTTCTCGCCTCCCTCGGCAACCCGCTGGATGGTGGAAATACACCCCTCTACATCGTTGATTTTCTGATCCACATCATCTGGCCGATCCTCCTGTGCTGTTGGCTCCTGCCGTCACTCCTCAAGGGCCGCGAACGACGTTGGGTCTTGCCGGGAGAGTGATTCCGGGGCAATCAGAGTCCAACAGGCCGGCGTTCAGGATTGATCGCAGCTTCCCTGCTTGGGTATCCTGCCAGAATGCCTTCAACACTCGTCGAACAGATCGCAACGTCCCACGCCGTTGGCCTCAATCCCGGTCAAGTCGCGCTTGCTGGTGATTTCATCAGGATTCGCCCCAAGCACATCATGACGCATGACAACACGTCCGCCGTCATGGGGAAGTTCAAGTCCATTGGAGCGGCCAGGATTCATGATCCCGGTCAGCCTGTGTTCGCCATTGACCACGACATCCAGAATCATTCACCGGAGAATCTCGGCAAGTATGCCAAGATCGAAGCGTTCGCCAACGAGCACGGTGTCGATTTCTATCGGCCAGGGACAGGCATCAGCCATCAAGTCATGGTCGAGTATGGCTATGTGACTCCAGGAAGCATGGTGGTCGGTTCGGATTCCCACTCGAATCTCTATGGCGCCATCGCAGCCATGGGCACGCCCGTGGTCCGGACCGATGCCGCTGCCATCTGGTCCACAGGGGAGACCTGGTGGCAGGTTCCGCAGATCGCGAAGGTGACGTTGCACGGAACGCTGCGTCCGGGTGTCGTCGGCAAGGATGTCATCATTGCCCTGTGTGGCGCATTCAATCAGGATGAAGTGCTCAACATGGCTGTGGAATTCCAGGGCGAGGGCGTCGACTGCCTGACCATGGATCAGCGGATGAGCATCTCGAACATGACGACCGAGTGGGGGGCGTTGGCAGGCGTCTTCCCGTTCGATGAAACACTCCGTCAATGGCTTCACCAGCGAGCGGAATGGATGTCCAGTCACCAAACGCCTCGCTATACCCCGGAGGATGTCGAGCGGTGGTATCAGCAGAGGCTCCAGACCGAACCCGGCGCCCACTATGCGGTCGAGCTGGAACTGGATCTGTCGACCGTGATTCCCCATGTTTCCGGCCCCGATCATGTGAAAGTCATGCATGCTTTGCCGGAGATCGAGCAGGAAAANGTNNNNGTNAACAAGGCNTANCTNCTNAGTTGNGTCAANGCNNGNCTNGAGGATCTTGCCGCNGCNGCNGNNGTCGTGGANGGNCNNCNTGTNGCNGACGGNGTNGATCTNTACGTGGCNGCCGCCAGTGGAAATGTCCAGGCGGATGCCGAAGCACGCGGGTACTGGGCTTCGCTCGAACAGGCTGGCGCTCATTTTCTGCCACCCGGTTGCGGTACCTGCATCGGGCTTGGTGCGGGCACGCTGGAACCTGGTGAAGTCGGGATCAGTGCAACGAATCGAAACTTCAAGGGTCGNATGGGTTCCCGTGACGCCAAGGCGTATCTCGCGAGTCCAGCCGTCGTCGCCGCTTCTGCACTCGCCGGGTACATCTGTGCTCCGGAATCCTATGACCAGACAACCCTGAAAACGAGCGTTGTCACCAACGGTCCGCGTCCTTCCGAAGGCGGCGCGACAACCATTCTGGATGGATTTCCAACGCGTGTCGAAGGGCGTCTTTTATGGCTTCCTGTCGACAACCTGAATACCGATGGCATCTACAGTGGCAAGATGACGTATCGCGACGACGTCACCGAAGAAGAAATGGCAGCCGCCGCCATGGAAAACTACGACCCATCGTTTGCGGAATTCTCGACATCCGGTGACATCATTGCCGCCGGNCTCAACTTCGGTACCGGTTCCAGTCGCGAACAGGCTGCGACCTGTCTCAAGATCCGCGGGATCGCCTGTGTGATCGCCGAGTCCTACAGTCAGACCTACGTGCGAAATGCCATCAACAACGGTTTTCTCTGCCTGACCTGCCCATCGCTCATCGCCCATCTTCGAAACGAGCATTCCGGCAATGAGTCCCTGACGATTCCAGCAGGTCAGCTGGAGATCGATTTCGAGAAATCAACGATGGCACTCGATGGAAACACCTTCGAGTTCATGCCTTTGGGAACGGTTCCTCAGGAAATCGTGATCGCTGGCGGGGCCGAAGAAGTGGTTCGTGCTCGTCTGAACTCCTGAAGGCCTTCCGGGCACATCATCAGCCCTCCCAGACCGAATCCAAACCGGCTTCTTGCGTCAATGTTCTTGACTGAGTGCACGGTTGGTTTGATGATGAAAGTCCATGAAGGGCCGGGTTTCTCCGGCACGACATGAACACCAGTGGGAGGAGCAGAGAGATGAGTGCTACCGGGCTGTTTCGTCGATGTTCAATGAGTCTCGGCATCGTCGCCATGATTGCATCGAGTGCGTACTCGAATGATCAGTCGAATGCGGTCGGTGACGGTCGTGGCGTCTTCGTCTGGTTCGATTCGGCTGTCTGGAGTTCAACGACGGATTGGTTCGAAAACCCGTCTCCCGTCCCGGACTGCATTACGACGATTGACGGCGACCAGTACATGCTTCCAAGGACAACCATCATTGCGGACAGCAATGGCGAGGGATTCTCGAATCTGCATGATCTGGTGACCGACAACGATCCCTCCATGCCCTCGGGTGCCCGGCTCAACAACGGCAACGTCTTCGTCATCGCAACCTCGCTGGACCCGACATCAGAGGATGAGTTCAGGCCCTGGGCCAATCTCAATTCAAGCCATCTTCCTGACTGCTTCGACGGGGTCGATCATGCCAAGGAAGTCACCTACCAGGCTTTCTACTCATACGTCAAAGGGATGATCAACTCCGGCGACGGATCAGGTTCTGTTCCTGTTTCATTGATGCTCAGCTCACCCCGGACACTTCGATTCGGTCGACTTCTGAGCAACAAGCATCATCTCGATCCACATGATTCCGTGTATTTCGGCGGCAAGACTCAGATGAATGCCAGTGCCAATGCGCCCAACCTCGAGTTCACGACGACAGAACAGGAGTCCGCCGCGCATTGCTGGAGCATGACCTGGCCGGACAATGCCTCGACCTCAGCCGTGGATGACGTCAAGCTCGTCCTGAATTACACGAAACGCTGTATTGAATTCGCCAAGTATTGCAATGAAACCGGTGGTCTCGGGTCATCACCTGAACTTGATGTCTATCTGGATCTTGAATTGATGCAGTTGAGTCACACGGCGGCAAGTAACAACAACATCTCGGTTGGAACAAGCTATCCGGGCATGCAGGACATGCCCCAGGCATGCAAGGACAGTGCCGCCTTGCCGGCGCCGCCCAACTACTGGTCTGTTTCAGCCAACGTCGCTGATGCGTTCTGGCGCACGTTGCGCATGACTCGTTCACTCATTGATGACTACAACAATGATCCGGCTCGTCAGCCCGACGACGTCAGGCTGACTCTCTCCGTGTGGTCCCAGGAGGCCTATCGATTCTGTTCACCGCGATTCGGCATTCTGGACACCATGGCCAGTCCCGATTCCTGGGATCAGTCCGGAACGCCCCAGAGCAATCCGACATGGGGGAAGTTCAATCAATCATTTGGTACGGCCAAGGTATACCGCCGTACCGGTGGGACCTATGACAACCCGACNTTTGAAACCGAGTCGTGGCAATGCGATTGTGCNCGNCTNGATCCNTCNGCAGGAGTCGGCGATGCCATGTACGAAATGACGACTCCTGAAGTGGATGATTTCAATATCAACAACTGCATTCTGCAGTTTGCCGACAGGGTCGCCTATGGAACCTACCAGTCCGTACCGGCTTCCATTCAGCAACCAAAGAAGAACTGGGGCAAGATCGATGGTCGCAATGACGTGGCTGTCGACATCATCGGCCACTCCATGCCGGCCAAGGAAGACGACTTTGCGGTTCTGCCTGGGCAGGGGGTTCCACTCGGCGGATACGAGATGGAGACACCCATCAACTTCGCCAAGCAATCCACCTTCGTCACGGTTCCCGGATCCGATCAGGAGTGGGCAAGCTGGCAGGCCAGACTCTCGGATGGTGGATGGGCGCTCTATCCGCCCAACTTCGACGATCCTCAGGTCCCCAGCACGACGTGGTCCAGGTACTACTACAACCCGATCGGTGCCTGGCCGAATCCGACGGGGAACGACACCGCGACACCCGACTGGTCCAATTTCGGCCCGATCACGGAATGTGCCCGCTACTGGGGCAGCTTCGACATGACCCACGGGGGCTGGGTGCCATTCGCCGCTCGTATGCTCACGCAGGTGGATCGCTGGCGCGTCCTCAATGATGTCGATGTACAGGACGCTCCGAGGATCATCATGACACTCGAACTCACCCCTTTGAGCTCCGCTCAAGCNGGNGCAGGAGGCGGGGCCTGCTTCAAGAACTCCTATGGCAATCAATGGGTCTGGGGAGACGAATCGGGCACCACGGCTTGCGCATCCGGAATGAAGCCTGCCGGCAGCAACTTCGATTGGCCCAATGTCATGATCGACTCCATGTGCCAGGACGATCGAGTGCTCTATCTGTTCGGTAGTGACGATCCAGACAAGATGAACGCCAGCAACGATGTCAAAATCGGATCAGCCTGGGGTCTGGCTCCGGCATCAGCCTTGTTCTCCAGCACCATGGCACCTTCCGGAACACCACTGTCGACTTATCTTGACAGCAAGACGCCCTATGCCTTCAACAATCATCTGTCGTATCACTGCCTGATGACTCACCAGACAATGAGTGGTTTCTACGTGACGATTCCGGAGCCGCACAAGGTTCCCTACGCCGTTGATCCCACCACAGGCGCCCGATCCTGCTGGAGCCCGTACGGCCTCAGCCCCCAGAACAACAAGCCGCTGTTCGGGGGATGCACCTGTCCTGCAGCAACCATGTTCCAGATGCCGACGGCCCTCGATTATCTGATTCTGGGAACCCCGGGGGACACGACCGGGGACAACCAGTCCGACATCGAGGACCTTCTGAAGGTCCTTGCCCTCTGGGGCTCGGAGTGCGATGCNCCCTGNGTNTTCGACCACAATGGCGACCGAATCATCGATGTGAGCGATCTGCTGGGNGTCATCGAGGGGTTTGGATCGGACTGGAACTGAGGTTTCGACCTCCTCATCCGCCACCTGATGTCCGGGCCCGAAAGGGGGCCATGGCTCGAGCAAGGGCCATGGGGCATGTCGNGTGAATTTCGCTAAACTGCGTGGCTCAACCCTTTTCAGGAGCCCCCAGATGGCCAAGTACAAGATCGCCTGGATGCCCGGAGACGGCGTCGGCAACGAAGTAATGGACGCTACCCGGATCGTTCTGGATGCAATGAATTTTGATGCTGAATACATCCATGCCGACATTGGCTGGGAGTTCTGGTGCAAGGAAGGCGATCCGCTTCCACAGCGAACGATCGACATCCTCAAGGACACCGATTGCGCTCTGTTTGGTGCCATTACCAGCAAGCCTCGTGACGAGGCTCATGAAGAACTGGCACCCGAGCTCAAGGACAAGGGCCTGGTCTACTTCAGCCCGATCGTCAAGCTTCGTCAGATGTTCAACATGCACACGAACCTTCGTCCCTGCAAGGCCTATGCCGGCAACCCGTTGAACTACAAGGAAGACATCGACCTGGTCGTCTTCCGTGAGAACACCGAAGGCAGCTACGGTGGCGTCGAGTGGTTCCCACTCCCTGAGAAGGTCTACGACGCACTCTGCGACAACCCGAAGATGGTCAAGTGGAAGGAAAAGGGCCTTGAGAATGTCGCCCTCTCCACACGAATCATGTCCAAGCAGGGTTGCGAAAGCATCATCCGGCAGTCATTCGAGTATGCCAAGAAGTTCAATCGCAAGTCCGTGACGCTCGTCGAGAAGCCGAATGTTCTCCGGGAAACCGGCGGCCTGATGACTCGCGCCTTCCGTGAGATCGCCAAGGAATACCCCGGTATCGACGCCTGGGAAGCCAACATCGACGCCATGTGCATGTGGCTCATCAAGAATCCATTCGACTACGACGTCCTGGTCGCGGAGAACATGTTCGGTGACATCATCTCCGACCTCTGTGCAGGCCTCGTCGGCGGACTCGGATTCGCCTGTGCGGCCAACATCGGTGACGACTACGCCGTCTTCGAGCCCACGCACGGCAGTGCTCCAAAGTACTACGGCAAGGACGTCGTCAACCCGATGGCCATGTTCCTGACCGCCAAGATGATGCTCGACTGGCTGGGCGAGACCGAGGCTGGTACCCGCCTCGAGAATGCCGTTGCCGAGGTCATCAAGGAAGGCAAGGTCGGCACCTACGACGTGAAGGGTCGCGGCAATGGTGACTCCACCACGGAAGTCGCCCATGAAGTCGCTCGCAAGCTTCAGAGCACCGTCAACGCCTGATTCATCCAAGAAAAGTAAGGAAGTAGATCCATGGGTGGCCACGACACCTCCAAGAACAACACCGATTTCATCTCCTGGCAACTCGCCGAGTGGGCTTCGAAGCTGACATACGAAGATCTCAGCCCTGAAGCCATCCAGTGCGCCAAGCTGTACCTCTTCGATTCATTCGGATGTGCCCTTGGTGGTTCCCAGCAGCATGACGTCGAGATGTTCCTGGATCATGCGCGTGCCATGGGCGGTGCAGACACCTGCACTGTCTTCGGCTCAGGGTTCCGAACGGATCCTGTCATGGCAGCCATGCTCAATGCCCTGTGCATCCGGGCCATGGACTACAACGACATCTACTGGAAAGCTGATCCAGCTCACCCATCGGACATCATTCCGGCAGCATTGTCCATCTGCGAGATGAACGGTCTGTCCGGAAAGGATCTCATCCTCGGAACCTGCATCGGTCATGAGATCGAGATGCGATTGGCCGAGTTCGGCGATCCTGGTGTCCGGGAATACGGCTGGCATCATGCCACCATCACCTGCATTGCATCCCCGATCGTGGCGGGGCGGATGCTCGGCCTCAGTGCCGAGCAGATCCAGCAGGCGATCGGCATCAGCGCATCGCCTTCGATGTGCCTGGGTGCCGTCACGGCCGGCAAGCTCACCAACATGAAGAACACGGTCGATCCGATGGCAACTCGCTGTGGTGTCGAAGCCGCATTGCTCGCGGCACGCGGATACAGCGGACCCGAGCACGTCATCGACGGCAAGGAGGGGCTGGTCCACTGCTTCGAGAAGTTCGGAGGCAAGTTCCATCTGGACATGCTCACGGACGGCCTTCCGACCTGCTCCAAGTGCCACTGGAAGATCCTCGATTGCGGCATGAAGTCGTTCCCGATCGAGGCCCTCAGCCATGCACCGTTGACAGCCATGATGAAGATTGTGAAGGCTCATGATCTTGATCCCGAGCAGATCACGGAGATCAAGGTCGAAGTCATCGCTCGTGCAGCCGACATCCTCGGAGACCCGGCCAAGTATCGTCCGACCAGCAAGGAGACCGCAGATCATTCGCTGCCGTACTCCCTGGCCGTGGGCCTTGTCGATGGCATGGTGACGCCTCTCCAGTTCAAGCAGGAGCGAATCGATGATCCAGGACTGATTCCGGTCATGGACAAGATCAAGGTCGTCCCCAACGAGGAATTCGAATCTCTCTTCCCGAAGTTCCAGCCCAGCCAGGTGACGATCACCCTGCAGGACGGAGCTTCCCATACGGAGCGTGTGGATGTGCCCAAGGGCGATCCTCGTGACCCGATGACCGAAGAGGAAATCGCAGTCAAGTTCAATGCCCTGGGAACTTCGGTCGTCGGTGAGTCAACCTGCAATGAACTGCGGGATCTGATCATGAACATCGAGAACGAAACGACCCTGGATCGTCTCTTCGATTCCATGACGGCCAAGGCGACTGCTTGAGGACATGACCAGTCGGCCTACTTGGGCCCGTAGTTGATTTCCTCGAATTTGGCACGCACCCGTTCCATCTCATCGTCATCGATGATGGTGGGGGTGCCGATTGCACAGGCTCGCCAGTACAGTTCCGCAAGAGACTCGATCTGGATGGTGAGCTCAAGGGCATCATGCAGATTGGACGCCACGGCAATCAGGCCATGATGGTCCACCAGACAGGCTCTGCGGCTCCCCATGGTCTCGACAACCGCTTCTGAGAGTTCCTTCGTGCCGAAGGTCCTGTAGGGGGCACAGGGGACCTCGTTGCCATTGACGATTCCGATGAGGTAATGGATCGCAGGCAGCGATTTTCCCAGAACCGCCAGAGTCGTCGAGAAGGGAGGGTGTGTGTGGAGAATGGCGTTGACCTCGGGACGAGCCTCGTAGAGCGCGCGATGCAGATGCCATTCACTGCTCGGGGCGGTGTGGGATTGAGCCATCCATCGCCCGTAGCAGATCTCACCGTCCATCTTCATGTGGACGACGTCATTGGGTTTCATGTCGGCGTAGGTGATCCCCGAAGGCGTCACCAGCAGTCCATCGGATGCCCGGGCCGAGGCGTTCCCGGCAGTCCCCTTGACGAACCCGAGGCGACTGATCTCCTGACCGATTTCAACGAGCCGGCGGCGGCGTACGACATTCTGTTCCTGGAGAAGCATCTGGGAAGCATCCAATCCAGCCGATGCCCATTCAGGGATTCCGGCAGTTGAGGTTTCGGGAGGCTCGAAGTCGATCGACGAGCATCGATCCGAAGTCTACCTTGCCGGCTGCTGAGCCTGTAGACTGCGGCCATGTCACTCATCGTCACAGGTACCATCGGAATCGACACTGTTCACACACCCACTGGCTCTGCGGAGGATGTTCCAGGCGGCTCATGCGCCTACTTCGCCGCTGCAGCATCCTGCTACACGCCGACCAGACTGGTCGCGGTTGTCGGGGAGGACTGGCCGGAGCACCATCGCGCCATGCTCTCGGGCTTTTCCGGAATCGACCTTGCAGGACTGGAGACCAGATCAGGCTCCAAGACGTTTCGATGGGGAGGCCGCTACCTCGAGAACCTGAACGACAGGGAGACCCTCTTCACCGATATCGGTGTGCTGGCTGAAGCACCCCCGGCCATTCCCGAGGCCTTTCAGGACAGCCAGGTGGTGTTTCTGGCGAATACGCATCCGGCCGTACAACTGGGATTCCTGGACCATCTTCCAGAGCGGCGTTTCACCGTGGCCGACACCATGGATCTCTGGATCAACACGGCCAAGGACGATCTTCTGAAACTGCTTCAGGCCATCGACGGGGTCGTCATCAACGACTCCGAGGCGTTGCTGCTGACCGGTCTCCGTAATCCGATCGATGCTGCACGAGCCATCATGGATCTCGGCCCGGGAACCGTCGTCGTCAAGAAAGGTGAACATGGTGCCGTCCTGGCCAGTGGCAGCGATCTTGCCGTCCTTCCGGCCTATCCCGCTGACAGCCAACAGGTCGTTGATCCGACCGGCTGCGGAGATTCCTTCGCCGGTGGCATGATGGGCTGGCTGGCTGCACGAGGCCGGTGGGATTTTGCCGAGCTTCAGACAGCCATCGCATGGGGGACCGTCAGTGCAAGCTTCACCCTCGGCTCATTCGCCCTGGATGGACTGGTGGATCTGGACATGTCCGTGCTGGAGCAACGGATGATCGACTACCAGGCCGCTGCCCGCGTTGGCGAACTGGCTTCCATCCGATCCTGAGACCTCCGACCACCTCTCGGACACCACCCGGCAAGCCAATCAGCCTGCGCTGACTTGTTGTATTCCTGATGCACGCCCGGACATCGATCCGAAGTCGTCGATCAGCAGAAGAAGGCTCAGGCTCCTCCGATGGCGTTTCTGAGATCACCGCCGTACTGACTCAGGCGTTTCCTGGAACCCTCTTGATCCAAGCCGGACTTGGCCATGAGAATCGCCAGCTTGAGATCCCCCTCGGACTGCTCCAGAATCTGGTCAGCCGCTGCACGTTCAAGTCCCGGACAGAGTTCGCACAGGATTCGAAGGCAACGATCGTGAAGCTTCGTATTGGTCGCCCGAAGGTCCACCATGAGATTCTCGTGGACCTTTCCCAGTCTGACGAAAAGACCCGTCGTAATGGCATTCAGGGCGATCTTCGTCGCCGTGCCCGCTTTGAGACGAGTCGACCCTGTCAGCAGTTCAGGCCCCGTATCCAGCAGCATGTGATGATCGGGACGTGCATCATCGGGAATGGTGGCACAGGTCAGCAGGCCGGTCAGGGCACCTCGACGTGACGCTTCCTCGATGGCACCAAGAACCCAGGGGGTCGTTCCACCAGCGGCGATTCCAAGCACGGTGTCCAGTTCGCCGACCGCGTGCGACTGCAGATCCGCATGAGCGCCAGCACGATCGTCTTCTTTCGCTTCCGATGATCTGCGGAGCGCCGCGTCGCCGCCTGCGATGATTCCGACAATCGAACCGGGATCGCAGTTGAAGGTGGGTGGACATTCAGAGGCGTCGAGAACACCCAGGCGACCACTGGTGCCTGCGCCGAGATACAGGAGACGGCCGCCGTCTCTGATCCGTGGGACCAGTGCTTCGATGAATCGATCAATGGAATCAATCGCCTGGCGTACAGCGTGCACGGCTTCCTGTTGATCATCGAGCATGAGATCGAGCATCTCGCGAGTGGAACAACGCTCAATCGCCTTGGCTGGATGCCGTTGCTCCGTCGTCACATGGCCTCGATCTGGTGGCAGTGTCATGAACGAAGCGTACCGCGCCGGGATGAATGAAAAAATGGAGCCGCCTTGAAAGGCGGCTCCACTTGGGAAGTCCTAACCGAAACGATCTGAATACCTCAGACCATTTCCTTCAAGCCCTTGAGTGCCGTGAACTTCACGACATTCTTCGCAGGCTTTGCTGCAAACCACTGCTCCTCACCGGTGAACGGGTTGGTGCCAAAGCGACGCTTTGTTGCTGGCTTGCGGTGCTTTCTGATCTTCAGAAGGCCGGGCACGGTGAAGGTGCCGGGGCCACGACGACCGATATCCTTCTTGATGAGTCCGGACATGGACTCGAAGACGGCGGCAACTTCCTTGCGGCTCAGGCCGGTGTCGTCGGCGATGGATCCGAAGATTTCGCTCTTCGTCCTGGGCTTGAGCTCAGTGGTCGATGAACGCTTCTTCGTGGTCTTCTTTTTGGTCTTCTTCTTAGCCATAGAGTGAGAATCCTTTCCTCCTCGCGAGACCTGCGGCTCTAGTACAGGTGTCGGAGCTAACTGACTGATGGACTACCCATCAGCGATGTCGGGAAGGTACCGACGAACCATCCCATCGTGCAAGCCGGAATTGCCTGAAAATACAGTGTTTTTTGAGACACGATGATGACGCATCGGTCTTCATGTCGAACATGACATGCATTGAAAAACCGCCCGCATCAAGATGCGGGCGGCTTCGAAAGCGGACAGGGCGGGATTCGAACCCGCGGTAGAGTTTGCACCCTACGCCGGTTTAGCAAACCGGTACCTTCAGCCGCTCGGTCACCTGTCCAAGGTGGAGAAGTGTACCGCGCGTGAGGCCATTGAAACATCCCCAGCAGGCCTCAAGGCGGTCTGAAGGCTGATTTTTGCCTTCAAATGACGTGAAATCCTGCGAATCGGACCTCCATCTCCCGAGTCGGGATCCCAGGCCAATCGTCAGATCAGGAGCAGCTTTGGCCATCCCGATAGAATCGGTCCGTGCTCAAGATCGACCTCCATACCCACATTCTCCCAAAGCAGTGGCCGGATCTCTCCGACCGCTATGGAGAGGGTCAATGGGTCCGTCTCGAGCACCATCAATCCTGCTGTGCGAAAATGATGATCGGAGACGAATTCTTCCGGGAAATCGAGTCCAATTGCTGGGATCCGGTGATCCGGATGAAGGATGGCGACCGCACGGGCGTCCGCGTCCAGGTCCTCTCGACCGTCCCGATCATGTTCTCCTACTGGTCCAAGGCCGAGCACGCTCTGGATCTCTCCCGCATTCTCAATGATCACATCGCCGGTGTCGTGGCGAATCATCCCGGTCGCTTCATCGGCCTTGGGACCGTGCCCATGCAGAGCCCGAAGCTGGCCATCAAGGAGCTTGAACGTTGTGTTCAGGAGCTGGGCATGCCAGGGCTCCAGATCGGCACCAATGTCAATGGTGCGAACCTCGATGATCCCGGTATCGTCGACGTACTCGAGGCGGCTCGTGATCTGGGGGCGTCACTGTTCGTTCATCCATGGAGGATGCTCGGTCAGGAGCGACATGACAAATACTGGCTCCCATGGCTCGTGGGCATGCCGGCGGAAACCGCAACCGCCATGTCCTCACTGATGATGAGTGGCGTGCTTGAACGTCTCGATGGCCTCAAGATCTGCTTTGGTCATGGCGGGGGGGCGACTCCCTTCACCATCGGTCGCATCCAGCATGGCTGGGATGTTCGTCCGGATCTCTGTGCAGAACACTCCTCGATTTCACCCAGGGAACTTCTCGGTCGGTGCTATGTGGATTCACTCGTACATGATGAGGGGGCCTTGAAGCTTCTGATCGAGACCATGGGCGCACATCGAGTTGCCCTCGGAAGCGACTATCCATTCCCGTTGGGCGAACATCATCCTGGAAAGCTGATCGAGTCCTGTGGCTTTGATGACGCCACGATGAACCAACTCCTTTCGGGAACAGCGCTCGAGTTCCTGGGTCTCGATGCCTCTGCCTATCTCGAAGTCGACGAAGCCAGAGANGCCTGTCCATGACAGTGACCNANGACATNCAGCCCGANGAAGCATCNGCTCGCAGGCTGGATGAAGCGGATCCGCTCTCCAGCCTCAGATCGCATTTCTCGATTCCATCAGGTCCCTCAGGCGAACCTTCCATGTACTTCTGCGGAAACTCCCTCGGGCTGCCGCCCGCCAAGGCGAGCGTCTATGTTCAGGAAGTGATGGATGAATGGGCGGCTCGAGGCGTCCATGGCCATCGGGAGGGTCCGGCCCCGTGGTTCCCGTACCACGAACTGTTTCGGGAGACGGGGGCTCGCCTGGTCGGTGCCCAGCCGGGCGAAGTGGTCATGATGAACTCGTTGACCGTCAATCTTCATCTGCTGCTGACCACCTTCTATCGACCTGAGGGCAAGCGACGCAAGATCCTCATGGAATCACCCGCCTTCCCCTCGGACATCTACTGCCTGCAGAGCCATGTCGAGTCACGAGGACTGGATCCTCAGGACGTTCTGGTCAAATGCCCGCCGCCGCCAGGTGATGACTGCCTTTCGACCAGTGACCTCCTGGATGCCATCGACGAGCATGGGGATGAACTGGCGACCGTCATGATGGGCGGCGTCAATTTCCTGACTGGCCAGCGGCTCGACATGGCTGCCATCACCGAAGCGGGGCATCGAGTGGGTGCGACCGTCGGTTTCGATCTCGCTCACGCTGCCGGAAACATTCCATTGTCTTTGCATGACTGGAACGTCGACTTCGCAGCATGGTGCTCCTACAAATATCTCAATGCCTCGCCTGGTGCCATTGCAGGCGCCTACGTTCACGAACGTCACGCTCGCAATCGATCGCTTCCGAGGCTTGCGGGCTGGTGGGGCAATGATCCGGATACGCGATTCAGAATGCACCTTGAAGAAACCTTCATCCCCGTCCCCAGCGCCGATTCGTGGCAGCTCAGCAATCCGCCCATCCTCGCAATGGCGCCGCTTCGGGCTTCTCTCGAGCTCTTCGATTCAACCGGAATGACAGCGCTCCGCGAGCGTTCACTCAGACTGACCGGGTACCTCCGAAGCATGCTCGAGTCCAGGCCGGGACGCCGATACCGGATCATCACACCGTCCGACGAAGATCAGCACGGCTGTCAGCTCTCGATCGTCATCGATGGAGATGCCACCGAAGCCTTTGCCACGATCGAGTCCGCNGACGTCGTCGCCGATTTCCGTCCACCCAACGTGGTCCGTGTCGCACCCACNCCNATGTACAACAGCTTCCATGACTGCTGGCGGTTTGCCATGCTCATGGGTGATCGATTCGGAACACCTGCCGCATGACCCAGCCACTGGACATCGCCATCGCCGGTGCAGGACTTGCAGGCAGTCTGCTTGCCAGCCTGCTTGCCCAGGATGGTCATCGGGTCTCGGTCTACGAACGCCGACCGGATCCCCGAAAGCAAGGCTTTCTGGGTGGTCGCTCGATCAACCTCGCCCTCTCCGCTCGAGGTCTTGAAGCTCTGGATGCCGTGGGTATCCGGGACATCATCATGAAGAATGTCGTCCCCATGCGCGGACGCATCATGCATGACAAGAGCGGAAAGACATCCTTTCATCCCTACAGTGTCGTCCCCGGTGAAGCCATCAATTCAGTCTGCCGTGGCGAGTTGAACATCGAACTCATCAAGGCGGCCGATGCCCACGAGAACGTCGAGTTCCACTTCGAACAACCGATCGTTGACATCGATTTCGCGAGTGGCCACATCAAGATTGATGACGAGGACTCCAATGGAACCCGATCACTCGGGTTCGACCTCATCGTCGGTGCCGATGGCGCCTTCTCGACAGTCCGTGGCGCCATGCAGAGCTGGCCTCGGGGACCGGGATTCGGATTCAGTCAGACCTTCATCTCCCATGGCTACAAGGAACTGGTGATCCCGCCAGCGTCTGACGGCTCCCATGCGATCGAAGCCGATGTCCTTCACATCTGGCCTCGAGGGGCTTCCATGATGATCGCCTTGCCCAATGCGGACGGCAGCTTCACATGCACGTTGTTCTGGCCCAGAGACGGAGCCGGTACGAGCTTCGAGTCACTGGCTCGATCCGAGGATCCCGTGTCCTTCATCAGGGACATCTACCCGGATGCCGTCGATCTGATGCCGACCCTCGAAGAGGATTGTCGCAACAATCCCGTCGGGCCCCTTGTCACGATCTCCTGTGACCATTGGTACTGCGGTGAGTACGCCGTCCTACTGGGGGATGCCGCACATGCGATCGTGCCGTTCTTCGGCCAGGGCATGAATGCCGCATTCCAGGATTGCCTCCTGCTGAGAGCCCATCTCCGGGATCATTCGAGCGATGTCCACAAGGCCATCGTCACCTTCAGCAACAGGCAGAAGCCCAATGGTGATGCGATCGCGCAGCTCAGCATGGAGAACTTCCTCATCATGCGGGACAAGGTCGCCTCGCCGGTCTTCAGACTGGGACAACATCTGGAAAAGTGGCTCAGTCGGATGATGCCCAGCAAGGTCCAGCCGGTCTACAACATGGTCTCCTTCTCGACCACGCCATATGAAGAGATCGTCCGCAGNCAGGAACAGAGAAGGCGTGCAGCACGACTTCTGGTGATCTTCACGGCCTGTCTCATCCTCCTCTTGATCGCCTTCTTCACAGGCACATTCTTCTGAGAACCGCTAGGCTTCCCACCATGACCTCGTCCTCTGAAAAACTCACCTACGCCAACTATCTTCAGGTCGATCAGCTGCTGGATCTGCAGATACCACGATCCAGTCCTGCCGAACATGATGAGATGCTGTTCATCGTCATCCATCAGGTCTACGAACTGTGGTTCAAGCAGATTCTGCACGAGCTGGATCGTGCCGGAAGAAAACTGCGTGAAGGTGATCTGTGGGACGTCTATCACTACCTGAAGCGTGTTCGCATGGTCCTCAAGACACTTGTTGGGCAGGTCGACATCCTTGAAACCATGACACCAGAATCCTTCGTTTCGTTCCGGGATCGCCTGGATACGGCTTCGGGTTTCCAATCCATGCAGTTCCGGGAACTGGAGTTCAAGCTGGGGCTCAAGCGAAAAGAGGTGCTCAAGTACATGCCCGAGGGCATGGCCGGCCGGGATGCTGCACTGAATCGACTGAACGAGCCTTCACTGGTCGATGACTTCCATGTCTTTCTCGCCAACCGTGGCGCCAGGATTCCCAGCGAAGTCCTTGAACGGGATGTCACACTCCGCTCGGAGCCAAACGAAGCCGTTCAGGATCAGCTGGTCGAATGTTCAGTGAACGCACCCGAGCTGGCAAACCTCTTCGAGCTGATGCTGGACATCGATGAAGGTCTTCAGGAATGGCGGTATCGCCATGTGCAGCTGGTCCGCCGAACGATCGGCAACAAGCATGGCACCGGGGGCTCACCGGGCGTTCCCTACCTGGAGAGGACGCTCTTTGAACCCGTGTTCCCCGATCTCTGGGCCATTCGACATCGTTTCTGATCGTGGCTGGTATCACTGATCGAAACTGGTATCNGGTCCTCTCATGCATGCTGGCGATGCTTTCATGCATCGGCTTGATTCGATACGCCTACTCGCCGCTTGTACCCGCCCTGATCACGGAGCACTGGCTTACCGGTTCGCAGGTCGGCTACATCGGCACGATCAACTTCATCGGAAGTCTCCTGGGCGCCATCACGACCATGTGGCTGGCCAGAATCTTCGGAAGTGGCTGGGTCTGCAGGATCTCATTGCTCGTGGGCTTCATCAGTCTGGTGCTGTGCGCCTTTGATCTCGGCTTCATCTGGATTGCGATCTGGCGGTTCATCGCAGGCGTCACAGCCGTCAGCGGCATGATCCTGGCGCCGACCCTGGTCACACAGGGCATTCCATCGAATGCCCGAGGTCGCGTTCTCGGCTTCACGTTCGCGGGTGCCGGTATCGGAATCGTGCTGCTGAGCCTCACGCTGCCACCGGTCATGGGACATGAGGCGGTTCGCGGCTGGCTCTACACGGCCAGTCTCGCACTGATCTGTCTGGTCGTTGCATGGCCTGGTCTGAAATCACGTGATGCCCTCGACCTGGAACTCACGGATGTTCCCGCCCGGAAAATCTACCGAAAGAAACTCATTCTGCTCGCACTGGGCTACTTCATCGCGGCGGCGGCCATCGTTCCCCACTCGCTGTATCTGGCGGCCTATATCCACATTGAACTGCATCGTCCCATCGGCATCAGCATGATGATCTATGCCATCTTCGGGATCGGCATTCTTCTTGGTGGCACTCTGCTGGACGGACTGCTGGCGGAATGGATTGGGCACTATGCAGCGATGCTGGTTGCCATGGCCATCGGACTCGTGGCCATCCTCATGGTCGTCCTCAGCGAAAGCTTCTGGCTTGCTGCAATCTCGGGTTTCGTACTCGGCGTGTCCCAGATGGGCTTCGCGTCCATTGCGACGCACCGTGTTCTCGTGTTTGCAGGACCGGCAGGTCATGTCCGCTGGTGGGGGATCCATGCGATCGTCTTCAATACCGGCATGGCGGCCGCCTCATTCGCGATGGGCTACATGATCTCCATCGGCTGGGGTTACAAGGCGGGCTTCTGGATGGGTGGCGTCTGCTTTGTCCTTTCGATTCTGGTCAATGCCTTCATCACCGCGCCATCGGAACTCCGGGAATCGGAAAGACAGATCGAGCATTGAGGACCGATGCATGCTGCCTCTGAGTGAACGGACCTGGTACAGGGCAATCGCCTGCATGCTCACCATGATCGCCGTGGTGGGTGTGCTCTTCGGCATCTATCCAACCCTGCTCCCGGCCATGATCGAACAGGGCTGGCTGTCCAAGTCCCAGGCAGGCTATGTCGAATCTGCCAAATCGATCGGTGTCCTTCTGGGCGCCTTCGCCTGCACGTCCATCGGAAAAAAATACAATCTCGGAATCGCTGCACGCATCTTCCTGCTCATCGGATTGGTGAGCCTTGGCCTCTCTGCGATCAACTTCGGGCCCATCTGGCTCGGTATCAATCGCTTTGCCGCAGGCTTCAGCATCGCCGGTGCCGGCATGACTGCCGCTGCACTGATCACACAGGGTGCCGGATCGAAACATCGCGGAAAGATCATCGCCCTTCTTGCGCTTGGGGCAGGATTCGGCACCATCCTGATGGCCACGACCCTGCCGTTGCCCATGATCGACATCAAGGTCTCCGCCATGAATGGCTGGCTGTATGCCACACTGCTGTTCGGACTCTGCATCGCCATCGCATGGCCGGGTCTTCGTACGAGGCATGGATCTCTTGAATTCCCCGACAAGAAGCAATCCCGATCGCATCACAAGAGACAGCTGGTCGTTCTGACGATCTGTTATGGAACGATGTGCATCGCCGCGACCCCGGTCTTCGTGTACCTCTCGACCTACATCCATGATGAGTACAAGGTCACATTGGCATTCAGCTCCATGGCCTATGCCATCGCGGGGCTTGGCGTTGCCTTGGGCGGCTTCGTCTGCAATGGCATCTTCGTTCGACTCGTCGGCCGTTACTTCAGCCTGATCCTCACCCTGTCCATGGGCCTGGGTGCCGCACTTCTGATCATCTTCAGCAACATCCTCTGGGTGGATCTTCTGGCCAGTTTCCTGATTGCCATGACACACTCCGGGTGCAGTACGCTGAGAACACATGATATTTTGCAACTAGCCGGCGCCTCCGGCGAAGTCATCTGGCTCAAGGTGGTCAAGGTGATCACGTCAATCGCGTTCGCAATCGGCTCATTCGCATCCGGGTTGCTTCTGGCGGAAGGGCTGGGCTTCGATTCACTCTTCATCATGAGCGCGATAACATTCAGTCTCGCACTCGCAGCCTCGATCTTCGTGACCCTGCCGAAATCAGAACATGACGCAACCCATGACTCGACTGAGTGAACGAACCTGGTACCGGGTACTTGCCTGCACGCTCGGCATGCTCGCCTCCATCGGTCTTGTTCGCTATGCATATTCACCGCTGGTTCCAGCGATGATCGATCAGGATTGGCTGTCGAGTTCCCAGGTCGGCTATCTCGGAACCGTCAATTTCATCGGCAACTTCATCGGCGCCATCGTCTGCGCCTGGCTCTCGAGACGGTTTACGGGTGGAGTCGTTTGTCGCATCGCGCTCCTCATCGGATTCATCAGTGTCGGCCTGTCCGCCATCGACTTCGGTCCGTGGTGGCTGGCGGGCTGTCGATTCATGGCTGGACTGACCGCGGCGGGGGGCATGATCCTCACACCGGCATTGGTCGCCCAAGGCGTCGCCGAAAAGCTCGGTGGCAAACTCATCAGCATCGTCTTCGCCGGCAGTGGCCTCGGGGTGATTCTCCTGAGTCTGACGCTTCCACTCGTGGCTGGTGAGGACCCCACCTGGGGCTGGCTCTACACAGCCGCCTTGACACTCGTCTGTCTGATCATCGCCTGGCCAGGCCTGAGGACACGGATATCCGATTCACAGTCCACTTCAGAGGGGACTCAGCAGAAGGTCTATCGGGGCAAGCTGATCCTTCTTGGAACCGCCTATCTCTTCGCAGCCGCTGCGATCGTTCCTCACTCGATCTATCTCGCCGCGTATATCCACGAAGTGCTCAAGCAGCCCATCAGCTTCAGCATGATGGTCTATGCCATCTACGGTGTCGGCATCATGCTCGGTGGACCCGTGATGGGAGGAGTCGTCAGTCGCCTGGTGGGCCGATACATCGCACTTGCCCTCTGCATGCTCATCGGTCTGGCGGCGGCACTCATGGTCCTCTTCACCACCGACATCTGGACCGCTGTGGCATCCGGACTGGTTCTGGGGATCGCCCAGATGGGATATGCCTCCATCATCACGCATCGAGTTCTTGTTCTGGCAGGCTCTGCCGGGCATATCAAGTGGTGGGGCAGGCTCACCATCATCTTCAACGTCAGCATGGCCGCAGCCGCCTTTGCCATGGGCTACATGATCCATCTCGGCATGGGGTACCTTGCGGGCTTCTGGATGGCTGCCGGTTGCTTCGTGGCGGCATTCATCTTCGCGTTGACTGTTACCGTCCCCAAGGGAATCGATTCCAGAATCTGACATGTACGACCTGAGTCCACCCATCACTGAAGAACTGGCTGTCTGGCCCGGCGATACACCGGCCAGCAGGGAACTGCTCATGCAACTGGAGAAGGGGGACAGTGTCACCCTGTCCACGCTCCGCTCGACGGTCCATCTCGGATCCCACGCCGATGGACAGAATCATTACGCTTCCGAGGGCGATGGCGTCGGCGAGCAACCACTGGAGTACTTCATTGGTGAATGTCGTGTCATCCATGTTTCGGCTGAACGAGGATCCCGTTATGGAATGGATGCGATTCCAGACGGTACGCCCATTGATGCGCCTCGTATTCTTCTGGGCACGGGCACCTATCCCGATCCCAATCACTTCAATACCGACTTCGCCGCACCGGATCCATCTCTGATCGATGCGCTGGCGGACCAGGGGGTCATGACGATCGGTGTGGATACGCCAAGTGTCGACCTCTCGGACTCGAAGGATCTGCCGACACACAAGCAGTGCTTTCAGCGAGGCATTCGAATTCTGGAAAGCCTTCAGCTGGCAGATGTTCCAGCCGGCCGATATGAGCTGATCGCACTGCCCTTGAAGCTCATGGGCTTTGACGGCTCACCTGTCAGGGCGATTCTGAGACCGCTTTCATCGGATGCCTGTGGATAGCCTGAAGATCAATTGGCATTCGCATGAGCCGTGGTATTCTCAGGTCATGTCAATGAAGCATCCAGATCAGAAACTGGGGCGAACAGCCCTGATCGTCGGCGGACTGTTCGTCGCAGCCTGTGTCGTGCTCTTGATCGTGGCCATGGTGGTCAACTAGACGTCCGTCAGCTGTCACCAGATTCCATGAGCAGTTGAAGGGCCTGTGTCCCCTTGTGCCCGAGGCCTTCGCTGACGGCACGCTCATAGAACGCCTTGGCCATTGTCAACGCCGGCAGATCCAGAGACATCGCTTCGGCTTCCCGGATCGCGATGCTGAGATCCTTCAGAAAATGCTCGATGAAGAACCCGGGCTCGAAATCCCGCTCGAGGATGCGAGGCCCGAGGTTGTTGATGCTCCATGAACCTGCCGCACCACCTCCAACGGACTCGATGACCTTGTGGCCATCCAGGCCGGCTTTCTCCGCATAGCGAAGGCCTTCACACATGCCCAACATGCCACCGGCAATGAGAATCTGATTGACCATCTTGGTGTGCTGGCCCGAACCGGCGGGGCCCTGATGAACAATGGTCCTGCCCATCAGCTCGAGCACGGGGAGCGCCGTGGCCACCGCGGGTGTTTCACCGCCGACCATGATGGAGAGCGTCGCATTCCGGGCACCGATGTCGCCACCACTGACCGGCGCATCGATGGCTGAAACGCCTCGTTGCGATGCCGTCTTCGCGATTCGCCTGGCAAGGGAAGGCGGACTGGTCGTCATGTCGATGATGATGGGTGGCGGCGTTGCTGCTGCCAGAAGCCCGTGGTCACCCAGAAAGACGTCCTCGACATCCTCGGGCATTCCCACGATGGCGATCGCCATCTCCGCGCCGTCGGCAGCATCGGCGGGAGTCTCCGCCCAACGCGCACCGGCCTTGAGCAATGATTCGGCCTTGGATTTCGTCCGTGTGAAAATGCTCAGCTCATGGCCAGCAGCCATCAGATGCCCGGCCATCGAGTGACCCATGACGCCCGTGCCAACGAATGCGATGTTCATTCCTGTGCTCACTTCCCGAGATAGGCCACGACCTTGACCTCGACAGCAATCGGTGTCGGCAGGCAATTGATCTCGATGGTCGTCCGGGTCGGATTCGGCTTTCCATCTCCGGCGAAGTACTCGGCATAGACCGCGTTGTACTGCTTGAAGTCGCCATCCATGTCCGTGAGGAACACGAGCACGTCGACGATGTCACTCCAGGAGGCACCCGCGTCTTCGAGGACCGCCTTGACATTGTCGAAACAGGAGCGACATTGCGCTTCGATGTCATGATCGATGATGTTGCCATCGGCATCGAGCGTGACGCCCGGAATCTCATTGGAGCCACGCTGGCGAGGTCCGACTCCGGAGAGGTAGAGAAAGTCACCGGCACGCTTGGCATGTGGGTACGCGCCAACGGGTTCAGGGGCACGTTCACTTGAATGGGTCTGACTGCTCATGTGGGTACGGCTCCCTTCGTCACATCACCGGTCGTTCGGCTCGTGGCCGTACAGATCGTCCTCGCCTCGGTACAGAATCGCAAGGCGTCATCACCGCCTTCACGACCAAGCCCACTGTGCTTGACGCCACCGAATGGAACGCGGAAGTCACGGACCAGCCAGCAGTTCACCCAGACGGTACCGGCTTCAATGGCCGGTGCGACCCGAGCGGCCCTGGACTCATCCTCGGTGAAGATGGCCGCGGAGAGACCGTAGTCGGTGTCATTGGCCATCTCGACCGCCTCGGCTTCGTTCGCGAAGGGCATGATGGACACGACCGGTCCGAAGATCTCCTCGCGATTGGTGATCGCAGTCATGTCGAGTCCGGTGATGACCGTCGGCTCGAGAAAGAAGCCGTCCCGGCATCGATCCGGAAGATCCGCGGGACGTTTGCCACCGTGCACGATCTCACCACCTTCATCACGAGCCCGCTGGATCATGGACTCCACGCGATCTCGATGATCGCTTGAGATCAAGGCGCCGAACTGCGTCTCGGGTTCCAGTGGATCACCGATGACAAGCTCCGATGCCCTGGCACACAATCCGGCGACGACCTCGTCATGGATGTCCTGATGAACGAGCAACCGTTCGCCACAGAGGCAGATCTCACCCTGGTTGGCAAAGGCTGCAGTCGCAGCCGTGGCGATCGCCGAATCAAGATCGGCATCCTTGAAGATGATGGTCGGGTTCTTGCCGCCCATCTCCAGGGAGACCTTCTTGAACTGACCTGCCGCGGTTTCAGCAATGCGTCGACCGGTGACGGTGCCACCGGTAAACGTCACGGCGCCGACACGATCGTCCTGCACGATCGACTCGCCGATCTCGGCGCCCAGACCATGCACGATGTTCAGAACACCCGGCGGGAATCCAACCTCCGTCGCGAGCTGCCCCAGCTTCCAGGCCGTGACCGGCGCAAGCTCGGAAGGTTTGGCGACGACCGTGTTGCCCGTTGCCAGGGCCGGTGCGATCTTCCAGGTGAACAGATACAGCGGCAGATTCCAGGGAGAGATCGCGCCGATCACGCCGACTGGGAGATGCTTCACTTCATTGACGGCTCGACTGCCGGTCTCGTAATGCTCACTGCCGAACTCCATGACCGAGTCGGCGAACCATCTCAGGTTGGCGACAGCTCGAGGAATATCGACTGTTCGGGCAAGGCCGACCGGTTTGCCGGTATCGATGCTTTCCGCTTCTGCGAAGGCCGCGAGGTCCGATTCGATCGCATCCGCCAGGGCATGCATGAGGCGACTGCGTTCACGAACCGGCGTGTTCCGCCATGAAGCACACGCATCACGGGCGACCATGATGGCCGGAAGGGCCGTCGGGGTTCTCGGCAGTCGGCCATAGATTTCACCCGTGGCAGGCGAGACCAGGTCGAGCCAACGGTCTGCGGAGACCTGCTGGCCATTGATCAGATTGAGTACCTCGACCATCGGAGCTCCAATCACAGGGCTGCGAGGCGACCGCCATCGACGGGAATACTCACGCCATTGATGTAACCGGCCATGTCGGATGCCAGGAAGGCGACCAGAGCCGCCAACTCCTCGGGTTGACCGATCCGTCGAGCCGGGATCGCATTGACGATCTGCTGACGAATCTTCTCCGGTGTGGTTCCGGCCTTCTGCGCCTTGCGCTCGAAGATGGCCTTGAGTCTGCCGGTCTCGGTGAAGCCCGGAAGCACGTTGTTGACCGTGATGCCATCGGCAGCCAGTTCATCCGCGAGCGTCCTGGACCAGTTGCCCATCGCACCTCTCACGGCGTTGGAGACTCCAAGGCCTCGAATCGGCATGAGGACCGACGTGGAGATGACATTGATGATGCGACCATGCTTGGTCTTCTTCATGCCCGGCACGACGGCCTGGACAATCGCCTGGGAAAGGGCCAGGTGTGGCTTCATCGCATCCAGATAGTCAGCTGGATTCGCATCCAGAGCCGTGCCGGGTGGGGGACCACCGGTATTGTTCACGAGGATGTCGACTTCACCCCGGTCCTCCAGGAATTCACTGACGCTTCGAGCGGTGTCCTCCCAGCTGTTGAAGTCGCCTGCGATCCATGCATGCCGCTGTTTGGCGGGAACAGGCAAGGCATCTCGAACTTCCGCCAGTGCTTCGGGACTGCGGGCCAGGAGGGTGACATGGGATCCATCAGCAGCCAGCCGCTCGGCGCAGGCCCGGCCAATACCCTGAGTCGATCCGCATACGATGGCTCTTCGGCCTTCAAGTGGGAGTGTCATGGGACGTACACTAGCAGGCAGCAGATCAACTTCGCAGAGGGGAGCTCATGAGCCACCGGTCCGAGTCCATCCAGAAGCCTGCCAGAATCACCACCAAGCTCCAGCCATTCGGCGAGACGGTCTTCAGTGAGATCAACCGCCTGGCCATGGAATCCGGTGCCGTGAATCTCGGTCAGGGGTGCCCGGACTTCGACGCTCCCGACTTCATCCGGGAAGCTGCCAGGGATGCCATCAATTCGGGACACAACCAGTATCCACCGATGGGCGGCGCACCCGTCCTCACCCAGGCGATTGCCGACGACTTCCAGGCAACGGCCTCCATCCAGGTCGATCCCGCACATGAGATCACGGTCACCTGCGGCTGCACGGAAGCCATCGCCGCCTGCCTCATCGGTCTCCTCGAGCCAGGCGATGAGGTCATCGTCATGGACCCCGTCTATGACTCGTATCGGCCCTGTCTGGCCATGGCCGGTGCCATCCCACGGGCACTCACCCTCAAGCCGCCTCACTTCGAACTGGATGCGGCAGCCATCGATGCCTTGTGTACCGAGAAGACCAGAGCCGTCATGCTCAATACGCCACACAACCCGACCGGTCGGGTGTTCACGCCTGCGGAGCTCGAAGCGCTGGCCGACGTCTGCCGTCGTCGCGATCTGATCGTGCTCTCCGATGAGGTGTATCACCGAATGGTCTATGAAGGTCGGCACATCTCCATCGCATCGCTGCCAGGAATGTACGAACGAACCATCACCCTGAACAGCCTCGGCAAGACCTTCTCGGTCACGGGCTGGAAGATCGGCTGGGCCATCGCGCCACCGCATCTCACGGCCGGCATCCGATCGGCCCATCAGTTTCTGACGTTCGACATCGCCCATCCATTCCAGCATGCTGCCGCTGTGGCGCTCAGAAACCGTGAGATCTATTACCAGGAACTTCACGACACCTATCTGGAACGCCGCGACCTCCTGTGTGAGGGACTCGAGCAGGCGGGCTTCGGGGTCTATCGCCCACAGGGCGCCTATTTCGTGCTCTGTGACCATTCTCATCTTGGTCAGCCTGATGACATCTCCGCCGCCAAGTGGCTCATCGAGCATGCCGGCGTGGCCGCCATTCCGCCCAGCAGCTTCTACACGGATCCTGCCGAGGGCGCGTCCTTGATGCGATTCGGATTCTGCAAGCGGATCGAGACCATCAAGGCGGCACTTGAACGCCTCGCCCAGTTGTGAACGGCGAAGTTCAGAAGCTGCAACGCCGCATCGTCGGGAACATCAGCACGCTTGATCAGGTGCGAAGACCTTGATCAGCGCCGAAAGGTCATGGTCACCAAGCCCCATGTCCTGACCCAGTTTCAGGACATCCTTCACGGCATTCTGAAGCACGAGATTGGTTCCCATCGCATCCGCCACGGCATGGATGGTCTGATGGGCACCTGCCCAGGTGTCGATGGAGGCCTGGGTCTCCTCGGTTCGCCCTTCACGAACGGCGTCGACCAGTCGGTTCTTTTCGGCTGGGACGATGGCATTCGCCTTGATGGCGTGGGACTTGTAGACATCGAGAGAAATTCCCGCCGCCCGGCACACGGCCATGCCATTCAGGAATCCGACGAAGGAAGTCAGGATGCCCGCGACAAGCGACCGGCTCAGGATCGACGGCAATCTCACGTCATCACCGAGATTGGTCCAGTCCGGAGCCAGTGTCCTCAGGAGATCATCACACTCATCGAGCACAGCAGGAACGCCTGACATGAGCAGAGAGGCATCGGATGTCCCCAGCTGACGAGGGAAGCACATGATGGCGCCATCGGCAAGACGTCCACCATGCGATTCAATGAAGGCCGCATGGGTCACCACCTCCTCGAAGGTGCCGCCTGTGAGTTGGATGAGGCATCGATCCTTGAATTCATTCTGCAATGAGTGGTCTTCGATGATGCGATTCCAGACCGAGTAATCCGCGACGCAGACCAAGACATGAGTATTGGACAGGAGGGCCTCCTTCGGAGTGCTGCAGGCGATCCCGCCGGCAGAGACGATCGCGTCGACCTTGTCACGAGATCGATTCCAGACGGACACCTGGTAGCCAGCCTCGATCAGTGTTCTGGCGAGGCCTGAACCCATGTCGCCAAGTCCGATGACCGAGACGGATTGACTCGTACCGACGTGATCATTCATGACCAGTCTCTCCTGCAAAGACCTCGGTCAGTGCAGCGAGGTCCTTCTTCCCAAGTCCACGCCTTTCGGCTTCTTCAAAGACCATCTTCACGGCATCCTGAAAGACCAGGTTCGTCCCGAGTGACTGGGCAATGGCACGAACCGCTTTCTGGCCTTCGCCCCACGCGTTGATGGTGGCCTGAGTCTCCTCCGTGTTGCCATCCCGAATGGCTTCGATGAGCCTGATCTTCTCAGTCGGGATGATCGCACCCACGTTTCTGGTGTGCTGCATGAAGACATCAAGCGAGATACCACCGGCCTGGGCAATCGCTACGCCGTTGACAATACCGATCAGTGACAACCCGACATCAACCATCAACGCTCGACTCAGAATCGTCGGCCTTCTGATGTCTTCGCCGAGGTTCGTCCAGGTCGATGCCAGCAGACGAAGAATGGGATCGCACTCTTCCAGGACATCGGCCGATCCTGCCATGAGCAGGGACCCCGTTTCCGTACCAAGATCACTCGGGTAGCACATCACGGCACCATCTGCGAGGCGACCACCATGCTGCTCGATGAAGGCCGCGTGATCCTGCACCGTTTCAAGCGTGCCCGTTGTCAGCTGGATGATGCAGGTTTCAGCAAAGCAGTCACTCAGACCATTGGCTTCGATGATGGCTTGCCATGCTGCATAGTCCGTGAGGCAGACGATGACATGCGTGTTCGCCTGAACGGCATCGAGCGGACTGTCGCAGGCGACAGCCCCCTGAGAGACGAGTTCATCCACCTTGCCACGGGATCGATTCCACACGGACACCTGACATCCCGCTTTCAGAAGCGTGCGAGCAATCCCCGCGCCCATGGCACCCAAGCCGATGACCGAGACGCTCCGACTGTTTCCGATGTGATCATTCATGTTCAGAAGTTCCTGTAACGAGTTGACTCGATCAATTGACCTTCGAGGTCGCAGGCCGGCCAATGACACAGACAAGGAACGCGATGACGGTGGCAATCGCCATGCGCCATGGGAACGCCGGAGGTGCCAGATGGTCTTCGCCGGCGAACCAGGGCATCCACCAGTTCCAGGCAAATGGCTGCAGCAAGAGAACCGCAATCATTCCGATGATCAGTGAGAGGGTTGCCGATGTCGCATTGCCCCGTGGCGTGAAGAGAACTGTCGCGAAGACGCCCAGCAAGCCCGCGTAGGCGAAGACCATGACCCCCAGCGCGAAGTCAAGGAGCGTTTCGCCGCTGACACTCTGCCAGTAGGCGCAGAGCAGGGCGAAGGCCGTCAGCGCAACGGTCCAGGAGAGAATGATGAAGCGGGCCATTCTCGTTTCGGATGCCGGATCCATCGCCACCAGACCACGTGATCGTCGCCAAGGTCGAATGATGTCGGCCGTCGTGGAAGCGGCCAGTGCATTGAGGGCCGAGTCCAGACTGCTCATGGCAGCGGCAAACAGTCCAGCCATCATCAGTCCACGCAACCCGACCGGCATGTCCCTGAGGATGAAGAGCAGGAACACATCGCGATCACCGGCGGACGCCAGGTCGGGGAGAATCGGGCCATGGGACTGTTCCTCGAGCCAGAGCAGCAGCCCCATGCCGAGGAACAGGAACGTCACCGGCCATCCGATGAGATTCGAGCAGATACCCGCCCAGGCTGCCTTTCGAGGTGAACGGCATGTCAGCAGTCGCTGAGCCATGTCCTGATCCGTTCCGTACGCCGCTACCAGAAAGAGCGTCATGCCAATCGCTGCACCCCAGACGGTGTACGGCTTCGTCCATGAGAAGGAGAAGTCCAGCATGCGATGCTTGTCAGCTGCGATGATCGAATCAAGCGCCATGCCGGGCGTCGTATCGATCTTGCCCCAGAGAATGATGATGCCGATGCAGACCGTTCCAACCAGAACACAGGCCTGCAGGACATCCGTCCAGATCACGGCTCGAACACCACCCAGCATCGTGTAGATGCAGGCCACGGAAGCGACGGTCACGATGGAGAAGGCCAGAGACCAGCCAGTGGCATCTCCAAAGGCCACCAGTGCAAACGGGATGGCGGTCATGAAGAGCCTGGCACCGCTGGCAAGCAATCGACCGAGACCGAACATGATCGCGGAGCTGGCTCCAGCGCCGGTTCCGAACCGCTGGGCGACCAGGCCATAGACACTCGGCGTGCCGGCCTTGAAGATGGCGGGGAGGAACAGGAAGCCGACGATGATGAAGGCGGCCAGACCGGCGAACTTGAAGGTGAGATAGCTGAGATCGCCTCGATAGCCCTGCTGAGGACCCCCGATGAAGGTCGCCGCCGAGAGGGCGGTTGCCAGAGTGGAGACCGCAACGGCCCAGACCGGCATGGATCTGCCAGCGAGGAAGAAATCGTCTCCCTGCTCCTTTTTACGGGACATTCGGGCCCCGACCAGAACCACGGCCACGAGATAACACCCCACAACCGCCCAATCCAGCAGGGCAAAGCGGCTCGGGGCCTCCTGGACCGATGGGGGGGCTGCAGGGGCTGCTGTGGCCACAAGATCGAGCATGGATCTCAACTCAGGGCTCCCTGCTGAAGATGGAGGCTTGAGGTCGACGCAGGAACGGGTATCATGTGCGATTCTCGAGCCCAGGAGGCCTTCCCGTGTATGCCATCGTTGAAGACAGTGGAACCCAGATCATCGTCCGCCAGGGCGACGTCCTGGACATCGACCTCCGTGGAGAGCATGGCGACACCGTCGTGTTCGATCGTGTCCTCGCACTCAAGACCGACGCTGACAAGCCTGCCCAGTTGGGTACGCCTTACATCGACGGCGCCAAGGTCAGTGCTGAAGTCATGACCCAGCTCAAGGGCGAGAAGATCGACGTGATCAAGTTCAAGCGACGCAAGGGCTACAAGCGAAAGCAGGGTCACCGTCAGTCCTACCTTCGCGTGAAGATCAACGAGATCACGGGCTGATACCGGCATTTGCCAGAAGGCTCTTCAGAGAAATCGAATCACCTTCGACGTACAGCACCTGACCAAAGGTGTTGGTCATGTACTGATTGACCACGTTGCGAATCCGGTCGACCTCGGTCGTATCACAGGGGCCGGAAAAGGTCCCGGACAGTTCCGCTGGCGAGAGCAGGTCCACGAATCCCTCTGTTGATCGGGTGAGTTGCATGGTGGCTTCATCGATCCGGAGTGTCATGGAGCTGCTGCGGCCCGTTCCAACCGGATAGCCGAATCCGCCACCCTCGTAGATTCCGACCTCTCCATCGACGATCAGCATGTAGCGGATCGCGAGATTGGTCGCCGTGGAATCGATTGGAGTCCAGCCGGGACGCGGGGTGAACAACAGTTCGACGTGAAGAATCTGTCCGCTGGGGATTTCGCCGCTCATCAGCGTTTCGCTGGAGAGATCCGTCATCCAGACCGACGTGTCGACGTACGGATCTTCGCCGCAGACGGCCGTCGAGAAACTCATCGGAATGTAGCTGGGATCCGGGGAGACGCTGGAGATGTCTGCTCCGGTGGCAAATCCACCGACCCAGTGACGTGCCGTATCGACGTATGCACAGCCCCCGACGACAGCGGCTGTGGCGAGGATCGAGAACAGCAGAATCCTGCTTCTTGGCATGCCGGTGATTGTAATCGGGGCCCGACTTCCACGCACGGCATACACTCTGGTCGTGAACCAGAGCGATTCATCCACGGAACGTCCCGCCTGGGACGAAACAACTCTGAGATCCGATCCCCATTCGGATCCCGAGAAGGCCGTCCGTGTCCAGAGGATGTTCGGAGCGGTGGCTCGCCGCTACGACCTCAACAACAGACTCCATTCACTGGGTCGTGACCAGGCCTGGCGGAAACGAGCCGTCGCGATTGCCCAGCTCGGAGCCGAGGACGATGTACTGGATGTCGCCTGTGGAACCGGTGATCTCACGGAAGCCTTCGCCAAGGCAGGGGCCCGGTCGGTCACCGGCATCGATTTCACACCGGAAATGCTCGACATCGCGAGGCTGAAGGCCGTCCGGAAGAAATACCGGAAGCGGTCCGCCATCAAACCGGAGTATCACTCCGGAGACGCCATGTCGCTCGAGTTTCCGGATGACTCCTTCGATGTCGTGTCCATTGCCTTCGGTATTCGGAATGTCACGGAACCGCCCCGGGCCATCCAGGAGTTCTTCCGTGTTCTTCGGCCCGGAGGCCGGCTTGTGATCCTCGAGTTCTGCGAGCCCACCTTCGCCCCGATGAGGCTGTTCAACGGCTTCTACTGCAAGAAGATCATGCCGTTGACGGCAAGCGTTGTTGCCGGTGATCGAAGTGGTGCATACAAGTACCTGCCACGTTCCGTCGAGACCTTCGAGGATCCCGCTCAACTGGCGCACTCCGTTGCCGAGGCTGGATTCAGCAAGATCCGACAGGAGCGATTGACGATGGGCATCTGTGCCATCACTTCTGGACACAAGGTCATCGAATCATGAGCGACGACCAGGCCGTCAAGCCGACGCCTGATGCGCCTGGCAGCTGCGCTAACCGATGCCCGTGGTGCGGATCACAGTCCAACGGTGTGTGGGTCCACGGTCATCTGCAATGCGAATCCTGTGGCGCAGTCAGGGAGCCCTGCTGCAGCGGGGAATCCCAGAACAGCTGATTCCGAACGAACAGGCCCCTTCACAGGGCCTGTATCCCCCGAACTGCAGAATTGTCTTGCCGTCCTCCATCGAGTGATGGAGTATGGAATTCGCTCATCCCATGTTTGAGCAGGAAAAGGGGTCACATGCGCCACCTGCTTTCAAGCGTCATCATCGCACTCATGGCCACCGGGACAACGGCGGCCACGATCAACGTGCCCGGTGACCATCCGACCATCCAGGCCGCGATCGATGTCGCCGTCGATGGTGATGTCATCGTTGTTGCGCCGGGGACCTGGACGGGTACCGGGAGCAGTGTGATCGACTTTCTGGGAAAGCCGATCACGGTTCGATCAAGTGACGGTCCGGGGGTCACCATCATTGACGGCCAGGGAGATCGACGGGGTGTCACCTTCTCGGGTGGCGAGACCTCCTCTGCTGTCTTGAAGGGGTTCACGGTTCGCAACGGCATGGCTGCAGGGTCGGCCAATCAGAGCGAGGGCGGCGGCATCTGGTGCGCCACGGATACCGCCGCCGCCATTGTCGACTGCACGATCGTGGAAAACACCGCCTGGGCGGGTGCCGGGGTCATGCTGCGTGGTACCAATTCGATGTCCGGCTGCACCATCGTGAACAACAATACGCCGGACAACACATCACCGAGCAGCTATGCAGGAGGCGTCTACTGCCTGGCCAACTCGATCGTCAGCAACTGCGAGATCATGGACAACGGAAGCTACTGGGGAGGCGGTGCTGTCTTCCTGAATTCCGACGGCCAGTTCATCAACTGCACGTTTGCCGGCAACAGTGCTGTCCAGGGTGGTGGCGTCTATGTCCGCAACCAATCTCCGACACTCGATCAATGCACCATCGAAAGCAACACGGCGCAGTATGGAGGGGGTGTCTATCTCTTCGTCGGCACGAGCCCGATCTTTCTCGATTGCGTCATCCGTGACAACATCGGTACCAGCTACGCCGGTGCGGTATCGGCCTATCAGAGCGGGTCCGCCGTCTTCCAGAACTGCATCATCAGCCACAACAGCACGCCAGGCAACGGCGGCGCGTTCTGGTTCCTGCTTTCCCAGACCAACATGGCCATCAACAACTGTCGGATCACATCCAATGAAGCAGGGGGAACCGGAGGCGGTCTCTACAGCGACAACGGGCTCGTTACGCTCACCGATACCCTCGTCTGTGACAACACACTGGATCAACTGGTCGGACCCTGGGTCGATGCCGGTGGCAATGAGATCAGTGAGACCTGCATGACAGGCGCATGCTGCGATGGGCCCGATTGCAGCATCATCACCCTCCTGGCATGCGAAGCGATTCCCGGCAGTACCTGGCTGGGTGATGGTTCAACGTGTGATGACTGCCTGTCACCGAACGCAGGCGCCTGCTGTCTCAATGAGGAGTTTCGCGGGGCCTCCAACTGCGTGATTACCGATCCTGTGAACTGCCAGGATCTCGGTGGCGATTGGCAGGGCAGTGGAACGAATTGCACCGCATGCATTCCACCGCCACAGCCAGGCGCCTGCTGCCTGACCTCGGGATGTGCGCTGATGTGGCAGGACGAGTGCCTCTCCATCGGAGGCATCTGGCTGGGCGACGATACCAGTTGTAATGACTGCCCCGACAGTGGCGCCTGCTGTCTTTGCAATGGCTGCCTGCAGACCTGGGAGCAGGACTGCCTTGATGCAGGCGGGGATTGGCTGGCCAACCTCGAGTGTGTGGATTGTCCCCCGGCCCCTGAACTGGGTCCGTGCTGCATGGCCAGTGGCTGCATCATGAATGCCACGGAACAGGAATGTGTCGACAACCTCGGAGAGTGGCTTGGAGCACATGGCGATTGCGCTGATTGCCCACAGCCATGCTTCGGTGATCTCAATGGTGACTGGGTGGTCGACATCGATGATCTGCTGATCCTGCTGGGCGCCTACGGCATCTGTCCCTGAAGGCCCGATGCATGGTGGGGGAGGAGTGGATCTCACACCTGCATCCCCATTTTCGACAATTTTGATGATTCCCTGCGAAGTCCTCCATCTGCTGACAGACCCCCGTTCTGGCAGCAGATACCTGATGCACGACCTGCCAGCCCGCGTACTGGCCACGAATCAGGAGCAACTCCATGACTTCACCACGTATTCTTCTGACCGCCCTTGGCATTGCCACAGCGGTCCCCGGCCTGTTGAACATCGCTTCGGGCGATGTGATCACAAGCGTCTACAACTCGGGATCGAGCTATGACTTCGAGATCGAGGGCATGCCTGATTTCGATCAGGTCCGGACCGGACTGGCGACCGATGACGACGGTGAGCCTGGAGCCAATTTCTGCCTTCCAACGGCCCATACCAACCTCACGACCTATATCGGTCTTCATGGATTCCCCTCGGTGGGTCCGGATGCCGCCGACTGGGAGAACGAAGAGGACTATGAGCTGATCACCACATACATCTCGAACATGGCCAGTCTGTGCAGTACGGACCGGAATGACGGAACGGCCCATGACGATGCCTATGACGGGCTCGTGTACTACCTGAACGCCCGTTGCCCGGGTTGCTTCACGGTGACGGAAAACATGGCCACCAACACGACTGGACCAACCCTGAGAAGCATTACGGAAAACAACGTGAACGGGGCGATCAGCACATTCGGCTACGGCATCTACGACGACATCGGAGATGACATCTGGGGCCGCAGAGTTCTGGAACGCAATGGTGGCCATGCAGTCACCTTCGTACGAGGCTATCGGGATGGTTCCGATCGCGAAATCGGCTACAACGATCCCGATGACTTCAGCAGTGCATGGGCCACGCAAAGTACCTTCGTGACCCGTGAATACGAAGTCGACCCCGTCTCCTTCGTCCGAGCCTCCTCACTGTTTGCCGCTGGATTCCTGGGCGATCGGAACGGAAGTCGAATCATGCGAACCGATGGTGGGAAGTTCAGGATGATCGATACGGTGATCCATGTCCGGCCTCGCGCCTGCTACAGCTGGGAATCCAGTGAGAACGGCTGGAGAATCATCCGGTGGAACGGCCCCATCGGATGGACGGCCCAGAACAACTTCCTGAGTGGACCTCCGGCCAACACCCTGCAGGACTTCACCATCGGCCCCTTCAACAACACGCTCTGGTTCCTGGCCGGTGAAACGTCATCCGTCACCAGCGTCCGCCTCTCCAACAACGAGAAGAGCACCTTTGATCTTCCCCATGCCGCATCCAAGCTGGCATTCACGCGAGATCACGCAATGGTCGTTCTGGGTGCAAGGCTGCTCAGTCGTGTTCATCCCATGTCCCAGAGTCTTGAGAACGCGCCGGCGCCTCTGACCATCGGCCTTGCTGATGACGCAGATCAGATGGCCATGGATGATTCTTCGGATTCGATCTGGCTCATGGATGCATCGATCGGAAAGGTCACCCGTCTTCCACAAATGCTCGATGAGCCAGGCCGTAGTTTCTCAATGCCGGAGACACAGACCCCGGTCAAGCGATTTGCCGCCACGGGTCATCCTGAGAAGCCACTGGCCTTCGTGACGGAAACCGGGACCGTCCTGGTCTGCAAGATCGACATGGAGATCGAGGCCTTCATTCCAGTCGATGTCTTCCAGATTGAACTTCGTGGAATGGAATCCGAACCCTTTACGGATGTCCAGTTCAATGATGAAGGTGATTTGCTGGTGTTCAGCGAAGCTGGCATGGACACGTATGTCCGGGAACTGGACTGGAAACTGGCAGGCGATGCCGATCCACTGTTCGCAAGCCGCAGTGTCATGTCACGCAATCGCACCAATTTCAATCCTGAAATTCACGGCGACGAATCCTGGAGAACCGTTCGGGACAATGCTCCCGCGGGTGATCTGGACAACGACGGCGTCGTCGGCATCGATGATCTGCTGGCCTTGCTGGCCGTCTTCGGCGACAACGACGGCGAAGGTGATCTGGATGGGGACGGCATCACGGGGGTCGATGACATCCTCGTCCTGCTGGGCAACTGGTCCAGCTGATCCGAGTGCCTGAAGATCTTGGTGCCGCCCCTCGTATTCAGCAATGATGCGAGGGGCGGTTTGTTCATTGTGAGTCGCCGGCAGGGGGGGGAGATGCAGGAACGGCAGGGTAGGCAAGCCAGGTCGATTCCATGAGTTCAACTCCACCGGGATCGACCTGCATCAATTCTCCCTTGACGAATGGATGGAAGTCATTGCATCCAAAGTAGGATTCAGTGGCCTCGGCGAAGTACTCCATCTGGTTGGTCAGACCGTAGTGCCGACGAGCAGCTCCCGAGATATGTAAAACTTCGTCGTAGTCGCCCTGGTCAACCTTGTTCTGCCAGGCGGCGATGATGGCGGGGTCGTCATAGCCATAGACCTGATCGTGAAATCCGTGGGCCAACTCATGAAGCACCATCCAGGGCTGCCCCTGAGTCCATTCAAGGAAGGCTCTGGCGTTTCCGACTTCAATACCACCTTCCTTGTCAGGGTTGTAGCCATTGGGGATCAGCCAGTCGCGTGAAACGTGGTAGCACATGCAGGTGGTCTTGGGCATCTCCAGCTCGACCCAGACCTTGACCTGCCTGATTCGATCCAGGGCCGGCTGAGGAATCTTTCTGGTGATCCGGTAGAGATGATCGTCAAGAAGCTCCAGAGTGTCCGCCTTCAACTGAGGATGGGCATCGAGCTCGGGATTCACGTAGACCGGCCAGCCTCGAATCTCGAGCAGCTCGTATTGGGAGGTCGGTGTCCAGGGGGGTGACTCAGGCTCGGCAACATCGGCAATGGCTGAAGCCAGAGCGACTCCAAATGGAATCAGAAGCATCAGGGCCAAGATCATCAACGCTCTTGAAGCTCCGGTTTGCATGTGTGTCTCCTTGAATGCCGGGACCCACCCGGCAGCCCCCCTGGGCCGAGTTTTACGTAATGCTCATTATCGGCGAAGTGGACAAGGGGGGTCATCAGGGCCGATTCGGGCTGGCCAGGGATTCGATCGCGTCATCCAACAGAGACACCGCCCTGTCCGGCCGAGTCGCCTCGAGACGACTGATGATCTCCCGTCGGATCTCTTCCACATCAGGAACCTGTCTGAATGGCGAGAGCCTCATCGCCCTTTCTGGAACGATCTCGGGATAGCTCAGTCGGCGTGGCAGCCACGGCAGACAGCCGGCCAACATGGCCTCGATCACCGCGATACCGAAGAACTCATGTCTCGCTGTGGAGAGCACCCAGTCCCCGGCACCCAGCCACGACCAGTACGCCTCCCTGGATTCGACCCAGCCGGCATGATCGATATCGTCATCAAACTCACGCAGAAACTGATCCATTGCAGGCGGGACGGTCTTGAAGCGTTCGCCCAGAATGATCCAACGGTAGCGTCCCGGGGATCTGTGCCTCAGATATCGAGCCAACCGCAGAAGGGTGTCAGGCCCCTTGTCGTGCTCCCATCTGTGTGGCCACACCACCCGGACGCATCCATCACCAGAGGCGATTTGAGCCCCTGAAATCGAACGTCCGGAGTTATCAGCCTCCGGCCTGTTATGTAAAACTTTCTCCGACACGGATGATCGTTCCACCGGCGGCCAGCAGATCATTGACCGGTCCATGATCTCTTTCACACTCCGACTGCAGGTCTGATCAGGCGACTTGTCCAGGAGCGATCTGATCTCACTGAGGAACGAATCCCGATTCCATCGACTGTTCCACAGAACACGATCCGCACTCAGGCAACTGGTCATGTTGGTGATCGCGTAATGATGATCTCGCCGCCCCTGCACGTCGTCTTGATGACGAAACGGATACGCCGCCTGGTTTTCATGCATGTAGAGAACCACCGGCACTGTTCGCAGACGTTCCGGCAGCAGCGACCTCAGATCCCCTGTTGAAATCATGGACGTCGTGAAAATGAGATCCGGTCTCATTTGCGAGCAGTCATCTGCCACAACTTGTGCGGCCAGATCTACCGCTCCAGTACGAAGTCTCCATTTCCACGCTCGTGCAGGTCGCGTGAACCACTGCCATTCATGTCGGGAATGCGCAGTGATGGACCGCCGCACCTGTGCATGCGAACCACCATCCCACCCTTCGAAACCCAGAATCTTCAGACGGCGATTTGTGATGGTCATTGGTTGTTTTGTACACTCAAACCACGATGAATGATTCGGACCATACGGAAGTTCCCACAACCTTGAAGTCACCTGGTGGCCTTGATGTCATGATGCCGCTCTGCGCGGTCTTTCGCCGACACCTCAAGTCACACGATTTGAAGTACACCCGTGAGCGTGCCGACATTCTGAATCTCATCATGGAAACGGATGATGTCTTCGAAGCGGATTCGATTCTTGAGGAGATGAGGAAGCGAGGAGATGGTTCTTCGAAGGCAACCGTCTATCGCACTCTCAAGCTGCTTCAGGATGCGGGAATCATCACACCTGTGATGCTTGATTCACGACAGACTTTCTACCACCTGGTCTATGGCCGTGAACCACTCAATTTTCTCGTATGCCTCAGGACCGGCAAGAGAATTCGCATCCAGGATGATCGCGCCAAGCAATTGGCGGAAGCGATCGGAGTTGAACAGGGCTGGCATCCGGTCGCACACAGAATGGTGATCTACGGCATTTCGCCGGATGATTCCGAGCAGGCCGAAGACAACTGATCAGCTCATCGACTGGCGTGGATCTCAAACTCACGGGATTGCTCACCAACATGACCTGCATCGATTCGAATGCAGTCCTTTGGCAGTGACTCGCTGATTCGATCGGCCCACTCCAGAACCGTGATGGCATCCGGGCTGCCTGCAAAGTCCTCCCAACCGATGGACAGAAGATCCTCACTGCCCGAGAGCCTGTAGCAGTCGACATGCATCATCCTGAGGGATGGACTGATCGGGTATTCGTGCGCGATTCCGAATGTCGGACTGCCCACCAGCGACTCCTCGCCACCAAGGCCCCTGATCAAACCTCTCACGAGTACGGTCTTGCCACTGCCAAGTGGTCCGTTGATCGCCAGAACAGCCCCCCCACCGAGACCGGACGCCAACGACGCTCCCAGCCGAAGCGTCTCTTCGACTGAATGTGTCCGGACAATCCGAGCTTGGCTCGAAGCGTCAACCATGACCGGCATGCTCCCAGCCCTTCCGACTGACATCGACCTGCCGGCCATCGATCGAGAGCAGAACAGAGCCGCCAGCCTCGGAAGTCGATTCCCGTACCGTACCAATCCGGGTGACAGGGCATGCACCCAGCCCCTCCGGGACTTCGCCGCAAGCCGCAAACAACAGCTCATAATCCTCGCCATCAACGATCGCCGCATCGATGTCCGCATTCGACCTGAGTGGCAGCTCCGTTGATTCAAGAACGATCTGAAGACTGGATCGTTCGACCAGATGGGCCGCGTCGCGGCCAAGCCCATCACTGATATCGATCATGGCATGAAGTCGATCACCAAGAATGGCTCGAAGCATCGACGCCTCCGAGAGCCTCGGCTCGAATGTCAGATGATGATCCGATCGCCATCCATTTCCCAGCTCGCCGGTGACATAGATGCCATCACCTGCCTCGGCACCAAACCGTTCGATACTTCCTTGCGGAGGCGGCACCGCAAGAACCGTGACTGAGCAGGTCAAAGGGCCTTCTTCCGTCTGGTGATAGGCAAGATCACCGCCGACCAGTGGTGCGTGATGTCGATCTGCCGTGGCCTTCATGGCATCAAACAAGATCATGGAATCCGATTCCGTCATCTTCAAGGGAAGTACAGCTGAAACCAGAGTGGCAACTGGCCGCCCGCACATGGCGGCAATATCACTGAGACTTCGAGCGATCGCCTTGTGCCCGGCCGCTTTCAGGCCAGCGTCTTCGATGGAGACATGCAGACCATCGATCAGCTGGTCGACACCAGCAAGAAGAACGGTCGGCGTTTCACCAACGCCATCCTCCCCTGGAGGAAGGACTCGAACCATGGCCAAATCGTCCCCTGGGCCAATCAGCACTCGAGGATCCAGGACCGCCTCTGGGCGACAGATCTGGCTGAGGATGTTGAATTCGCTGGAACCGGTTTCCATCTGGACATCATCCCAGATCTTCGGATCCGGATCCGTGAAGACGACCCTCAAGAGTGCCTGAATGCCGTTTTGAAGATAAATGAAACCAAACTCGATTCTCAACGAATACTGAGATGGTGAACACGCCATCCCCGCGGGGACCTCGAGAGAGGCCCCGTTTACGAACCATCTGTTTCTTTTCTCCCCTGACGCACTGACCCCAACGGGTCAGTTCGTCACTTTTGGACAGGTCCCCCACCCAGGAGCAGGGCCTGGAGCGTCACCTGAGACCCCCCCTGCCGGCCTTGGATGGCATCAAGGGCGTTCTCGGCAATCACCTTCCGGCGTTGATCACTGGAGACCAGTTCTTCCAGAACACCCGAAAGTGCTTCTGCCGTGCACTGAACAAGGCCACCGGCACTGCTCAGGATCTCCACCATCTCGAGAAAATCATCGACTGCAGGTCCAATGACCACAGGCTTGCCCATTCCGGCCGGTTCAGCAGGATCCGAGCCATGCCGCTCGCCGAAGCTGCGACCGATGACAACGATGTCGGCCAGCGAATACGCCTGGGAAAGTTCTCCGATGGTGTCCAGCAGAAAACGATCCGGATTCGATCCCTGTCGTCCGGCTGTTCGTCTCGTGCAACCCGTGAACACATCGGCAGCCGCATCGAACCATTCCGGACGTCGCGGAGCACAGATCAGCTGTACACCCGCGGGGACAGCTGAATGCAACAACGCATGCTCTTCCGGTGCCGTGGAACCGGCGACGATCACGAGCCGATTCCGATCCAGACCAAGTTCACTGGCGAGCTCATCAGCGCCCTCCGGCGAAGTCGTGGTGTTGTCCCATTTGAGACTGCTTGCGACCTGAACAGTGTCGGGACGAGCGCCCATCGCCTTGAATCGCCCGGCATAGTCCTCGGACTGTGCGATAACACGGTTCAGCCGACGGAACGACGATTTCAAGAGCCACCGCACCCATCGATATCGTCGAAAACTGCGTGCAGAAAGCCTGCCATTGATGACCGAAACATCGATTCGCCTTCGACAGCAGTCTGCGACGAAGTTGGGCCAGACTTCGAGCTCCACAAGACTCACAGCATCGGGCTGGACTCGTTTGAGAAAGGAACTGACTGAGAGGGAAAAATCGAGTGGATATCGCACGACGGCATGACGCGACGAATACAGGGATCGTGCTCGCTCAATGCCGGTATCCGTCGTACTGGAAATGACGACTTCGACATCGGCCTGCTGTTCCAACAGCCGAACCAGAGTTCGGATCGCATTGACCTCTCCGACCGAAACGGCATGAAGCAGAATGCGACGCCCGCTGGCTGGCGGCAGGGCAGGCCCAAGGCCCAGTCTTCCCGGCCAATCCGTACGCAGTCGACCCCTGAGCACCATCCGGGTCAGCCAGAAGGGCATGGTCAAGATGATCGTCAGGAGATATGCCAGATCCGATAGCAGACGCATGTGGTGGGCATGCTCCCGAAGTCTTGGAGGATCCGCAAATCCAGTTGTGCTGAATGCAGCATCGGAAGAGCCGATCGGCCCTGAAGCCGTCATAAATGAGACTCTTTGAGCGAAATCACCCGTATGGACTAGCCGATATGTTCAGATAGCGTAAGAATATGGGTGGGCTTGAACACTTGAGTTCTCCCCACTGCAGCAGCACGCTTCCTGCGAAGCCAGACATCCACGGACTCATCAGCCATGATGGAACTTCACATCCTCAAGAAGACCACCGGAGACACCCTGGGCGAGTTTGCCCTGGGCGATGCCTCTGAGCTGATCATCGGCCGTGATGAATCCTGTGATGTCCGAATCGTCCACAAGAGTGTCTCTCGTGAGCACTGTGCCATCGAGCATGTGGACGGAGAACTTCGCCTACGAGATCTCAAGTCGACTGGCGGTACGTTCTGCGGCACGGATCGCATCGATGAAATCCGCATCGAGGATGGTCTTGAGATCACAGTCGGGCCTGCGCTGCTGAAGTTCTATGACGCCGGCCTGTAGACGCTCCGATCAGGAACTCAACGAGGACCACGTCCTCCGCCCCCACCGGCACGACCACCAGCGCCGCCCATCTGCGTCAGCTGATACCTCAGATCCGCAATCATCTTCTTGAGCTGGTCGATGGGTGGAATCCTCTGCCATGCCCAGTTCGGGGCCTTGCGATGCCACGCAATCCAGCTTTGATAGATCTTGATCATCTTGTTGATGTCACTGCGGGTCCCACCCAGATTCCTGATCTCGGCCATGTCCTGCTTGATGGCTCGCTGGAAACGTTCGCCCATGGTGACCCAATCTTCATTGAGCTCCTCACCATTGCCGGCAAGTTCCCACTCTCCATCCTGAAGCTGAAGCAGTTCTGCGACTTCCTCGGGAGTATCCGCGATACCGATGGCAAAGCCGTACTCAACGGCATCAAGAGCATTGAAGACCAGGTTCTGGCCACGCTTCGAGAAGACCTTTTCACCTTCAAGGGTGTCATACCAGGTGATTTCCCCGGTCTCAGGATCCTTCGTAGCCGAGAGGAAGGTGTCCTCCCGAACGAGGCAGCGGCCCCACTCGACGGGACGATTCTTCTTGATGAGCGTCTGCTCGAGGAGCTTGATTCGCTTTTCAAGCTCCTGATCGGAAACCGCCTTGTTGCCCATGATCGTGGTGATACCACCCGTGTGCCCGGTTGTTCTGAAGATGATCTGGTCACAATGAAGGCTGGCATTCGAGGCTGCGGAAATCGCATGTTCGATCCAGGCGACAACAGTATGTCGCTCGCAGGCATCGTCGATGACGGAATTGATGATCGTGCTTTCAATCACGTAACCGCCACCGGAGTTGATCGCCAGGACGATGATCTGACCTTGACCCCGCTCGTCGGCCTGACGGACGATTTCGCGGATTTCCTCATCGCGAAACTCCGTTCCGACCATGCCGGTCATCGGCAGAATGAAGACTCCCTGCTTGCTCAGGTCCGGACTCTTGGGATCATCGGACTTGGTGGTCTTGGTTGACTCGTCCTCATCATCCGTGCGTTCGACAACCTCGTCTTCAGCATCGGATGACTTCGAAACGTCATCAGCATGCTTCAGACTGATGATGTTGGCAACGAAGATGACCTGGGTTTGACCATCCGCATCGTTGTTGAGCTTGATGTACAGGTCCGAGATGTGCTCGATGTTGCCCGACATGGAGGGCTCGGCGGTGCCGTCCTTCCAGACCACGGTGACATGATCTCCAAGCTTCCCTCGCCAGGAGCTGTTGTCCGGCAGCTGGATTCGCTGAGTGTTGCCTGTGTAATCCTGATCCTGGATTGGATACAGGACCGCAGTGGCTGAAGCCGTGAAAAGCAACGAAAACAGGATGACTTTGAGTACATGCACGGGTCTAAACTCCAACTGTTATCACTTGGCCAGGCCACCGCCGCCGCCGCTTCCACCGCGACCTCGGCCACCATTGCCACCTCGCTTGGCTCGTTTGATTTCGTCAAGAAGAAGCTCGAGGTCCGTTACGTTTGCCCGGGTTCGAGTGGCGACCTCGGGCCACTTGCGAAGCAATCCGATGCACCGAGTCAACGCCTTCTCCGCCTTGGTGAGGTTGGAGCGACCGCCTCGACCGAGCCACTGACGATAGGCCACCCATTGATCGAGGAACGACTTGTAGGCCTTGCGCCAGTCTTCCGTGTGCTTCTTCTGGGCATCCGTAGCGATCCCCTCGACGACCACGTAGTTTCGCTTGCCCAGCAGAACGGCAAGATCCTCGATTTCCTCGGCAGTGCCCTGGCTGAGACTCAGATCGTCGCAAATCAAGGCAGGAATGGTCAGAGCCATCTCATCGGAAGCATCCAGAGCAACTTCTCCCTTGAGGCTGTTTCGCCACATGGGAATGCGTCCTCGCCAACTGACACTGAGCAGATACTCTGGCTTGCACATGGCGGCGATCAGTTTTTCGATCGTCGGATTGTCACGACGACCGTAATTCATGATCCCCAGAATGTTGTGGTAGGAGGCATCGCCCCACTTGGCCGCAACATGCTCGTCACCTGCTGCATTCCGTGCCCATGCGACGTAACCACCCATGCCACCAAGAGTCGCATCGGGATGCATGTACATGTCAGGCCATGACATCGCCAGAACACAACTGTCACCGTGGGCATCGACAATCCAGAGAACCTGTTCGATGTCGGAGGAAATCTCCTGATCAAAGAGTGTTCTCAGTTCCCGGATGCCATCGACATCCCACAGGCTTCGTTCACCTGGATCCATGAGAATCGTCAGATCGCCTTCGATGGCGTCGATGGGCTCCTTGTTGAACTCATCCTTCCCATCATGGCTGTCGAGCTTGAAAACCACCACGTCTGGCTGATGCTTCTTGATGTCCTCGATGATCTCCTCGTAGACCCGAATGGATACATCGGTCCCGATCTGCCCGATCATGGGCACGACGTAGATGGTTGTCGCTCGTTGACGGGCATCCGCCTCTTCCGAAGCGGCCTGATCATCCGCGCCGTCATCAGCAGGCTCATCGGAGCCCTGCTTGGAGGGTGTTTCATCGTCCACTTCCGGTGCGGCAGCCGGTGCATTGAGCTCCTCATCGGGAACATTGCGATCCATCTTCACGATCGTGGACTTGGGAACCACGATGGTCGTCTCGAATCCGAGTTCCGGATCGACGTAGCGGAAGACGATGGTCCGTGCGGTTTCCCGGACGATCTCGCCCTTGAGTGCCTTCCCGTCATTTGTATGGATGACATCAGCTGCCAGGCAGCATGAGGAGAAGACCGCCAGGAACGCGATCAGAATGATCGATGGGTGCAAACGGTTGAGCATGAACATTGCGAGTCTCCGTCAATCTGCTGACGCCGCAGCGTGGGAACTTGCCATTGTGCACTTGAGACAATGACGAGCATCAGTATAGAGGTTCAAACCCCCCGGATGCCGCCAACAAGCCGGTTTCGCCTCGTATTGACATGCGGAATGGGGCGGAAGGCTCAACCAGATCTGGAAGAATTCTGCCAAATCTCCTTGGCCAGGATCAGGGCTTCCTCCAGCGATTCGATGCGGCCCTCCAGCTGGGCGTCGTAGACGGCCTCGATTACCTCACTGAAATGAGGCCCCGCAGGCATGCCGGACTCCAGCAGAGCCGCCCCACCCAGCAGGCGAGGAGGGGCCAATCCAGTCCTCCGAAGGACCTCCACATCCTCTGCGATGTTCGCAGCCAGGCCCGGAGCGAGCACGTGCAGGAGATGCCGAGCAGGCTCGAACCAGTCAAGACTGGCCAATCGCTTTCGATGCGCCACTCCCAGCTTGAGCCAGTCGGATTGAAGGCGTGTTCTGATTTCAAGGATCTCACGAAGTCCGTCCCGGTCGGCATTGGAGAGCTTCAGCTGATCCTGCCACGATGGCGCTGGTGAGACCATGGCATTCGCCCCATCTCTGTCCAGAGCCCAGGCGGCCAGCGCGATGGCATAGTCCGAACGCTCGAGACGACCCTCGATCGACGCGAGATGCTTCACGTCATCGCCACATTTCGATGATTCGCCAAGGACCGTTTCAGCAAGGCCGAGGCGTTCCAGAAACACGGCGGCATCACCGCGATTGGGATCGAGCATCATTCGCCGGATCTCCTCGCCGATACGTTCACGGGAGATTCCATCAAGCCCCGAGCGGTGATTGCGGATGGCGGCAGCGGTTTCGTCTTCAATCTCGAAGCCGAATCGTGAAGCGAACCGGACTGCCCTGAGCATTCTCAGATGATCTTCCTCCAGTCGATCGCGCGGTTGGCCGATGGCTCGAATCCGTTTCCTGGCGAGATCCCCTTCCCCATCATGAAAGTCGACAAGACGTTCCCCGACGGGGTCCCAGTACATGCCGTTGATGGTGAAGTCACGTCGAGCGGAATCCTCTTCCAGGGTTGCGATGCGGACATGATCTGGACGCCGGTGATCGCTGTAGGGCCCCTCGGTCCTGAACGTGGCCACCTGAATGGGCCAGCCATTGCGGTAGATCAGCATCACCCCGAAGAATTCACCCACGCCTCTCGCTCGAGGAAAGACGTCCTGGACCTGATCCGGGGTTGCGGATGTCGCGATGTCGAAATCCTCGGCATCGAGTCCAAGAAGGCCATCGCGGACACATCCACCGGCGAAGTACGCCTCATGACCCGCACCCTGCAACATGGCGGCAATGTCACGAGCGGCATTCCGAGGATCGCCCCGTCGTTCAATCGCCATCAGCCAGCTCTCCTGACAAAGGCTCTGGCGCATCGGCCGAAGCCTCATTCGTTTGCGGCCCGTAGAGGAGAACTTCATGATGCTTCCGGAAGGTCCTGACTTCAGGACCGATGAGCCCCTCCACTTCCAGAGCGACCTCATCCGGCCCGAGCGGACTTCTGAGAACGATGATGGCATCTTCAGCCAGCAACGGCGTCAGACGTTGCATCTGTGAGAGAACACGCTGCCTGGCCGCCTCCTGCTCCATCAGCTTGAATGGAGGATCGATGAAGACGACACGGACCGGTCGTGGTGATCGAAGAACGGCAACCGACCCGAGCGCATCGCCACAGAGGATGTCGGCCTGGTCCTGGCATTCGAGATCCTCGACGTTGGCCTTCAAAAGGTTGAAGATCTTCCGATCCTGTTCAACCATGAGAACACTGGCGGCACCTCGGCTGACCGCCTCGAGTCCCATCGATCCCACCCCGGCAAAGAGATCGAGCACGTTGGCATCCTCGATGTGACCTCTGAGGATATTGAATACGGACTCCTTGACGCGGTGTGCGTAGGGGCGAGTCGTATCCGCATCAGCGGGCGTCTTGAGCCGACGAGATCTATAGTGACCTGCGATGATCTTGATCATCCTCGAAAGCATCGCCCTGCCCAACTGATCCGTCAACGCCCAGCCGCCATGTCTTCTGAATTCGACAAACTTCCTTCAGCCATCCGCCGAAATGGACGTCTCAAGCGACTTGGCAGACATGATGTGCCAGCCCTTTTGATCGCACCGGAATCGACCGAGGACATCCCTGCACCGATGGTCATCTGGATCCACGGCCGAACGGCCTACAAGGAACTTGATCCAGGGCGATACCTCAGGCTCATGCGATCCGGCGTCGGGATCTGTGCCGTCGACCTTCCCGGGCACGGCGAACGAAGTGTCCCGGAACTCCAGTCATCCGAGCATGTGCTGGAAGTGGTGATGCAGATGGTCAACGAGCTGGATGACGTCACATCGGCAGCCATCGATGAGCTGAATGCCGACAGCTCGAAACTCGGTATCGGAGGCATGTCGGCAGGCGGCATGGTCACGCTTGCTCGGCTCTGCCAACCTCATTCCTTTGTTGCCGCATCCGTTGAAGCGACCTCCGGCAACTGGAAGCAGCAGTCAAGACTGCCGATGCTGCAGGCGACACAGGCAGCTGCAATCGCTTCCGCCGATCCAATCGACCATCTGGAACATTGGCAGGAGATTCCGCTCCAGGCAGTTCACTGTCGTGCTGATGAATGGGTCTCGTACCAGGGACAGCTGGAGTTCATCGAGACCCTTCGAAGTCATTACGACAATCCGGACCTGATCGAGTTCCAGACCTACGAACGCACTGGCGCTCTGCATGAACATGTGGGATTCGGTTCGTTTTCCGCCGAGGTCAAGGAGATGCAGAGGGTATTCTTCCAGAGGCACCTGCAGCCATCGAACACCAAGGAGATTCCATGACATCCCTTCGGACCGAACCAGACGCCTCTGGCAGCTTCGGCGATTTCGGTGGCCGCTATGTCCCTGAAACCCTGATTGCTGCACTGGAGCAGCTGACGGATGCCTGGCAGGCATGTCGAGAAGACGAGGAATTCCAGCAGGCCTTCAAGGGCCTCCTTCGCGACTACGTCGGACGTCCGACGCCACTGACCGACTGCCCCAATCTGACGAAGCATGTCGGTGGAGCCGCCATCTGGCTGAAGCGGGAAGATCTTGCGCATACCGGTGCACACAAGATCAACAACACGATCGGACAGGTTCTCCTTGCCTGCCGAATGGGCAAGAAGCGGATCATCGCCGAGACCGGTGCCGGTCAGCACGGTGTCGCGACGGCAACCGCCTGTGCTCGTTTCGGCCTCCCCTGCGAGGTCTACATGGGCGAGGAGGATGTCAGAAGGCAGGCGCTCAATGTCTTCCGAATGCAGATGCTCGGGGCCACCGTGCATGTCGTGAAAGATGGCTCCCGCACGCTCAAGGACGCGACCAATGCAGCCATGCGTGACTGGATGGGTTCGGTTGACCATACGCACTACATCATCGGATCCGTCGTGGGCCCGCACCCCTTCCCAGCCATGGTGAGGGATTTCCAGTCGATCATCGGAATCGAATCACGATCACAGTGCCTGGAGACTCTGGGCAAGCTCCCCGACTGCATCGTCGCCTGTGTCGGTGGCGGTTCCAATGCAGCCGGAATCTTCCATCCATTCCTCGAGGACGCGTCGGTCGAACTGGTCGGAGTCGAAGCTGGAGGACGAGGGGACTCCCCGGGAGATCATGCCGCGACTCTGAGTCACGGATCCCCTGGTGTCCTGCATGGTTCTCGCAGCTACGTGCTTCAGGACGCCGATGGCCAGACCGCACCAGTCCATTCCTGTTCTGCAGGCCTCGACTATCCCGGCGTGGGACCCGAGCACTCCGCATGGCGCGCCAGTGGCAGAGTCAACTACATCTCGGTCACGGATGATGACGCGTTGGCTGCTTTCCAGCTGCTCTCGGAGAAGGAAGGGATCATGCCTGCTCTGGAGACATCCCATGCCATCGCCGCAGCCGCCTCCCTTGCACGATCTCGCGATCAGGACGATGTGATTCTCATCAATCTCTCAGGGCGAGGCGACAAGGACGTGATGGAAGCCCAGCGATTGCTTGAACACACGCTGCCGAAGCTGGACTGAGTTCAACGAGAGTCCGCCAGGGCCGCTTCATCACCATAGGCCTTTGCCTGAAGAATCATGAGCGCCGTATGGAGCTGGGGATCAAGCCCATCTTCCAGCAGCTTCGTGATCCGAGGAGCGACCCATGGCCCCTTGGCTTCAGTATCCCAGTCATCCGGTGCCTGCTGAAACTCCGCATCACGCTGGATCTTGTTGGCCTCAAGCACCTGATCCGGTGTCATCGAGACGGTGATGTCCGGCTGAACACCCCAGTCGGTACTGCCGGGCTTCTTGTGAACCATTCTGCCGGGCGTGATTCCATCCGAGGATGGCAGGCGGTAGTACTGAGTCGTCAGTTTGAGTTTGGCATGTTCGGTGACGGGATGAACCGTCTGAACGGAGCCCTTGCCATAGCTCCTCGAGCCGATGACGATTCCGGCCTCGTGCGCCTGAAGACAGCCGGCCACGATTTCACTGGCACTGGCCGATCCATTGTTGATCAGGACCACCACCGGTGTCCCGGAGAGGTACGCACGGCGTTTGCGTGCTGTCGCATGAAAACTGGATTCGCCGAATCGATCCTCACCGGAGACGATGCCGCCCTCGTTGACGAACAGATTGCTGACATTGACCGCCGTCTCCAGAAGGCCACCGGGGTTGTAGCGGAGATCCAGGATCAACCCGGCCGGCATGCCCTCTTCGGACTGCATTTCGCTCAGCGCCTGCAGCATGTCGCCATAGGTCTGCTGATCGAATCCGGTCATTCTGATGTAGGCGATGCGACGATCGCTGTCGATGAACCACTGCCATTCGGGCCGACCATTGGCATCAAAACCGTCCAGCTCCCAGCCTTTCACGGTATGCATCCGGATCATGTCGCGGACGATGGTGAATTCATGGTTGCGATCATCCGAATCCCTGCGGACTCCGATGGTCACACTTGTTTCAGCAGGGCCTGTGATTTCACGCACGGCATCGCGAAGCGTCCATCCAGTCGTCGACACACCGTCTACGGAGACCACGATGTCACCGGAACGAATCCCGGCAAGGTCCGCCGGTCGTCCCTCAAGCGGACTGCTGATACGGATTTCGCCGAGCTCCGTTTCCTCGATGTACACACCGATCCCGATGAACTCGCCCTGCATCTGACGATTGAAATCTTCGATGTCGTATGGCCAGATGACCTCGCTGAAGCGGTCGAGCTCCGTCATGGCGCCGTCGCCGAACTCCCGCCACATCACCTCCAGCGGAAGGTTGACGGTGCGTGCATTCAACTCGGCGATCTCATCAATCACATTTCTGCCAAGGCTTCGTGGCTGATGGCTTTGTTCCGTCGCCTCGGCGAATGACGTCTCGATGTCGTCAAGGCCGGCAATCCACTCATCGACCATCCGGGTGTCGGACAAACCCACCAGGGTGTCATCGATCATGGGTGTGGTCGCAAGTGTTCTGAGGGCCTCGATGCCTCCCAGTACCAGGGGCTTCCAACCCTGCGAGTTGATATGTTCCCGCGAAGCCGTATCGAGGATGCTTCGAAGCATCTCGACACGAATGCCGGAAACCTCATCACGCCAACGGTTCGTCAACATCGGATTGAACGGTCTGATCGCCGAGGATTCGTCACCACGGGCTTCCGCACGCAGGCGATAGAGCTCATGAAAATCCTGTGGGTCGTATCTTCGAAGAAGCTGCAACTGCTGCGTAAGCTCCTCGAGCTGATCCTCGTACTCGCCGAATTGTTCCTGCCTGCTCGTATCGAGGTAGGCGGTCTTCAGGCGAAAGAGAATCTCCTGGGCCTGCATGAGATCGCCTGATTCAATCAGTCGATCGATCGATTCATCTGCACGAACAATGGCCTCGCGAACGGATTCATGTTGCAGGGCCGTATCGAAATCCTGAATCAGTTCCTGGTAGGCGACGGCATGTTTCAGTGCTTCAGCCAGATCTTCCTTCTCGAGCGCGGCCTGCAGAGACTCGATGGCCTCCTGACGCCCCTTCTCGAGAAACTCCGTCGAATGCTGTCGGGTCTGATGCCACGAGCGGACTGCGTTTCGATACGCCTCAGTCGATTCGGGCGATGTGATGGAGCCCGGAGGGAGATCGATCAGATCGTGCAGCAGATCTTCATTGCCATCGACGCCGGCTTCCCAGACGCGTTCAGACCACTCGTTGAGTGAAATCGATTTTTCCAGGGCGGGCGGCTGCACGGATACGGCCGCTGGCGTCTGTGCAGGCGATTGAACACTGAGTGAAGCGACGATGACCGCTGCTGCAGCAAGACTCATGCGTCCAAGTCGAGATCGATCTTCCAGTCGATAGGTCATGTTTGGCATCTTCCAGAGTATGGCCCTGTTTACCGGGCATGCAGGTCGGAGGCTGGTGCAAATGGACAGATCGGCACCTGAGACGGCCTCAGGCTGGGCATCGGTCCACCCAGGGGCTCTCTTAAGTGAATCCCCAAGGTCGCTCTTGGTTTCATACGAATGGAAGGAAAAACGGGTTCGGACCTTGCAGCCCCGCTCGTGGATCTATACTCCGATCATGCCCCTTCTGGTGGTCCAGGACGGCAATTCGATCTCCTCCACCCCCGAAATCGGGCATGCCGCCCTGATGGTTGCCTCTCTTCTGGCTGCCATTGGCGTGCTTCTGCTGGTCCTGACGCTCTTCTGGATCAATCGAAGAATGAAGAAAGCCCTCGGCCTCCATGGGCAAAGAAGCGGTCTGGGCCGAGAAGATGATCATCGGGATCCATGGATCGAAGCCGGCCAGAGAATCGACGAGGCCAATCTCGAATCCCTCTATGAGGGTGGGAACGACGACTCGGCCGAGCCCTAGGGTCGACCCGATTCCGCGATCAAACGTCGAGCATCCTCGACTCGAGCGACTGGCGCATCGAGCATGATTGCCTGCTCAAGCCAGGACGATGCCATGGCGGTCTGACCAGCCAGTCCAAGTGATTCGGCTGCAGACAGTGCGAATCGCCAGGCATCAGTCCGATGCGCGTTGGCGGCAAAGCAATCCGCCCATGCCTGCCCGGCATTCATCGGCCGGCCGATGGATTCCCAGGATCGCGCAATCTCGACGGTTGCCGGTTCTTGGCTGCGGATGTGATCGGGAAGCGCCAGGAGCAATTCGAGCGCCATCCGCGGGCGACCGGCCTCACGATGGACTCGAGCAATGGCGATTCGAACACCTTCCTGATCCCCTGCAACGGCCAATGCCCTGGATGCAATCGACTCGGATTCTTCCGTCTTACCGACCCTCAGGAGCAGCAATGCAAGAGAGGACAACGCATGGGGCTGATTCGGATCAGCCTCGAGAACCGTCCGAAGCATTCGTTCGGATTGATCCGGAGCCTCTTCAATCAGCAATTGAGCGGCATTGATCTGGGATCTCAGGTTGATGGGATCAAGTTCGACTGACCGCAGGTACATGTCGAGCGCTTCCTGCCTGAGCCCAGCCTGCTGAGCAACTTCACCAGCACTCTGATGGAGCCCACTGCTCTCGGGCATCCGCTCGATGGCCTTCGTGTACAGGTCGAATGATGCCTTGAATTCCGCCTTGGACGCATCCATGAGACCGACTTGACGAAGCTGGATCCCCTGGGCAAGCAGAAGCCTCGCCATCACTTCATAGGGACGCGCATCGACCGGGTCCTCCTCGATCAGTCTGCTGAGGATCGTCCGGGCCTTGTCGACTTCCCCACCAGCGATGTAGACCTCGGCCGCTTCGAGTGAATGCCGAACGCCTTCCTGCCCGGTCGACGTGACATCTCCCCCCTGTTCGGAAGGACGATCACTGCATGCCTGCTGGAGGAGCAGCCCCGGACCGGCAATCACCAGTGACAGCATGGCTATGATGCGTTTCATGTCCACGTCGATATCGGCTCCACAACTTCCCAGATCATACGATCCCGCCAGCATTGAGCCGGGCATCCGGTCCACCTGGACCGATTCCGCGCTCGGTCACGTCACACTCCCGCTCGATGAGGGGCGCACATCCTATTCACTGCTGCTGCCCCCTCCCAATGTCACGTCCATTCTGCATCTTGGCCATGCCCTGAACGCCACACTGCAGGATGTGCTTGCTCGCCATGCGAGAATGCAGGGTTGCGCGACCCTTTGGATGCCGGGTACGGATCATGCGGGAATCGCCACCCAGACCGCGGTCGAGCGAAGACTGATGCAGGACGGCAAGAGGCGGACCGACTACACGCGGGAAGCCTTCATCGATCTCGTACAGGCCTGGAAGGATGAGTATGGCGCGACCATCCTTGCCCAGCTTCAGGAAATGGGCGCTTCCTGCGACTGGAATCGAACTCGTTTCACGATGGACCCAGTCTGCGCAGCTGCTGTTCGTGAAGCCTTCTTCAAACTCTTCAGTGAAGATCTCATCTTCCGCGGCAAGCGGCTGGTGAACTGGGACCCGGCAACGCAGACCGCACTGGCTGATGATGAAGTCGAAATGGAAGAGATCGCGGGGCACATGTACTACCTGCGATACCCCCTGTCGGATGGCAGCGGCCATGTCACGGTCGCGACGACCCGGCCGGAAACCATGCTGGGTGATACCGGCGTGGCGATCAATCCCGACGACCCGCGGGCCGAGAACCTTCGGAACAAGACCCTACGCCTCCCCATCGTCGGCCGTGAAATTCCCATCGTCGAGGATGATTACGTCGTGATGCCCGGACAGGGAGATGATCCCAAAGCGGAATTCGCAACGGGCTTCCTGAAAGTCACGCCTGCCCACGATCCCAACGATTGGGACATTGGACAGCGGCATGATCTCCAGGCGATCAACGTGATGGCGCCGGATGCCTCGATCTCGGAGAGGCACGGATGGGAAGATGTTTCAGAAGAATCGAAGCAGTTCATCGGCCTCACCCGCGAGGATGCGCGAAAAGCCATCATTGCCTGGTTCAAGGAACGGGATCTGCTGGAAGACATCCGGGACTACAGCCACTCGGTCGGCCACAGCTACCGGTCCCACGTTCCGATCGAACCCTATCTCAGCGATCAATGGTTCGTGCGTGTAACGGATGATCGACTTCGCGGCGAAGCGATGCGAGCCATGGTGCCGGACCAGTACGAAGGCCAGCCACCTCTTCGCGAATCCGGCGACAACGAACAGGACGGCAAGCTTCGATTCTACCCTCCGCGGTATGCCAAGACTTTTCAGCAGTGGCATGAGAACCTTCGCGACTGGTGCATCAGCCGACAACTCTGGTGGGGCCATCGAATTCCCGTCTGGTCGAAGACCATGCCGATCTCGGAAGCAGGCGACATGCCTTCGGATCTCGACAACGGCATGACTGACCGTATTGACTGGTGCAATGATCCATTCTGCAGTCGTCGAGCCGAGGGGCTCTCCGTTCGAATTCAGATCGATCAGGACGCCGGGATCGTCCGGGTGCTTGCCTGTGTCGGCAGGAACCAATCCGAACTCGAAACGGAACTCGAACAGGCCGGATACGAACAGGACGAGGACGTGCTCGATACCTGGTTCTCCTCGGCCCTCTGGCCCATCTCCACCATGGGCTGGCCCGACCCATCGGTCTTTCCGGAAACCGAGGGACTCCTCGACTCATTCAACCCGACCAGCACGCTCTCCACAGCCCGTGAAATCATCACACTGTGGGTCAGCCGAATGGTGATGTTCAATCGGTTCTTCTGTGATGGCACGCTCCCATTCATGGATGTCTACATCCATCCGATCATCCAGGACGGCTTTGGCCAGAAGATGAGCAAGTCGCTGGGCAATGGCGTGGATCCACGCGACATCATCCAGAGCCATGGGACCGATGCACTGCGGTTCGTGATGACTCAACTCGCAACCGCAACTCAGGATGTCAGGCTTCCGCTCGATCTGATCTGCCCGCACAGCGGCAAGACCTTCACCCCGGAGTTCATCACGTCCCCGTCGGGACATCGAGTCACGGCACCGGTGCAGGCAAGCCCGGATGATCCGAGCAAGAAGATGGTCACCGTGTACGGCGTTCTCAGTGGCCAGGCAAGTCCATCCGAAGACGAGCCACTGGCCCGGAACGCCTCCAGCAAGTTCGATTCAGGCCGTGCATTCGCCAACAAGTTCTGGAATGCGGCACGATTCGCCCTGACCCGGAGTGAATCCCCCGGCGAAGTCTCCAGCCTGGGCGATCTTGGCATTGTCGATCGATGGATGCTGTCGCGAATCGCAAGAGCACGACATGCATTTGATGACGCCATCAACGGCTATCACTTCAGCACCTGTGCGGATGTTCTCTATGACCTTGTCTGGAGAGATTTCTGTGACTGGTATCTTGAAGCCGTCAAACCGACCATTCAGGAAGACGCCGCCCAGAGGCAGGTCCTCCTCTCCTCACTCAATGCCATTGCCAGACTGTTGCACCCGGTCTGTCCATTCATCACCGAAGCCCTCTGGCCGCATATCAATGCAACCGGCAAGGCCGGACTGCCGGGGCTCGAACTCCCCCACAGTGATCATGTGTCGACGGCATCCTGGCCGAAGACTGATGACTTGATCGACGAGACGGCTGAAGCAGCCTTCGAACGCATCAAGGAACTCGTGAATGCGATTCGACGAGCCCGCGCGGATCATGATGTGCCTCCGAAGGCTCGCCTGACGCTTGGCATGACGGATTCCATTCGCGAACTGGTCGATCAGGCGAAACCGACCATCCTCTCGTCCTGCAACCTGGACGATGTCGCGGACGCCGTCACGGACGGCATTCAGGTCCACTTCGGAGGGGACGTGCTCTTCCTGCAGGGACATGGCACGGAGCTTGATGTCGACAGTGAACGTGAGCGGCTCACGACCAGAATTTCGGAACTCGAGAAGTCGATCGGAGCTCTCAAGGGCCGCCTGGGCAATCCGGGCTATGTGGAAAAGGCGCCAGCGCATCTCGTCGAGGAGACCCGCGGTACTCTGGCGGCATCCGAATCGGATCTTGCCGCCGCTCAACAGGCCCTGGAGCAACTTGGCTCATGACTCTTCGAACGATCTTCATACTGGCGTTTGCGACACTGGCGATGGTGCCGGGGTGCGACAACACTCCGAAGAGAACACCCATCCCCCTGTCTGCGAGCAGTGATGATCGATACAACGGAGACGAAGTTCAGATCAACGACTGGAGCTTTCTGGGAATCCCCGGCAAGCAGATCAGGACACGCCACTGGGATCTTCGTACGACACTGAGAAGCGAGCGACTTCGCGGCATCCTTCCAGGCTTCTACGAGAAGGCGCTTGAACGATACCAGCATGTCTTCGGGACCGAGCTGCCCCCGCCGGCGTACTCGCTGGAAACATACCTCTTCGGTGATCGCCGGCAGTGGAAGAACAAGACCCGCATGATCCTGCCTGACAAAGCTGCTTCATTCGAAGGCCTTGGAAGAGGCGGATTCACGACGAATGGCATTGCTGTTCTCTACGACATCGATGGCTACGGCTGGCATCGCGACACGCTCGCACTCGGTTCCCACGAGGGATGGCATCAGTACGTCCAGACCACGTTCAAGGACCAGCTGCCGGTCTGGCTCGATGAAGGCGTCGCCACCACGATGGAAGGCTTCTCATGGAGAAGAGGACTTCAATTCAGAACGGATGCCAACCGGGAGCGATGGTCACGACTCCGTACCTGCATTCTTGAAAACCGAATGATCCCGCTTGATCTTCTGCTGTCCATGCATCCTGAACGTTTTCTGGACGGACACAAACAGACGCTCCTGGATTACTACGCTCAGATCTGGGCCTTCGCGCGGTATCTCGAAGAAGCCGAAGACGGCAGATATCGCGACCGTGTCGGGAACGTCCTCTTGCTGGCGGCCTCCGGCGATCTGTACCGGCAGCTGCTCCGTTCCGATCAACTGACGGACGAAAGACGGGCTCAGGTCGAAGAGGATTCGGAAGCTGGACTGGCTGTTCTGGAGGTCTTCATCGAAGGCGATGTCTCGGCGCTTCAGGAACGATACTGGGACTGGTGCCGGACACTTGTCGGCGCGCCGGCACGATCGGCTTCCTGAGCCTTCACTTCCCGCAGGACCTGCCCCAAGACCCCTCTGGGGGCGTTTCAAGCGGTCTCTATAATGAATGCATTCATCGAATCAGGTGAATCAGCTCATCATGTCGAATCAAATCTCCATCAGAACAGCGTCTGCCGCTGACAGCTCGTGCATCCGGCACCTGTTCGAGACAGGCGTGAACGACGGCCAGATACACATCAACGACTCCGGAGCGGACATCGACAATCTGACCGCTGGCTACTTCCAGGATGATGGCCGCAGCTGCTTCTGGGTTGCCGAACTGGCCAGTCAGGTCGTCGGCATGATCGGAGTCCAATGCATCGGTGATGACATCGCAGAGATTCGAAGGCTTCGAGTCCATGATGATTTCAGACGCCGTGGAATCGGCGCGACACTGCTGGACAACGCTGTCCAGTTCTGCCGGGAGCAGGACTACGTCAAAATCGTTCTTGAAGTCAGAGTCGAACGAGATCCCGCCATTCATCTATTCGAGAAGGCCGGCTTCTTCCTTGCCCGAACACGCGAGTCCGAAGGGCACAAGACGCTCGATTTCTTCGTCGACCTCTACACCGACCCGACTTCGAGATCCTGAAGGAGTGCTCAGGCTGGCTGCTCTGACCGGACCGACAACGAGCTGAGCCACCCTGCACTGATCGGAGACTGGACAGACATGCCCACAGATGAACACAATCCAGCAGGCCAACAGTTCCCATCAGAAGACGATCTCAACACCCTGAATCAGGACAGTGAGGCGCTGTACCAGGAGCCTGAGAAAACCCCCCTGCCGGAGGCCATTGGAAGCTACCGAGTCGTCCGCGTCCTCGGCGAAGGCGGCATGGGCACGACCTACGAAGCGGTACAGGCCAGCCCCAAGCGTCGCGTCGCCGTCAAGGTCATTCGTGCGGGGCGATTCACGGAGGCCTCGAGAAGACGGTTCGAATACGAAGCACAGGTTCTGGCACGTCTCGTGCACCCCGGAATCGCACAGATCTACGAAGCGGGAATCTGGAATCGTGACGACGGAACCGAGCGGCCCTTCATGGCGATGGAGTACGTGAACGGGACCTCTCTGATCCAGTACGCGGATGAACATGATCTTGACATGACCCAGCGACTGAACCTCTTCAGAAAAGTCTGTGAAGGTGTCCAATACAGTCATCAGCGAGGTGTCATCCACAGGGATCTCAAACCGGACAACATCCTGGTGCACCAGGATGGGCAGCCCAAGGTCATCGACTTCGGTGTCGCCAGACAAACCGACTCCGATCTGAATTTCGTGACGCAGGCAACCCAGGTGGGGCAACTGATCGGAACACTGCAGTACATGTCCCCTGAGCAGGTCGAATACGACACCCGTGACCTGGATATCCGCACGGATGTCTATGCGCTTGGCGTCATTCTGTATCAGCTCCTGTGCGGCTCGCTGCCCTATGACCTGCGGGAACGTGCTGTTCATGAAGCCGTTCGCGTGATTCAGGAAGAGGCCCCGACCAACCCTTCAACCATCCATCGAAGGCTGCGAGGCGATCTCGAGACGATCACACTCAAGGCGCTCGAAAAGAACCGCAATCGTCGATACGGCACGGCAGAGGAACTCTCGAACGACATCCGTCGCTACATCGAGAACGACCCCATCGAGGCACGGCCTCCAAGCATGATCTATCGGCTTGGAAAGTTCTCCAGAAAGCACCGATCAATGACTGCAGCCGCCATCTGCGTCGTGGTCACACTCGTCGCTTGCGCCATCATCAGCTCGATCGGATGGATCGAAGCCAGTCGACAGAGTGCGATGGTCGAGCAGCGCAATGACGCCCTCGATGATTCCGTCACGGAACTGGTCCAGGGCGTCATGGGCCAGGTCCGCTACCTCGGCAATTCCGCAGAAGCCCAACGGTCTCTGCTGGATCTTGCCAGAACCCACGTGGATACGATCGCGGGTGATGACGCCCCCGGCCCTCTCCAGAACGCTCAGCTTGCTGGCGTCTGGATGCGCATTGCCAAATCTCACCTCAGTACATCAGGCGTGGGCTACGGCAGTCTCGCCGAAGCTGAAGACGCCCTTCAGCAGGCAGACGACTTGCTGAAAGATATCGATCTGACGATGACGGACAATCAGAATCTTCGCAAAGCTGTTCAAGCCATGCGACTGGATCGTCTCAAGCTCCAGGCGGAGGTTGCCCGCAGTCAGGCGGGATATGCTCAGGACGAAGCTGCCCGACAGGCTCTTCTGCTGAATGCCGTGGAGCTGTATCAGCAACGAGCAGATGCAGCGGATACCGGTACCGATGATGAGATCAAGGCACTCGATGTGAGCTATTCATCCCGCATGGGCATGGGAAACACGCTGTTCGAACTGCAGGATTTCCAGGCTGCCAAATCCGCTTATCGTGATGCCCTGGAAGATGCCGACACGCTGGTCTCACGCGACACCGAGCGACAGACCCGTCGACTTCGCGACAAATCTCTCGCGTTGTATGGCCTTTCCAGACTTGAGTGGGAACAGGAACCACTCACATCACTGCAGCTGCTTGAGGAGGCCATCGAGATTTCAGAAGCCCTCATGCGACTGGACCCTTCCAATACCCGGAGACCTCGTGATCTGGCCATCATGATTGCATTCCGAGGGAAGATCCGCATGGACAGCCAGATCGATGAGGATGATGCCATCGAGGATTTCCGAACGGCCGCGGATCATCTGACCACCCGGGCCATTGTCAGCCCGAGGGAAACAGCCACTCAGGTGGATTTTGAAAAGACGCTGTCAGAGATGATGACTGTGCTGCAGGAAAGACAGCGCCATGCCATTGCCCAGGAAATCGTTTCAAGCTGCCTGTCAAGCCTGCAGTGCATTGCAGACGCTGAAGATCGTGCAGGAAACACCGTCTGGATTGACATCCTCGAACGACTCGAGAAACAACTGCCCAATACGAGCATGGCCGGAAACCAATGAACCAAACAACAACGCCGTGCCCGAAAGCACGGCGTTGCGTTGAAGAGCGGGCGAACGGACTCGAACCGTCAACATTCAGCTTGGAAGGCTGACGCTCTACCATTGAGCTACGCCCGCATCTGATCCGACATGGTAGCGTCACCATGGCACATCGCCCACCCCCGCCCCATCCTCCGCAGGATTGAGCCCGTCATCAGCGACCGCTACACTCGGGACGCATGTCAGAGGCAGAAAAGGCCCCCAAAGCGAACGCGTCGAATCCCCTGCACGGACACTCCTGGGGGAAGATCATCAGAAGGACACTGATCCTTCTGACCGTCGTCGCCCTCATCGCGATCCTCTACATCTATGTTCTGCAACCTTACATGGGTGACATCAGGTCATTCGTGGAGAACATGGGCCCCTGGGCGCCTCTGGCCTACATCGCGATCTTTTTTCTTGCCACGATGATCTTCCTGCCCGAATCGGTCATTGCCATTGCAGGCGGAACGCTGTTCGGCCTGTGGATGGGCTGGGTCTGGGTCGTGGTCGCCGGGGTGATCACGGCGGTCTTCACCTTCATGATCACACGGTTGTTCATTCGTAAACCGATCAATCGACTGCTGAAACGTCATCCAAAGGCCTATGCAGTCGAGCAGGCCACCGGCAAAGCCGGCTTCAAGATCATGTTTCTGCTGCGACTGGCACCGATCAACTTCTCGCTCCTGAACTACCTGGGTGCCGTCAGCCCATGTCGCTTTCGCTCATATGCACTGGCCTGTGTCGGAATGATTCCAGGCAACTTCTCAACGGTCTACATGGGCTACGTGGCCAGACACGCCTCGAACTTTGCGGAGCGTTACCAATCAGCACGACAGTCCGGTAGCGATCTTGCGCATTCAGTCCACGCAGCCGCCAAGGATGGGATCGTCCATGAGATCACCATTTATGCGGGGCTCGTAGTCGCGATCATTGCCAGCATCGTCGTCGGCCGAATCGCCATCAAGGCGATTCACAAGGAAACTCAGCAGCAGAAGGCCGCATCCGGGCAGGAAACACCCCCTGCCCCAGCCTGAGCAGACCAACTCCAGGATCTCCTGTTGATCCCCTCCATCACTGGGGTTAGGGTGAGGTGTATCGATTTTTTCGGGCATGGTCCGACCCGTGCCCGGCCACCTGATCAGGACCGAGGACACCCAGCTGGAGACAAGGGGAGCGCCACGATATGACTTTCAAGACAACAATCACCGCTGCTGCTGTGATGATGGCTTCCAGCCTTGCCATGGCACAGGACGGATTCATCAACGGCAATTCCGTTGACATCATCGAGATCGCGGAACTCGATTTCGATGCCCTGACCGAAGAGGATCAGAGGCGAGAAGCCTCCGGCATGGCTCCCCGCTATGCCGTCCCGCACAAGGTGAATGAAGGACCCGCCTTCAGCGGCACGTGGACCCAGCCGGACGCCGACACGTGGCTCTGGCAGTTGCGAGTGGCTTCACCCGGCTGCCTCTCCATCAACCTTGGCTTCGAACACTTCATCATGCCCGAAGGCGCCGTGATGAACATCACGTCACAGGATGGCCGCTTCGCGCTCCGGCCCATCACCATGATGGACAACAACGTCGACAATCAGCACTGGACCCCACCAGTCCCTGATTCCGAGATCATCGTTTCCATCGAAATGGACGCCGACGTACGACCACTTGTCGAGAATGGTGTCATCCTCACAAGCATCAACGTCGGTTATCGCGGCTTCTACGACGGCGCCTTCGATGTGGAGGGACGATCCGGCTCATGCAACTATGACGTCGAATGCGACGAAACAGAGGGATGGGAAAACGAAATTCCCTGTGTGGCCGTCATCTCAACCGGTGGCTCCACATTCTGCACTGGCTTCATGGTCAACAACCAGCGGAACGATCGAGAGCCGCTGTTCATGACCGCCAATCACTGTGGCGTCAATTCCGGCAACGCCGCTTCCCTGGTCACATTCTGGAACTATCAGGACCCGGCCGATGGCCCATTGGATTGCCCTGGAAACAGCATCGACAATGGTGCCCAGGATCAATATCTGAGCGGCTCACAGTTCCTTGCGTCCTACTCCCCATCGGACTTCACAATCGTGAAGCTCAATCAGTCGCCACCACAGGAATGGGAAATCTCATTCTGTGGCTGGAGTGCTGAAGATGTGATCAGTGAATATTCAGTCGCCATCCACCATCCAAGCACGGACTACAAGCGATGGTCGATCGACTATGAACCATCCCAGATCTACGGCTACAACACCCCAGGCGATACACACCTTCGAATTCTCGATTGGGATCTCGGCACGACCGAACCCGGGTCATCCGGCTCCCCGCTGTTCGACCAGAACCATCGAGTCATTGGTCAGCTTCACGGTGGATATGCCGCGTGTGGCAATGATCTTGAAGACTGGTACGGCCGATTGGCCGTGTCATGGAACAATGGACTCAGCCAGCACCTCGATCCGGACAACACGGGCAACTTGCTCTGCGACACCCTTCCGGGCGTCGGGCTCTCCGTCACACCGGGCGGTGCCACCCAGCATGTCGCCACTGCCGGCGGCGCGGATGTCAGCCCAACATCCGTGACCTACACACTGGCCAACAACTCGCCAGAAACGATCAACTGGAGTGCAGGCACCAAGGGCGACAACTTCATCATCATCCAGCCGACAGGCGGTTCGATCGCACCGGATGGAACGGTCGATCTGATCGCCTCCGTCGACATCGAGAACATCAGCAACTGGGCCAATGGTGTCTATGTCAATACGGTTTCGATCTTCGACAACACCAACGGCCTCGAAGTCACGCGGGATCACATTCTCGACCTGGGAACCACACTCGTCGAAATCACGCCAGACTTCGATTTCACGGCTGGCGGCCCCGTAGGCGGCCCATTCACCACGACCCAGACCTACACCGTGACCAGCCAGCGACCGACCTCGACCGATGTCTCCATCGTCGTCCAGGCCGATTGGGTTTCCGTCAGCGAGACCGCATTCACACTGAATGGCGTCGGGGATTCCAGGGACATCGTGGTCGGATTCAGCAATGCTGCCAATGATCTTCAGGCAGGCCTCTATGAAACCGAGATCGGGTTCGTCAACACGACCGATTCTTCATCACCGACCGTGACACGCCTCGTCAAGCTGGATGTCGGCCGTTACACCTATGTCTCGACGGACACGCCGATTCAGATCCAGGACAACTCCGAGTTCACCAGCACGATCGAAGTCAACGACAGCTACTGCGTCGCCGACGTCGATGTGGTCATGGATGTCACGCATACCTACATCGGCGATCTTGAACTGATCCTGACCTCACCGCAGGGAAGCCAGGTGTACCTGCACAATCGATCCGGTGGAAGCAGCGAGGACATCTTCGTCACCTATGACGACGATGGCGAAGGCGTCGCCCCGGATGGCCCCGGCGAACTCAACGACTACTACACGGAACAGGGCACCGGAACCTGGTCCCTGCTGGTCCGAGACAATGCCGGCGCCGATGTGGGCACGCTCAACAGCTGGTCGCTGAAGATCGCCTCAACAGGCGACAGCTGCCCTCCCTACTGCGAGGACGTACCGACCTCGACCGAGCTGGACAGCCCGGTCGACATCGAACTCAGCGGCTTCTCCGTGGAAGGCAATCCGCTGGCGTATGTGATCACCTCCCTGCCATCAGACGGTTCGCTCTCAGACGCGAACGGAGGCGTCATCACGAACACGCCATATACGCTGATCGCAGGCGGCAACAGGGTTCGCTACGAGCCCGAGACCGGTTTCATCGGGGATGACCAGTTCACCTATCTCGTCGATGACGGCATCGAGTCGGAGGAAGGCCTTGTCACGATCGTCGTCGGTCAGGTCCCCAGCGTTGACGACTGCGAGAATGCATTCACCATCGGAAACGGTACATGGGACATCGACACCACCGCCGCAACGACCGATGGACAGGCTCACAGTGAATGTGAATTCGATGGACAGACCTACCACGACATCTGGTTCCGATACGTCGCCTGCGACAATGGCACACTGATCGTCAGCACATGCGACATCGTCGACTACGACTCCGATCTCGTGATCTACTCAGGGGACGACTGCTCGACTGCCAGCCTCCTTGGATGCAACGACGATGGCGACGGCTGCACGGGCTATTCGTCCTACGTCGAGGTCCCGGTCACCCGTGATCAGCCGTATCTCATCAGAGTCGGCGGCTGGGACGATGACAGTCTCGGCACCGGCGAGCTTCTGGTCGACGGACCGACTCAGGGATGTGACGATGAACCGGACTGCCCAGGTGATACCAACGGCGATGGCACAGCCGACGTCGATGATGTCCTGAATCTGCTGGGCTCGTACGGCAGCAATGATCCCGATTCCGACCTTGATGGCAACGGTGTCGTTGACGTCAGCGACGTCCTGCTGCTTCTTCAGTACTACGGCGACTGCTGATCTCGGCAGACGACCGCAACTCAAATCAGACCGGACCCCGGCACATGTGCCGGGGTCCGTTTTCATTCACCGCATATGGTCAAGCGGGTCGACCCATCACTCGTCGAAGGGAACAGAATCGATGTCATCCAGAATCTGATCAGGCAGCCCGAGGATCTCACTGCTGTCCGTACCTTCCGGAAGATCCTGGACGGATTTCATCTTGCGCTGCATCTGTCGACTTCGAGTGCCCATGCTGTTGACCGTGTTCTGTGCCGTCTTCAACTGCTTCTGAAGGGATGCGATCGTGGTCTCGAAACGACCGAACTCCTCCTTCACAGCTGCCAGAATGTCCCAGATCTCCGTTGACCGCTGTTCGATGGCCAGCGCCCGGAATCCCAGGCGAATACTGCTGAGAATCGCCGCGAGTGTCGTCGGGCCAGCAGGAACGATCCTGTGCTTCTGACGAAGCTCATCATCAAGTCCCGGCAACCTGAGAACTTCACCGTACAACCCCTCGGTGGGAAGAAACATGATTCCGTAGTCGATCGTATGAGGCGCTTCGATGTACTTCTCGTTGATTTCCGAAGCGGAGAGAATCACGGCACGCTTCAGAGCCTTCTCAGCAGACTCCTTGGCAGCGAGATCCCCAGCATCATGAGCGTCCTGAAGACGCATCCAGTCTTCCTGAGGAAACTTGGAATCGATCGGAAGCCAGACGACCTGATCGGATCCATGGCCGGGCATCTTGACGGCGAACTCGACTCGCCGATTGCTTCCGGGAATGGTCTCGACATTCGATTCNTATTGTTCCGGTGCCAGAAGATCCTGAAGGATGGCGCCCAACTGCACCTCTCCCCAGGCACCTCGCGTGGAGACATTCGTCAGAACCCGCTGGAGACCGCCGACGTTCTCGGCAAGAGAACGCATCTCTCCGAGCCCCTTCTGGACTTCCTGAAGTTGCGTCGAGACCATCTGGAATGATTCAGTCAACCTGGTCTGCAGGGTCTTCTGCAGCTTCTCCTCGACGGTGAGCCGCATCTGCTCAAGCTTCTTCTCGTTGCCATCCTGCAAGGCCTGGATCTTGTTTCCGATTCGCTGATCGATCTCCAGAAGCTGCTTCTTCGTGTTTTCCAGAAGTTCCGTCGTCTGGCGAGTCAGCTGGTCCAGCCGCTGTCCCTGACCCTGCCCCATCTGGCCGACCACCTCGGCGACGACCTTCTGATTGCCGACCAGGGATTCACGGATCTCCTCACGGAGGGCACGGCTGGCGGATTCTGTGGAATCTCGATCCATCTTGGACTGCGCCATGAAGGTCTCCCGCAGCCGTGACTCCGTGGCTCCGATGTCGGGCATGGCCCCATTCGAGCCGCGACGCGAGGCAAGCAACTGAACAACAATGACCAGAAGTGCAAGTGCGAGCAGGATGCCAAGAAGGATGTCCACGACGATCAGTATTCCCGTGCTTCAGTTGAGATGAATGAATCGATTCCCGATTTGGAGCAAGTATACAACTGGCATCCGGCAGGCTTCGCATGGATACTTCTCGTCCCACCATGTCTGCCCAATCCTCGAACAACGGCTCCCCGACACCCTCACTTGGCAGGACATCGATCCTCCATGACTGGTGGCCACTGGCCTTGAGCTGGGGCCTGATGGGTCTTGAAATGCCGGCCATCAGTGCCGTGGTGGGCAATCTCCCCGATGCCGAAATCATGCTTGCTGCATTCGGAGGCATCGCCTTTCCGCTTGGACTTCTTGTCGAGGCTCCCATCATCATGATGCTGGCAGCTTCGACCGCACTGAGCCGGGACCACGACTCCTTTCTGAGATTGCAGCGATTCATGACCGTGGTCGCAATTGGACTGACGGTCATCCATGCGATGCTCGCCTTTACCCCTCTCTGGACACTGGTTGTCGTTCCTCTGCTGGACGTCCCTCCGGAAGTCCAGGAGCCGGCCAGAGAAAGCTTTGCATGGCTACTTCCGTGGACATGGGCCATTGCCGACCGTCGCTTCCGCCAAGGGCTTCTTATCCAGTTCGGTCGTCGGCAAGTCGTTGCAGTCGGCACAGGCATCCGCCTGCTCGCCACCGTTGGCACCCTTCTGTGTCTGGCCGAAGCAGGCGTTGCCGGTGCGACCATTGCCTCAGCCGCCTTGACCGTCGGCGTCATCGTTGAAGCTGGCTACGCTCGTTTTCGCAGCAGGGATGTCGTACAGGGCCCACTCAAATCGGCCCCTCCCGCCAAGTCGCCCCTGCACCTTGGCAAACTCCTCAAGTTCTACATCCCTCTGGCGTGCACTCCCATGTTGATTCTGGCCGCTCAGCCGATTGGCTCGGCAGGCATGACAAGAATGCCAGAAGCCGTCGCTTCATTGGCTGTGTGGGCACCACTGGGCGGACTCACATTCCTCTTCAGAAGCTCAGGTATTGCCTACAACGAAGTCGTCATTCGTCTGAGTCAGCAACCAGGCATGCGAAGTGGACTCCTCAGCTTCGCCTGGATTGGAGGCCTTGTCTTTTCCACACTGCTGCTCATCGTTGCGGTGACGCCCCTGGCCGAAGTCTGGTTCAAGGACATTGTGGGCCTGGATGAGCAATTGGCCTCCCTGGGCGTTTCCACACTGTGGCTGGCAGCACCGGTTCCCCTTCTGAGCTACCTGCAGTCGCTGTATCAGGGGGTCCTGGTCAATGCCCACAGAACCCGTCCCATCACGGAATCCGTCATTGCCTACCTGATCATGACGATTGCTGGATTGGCCACAGGCGTCCTTCATGGCGGAATCATCGGCCTGGAAGTCGCCCTGATCACATACACGCTGGCCAATGTGGTTCAGGCGACCTGGCTGTACTTCAGGGCCAGAGACCTGCTTCTGGAAACGCCCTGAGGGGGCTTGAAGCTCAAAAAAATTGCAAAAGAAGCGGAATGAATTGCCTCTGAAGGCCGTTTTTGAGATGACGCGGCCTACATTGGGGTTAGACTGAAACGCCTGTATCCAAGTTATGACCCCCTTACTCAAAGAAGAGAGAGTCCGATCATGAAGATCTCAAGGGCAATCCTCACCATCGCATGCGGAACATCACTCCCCCTGATTTCCGCCCTTTCAACCGCAGGTGAGAACTATTGCGACTACGACGGTCCCGACATCATGACCTACAAGGTTGCTGATTCATTCGGAAGCTATGACCTCGACTACTACGGCCAGCAGGATGGCATTCGAGGCTTCGCCATGGCGACCACATCAGGCAATCCAGGCGACATGGTCGCCCAGTGGGCAGAGAGTGGAGATGGAACGAAGTCACCGGTCATCGCGCAGAACATCTACCGGATCTCCGATTCGGGAAGCCGATTCGAGCAGATCGGCCTCAGCTGGCTGAAGCACTCCTTCTGTGCCGTCAGTGAAGCGATGTGCGATTGCCAGAGCACCAACTGCGACACCCTCGGCATTGGCTGTGCGGACACCTATTGGGCCAGCCTGAACGCTGACGCCGAGGCTCCACGATCCGAAATCAATCCAACCAATGGCAACTACCTCTATCCGTTCTTCCAGAGCCCCTGCGGCTCAAGCTCGATGCGAGGAAAACTTCAGGTCGCCAGTAATGATCTGGATCCTGCACAGAACAGTGGCAGCGAGTACTACATCGAAGGCCAGTACGTCTCAGCGAATACCGACGACGACTGGGGACCGGACGAGTACGACTACAACAATCAGTACAACAACGTGAGCTGGAGAGAGGTCCGCTTCACGTCCACGACCAACAGTCAGCCCCTGGGCGCTACTCAGGTCATGGAACCAGCCATCTACGGTTGGGCCAAGAATTACGGCGCAACGGTCAGAGAGGTCTGGACTCCGGAGGACGATGACTTCCTGGGCCTCATGCACGTCGTCTATCTCGTCACCGACAACGGCGACGGAACCTGGCACTACGAATACGTCGTGCACAACCAGAACTCGCACCGCTCAGGTGGTTCCTTCAGCGTCCCAGTCTCCGATTGTGTCGAGCTGACAAACATCGAATTCGTCGATGTCGACTACCACTCATGCGAGCTGGTCGAAGAGGCCGACTGGGCCGTCGAGCGTGCCAATGGCATGATCACTTGGAACACCACGCCTCATGATGTCGATGACGCGACTGGATTCGCCTTCGGCAATGCCGTTCGTTGGGGAACCGCATACACCTTCCGGTTCGATGCGGACTACCCACCATCCGATGCCAATTCGGTCCTCGGCCTCTGGCGGCCCGGCCCTCAGGGCGACCAGATCGATGTCGGCGTCATGGCCCCCACACCTGACTGCACCGGCGACTGCCCTGGCGATCTCAACGGCGATGGCCTGGTCGGTGTCAACGACGTCCTTGATCTGATTGCTGCATGGGGCGGACCCGATGGTGACATCGACGGCGATGGCTCCACGAACGTGAACGACTTGCTTCAGCTCATCGAGCTCTACGGCAACGAGTGCTGAACACGTTTGAATCCTTGAATCAAGACCGGGGTATGGCACAGGCCATACCCCGGTTTTTTCATGTCTGTCGCGAGGCGTTCTATTTGGCTGATTCGATCTGCCCGTCAATCCAAGAGGCGAATTGATCGGAGAAGGACTCGAACTGCCCTGGCTCAAGCTCCGCGACCTCTTCCTTTCCATGAACAACCCGGATGAGAGCGTCGAGCTCAACGCCACCTTCATGTCTTGGAATCTCCAGAGCACGCTCCATGCTTTCACGTGCTTCGATCAGTGATTCCTCGACGGAACGATTCACATGTGCAGCTAGGGCCTTGGCGCCGAGCGGCTCCCCCGTGAGACCCTCGAGCATCGTGTCCATGCTGAGACTGTTGCCAGGTCTCCAGTAGTGCTTCTTGAGCATGGGACCGATGTCCGGATTATCGAGAAGGAAGCCATGGGACTTCATGAACGCTGACCGAGTCTGTTCCACTCCCATCTGAGCCAGGACATACCCGTGGTAATAGGCGCTGGCCTCACCGGACAGAAGGTGCGGAACTGAAAGCACCGGACGCGGACTGCCCTGTTCCAGCATGACAAGCCGACGCTCCGCCTCTCGAATGGCTTCAAGAACCCCCTCAGGAGTCAATCTGTCCTCGGGGAGCTCATAGATCGCTTTTTCCGCGTAGCACACGGCCATCATGTGCCTGATCTTCCAGGCGGCATGGGGCTGGACCTGCCTGATCCCCTGTTCGATGAGCTCGACCGGCATGGGCTCACCACTGGCATCGAGCGCATAACGTCGCTGCCAGTCGGCATCCCCGGTCAGGCTGTCCAGGAACATGGATTGGATTTCAGCAAAGGCGACGGATGTGGGCGCAAACTCCTGCCCGAAGCAGGGAGAAGGCATGCAGACATTGGCGAAATGTGCAGCATGGCCACCCTCGTGGAAGAGCGTCGTCAAGGCCCGCTCGCCCGACCCGGCCATGCCTGGAATGGCATTGGCCGTGAAGTGAATCCTGGCACGCTGCCTGGCCGAACCATCGACCCAGCTGACTTCCGGCCCATGCATGAAACCGTTCTCGTATTTGCCAGGACGATCCAGTAGATCCAGCACCATGGTGGCCTGGTCATACGTGATCCCGAGACCAGCGAAACTGTGGCCCCACCGACGAATGCCTTCACGGAACGGGAACCATGGATCACGCTGCCGAATCAGATCACCCTCCGTGTGAAAACGAATGTTCCAGGGTGACAGGGCCGACTCATCCAGGGACGCCAGCCCCTTCGAAGCCGAATCACGAGTCAATCGCTCCAGCTCATCCAACCTGGCAAAGATCTCGGCTTTCGAAAGGCCCTCGACACGTTTGACTTTCCAGTCGTAGTAGTCCTCTCCGCCAAGCATTCTTCCCAACTTGTTTCTCATCCGAACCAGTTCGATGAAACCATTGGCAAGAACGTAATCCTCGATGCTGCGAAGTCCCTGCCAGGCGGCATGCCTCATGGCCTCGTCGGGATCCGTCCCGAGCATGACACCCAGACGAACACTGCTTGCCTTCTGAAAAGCACCCTGGGAATCCTGGTACCCGAGTTCCATCCCACCTCGAGCACCGGCCAGTCGCCCCTCGGCCTCGATGATCTCCGCCGCAAGCGACCGACCCTCGGCCGAACTGATGGCATGGGCAGAGAGTGTCTTGTGCCACCCCTGAAGGGCGACTTCGTCAGGGTGACCCTGGGCGGTATTCATGGCTTCTGAAACCGCCTGAAGTCGTTCTGGATCCTGTAGCCAAGCCTGCAACTGGGTTTCAAGCTGCCCCAATCGGGCTCTGTCTTCCTCAGCGTTTTCACCCAATCCCATGTAGGACTGCCAAAAGGCATCTTCTTTGGAGGTGTGAAGCTGGGAAAAATTTTCATTCAATTGGCTTACAAGGGCACTGACAGCACTTTTGGTAGTCATGGGCGTCCTTCCTTCGGCCTGATTTAGCCTCAATTCTTGATATCACACGAGGTTAGGCGCTTTCTTGGAACGAATGTCTGGCCGGAAAAAACCTCAATATCCGGCCCTAGAGTGCGAATTTTGAACTGTCCTATGGGCCATATGACAGTACATTAGAGGAGTTCGTCTTAGGAAATTCTCATCGACGCAGGAACCTGCAGACCTGGGAATTGCGAAATCTAACATGGCGTCAAGTGCCATATTTCCAGCTGTTCCCGTACTCGGAAAATGAACCAATGATTAAGAAACGTGGATTCACACTCGTAGAGCTGCTCGTGGTCATCGGCATCATCGCCGTTCTCCTGGGCATCCTCCTCCCTGCCCTCTCAGGCGCAAGAGCTTCTGCCCGACTGGTTGAAGACCAGAAACGCGGTCAGTCACTGCATCAAGGCCTGACAACATGGGCCGCCCAGAATCAGGGTGAAATGCCGATGCCGGCAATGGTCGACCGCATGCCTGTCATGCAGGGCGGCATGGAGATGAACATCATGGATCGTGGTGCTCCTGGCTGGAGGCTCAACACCACCGACAACCTCCATGCACTCCTGATCATGGACCGTCAGTATGAAGGACGAACAACCGTTCTTTCATCCGATGTGAACCCGAACGTATCCGTACACACATACAACTACAACAACTACGCCCCATATGGAAACATGGGCGGCGGTGGTTCCGATGACGACATGGCTGATTCCATCGAAGCACAGGATGGCGACCAGCACTGGGACCACACCTACAAGTGTGACCTCGCGGACGAGTCACACGTTTCATGGGCATCGACCGCTCTCTTCGGCGATCGTGTCAAGCCAAGTGTGGCTTACTGGGCAATGAGTGGGCGTCCCGACGTCTGCATTCTCTCAAGCCGCGGCACTCAGAATGGCCAGCAGCTTGCAGAGTCCCTGACCTATGAGCAGTACGTTCCAAAGGAACGATGGAAAGGCGTCTGCGTCTTCAACGATGCCAGCACGTCCGTCGAGGACAGCATGTTCCCCAAGCGACAGGTCTACAGCAACAAGTACGGCCAGTGCCTGGACAACCTGTTCATGTTCGACTGCCCAGAAGGTTCACCTGAGTGCAATGCCTACAAGGGCGACTGCCTCAACCTGATGGTGACTGAGATTGAAGACGCCAATCCATGGCAGAACAATGTTCAGTACACCGCCGTCTACGACGACGACTGATTCGCAATTCCCCACCGGCTTCCTGAAAAGGAAGCCGGTGTCTTCCCCCCCTCCTGACCCATATATCTTCCCTGGAGAGAGATGATGAATAAGACCACCCTTGGCCTGGTTGGCCTCGCAGCAGTCACCACTCTGAGCGCTGCCTCCATCGCAGCACCCCGCAAGGTCATGTTCGAACAGTTCACCGCATCTTGGTGCGGCCCCTGTCAGAACGTCGGACTCGCACTCGGAGATCTGACTGACAATTTTCCGAATTCGTTCCAGTCCATTCAGATGCACATCTGGAGCAGCTCATACGGATTCGATGCCACATGGTGTGAATCACGAGCAACCTTCTACGGAGTCAGCGGCATCCCCCACGTCCAGTGCGACGGTGTGATCTCTCGCAGCGGCACCTCTGGCCAGGCTGCTGATTACAACGCCTTCCTCGGCTACCTCAACAATCGTCTTGGCGTTCCAACCGATGTAGGTATCGAGCTTACTGGCGAGCCACTGAGCGGCAACAACTATCAGATCACCATGGACATCTCCATGGACGCCGGCGCACCATCCAAGACCATGGTCATGCATCTTGGATACGCAGTCGATGCAGACTCCGGCTACCCGAACGCAGCCTACTACTACGACACCCACTTCGATCATCGAAACACCTCGACGATCACCCTGTCCGGTGGGCAGAGCACCCAGTTGCAGCACACGTTCACTCTGAATTCAACCGCTGCAGCCAACACGGACCATGTGACCTTCTTCGCCTTTGCCCAGGAACCTGGAAGCAACGGAAGCGGTGACAACCTCGACGTCTACAACATGGGCTTCCTCGACTACACCATCCGTCAGCCCAAGACCTTCACGATCGACGTGAACGGAAACGGCGAGTTCTCCAGTATCACTGAAGCACTCGAAAGCGATCAGACCATCAATGGCGACACGTTCATGGTTGGCCCTGGCGTCTACAACGAGATGATTTCATTCGACGGCCTCACCTGCACGTTGATGAGCACGGACGGCCCAGAGGCCACCATCATCGATGCTGGCGGCAACGGAACAGTCATGCAGCTCATGGGTGGCGGCAGTTCGACAGTCAGCGGCTTCACGCTGATGAACGGCGATGCTGCATCCGGTTCCGCCATGCGAATCAACGGCAACCCAACCATTGACAACTGCATCATTCGAGACAATACCGCCTCGAGCAACTACGTCATTCTGAGCGTTGGCAATCCGCAGATCTCGAATACCGTGTTCTGCAACAACGACCCCAACAACATCGGCATCAGCTGGACTGACGCTGGCGGCAACAGCTTCGAGGACAACTGTGACCTCGAGGAACCATGCCCAGGCGATCTCGACAGCGATGGCGTGATTGGCGTCAACGACGTCCTCCTGCTGATCTCCGAATGGGGCGGACCAGGTGGCGATGTCGATGGCAACGGCACAACCGATGTCAACGACGTCCTGCAACTGATCAGCATCTACGGCGAAAGCTGCTGATCACACGTTTCGCAAGACTTGATCTCATCAGCGACCCGGCCATTGGTCGGGTCGCTGTCTTTTTGTCCACGGGTGTACTATTCACTCATGATGATGACAACACTGATCACACTTCTGCTGACTGGCTTTCTGTCCTTGGCGACACCTGACTCAAACAACACGGAAACCGCTTCCCTGAAGGAAGACTCCAGATGGCTTGCCTGGGAAGGAGACAAGAACAAAGCCCCCGGCAAAGGCAAACGAATCGTCTTCATTGCAGGCGACGAAGAGTATCGTTCAGAAGAAGGCATGCCGATGCTTGCCCGATTGATGAACAGCCATGGATTCGAATGCATCGTCCTCTTCAGCCAGGATGAGGAAACAGGTGAAGTCGATCCGGAAACCCTTGATCACATCCCTGGACTCCATCTACTTGATGATGCCGATGCCATGGTGCTCTTCCTGAGGTTCCGCGAACTTCCTGATGAAGACATGGCCCACATCGTGAACTTCGTCGAATCAGGCAAGCCTGTGACTGGATTCCGTACCGCAACCCACGCCTTCTTCTACAGAGAGAACCCGGAAAGCCCTCACGCCCATTGGACATGGAATGCCCAGAAACCTGCCGGCGGATTTGGAGGACATGTTCTTGGTGAGACATGGGTCTCCCATCACGGCGGACACGGCAGCCAGGCGACTCGCGGGGTCATCGAAGAGACCAACGCGAAGCACCCTGCCCTCCGAGGCGTCAAGGACGTCTTCGGACCGACCGACGTCTATGGCATCCGATCACTCCCCGAAGACTCCACCATCCTTCTTCGAGGTGGCGTTGTCGATGGCATGGACGAAGATGACGAACTCGTAACGGGCGAACAGAATGATCCCATGATGCCATTGGCCTGGGTACGAGAACGCCAGATGCCGGATGGCAGTTCCCAACGGATCTTCGCGACGACCATGGGCACAGCAGAAGACTGGTCCAGCGAGGATCTGAGACGCCTCTTCGCCAATGCGATGCTCTGGCAACTTCAGGAAGAAGACGCCATTCCACCAGGTGGACTGGAGGCCCCCATGATCGGCCCATGGGAGCCTACCCCGTTCGGATTCGGCACACACAAACGTGGATACAAACCAGAGGACTACCGCAACGGTTCTCCATGGGCGAAGACTGAAACATCCAGCAGGCCCTCAGAAGACGCTCAGTAGGACCAGAATGAACTAATCGTCTGATCGATCAGTTGAGCCTTGTGCCTTCATGGGCGACCTGCGATGCTGATAGACGAAGAGAGATCCCATGAAATCAGGCTGCTTCATCCCCGCATTGATCCTGCTTCTCCTCCTTGGCCTCACGACCGTTGTGGCATTTGCCGACACCCTGCGAGTCCCTGAGGATTATCCAACACTGCAGGAAGCCGCAGACGCATCCAGCCCGGGTGACATCATCGACCTGGCGCCGGGCACCTGGTATCAGAATGTCTGGGGACTCTCCGGCGTCACGCTCAAAGGTCGTGAAGGTGCCACGCAGACAATCATCGATGGGAGCAAGTGGGACTGGAGCCCGATCGTCATCTATGGCGACCCATGTACGATTGACGGCTTGACCATTCGAAACGGCATTGGCTCCAATATCTTCGGCATCATCCGCGGCGGTGCGATCTATGCCGAATTCACATCGGTGACGATCAAAAATTGTCGGTTTGAAAACAACAGCCTCACCATGGGAGAGTTTGATCAGGCTGCCATCGGCGGTGCCGTCTGCGGCTTTTACTCTCCACTGTCCTTCACGAATTGCGACTTCCTCTCGAACACGGCCGACTCCGGTGGTGCCATCCACTCAGAGTTTGCCGATCAACTGCAGATCGAAAATTGTCGTTTTCGATCCAATACGGCCTGGAGCGGCGGCGCGATACATATCAACAACACCCCCTTCACGATCACCAGTTCATTGTTCTATGACAATCTGGGTGGCGCACAGGGCGGTGCTCTGAATGTGGATGCCCCTCCACAAGGCGGACCATCACTCACCGGATCGGTACAAGGCTGTGAATTCATCCGGAACAACGCTTCTGAATATGGCTATGGAGCCGGTGGCGCCATTTCGGTTCTGGGAAACCATGATGTGACGGCTTCAGGGTGCAGCTTCCAGGACAACTACGGATATACAGGTGGCGGCATCTTCGCTGGCTACCTGGCCAGCGGTGAACAACCCATGCCAGTCGGAAACTCACTCTTCTGCGGGAACTACTTCACGGACTATTCCTACAAGGGCGTTGAAGATGATGGCACCAATACCTTCACACAAAGCTGCTGGTGTTCGGGGGACATTGACGCTGATGAGATGATCGGAGTCAATGATCTTCTGCTTCTGCTCGATGCCTGGGGCGGGTATTACCACCCTGATCTCGACGCCAACAACGACGCGGTCTTTGATGTCAATGACATCCTTGCCGTGGTCGAAGCCTGGGGCCGGATCTGCAACGACAACAGCTGACCTGCCCTGATCATCCTGAAAATCTCATCCCACACTTCATCAATGACTTGAATGACATGATTTCATGCAAGATTCCGGTCTGAGCCGCTATCTGATCCAGAATATCACCACCGGTTGCCATTCAAGGGAGTTCAGATGAAGCGGTATCTCGTGGGTCCAATACTTGCATCGATGGTGAGTACAGCCGCCGTACAAGGGGACTGTACGGCAGATGCCAACCAGGACGGAGTCGTCAACGCCAACGACATCCTCATCGCACTCTCGGCATGGGGTCCCTGCCAGGCTCCATGCGGCAGCGATACGGATGATTCAGGAACAGTCGATGTGATTGATGTACTTGCCATCATCGATGGTTGGGGCGATTGTGAATCCGAGGGCCTCGAGCTCATCTTCGAGCAGAACTTCGAACACCGGCAAGCCGGGGCATACGACGAGGAGATGCTTGACGAAGACTGGAACGCACCGACATGGTCCCAGGGTATTGATGACGGACGAGTCAGCATCGTCGAAACGGATGACGGACAGAACATGGCTCTGGCCGTGCTGTATCCCGAAGGCGAATATGGAACGTCCAACACTGGCTGCCAGTGGAAGCTTCTGTTCGAAGAGTCCCATGAGTGCGTCGTGCTCTCCTATCGATTGAGATTCGAATCTCCGTTCGACTTCGTGAAGGGTGGCAAACTCCCCGGTCTGATTGGCGGAGAGGGCAACACGGGCGGCGGCATCCCCGATGGAACCGATGGCTGGAGTGCTCGCATGATGTGGCGGACTGACGGAGACATCATGAACTATGTCTACCACCCGGATCAGCCGGAGAACTACGGCGAAAACATGTACTGGCAGAGTGATGGCCAGACACTTCAATTCATCCCCGGCCAGTGGCATGACGTGAAGCATGAAATCACCATGAACACCCCCGGCCTCAACGATGGCTCGATCCGCGGCTGGCTGGACGGCGAACTTGTTCTGGAACGTACCGACATGCGATTCCGGGACATCGCTGATTTCGCCATCGACGGTCTCTACTTCAGCACCTTCTTCGGCGGCGGGAGCTCAAGCTGGTCTACGACGAAGGATGAGACGATCCTGTTTGATGATTTCACAATCCAAACAGATTGTCATTGATACGCCCGTCACGCTGTCTCATTCATTCTTTTGATACTCCGCAACATCCTGGGCAGCTCATGCCAGACAACGGTGGGCAGGCCAGAAAGCCTGTCCTGCTCGTCATGGACCCCGGTCACCAGGACATCACCATGCACCAGCAGGCCCATGGACAAGGCCACCGGCAGGTTGAGCGGCAACTCATCCCGCATGCCCGCCTCGTTGATCCACACCTCGAAGTCGCCCCCATGCGGCAACAGCGAGTCACCCAGGTTCAGATCCACTGGGTGGACGCGGTCGAGGTAGCCCCCGACCGCGCCATCCATGTCCCGGTGGTCTCTGATTTCAATCGATTCCAGCCGACCGCTGACGCGGATGACGGCTGCCAGTACAGCTTCGTGTTCACGACGGCCGTGAGCCTGACCACGGGCGCCATGTTCCTGATGTGGCTGGGCGAGCAGGTCACCGAGCGGGGTATCGGCAACGGTATTTCGATACTCATCTTCGCGAGCATCGTGTCGGGTCTGCCGTCGGCGGTGGG